>CANEZL010000003.1 GCA_947444195.1 Methylobacteriaceae bacterium | reverse complement strand
CTCCTTCGCCTGGGCCACCCGCTTCCGCAGGCTCGTCAAAGATTACGAGCGCTACGCCACAACGTTGGCAGACCTGCACCGCGTCGCCTTCGTCTGCATCATGCTCAAACAGGCCGCTGCAATCGCCTCAAGTTCATAACACCCTCTAGGAGCTAGTCGGCCGGGGGGCGTAGCTGCCGTCATCCACGTCGGTGGCGGCGGCACGGCCGGGACGCCGGCGGTGTCGGCTTAGGTGTGGCTGGTGAGGTCATCCACCACCACCCGGCCGGCTGCGTATGCTTCGTCTCCGGTCTGGCTGATGTTTTCGCTAAGATAGCGGGTCGGACAGTCGGAATGCACTTGCTACTGTGCGTCAAAGTGCCGTCGCTCCTTCCGAGGTGCGCCAATTGCGTTGTAAAACTCGCGTTCTTCACAGATGAAGCGCTGGGCGGACGAGCAATCTGCCTTAATGGGGCCGGCCGATTAGGCTCGGCTGCGGTATCGGGATCAGCTTAGAAAGCTTCCACAGACTCTGGGCGACGGCCGCGATGTCGAACTTGTCCCTCGCTTCGCCTTGGCACTCATGGCGGTGGACAGCGCGTTCGCGCTATCTCAGGTGATTGCCGGATGCTGTACGGTGAGAGTTTGGAGCGGGTGGAGCCTGCGCAAGGCTACCCCGCCCTCCATCCAACGGACTCCCGCCATAGCACGCATGCCGCTACCAATCAGAGTCAGCCATGAAGGCGGCATCGCGACGTTCGACATCGGTTTTGGTCTGCTGGAACGTCGCGAGGTGCAGCTTTGCCTGGTCCAAGCGCAACCGGTAGATTTAGGTGTCATTGAGCGGGACGCTTCTCGGCCGCCCGTCGTAGCGGCCCTCACGCAGTTGTTCGCGCGTATTCCGCCGGGGAACGGCACCGCACTGGACCATCTTTTGCCCGGTCGCTTTCCGACGCTCGTCGTCGCCCCCGAATACGCGCTCGGCTCGCAGGATTGGGAGGCAGTCGACGCGGCGGTCCAGTCCTGCCCCCGCACCCTGATCCTCGTGGCTGGTTTCGGCGTCGCGAACGGAGGAGGCATTGAGGCTTGGCTCGACGGCGGTGAGGGGCGTCATGCGGCCTGGGACCGCGAGGGCGTCGGCCCGCTAGGCAACGACAACAGGTACGGAGCCGGATGGTGCTGGGTCCATCGCCCCGGCGAGGGAACGGCCTGCATCGTCTTCCTGAAGACCTTCTTGGAGCAGGCTCACGAAAGGCAGATGCCGCACATGCGGCGCGGGATGTCGCTGCTGCGGCTGCGCCTGGCCGACCTCGACCTGTTCCCATTGATATGCGCGGAGGCCGTGCAGGCGGAAGCGCCGGGCGCCCCGACGACAAGGGAGCGCATCAAGGCCGCGCTCGAAGCTGACGCGCGGGACGCCCATCCTGTCTTGGTCACCGCCAGCTTGCTGCAGGAGGCGCCGGCGAACAAGAACTGGCGCCGTGCCATAGACCGGTTCGTCAACGACGTCTCGGCGACGCGCCGCGTCAGCTTCGTGACGTGCAACCAGGCATGCTGCCCTTGCCATTCAGACGAGGAAGTGGACCGCTGGCGGTCCCTCAGCGGCGCGTTCGGCTCGTTCTCCGTCTTCCCGCGCGGCCTGCGGGCTTCAGGGGGCGGGCGTCCGATCTCAGTTCCGGGGACCGTGGAGGGCGTGCTGGTCCGTGGCAGCGGGCCCCGAGTCGCCGCGGGACCACTCAGTTTCCATGCCCCCGGGCCCGCCACAGCCATGGACCTGTGGAAGATCGAGTGTACGGTGCCGCTGACCGGAGAGGGGCTCGGGACAAGACTGGACATCGACGAGATCACGGAGGCACACGAGCTGGACCGCCTGACGCGCCGCCTGCCCCTTGGGCCGGACTGGAATGCCGGGCTTCCCAAAGGCCTCGAAGCCGTGAGACATCATCTCGCGAGCACGGTGCACCCACTCGCGGCGAGCCTGTTGTCCTCGCTGCTAGGCGGCACCGCCGGGACGCGGATCAACCCGGATAAGCTCGAACCTCACTTAGAGATCTTGGGCGAGGCCCTACACGGCTTGGCCGCGTTAGCGGGCGTCGCTGGCATCGACTGGCACAGGGCCGAGGACCGTCATGGCCAGCTTCGGCTTGCTGGATCTGGCGCGCACGTCCTCGTCTGGCGAGATCCCGTGCGTGGCGGGCAGGAGATGTTGCGGCTGCTTGAGGAGTGGGCCAGGACACCGAACCCGCATCCGCATCTCATCGTGGTGGGCACGGGTCGGCGCCAGAACTTGCCGGAGGGCCCGGTGACGGGCGACAGGCGCTCGGACTTTACTGAACCGCCGGCTGAGCCCGGCGACATCTCCTTGCCCCGCACGCAGCGGGCCGTGACCTGCGTCGGGCTCCAGCGCGTGGCGGACATCTACATGGATGGGTCCGTACCCGCTGCGGATGCCGATACAGCGCTGCTCGGTCTTCTGGCCGCAGCGGACCGGGAGGCGGCGTGATGCCCGATTGGCCTTATACGACCCTCGACACGCTCTCCGACCAAGTCGGCCTTTCCCGGATCGAGCGGCTTCCCGCCGGTTACACGGGGGCGGTCGATCCTCCCGAGGGAGCCGCGTTCTGGGCCGGCACCTATGCTAGGCTCCTGTTTTGGCCTGTCACCGAGGGCGGGCTCGCCGAGGCCGCGAGGGCCGGTCAGGCCTGGCTCGACGCCTTGCTGAAGGCGAACGAGGGGGGACAGGCCCCGATCGACGGCTACCTCGTGCTGGCGTTAGCCTCCGCCCCCGAGCGGGAACTCGTCCGGGCCCTCGAACTGTCCACGCAGGTCTGCCGGAAGCATGTAATCTGGCCCGACGACTGCGAAATGGGCTGGCGAGGGTTAGCCGCGGTCGGCGTGCTCGGCCTGCCCCAGGAGGCCGTCCGCGTGCGCAGGCAGGCGCAACTCGTTCTCGACGCGGAGGCGGAAGCCCTGTGGCGTCGCATCGCCGAGCACGGGCACGGCGCTATCGCCGCGGAAGAAAGGAGCAAGGTCGAGCTGTGAGCGGGTTGCGAATTAATCGCCTGCACGTCGACGCGTTCCGCGGCATTACCGGCTCAGTCGAGCTCGACCTGCGACCGGCCTTGACGGTTATCTACGCTGCCAACGGGACCGGTAAGACCACCTTGTGCGACGCGACAGAGTGGCTCCTGACCGGGCAAGTCCACCGCCTCTGCACAGGCAACACCTTCGATTCGGCCCTTCTGGTATCGAAGTTCGCGCCGGAAACCGAACCCACCGTCGAGGCGGAGCTGGAACTGGACGGCCGCCCACTGTACCTGCGGAGGGACAGGAGCGGCGCACGGCTCGGCGCGACGCGGGACCAGGCGCGCCCGGTGCAACCCGGCGCCCTGCTCGCCGCGCTTACCGCGCCGGTCCGGCAGGACGCCGGCTGGGAGCCCCACCACGTCACGGCGATCCGGAGGCGGCAGCAGTTCCTCCGGGCGACTCACATCCTCACCGCCGAGGAACTCGCCACGCTGCTCGACACCGACCCGGAGACACTCGGTCGCCGGAAAGAGATCTTCGCCGACTTGCTAGACATCCGGGAGGAGCACGACTCCGCCGGCCGGCTGAGGCGTTACGCGGAAGCCTTGCTCCCGGACGAGAACGTCCTGTCCCAGGCCGCGGACCGGGCTAGGAAGGAGTTCGCTGCGGCTGCGAGGACGCTCCGGCGCTCGGGCCCGCGCCCCAGCGACGAGGAAGCCCAATTGGGCGAACGGCTCCTTGGCATGTCTGCCGGATCACCCGGCCCGCGGCGGGTAGAGGCGCTGGCCGCTGAGATCGGGCGGCGGCGGCAAGCCCACGCCGCATCGATTTCAGCCATGGCAACGGTGACCGAAAGCTGGGCATCGCGACGGGCGACCAGTCGGGAACTTGCGGACGGCCTGGCGGAGGAGGGCCGCTTGTCTACGGCGCTCGGCGTGGCCAGGGTACGCGCGTCGGAATTTGCTGCCCGGGCGCGAGCCACGAGCGAGGCATTCCAGGAGATCGACCGGCGCCTTGCAGAGTCGGTCGGGTTCCGTGGCGCCGTTGCCCCACGGCTGCCGGAGATGGCAGCCGCTGGCGCCGCCGCGGGCCTCGCCCGCAATGCCACCTTTGCCGCCCTCCGGCGCCTTCCCGAGGCCAAGATGTCCGTCGCGTTGCGGCAGGAGCGCGCCGCCGAGCTGGCCGTGCTTGGGCGGCTGGCCATCGGGATGCCGGAACTCGAACGACGCGTCGCTACCGTGGATGACGAGTTATCTCGGATCCTCGCTTCGCTGCCTGACGAGGAGGAAGTACGGCGGCGGGACGGGGAACTGGCGGTGGCGTCCGGCAGCCTGGAGGCAGCCCGGCGCAGGCTGGCCGAGATCGGCCAGCCGCTGCAACGGCTGCGTGCTGAGGCGCTAGCGTTCCTCAACCATCGCCACGCGGAAGCCGATTGCCCAGTCTGCGGCCACGATTGGCGGACGCACGAAAGGCTGCGGGCATCGGTTGAGGCGATGCTCGGCGGCCCATCGCTCATGGAGGGCCTGGAGCGGGAGGTCGCCCGCGGCGAGCGTCGCGTCCGGCAAGCCGGGGCCGCGGTCGCCGAGGCGACGCGGTTGAGGGGCGAGGTAAATGCGCTTCGCAGCTCGCGGGCGCAGGACACGCAGGTCAGGGCCGATTTCGCCCGTCGGGTTCGGTACGTTGGTCTCGCCACGACGGTCACGGACCTACCAGAGGCCCTGTCTCACCTCCGTCGGCGCATCGAAGCCGTGGAGGCTCTCCAGACGCTAGAGGACGAACTAGGCACACGCACGGCCCGCTTCCGCTCAGCGCTCCCGGACAATACCCCGCTCCAACTAGCGACGGCCCACTTCTCTTCGGTCATGGAGGCGGAGCTCGCGTCCGTCTCACAGGAGCGGCAGACCGCGCAGGCAGCGGCGATGGCGGCCGCGGAAGCGTCCCGGGCGGCACAGGCCCGAGCCGAGGCCGCGCGGGTCGAACTTGAGGCGTTGCGCGGACGGCTTACCCACCTTCGGGCGCTTCAGGACGACCTCGCACGAGCGTGGGCCGTCGTCGCGGGAGAGGCGCGGATGGGAGTACGGGCCCGCGACGAGGCTCGCGATGTCCTCAGGCATGTCGACGCAGTCCTGACGCGGGCGGAAGCGCATCTTGGCGCGGCGAAGGCCGCCCTCGCGACCGAGGTCGACCGTGAGCGTGTGCGGCAGCTCGGTGCCAGGTTGAGGCGCGAGCGGGGTCGTCTCGAACTGATCCGGGCCGGTCGGGCCGCCGCCGTGCGCGGCGCCGAGGCGTTCGAGCGCCATGCCGCGGAGGCAGCGCGCCAGCGCGTCGTCCAGCTTTCGGCGGTCGTCAACCCGCTATTCGCACGCATGCACGCGAACAGGCTGATCGACCGCATCGAGTTCGGGGAGGGAGCCGATTTCCTGAGATGGTGCGCCGGTGCGGGAGAAGCGACCCTCGACCCGATGCGCGACTTCAGCCAGGGTCAGCGTCAGGACCTGGCGTTGTCGCTCTTCATCGCCCGGGCCCGGAGCCTCGGGGGGACGTTTTTTCTCGACGAGCCGGTCACGCACATGGACGACCTGAACCGCGTTGGGCTGCTAGATGTCCTGCGCGCGGTCACCTTGTCCGGCAATGGCCACCTTCGGCTCGTGGTCACCACGTCAAGCCGTCTGCTCGCGCGCCATCTCACGGAGAAGTTCGCGCGCGTCGAGCGTGACCGGGATCTCCCGCCGATGCAGGTAGTCGAGATGCATGGCAACGGCAGGAACGGGGTGGAGGCCGCGACGACGTTCCCGGGCCGGGCGGTCCCAGCGGTCGGCATCGCCCGCACAAAGGGGGCCTGAGCTTGCAGGGTGGGAAGGAAAGAACGGTCACGCACGACGGGGCAAGGGAGCTGGGGAGTAACCTCTCCTGGACCGACCGGGCCGCAGGTGCGACGGTCGTCGCCTTGATAGTCGTGATCGCTGGCTATGTCTGGGGGGGCACGCCCGCGAGCGGCTCGATGGCGGCCGGCGCCAGCGTGCTAGGAGGGATTGCGCTGGCCGGCGCCCTGCTCGGAGGGCTGGCAGGTTTCCTTTTCGGGATCCCCCGCCTGCTCACCGGGGACGGGCAACTCGCGTCCCTCGCCACGCGCCGCCCGACCGACGGCGCAAGTCCTGCGGCCACTCCGCCTAACGCCTCCCCCGTCGGCGGCTTCAGGCCTCTCCAGGGCAATTCGAACTTGGAGGAGATCTCCGACTGGGTCACCAAGATTCTAGTTGGGCTCGGCCTCGTGCACGCTGGGCAGGTTGCGGACACGGCCAAAGGGGCTGCCGCCTACGTCGCGGAGAAGGCCCTATCGGGTTACCCCGGCGCCGAGTTGGTCGTGCTGCCTGTGGGGCTGGCCGCCTTTCTACTTGGCTTCCTGTTCCTCTACCTCCAGGCGAGGACGCGCATCACTCTCACGCTCTTCATGACCGAGGGCATCCAGCGAGCCGGGCTTCCCGCCGAGACGGTCGCCGCGGCCAACGACGCCGGCATCGCCGCGGAGGCGCGAGCCGTGGGCTTCGCCGCCGGCGCTCGGATCGGAACGCCGCTAGGGGCAGCGGCGCCCGTGGCGGCTGATGCCGTGGTACTAGGGTACGGCTTCGGCGATCTCGTCTCCGCGGACGAGTTTGCGGCCTGGGGGGCGGCGCAAGCCCGGGCACGGAACCACGAGGCGGCCGAGACCGCACTTCGGCGGGCGAACGCCCTGGCGCCCGACGACGTCCGCATTCTGCGGCGTCTTGCAGAGGTCCGCATGTTGCGGGGTGACCTCCGGGGAGCGTCCGAAACCCTGGCCGAGGCGAGGGCGAAGGCGCCGGACGACCTACGCGTCCGGCGCCAGGAACTTCTCCTCTCGCTATACCTGCCGGCGCCGGACGGCTTCACGCGCGCCCGCGTTCTCGCTGATGCCCTGGCGACAGATTCCCGCACCGATCAGGACGTGATGGTTCATCTCTGGCGGGCATGCGCCTATGGACAGATGCATCGTTGGTTCTCCGAGCAAGGCTCCGGCGCAGACGAAATGCGCGCGGCGCGAGACGTCGCCTTGTCGTCGGTCCGACGCGTCGTCATGTTGGCCCCGGATCCGGCGACCCCTATCCGGGGCTTGTTGGGAACGTTGCTTGACCCGGACATTCCTGGCGATCCTGCGGACAACGATCTCCGCGACTTCGTACAAGACCCGGAGTTTCAGTCCGCGATACGACGCGTCCATCCCTGAGGGTTGGCGATCCGACGGAGCTAGATACCTCCGTCGGGAGCGGGTCGCCTTCAGTTATCCCGTCCTGCACTGGCTTGAGAGCGGCGGCCCGCCGGTGCGCGCTTCGACCAAGCGCGGCTTTAGTACCACCGTCAACGAGCGCTCCATTCCTTAAGCCGAATGAGTGCTTGACGCTTGGCAAGGCACCACAGTATCGCCGGTCAACAGACTTGATGACGCGTCCACGTCGACGCAGAACGTTCCGATCTCCCCGCCGCCGATCTATTCGGTGTTTTTGCTCCTTGGACAGCATCAGCGTCGTCGACGAGACCATCGCCGCCTACGATCGCGGGGCGGCCGCGTTCACGGCGCGCTACGAAGCCCTGAGCGCCGAGGTTCTGTGGGGGCAACTCCAGGACCTGTTGCCGGCCGGTGCGGGACGCCTCGCCCTCGATATCGGGGCGGGCTCAGGTCGTGACGCGGCATGGCTGGCCGGCCTGGGCTTCGAGGTCGTGGCCGCCGAGCCCGCCGCCGGAATGCGGGCAGAGGGCGAACGGCGGCACCCAGGGCTGCGCTGGGTCGACGATCGGCTTCCCGCGCTGGCGGCCGTGCATCGGCTGGGCCTGAGCTACGACCTCGTGCTGCTCTCGGCGGTGTGGATGCATCTGCCCCCGGCCGAGCGCCCGCGCGCCTTCCGCAAACTCGTCACACTGCTGAAGCCCGGCGGTGTGCTCATCCTGACCCTGCGGGGCGGCCCGATTGAGCCCGAGCGTGCGATGCATCCGACCACGCTCGGGGAAATCGAGGGGTTGGCCCGGGAGCACGGGCTCGCCATCCTGCGTGCCCTCGACGAACCCGACCGTCTCGGCCGGGCCGGCGTCGCGTGGACCAGCGTGGTGCTGCGCCTGCCTGACGACGGCAGTCTCGGCCTGCCGCTGATCCGCGGCATCGTGCTTAACGACGAGAAGTCTTCGACCTACAAGCTCGGGCTGCTGCGTGCGGTCGCCAGGATCGCCGACGCGGCGCCCTCGCTCGCCGTGCCGGCCCCGGACGGGGGCGACCGGGTGCTCGTGCCGATGGGCTGCGTCGCCCTGCACTGGCTGCGCGCCTACCTGCCGCTCGTTGCGGCCGGCCTGCCGCAGATGCCGGGCAACTCTGGGCCGGACGGTCTCGGGTTCGCGGGCCCGGGCTTCCGCGCGCTGTTGGCACTTGGGGTCACGGCGGGGGATCTGCGGCTCGGCATGCGCTTCGCCGGGCCCCGGGCCGACGCCCTCGTCGCGGCGCTCAGCGAGGCGCGGCGCACGATCCTGGCGATGCCGGCGCGCCACACGACCTACCCGAACGCGGGTGGGCCTGTGTTCGAAGGGGTGGGGCGACCCGCACGTGTGACGGGCCCGGTGACGCTCACGCCCGAGACACTGACAGCCTGGGGCCACTTGTCCGTGCCGGGGCCGCTGTGGCGCACGCTGCTGCGGCTTGGCGCCTGGGTCGAGCCGATGCTGGTCGCCGAGTGGGCGCGGCTGATCCGGAGCTACGCGGCGCGCATGAGCCGCGCGTGCGAACCCGGTGCGGTCGAGGCGTACCTCGTTTGGCAGGAGCCCACACGTGACACTGGGTTGGCCCGCCTCGTCGCCGGGCGGCTCGCCGAGGCGGGGACGCCGCCGGTCTGCGTCTGGTCCGGTAACCCGCTGCGCCTTGACGCGCTCGACATCGATCACGCGCTGCCATGGTCGGCGTGGCCGTGCGGCGACCTGTGGAACCTGGTGCCGTCCTCGCGCCGGGTGAACCAGCATGAGAAGCGCGATCGGCTGCCCTCGGCTACGGCGCTGGCCCGGGCGCGCGAGCCAATCCTGGCTTGGTGGCGTACGGCCTGGGAAGCTGCTCCAGGCCTGGCGGAGCGGTTCTGGGCGGAGGCGCGGGCAGCGTTGCCGATCGGGGCGGGCGCGTCGTTCGATGCCGCGTTCGCGGGACTCGAGTGGCGACGGCTGCGCGTCAGCCAGGATCAGCAGGCACCGGAATGGGCAGGCGTGCGCGGCCCGGCACCGCGGCCGGACGAAGCAGCGATCGGATGAACTGCGCCCGTCGTCACGCCGATGCTAGCGGGGCGAATGTGCGGTTGATGAGCGTCTTCGGAGACATCGACCTGTCGGGCCGAGCTGGAGGTCGCTGGCAGCCGTCGAGGCCGCATGTCGGCAGAACCGGCCCGTCGGGCGGTGCTAAGTTTCAAACACTTGGCGTAGTCGGGATCCGCGGAAAACCGGCGATGCTCCGGGTCGGGTGGCCTCGGTGCTGAGGTCCGCCGGGTGGAGAGCTCAAGTGCGCCAAGCCGTAGGGGCATGGCGGCAGAGGTGCCGTGGCCAAGGGGGCACTCATCCGCCTGCCGGCTGTACGCCGGTGCCCACCGACGGAGACGCCGTAGGCGGCAGGGGGGCCTGCAGGTCCAGCTCGTCTGCCGCCGGCTGGGGTGATTTTCGTTGTGATGTAGTGGTCGAGACAGGCGTGAAACAGCCGTGGACGCGGTCGTCCTCCGCAGCGATGCGGGGCTGGCGTGTCGGACGGCCGCGCCCTCAGCGCTCGTCGCTCTCCGCGGCCTTCGCCCGTTGTAGCTGCCAGATTGGCACTTGGTTCGGGTCGAGCCGGGCACGCCGCTCCGTCATGAACCGGTTGAACGAGGACGTTGTCGACAGAACCGCGTCGCCGATCGCCAGCCGCAGCCGCCGCTGGCCGCCTTCCTCGACGTCGTCGGTCTCGCGCAGCAGGCCCTGCACCCGGTGGAGATCGACCGTACCGCCCGCGATCAGCGCCGCGGCGTTCATGGAATGGTCGGGGGCCTCGATGCAGCACCACAGCCAAAGCAGGTGCTCCCCGCTCGCCATCCGTGCCGGCACGCCGAACCAAGGGCAGGTGACTGCCTCGGCCAGCAGCATCGTCTCGGTCGCGCAGTTGCAGGGCCGCAGCGTCAGGCTGATTGGTCGCCGGCACTGGTGCGGGTCCATGTGTGCTGCGAAGCGAGACCGCGTCGCCCGCGCTAGCTCTACGGCGCGCTGGCGCCTGTCCGGGTCGATGTCCGCGACGATCTCGATCTCGCTGACGAAGCGGGCCTGCTCGTGCAGCGTCAGGGCGATGCGGCCGACCACGGCGTAGGCGAGCCCGGCCGCGTCGAGCCGTCCGATGATGTCGCGGAAGATCGCCGGCAGCATCCCCGGCGTCGGGTTGCCCGGGTCGGTGACGTCGACCAGCAGCGCCTCGATGTCGGCCGAGCTGCCGCCCATGCTGTGTATCCTCCGGGTCAGGCGAGGGTGCGGTAGTGGGCGTCCGAGCACACCTTGCGGTCCTATCCGGTCAGGCCGAACAGCCGGACGAGGTCGGCGATCGTGTCCGGCCGTTGCAGGCGCCGGTCGGCGTAGAGGGTGAACAGCGCTGGTCCGCGCATGTAGACTACCCGCCCGCGCGGGAACGCCTCATACTCGTGAGTGGCGATGGTCGGCGGCAGACCGCGGCGGCGCAGGGCCGTGCCCCCGAGCCGGCGCCATGCCTCCCAGACCTCGTGGTGCCCGCGCGGGTGAGTGAGGCAATCGCCGTAGGCTTCCGCCTGCGCCAGCGTCGTGCGGTCCGTGACCAGCACCGTGCGTCCGCCGTCCGGCACGCCCCAGAAGATGCCGACGCTCGGCTCGGTCGCTGTCTCGCCGTCACGGTGCTCCGATCCGTCCTCGAGGTCGGGTCGCATGGCGTCGCCTTCTCCAAGGGGGTAGGCCGTCAGCGGACGGGCGGCCGGATCTCGTCCGCGCCGCAGGTGTCGCGGCAGACCGTCTTCAGCACGGTGAGGTCGTCCGGCTTCACGACGTAGTCGACCGTCGCGCCGTCCGCGCGCTGCCAGCGGCCGACGCAGTAGTCGGCGTAGCAGGCGCGGATCTCCGGGTAGCGCTTGCAGAAGGCGTGGGTGCAGGTCTCAGTGGCGACGCGGGGGAGCGGCTTCGCCTTCGCGCCCAGCAGCTCCGTGCGGCGCTCGGCGTAGTCCGCGGGGTAGGCCTGACCGGCGTAGAACTCGCCGTCCTTCAGCGGTGGCAGGTCGTACGTGGGCGCGGGGGCGCCGTCCGGGCCCGAGGGGTAGACGATGCGGGTGGGTACGTCGCTGTCCCGGCAGCGGATCAGGTCCAGCGTCTCCGGCTTGCGGTCGACGAAGCTGTTCGTAAGGGCCAGGCGACCCGCGCCGGTACGGAGCAACGAGATGTCGGTGCGGAAGTTGAACGGCGACTCCTGCCCGTACTGGCAGACCAGGTCCATGTTGGACCCTTGGGCGTAATGCTTCTGTCGGACGATGCGGCACTCGGTGTCGCCGGCACGGTTATCCGTGATGAAGCCCTGCTTGGCATCGATCGTGATGCGCTGGTGCAGGAAGCTCGGGTTGCGGCACTCCTCCGTGCTGGCGGCCCAGGTGCCGTTGTAGGCGGGCAGCGTCGGGAGGCGAACCTCACCCTGTGGTAGCGGCTCGCGGGCCTGGGCGGCCACGGCCGCGGCGAGGTTGAGAGCAGCACAGAAGCCCGCACGGAGGAGGATGGTCATCGGCGGTCTCGGGGTTGGACGCTCACCCCGCTGGATATCAGCGGGGGAGCGAACCGCGGCGGACGGGCTGGACATGACGAAGGGGTCTCGCGGACGCTCCGGCGGAGCCGAGGATAGGTATTCCCGTTGCCCACCCCGCGAATTTACCGCCGGCCGCAGATTCCTGCTGCGGCCGGCGGTCGCACCTCAATCAGACTGGTCCGGATGGCAGATCCTTAGGGCGACGGAAGGCAGCCGTGCCTTTGCCTGGTCGGCCGACCGCGTAGACCCGCAGGTTGTGCTGGCCTCTCAGGCTCTCGGTGATCGTCCCGACCATGCCGTCCCTCTGGTCCGCGTCGAAGCCGAACAGGACGAGGCGCGGCTCGGCGTCGACCCGCAGCCGGCGTGCGCCGGAGGCTACCTCGGCCACGAGCGGATCGCGCTGCGGCAGCGCAGCCGCGTCGAGACCGCGGGCGAGCCGCACTGTCCGGCGCAAGGTGTCGAGACGGACGAGGTCACGACACAGGGCGGGGTAGCTCGCGGCGAGGCGCTCGGCCTCATGCTTCAGCGTGGCACGGTAGCGTTCGACCTGTCCGACGATGGCTGGGATTGATTTCGAGCGCAGGGCAGGATTTGTCGCGAGCTTGGCCTCATGGAAGACGAGCCACGCCTCGTCGGCCACGCCCCGCTCCTCCAGGCTCGCCACGTCGAGCCGATCCTGCCGCGTCGGGGCCGCACCCGCGTCCGCGTCGGGGGACTGGAACGCGGCGTCCACCTCCGCTTCCGCTCCGTCGGGCTCGGCCGCCGTCTCGAGTGGTGCCCCGGTCAGTGAGACCTCGACGTCGACGACGTTCGGGCTGGCCTGCACCAGCGTGTGCACCCCGGTCTTCTCCAGACCGGCGAGCGGCGTCGCGGCCCGCTTCATCTCGGCCAGCGTCGCCGGGCCTTCGTAGCGCGTCCAGACCGCCGCAGCCGGATCGAGACCGAAGCCGCCATCCGCGGCGAGGCGGGTCATGGCCTGGCGCTGGCGCACGAGGTACTTCACGTGCGTCTCAGCCGCGACGCCCTCGCTCGATGGAGCGATCCGGAAGAGCGAGGCACCGCGGTAGTAGACGTTGAGCGACCGGTTCCGCACCGCCAGCAGCAGATCCGGGTCGGCGAGCACGTCGGCCCACCACGCTCCGTTCGGCGCGTCCGCCAGAGCTTCGAGGGCGGCGAGGAAGGGCTCGCCCAGGCTTCGATAGGGAACGGTTGCCGTACCGCTCCCGGGGGCGGTCTCCACGCTACTCATGCCGCCGTCTCCCACCATTGTCCGTCCTCTCTGATCGTGACGCATGATCCGAACAGCGCCGGGAAGCGCTCGGGTTCGAAGGTATGGACCGGGATGAGCTGTCGGGGCGCGATCGCCGCTGCCAGGCGCTTCAGATCCGGGATGCTGGCATGGCCCGAGGTGTGGGCGTGGCTGAGCGGAATGGCGCGGGCAGCCAGATCGGTGACGAGCACCTGGCCTCGGGGCTGGTCGAGGTAGCCCGCCCACTGCGACCAGATTGCCCGCGCGCCCGTGAGGCACCCGGCGCGGTCGAGGTCGGGCAGCAGCGAGTGGCGGAACAGCAGGGCGGCCCGCGGGGCGAGCGTCGCGAGTTGTTCGCCGTAGATGCGGTTGGCCCTGTGTCGTTCGATCAGGTCGAAGCGGCCTGTGCGCTTGATCCGCACGCGCTGGTGCTGGGGCACGAACACTGCCACGCCGAGCCAGTCCGATTGCGGGATGCTCGGGTTCCCGGTCGCGGCCAGCACCTCGGCGGCGTAGAGGTCGAGCACCAGCGTGCGGCCGGTGCGCTTGCAGGCACGGTAGAGGGAGACGACGCGGTCGATGTTCTGGGCCGAGGCCGCCACCAGCGCCATGCCTTCGGTGTCGCCGAACAGGCTGACGAAGCGGTCCTCGATCTCCGCCTCGGTCGGGAAGGTGCGGTCGTCGTCGAGGCGGCCGAGGCTCGATCCCTCCAGCAGTAGGGCGTCGATCCCGCGCGGCGGATCGCGCACGAGGCGCTCGAACAGCGCGCCCTTGCGGCCGTGGGCGCGCAGATCGCCGGAGTAAAGCAGCCGTTGCTGACCTGCCTCCACCAAGAGGGCGTAGGCGTCGTAGGCCGAGTGGTCGACAAGGATCGGCGTGACGGTGAACGGGCCGAAGGTCAGCGTGTGCCCCTCGGCGAAGGTGACCGTGTTGGCCGGGACGTGGCTGTCCGGGATGAAAGCGGCAGCCGCCTGCAGGATGCGCAGGGTCGCCGCGCCCATCGCCACGGGAAGGTCCGGTCCGGCGAGGTAGCTGAGCCCGACATGATCGCGGTGGCCATGGCTGAGGACGAGCGCGAGCAGGTCGCCGCCGCCGGGAAGGCCCTCGATCGCCGGGTGTCGGCTCGTGTCAGTGGGTTCGGCGTCGAGCGGCAGGCCGAGGTCGAGCAGGAGGCGGGCACCGTCGTGCTCCATCTCGACGCAGGTGCCGCCGATCTCGTGCGTGCCGCGGTGGATGCACACCCGCATCGTGATCGTCGCCCACCCCCGCGGTCCCCCTGCCGCGGGCTGAGCTTAGCCGTACCGTGTGGCTATAGCCAGTGGTTAGATAGCCCGCGCTGACCGCTGATCCTGGCTCATGAAGGGTCGGGCATTGGTGGCGTGGAACCTGCGCCGGGTGCGCGTGGCGCAGGGCTTGAGCCAGGAGCGGCTGGCCGCGGACGCGGGCGTGGACCGGGCCTATCTCGGCGGGCTGGAGCGGCAGGCGGAGAACCCGACGGTCGACCTGCTCGATAAGGTCGCCGAGGCGCTGGCGGTGCCGCTGGGTGAGCTGTTCGTGGCGCCGGCCGAGGGCGAGGCACCACCCGCGCCGCTCAGAGGCGGGCGACGGCGCTGATGGTGTCCCCGAACCGCAATTGCTGGGGGATCTTTCGCTCGGTGACTTAGCTCGAAACGGCGGTGTGGAGGCTCGAGAGATCCACCCCGATCGCGATCGTTTCGATGGCGGTCTGCAGTTGCGGCAGGGTCGAGCGCTTGGTGTATCGCGCCGTTTCGCCTGCCGTCGCGTGGCCCGTGACGTGGTCGATCACTGCCGGCACGACGCCCGCTTGGTGCATCAGCGTCGTCGCGGTGTGCCGGAACGAGTGAAAGTCGAGGCCGACCCGGTAGACCCCGACGTCGCGGCGGTAGCGGGTGAACCATTTGGTGAAGGCGTGGCCGAGCCTTGCATCGGCTCCGCCCGGTTCGAGGCCCGGGAAAATCCGTTGTTGACGAACGCGCCGGTGCTTCTCGACGTGCGCGAGGAAGCCGAGGCGGATCAGCTCGGAATGGATTGGCACGCGGCGCACCGCGGTCGCATTCTTCACCTTGCGCGGGGGCCGATCGTTGATGTCGATGAACCAGACGTCCTCGTCCTGTCGGATGTCCTCGACGTGCAACTGGCAGATCTCCTCCTGGCGCATGCCGGAGAAGACGGCGATCAGCGGCAGCCAGAATTTCTCGTCGCGCAGGATGAGGGAGCCGGGCGTGGTGCGTCGAGCCGCCGAGGCGCAGCCCGTCCAGATCGGGGTTGCGAACAGGCGGGCGAGCTCAGCGCGCTCCCACATGTCGCGCTGCTCACTGGCCTTTCGGCTGTTGGCAAAGCGGAAGCCCGCGAAGATGTTGGTGGCCGCCTCATCCCTCGCCACGGCTGCGGTCCAGAGCGCGGAGAGCGCCGAGAAGTGCCGCTTCACGGTCCGTTGCGTGATGACCGGCGCGCGGCTCACTGTCGGCAACGCGTCGGCTGCGGTGAGGATCTCCCCGACGGTGAGATCGTGGTAGCGCGGGTGCTTTCCGTAGTCGTTCGGCAGGCGCTCGATCAGACCGCGGAAGCGACCGGCGTCCTTCCGGGTGTAGGAAATCAGCGGCTGGTCGCCACAGACGTCCACGAAGAGCCGGTAGGTGGCTCCCGCCTGGGAGGCTGTCTGGTTGTCCCAGGTCTTCGTCGCGACCTGCGAGGCCCGAAACGCGGCACCTACTGCGGAGAACAGCGGTGCGTTCGTCGCGGGCTCTCTCATCTCGGCGGCCTGCGGAGGCGCCGCCTTCGCGGCCTGGGGCGCCCCTTCGTCCAGCGCCTCGAGCTGCATTTTCAGCAGTCGGTCGCGCGGCTCATGATTGAAGTCGCCCTCGTAACGAGCCTTAAGGGCCTCGGCCGCGTCGATGCCGGCCCGCAGCATGGCCTGCTCGGCGCGGGCGAGGTCGTCCGGGGGAAGACCTTTGAGAACGACGCCCTGTTTGCGCAGCATGCCCTCAGCGAGAAACCGCGCCTCGTCGAGCCGGTTGCAGGCCAGCGCCTCGCGGGCCCGTTGCGCGACCGCACCGAAGTGCCGAGCCCGACCTGAGCGCCGGACCTCGTCGATCGGCTGCTCCCGCAGACGGCACAGGTTCTCCGTGTCGAGGAGCAGGTTGTAGAAGTCCTGCAACATGCGGGCGAGTTGCGCTTCGGTCAGCATCGGTGTCGTGCGCAGGGCCGAGAAGAGGTTCTCGGAGGCGATGTATAACCGACATGCGCGCAGCTTGGCAGCGCGCGCGTCGGACGTGGCCAGGCTGCGCACAAGCTCACGCCGACGCAGTTGGGGGCGCAGATCGAGGGGAACGCCGCGACGGAAGTGGTAGGTTGCCTTGCGTAAGACGACGTTAAAGAGGGCTGCCACCGCGCACCTTCGCCGCCCTCACGGGCGGGCTTTGTAGCAGCGGATTGTAGCAACCGGCTCGCTCCGCAGGACGGCTGAGCGAGAAGCTGAACGATCTGAACGACTTAGGCTAAAAATTGGCTGGGGCGCCAGGATTCGAACCTGGGAATGGCGGTACCAAAAACCGCTGCCTTACCACTTGGCGACGCCCCATCGAGAGCAGCGGCTGTCTAGACGTGGATCGGGGCTGTGGCAACCGTTAAGAGCGGGTGGGCTGGAGCGCTTTTTGCCGAAACGAGCGCCCATTCGGCGTCGGAGCGACGGCTCTGAGCGGGGAGGCACGGATATGATCGGGCGGGTCGCGATGGTGACCGGTGCGGGCTCGGGCATCGGGCGGGCGGTGGCCCTGGCGCTGGCCGGGGCCGGCTACGGCGTGGTGCTGGCCGGGCGACGGGCGGAGGCGCTGGCGGCGGTGGCCGCGGAGAGCGGCGGGGCGGCGCTTCCGGTGACGGCGGACGTCACCGATCCGGACGAGGTCGAGGCCCTGTTCGGCCGGGCCGTCGCGCGGTTCGGGCGGCTCGACGTGCTGTTCAACAATGCCGGGATCTTCCCCCGCGCCGCGGCCATCGACGCGATCACGCTGGAGGATTGGCGGGCGAGCCTCGACGTCAACCTCACCGGCGTCTTCCTCTGCACCCGCGCGGCCTTCCGCCAGATGAAGGCGCAGGATCCGCGGGGCGGGCGCATCATCAACAACGGCTCGATCTCCGCGCAGGTGCCGCGCCCGCACTCGGCCCCCTACGCCGCCACCAAGCACGCGCTCACCGGCCTCACCAAGGCCACGGCGCTGGACGGACGCCCCTACGACATCGCCTGCGGGCAGATCGACATCGGCAACGCCGAGACCGAGATGACCCGGGGCTTCGCCCACGCGGTCCGGCAGGCGGACGGCTCGATGAAGGCCGAGCCCGTGATGGACGTGCGCCACGTGGCCGAGGCGGTGGTCTACATGGCCGGGCTGCCGCTCTCGGCCAACGTCCCCTTCCTCACCATCGCCGCCACCGCGATGCCCTTCCAGGGCCGGGGCTGAGCGGGACTTTTGCGATTCCGGCCCGGCCGGCTTACATGCTGGCCGTCCGGTTCCGCGCCGGCCAGCCCCGTCCAGATCTCCCGCCGCAGCCGCCTTCGCCCGCGCGGACCGAGCCCGCCATGCTGATGCAGTCCCAGACGACGCCCGACGCCGCCAGATCCGACGCCAAGCCCGACCCGGTCTCCCGGCGCCGCACCTTCGCGATCATCTCCCACCCGGATGCGGGCAAGACCACGCTCACCGAGAAGCTGCTCCTGTTCGGGGGCGCCATCCAGCTTGCGGGCGAGGTCAAGGCCAAGCGCAACCGCGTCTCGACGCGCTCGGACTGGATGGGCATCGAGAAGGAGCGCGGCATCTCGGTGGTCACCTCGGTGATGACCTTCGAGTACGGCGACTGCGTCTTCAACCTCCTCGACACGCCGGGCCACGAGGACTTCTCCGAGGACACCTACCGCACGCTCACCGCCGTCGATTCGGCGGTGATGGTGATCGACGCGGCCAAGGGCATCGAGGCGCGCACGCGCAAGCTGTTCGAGGTCTGCCGCCTGCGCGACATCCCGATCGTCACCTTCGTGAACAAGCTCGACCGGGAAGCCCGCGACCCGTTCGAGCTCCTCGACGAGATCGAGAAGACGCTGGCGCTCGACGTCGCCCCCGTCACCTGGCCGATCGGCCTGGGCCGCAACTTCGCCGGCACGTACGAGCTCGGCGGCAACCGGGTGCGCCGGCTCGACGCCGCCGACGATGCCGGCACGATCCCCGTCTCCGGGCCCGACGACCCGCTCTTCGACACGCTTCTCACCGAGGACGGGGCGGCGCAGGCGTGGCGCGACGAGGTCGAGCTCGCCGAGGGCGGCCTGAAGGCCTTCGATCTCGCGGCCTTCCGCGAGGGGCACCTGACGCCGGTCTTCTTCGGCTCGGCCCTGCGCAACTTCGGGGTGCGCGACCTGATCGACGGGCTCAGTCGCTTCGCCCCGCCCCCGCGCGGGCAGGATGCGGACAAGCGCACCATCGAGCCGACCGAGCCGAAGATGACCGGCTTCGTCTTCAAGATCCAGGCGAACATGGACCCGAACCACCGGGACCGCATCGCCTTCATGCGCGTCTGCTCGGGGCGTCTCAGCCGGGGCATGAAGGCGCGGCTCGTGCGCACGGGCAAGCCGATCTCGCTCTCGGCGCCGCAATTCTTCTTCGCGCAGGATCGCGCCATCGCCGACGAGGCCTTCGCCGGCGACGTGGTCGGCATCCCCAACCACGGGACGCTGCGCATCGGCGACACGCTCACCGAGGGCGAGGACCTGCTGTTTCGCGGCGTGCCGAGCTTCGCCCCCGAGATCCTGCGCCGGATCAAGCTCACCGACGCCATGAAGGCCAAGAAGCTCCGCGAAGCGCTCCAGCAGATGGGCGAGGAGGGCGTCGTGCAGGTCTTCGTGCCCCAGGACGGGGCGCAGGCCATCGTCGGCGTCGTCGGCGCGCTGCAGCTCGACGTGCTCAAGGAGCGGCTCGCCGCCGAGTACGGCCTGCCGATCGATTACGAGACCTCGCGCTTCACCGTCTGCCGCTGGGTCGCCTCGGATTCGGAGGTCGATCTCGCCAAGTTCGTGGACAGCCACGGCTCCAGCATGGCGACCGACCTCGACGGGGCCCCGGTCTTCATGGCGACGAGCGCCTTCTCCCTCCGCTACGAGGAGGAGCGCTACCCCGCCGTACGCTTCACCGACATCAAGGACTACCAGAAGCGGGCGGCATGAGGCCGGGCCCGATCGCTTCGCGGTCGGGTCACGCCCCGCGGGTGCCGAGGAGGACGCGGATGTCGTGCCGCTCGCACTCCGCCGCCTGGCGCGGCTCGGCCCAGCCGAGATCGGAGACGGCGTAGCCGGCGGCTTCCATGAGCCCGCGGACCTCGGCCGAGGGCGCGCCGTGGATGCCGTGGGTCTCCACGAGGAGCACGCGCGGGCGGATCGTCATCTCGGCGAGGATCTGCACCTCGGCGCCCTCGCAATCGAGTTCGAGCACGTCGCAGGGCGGCAGCGCCTCCGGCGGGACGCGCGCGCCGAACTCGGCGGCGGCGCCGTAGACGCCGATGGGCCGGCCGACCACCGCGTGATGGATCTCGATCTCGACCCCGTTGAGGGCGGCCGTCTCCCGGACGAAGCCGCAATTCCTGAGGCTTCCCTCGTAGCACGCGACGCGGCCCCCGCTTCCCGCCCGCAGGGCGGCGTTGACCACGGTGACGCCGATGCCGCCGCCCACCACCACCACGTGGTCGCCCGGGCGGACCTGCGCGGCGAGCCCGGCATTGAGCGCGCCCTCGTACGAGGCGGAGCCGGTCGGGTCGCTCATCCACCAGGGCAGCCAGGCGGCGGGAACGTAGCGGTCGGCCCATTTCTGCCGATAGCAGGCCCGCACGCCGCCGAGCACGGTGGGCGCCCCGTCCGGCAGGAGCGGGCGCAGGCGGCGATAGGCGAAGCCGAGCCCGCGATGCGCGAGGCCGGAGAGGCCGTCCTCGGCGAGGATCCGGGCCGCTTTTCGGAAGGATGACATCGCGATCGTCTGGGGATAATCTCCGCGCGGTCGGGCCGCCCGCGCGGGCGCCATCAGACACGGCGCCTCCGCGAAGGACAAGCGCGGGATCCGTCCGGACGGCGCTCCGCCCGGCTCGTCCGTCTCAGAACTTGCCGAGCATCGGGAAGTCGGCGGTCAGGCTGGAGGCGGCGGCCATGGGCGCCTCGCGCTTGCGGGGCTTGGCGTTCAGCACCTGCTTCAGCTTGGTCTTCAGCACCGCCATGTCGAATGGCTTCAGGATGAAGGCGTCGGCGCCCGCTTGGTGGGCGAGGTTGATGTCCTCGAAGTTGAAGGACGCCTCGGTGAGCAGGAAGGGCGTGTTCATCAGGTCGTCGTCGGCGCGGATCTCGCGCAGCAGCGTGATCCCGTCCATCGGCTCCATGTCGAGGTCGCTGATGACGAGGGCGTAGCGGCGGCTGCGCAGGCGTTCCAGGGCCTCGGGTCCGCTGCACACGCCTTCGACCTCGGTGAAGCCGATGCGGTTCATCAGCATGACGACGAGGCGGAGGAGCTTTTCCTGGTCGTCGACCACGAGGATCGGAGGGGTATCGCTGTCGCTCATGGATCACATCGCCATCGAGTCAGTCGCGGGAGCGGGCATCGTCGCGGCGCCCGCGCGCCGGAGGGGGCGGCGCGGGCCTGGGTGCCGCGTGGGAGGCTCGGCGTCTCTGCGCATGTCGGGCCGCTCCGGTTGTGGAGGGCCGAGCATGCGGATCAAACGTGCACACGAGGTTTCCACGGGCCGGATCGAGGGCCGCGGCACGATGCGGATGGGCAGGATCCGGCCGCGTGATGTCTTCGTGCCACCGAACCGAGAGGAAGCACCGTCCGCGATCCGGGAATTACGGGGATCATCCACGGGATGTCCCGCGCGCGCGGTCGCCGGCTTCGCGTGAGCGCGCGCGCCGCCCGCGACGAGGCCTGGCATCTTGCGTGATCCGGGGATCATCGAAGCTGCCCTAGACGAAGAGGTGGTCGATGCCCTGCTTGGACATCGCTTCGGCCTGCAGCGCCACGGCGAGGCCGTGGATCGAGGAGGCCTTCGGCGTGCCGCGCTGGAGCGCGGGCAGCAGGTTGGCCTTGGAGAACGCCGCCTCGCTCGCGGGGCCGCGCACCACGCTCTTGAAGGAGTTCACGAATTCCCGCTTGGTGATCTCGCGCCACTCGCAGATCTGCACGTCGCGGTGGCGCTGATCCTCGGCGATCCGGTTGAAGGTGTCCTGCACCGAGTTGCGCTCGCCCTCGATGATCTGCGCGGCGAACCCCTGATCGACCATGAGCAGGCTGGTGATCACGGAGAACTCGTTCTTCTTCTGGGCCTGCCGTCCGATATCGGCGATCTGCCCGGCACGCAGCTGCGGGTCCGAGGAGAGGTTCAGCCGGGAGAAGTAGATGATGTGGACGAGACTCGTCCGCTTCGCGCGCATGCCCACGACCCTGGATACCAGCGGCGGACCTTAGACATCGCTCCCATAACGGGCCGTAAACGCGAAGGACGACTCGGCACAATCTGCCGCCCCCGGGCCGGCACGCCGGGGCGATCCTGCCGGGCTGCGCGGGCCGCTTCCAATCGGATCAATGGCTTGGACCTGGCACGCCGGTTGCGCCAGCGGTTCCGGCGGCGACCGTCCGCACGGTTCGCTACGGGAATTCGAGCCCATGGACATCTTCTCGGCATTGCAGACGGCGGTCTCGGGGCTGCAGGCGCAGTCCTACGCCATCAGCAACATCTCCGGAAACATCGCCAACTCGCAGACGACCGGCTTCAAGCGCGTCGACACCAGCTTCACGGACCTCATCGCCGAGCGGACGCCGCGGCGGGAGGTGGCGGGCACGGTGCTGGCCCAGTCCCAGCTCACCACCGCGCTGCAAGGCACCATCAGCGCCACCAACGTGCCGACCAACATGGCGATCCGCGGCGACGGCTTCTTCGTGGTCCAGCAGCGCACGGGCGACGTCAACAGCCAGTCCGCCTTCTCGGGCCAGAACCTCTACACGCGGCGCGGCGATTTCAGCCTCAACCGCGACGGCTACCTCGTCAACGGCGCGGACAGCTACCTCCTCGGCCAGAACGTCGATCCCGCCACCAGCCAGGTCGGCGCCACCGGCCCGATCCGCATCACCAACACCACCCTCGCGGCCAAGCGGACGAGCACGATCTCCTACGGCGCGAACCTGCCCGCGACGCCCACCACCGGCGCCTCGTCGAGCAGTAGCTCCTCGCTCTACGCGCCCGCCGACACCTCGAGCCTCGTGACGAGCACGGACGGGTCGTCCACCCCCGGCCGCAAGGTCACCGCCGCCAACGCCGCGGACTTCGTGAACAACAGCATCGCCGGCCCGACCCTGACCCTCTACACGGAGAACGGCGCGCCGGTGACGATGAACACGCGCTGGGCCAAGATCCAGGACGCCACCGCCGACAAGCCGGCGATCTGGAACATGTTCTACGCCGCCGACACCACGGTGGCCAACACGAAGACCGACTGGACCAATGCCGGCACGGCCGTGACCTTCGACGCGGCCGGGCAACTGCTCCAGCCCTCGGGCGGCAGCATGCCGCTGACGGCGCTCACCATCAACGGCACCAATCTCGGCACCGTGAACTTCGCCTTCGACAAGACGACGCTCACGCAATACGCCTCGACCACGGGCGCCGTGACCACGAACGCCCTCAGTCAGGACGGCTACGCCGCCGGCACGCTGAACGACATCTCCGTCTCGGAGACCGGCCAGGTTCTCGGCAGCTACTCGAACGGCTCCGTGGTGGCGCTGGCCAATGTCGGCATCGCGCGCTTCAACAACCCGGACGGGCTGAAGACCGATTCCGGCGGCAACTACACGCAGACCGAGGCCTCGGGCAGCCCGCTCACCGGCCTCGGCGGCGCCGTGCTCGTGGGCGGCAACGTCGAGCAGTCGAACACCGACATCGCCGCCGAGTTCTCGAAGATGATCGTCACGCAGCAGGCCTACTCGGCCAACACGCGCGTGATGTCGACCGCGCAGACGATGATGTCCGACCTGCTCAACGTCATCCGTTGACGCCGCCGCCGGACGCGCCGCGCCCGGCTTCCACCGCAAGGTCTGATCCGCCGGACGTCCGTCCTCCCGGCGGCGCGGGCCGCAACACTCCGGAGGTGTCGGGATGGGCCTCAGCGCATTGTCCACCGCGACGGCGGGCCTGCGGGCGACGCAGACCGCCATCGGGATCGTCTCGCAGAACGTCGCCAATGCGGGCACCGCCGGCTACGTGCGGCGCACGATCAACACGGTCGCCGAGAGCGGCAACAGCGACGTCGCGGTCGGCCGGATCGCGCGCAGCTTCGATGCGGCCGCCCTGAAGCAATTGCGGCTCGAGACCTCCGGCTCCGGCTACACCGCGACGCGGGCCGACATCGCGGGACAGATCGACAGCCTGTTCGGGAAACCGGGCAGCGCCACCGCCCTCGACGGGTTGGTGAACACCTTCACGCAGGCCCTCCAGACGCTGGCGGCCAACCCCACCACGGCCGCGGCCCGCAGCACCGTGCTCTCGGCGGCCACGGCGCTCGCCACCGGCATCAGCGGGATCGCCGGCGGCGTCCAGGACCTGCGCAGCGGGATCGAGACGCAGCTCGCCACCGAGACGCGCTCGGCCTCGGGCCTGCTCGCCGGCATCGCCAGCCTCAACGTGCGCATCCAGGGCGTCACCGATCCGGCCGCGCGGGCCGATCTCGAGGACCAGCGCGACCAGCAGCTCACCCAGCTCTCCAGCTATCTCGACATCCAGACCGTGCCGCAGGCGGACGGCACCCTCACCGTGATGACCGGCTCCGGCGCGACCCTGGTGGACCGCGGCAACGCGGCGAGCCTGACATTCGACGCGCGCACGAAGCTCGGCCCCAACGCGGCCTACTCCACCGATCCCGACCTCCGCAGCGTCGGCACGCTCACGGCGGCCATGCCGGGGGGCGGCGCCATCGATCTCGGGGCCTCCGGCGTGCTGCGCTCCGGCAGCATGGCGGCGGAGTTCGAGCTGCGCGACAGCACGCTGCCCCAGGTCCAGCGCCAGCTCGACGACCTGGCCGCCGGGCTCGCGAGCGCGCTCACCGACAAGACCGTGTCGGGCACCGTCGCGGGCACGGGCGCGAGCATCGACCTCGCCGGCATCCAGGCCGGCAACACCCTGACCCTGCCGGTCGCCCTGCCGGACGGCTCGGTGCGCAACGTGATCCTCGTCGCCTCGAACAAGGCGACCACCGGAGTCGATCCGAGCCTCACGAACGACGCCACGGCCTTCGCCCAGACCTTCGACATCTCGGGCGGCCCGGCCACCTACGCGGCCAAGATCCAGGAGGCCGTCACCGCCATCGCCGCGCGCGCGGCGGCGCAGGGCATCCCGGCCTCGGCCATCCCCACGCTCACGGCGGGCGGGAGCGGCTCCACGATCTCGGTCGCGGGATCGGGCGGCACGAGCGTGACCGCGGCCACCGCCGCCATCACCGTGCCGACCTCGTCGAGCGACCTCACCACCGCCTATCCGCAGATCGCGCTCTTCGTGGACGGGTCGAACCGCTCGCTCGTCACCGGCTCCCTCGACGCGGGGGCGCAGCGCACCGGCCTCGCGCAGCGGCTCGCCGTCAACCCGGCGGTCTCGGCCAAGACGGCGCTCCTCACGGCCACCGAACCGGGGGGCACCGGCACGGACGGGACGCGTGCGAACTTCATGTACGACGCCCTCACCAGCAAGCAGACGACCTTCTCCTCGTCGAGCGGCATCGGCGGCATCGCCGCGCCCCATTCGGCGACCGTCGCGGCCTTCGCCCAGGACATCATCTCCGCGCAGGGCGCCGCCACCGAGCAGGCCCGCAGCCTGAACGACGGCCAGAGCGTCGCGCTCTCCACCGCGCAGGGCCGGTTCTCCACCAGCGCGGGCGTGAAGGTCGACGAGGAGATGGCCAACCTCATCTCCCTGCAGCAGGCCTACGGCGCCAATGCCCGCGTGCTGACGGCGGCCCGCGACATGCTCGACACCCTCCTGCGGATCTAGCGCCATGACCACGATCAACCCCTTCGCGGCCGGCAGCTACACGGCGACCCGCAACACCCAGCAGATCCTCGCCCTGAAGGACCAGCTCAACACGCTGACGACGCAGCTCGGGACCGGGCGCGCCTCCGAGACCTATGCGGGGCTCGGCGCGGGGCGCAGCACCAGCCTGTCGGCGCGCGCCACCCTGAGCGCGCTCAGCGGCTACGACGCCGCCATCACGGCGGCCCAGACCCGCACCAACCTCGTGGCCACCAGCCTGTCCCAGGTGATCGACCTCGGCAACGGCCTGAGCTCCAACCTCAGGAACGGGCTCGTGCGCGAGAGCAACGGCACGGTGAGCAGCACGACGCTGGCGCGCAACAGCCTGGCCGCGGTCTTCGACGCGCTCAACCAGTCCACGGGCGGCACCTACGTGTTCGGGGGCCGCAACGGCGAGACCGCCCCCGTGGTCGGCTACGACCTCGCGCTCAACGGGAATCCGGCCCTGTCGCTGGACGGGCTGAAGACCCTGGTCGCGCAGCAGCGCACCGCCGACATCGGCAAGGACGGCCTCGGCCGGCTCGCCCTGACCCAGCCCAGCGCCACCTCCGTGTCCCTCGGCGAGAACGCCAGCGCGGCGGTGCGGGCGAATTTCGGCTTCACCCTGCCCAAGGCGCCCACCGTGACGGGCAGCGCCCTCACCGCCGCCTACACCCCCGCCACCGCCGCCACCGCGACGGCCACCTTCGCGGCGGCCCCCACCGACGGGCAGCGCTTCCGCGTCGTGGTCAACCAGCCGGACGGCAGCCAGAAGAGCATCGACTTCACCACCCGCGCCGCGCCCAGGACCGGCGACACCGACACCTTTCCCGTGGTCGCCGATCCCGCAGCGGCCAAGGCCGCCCTCGACGGCCTGATCGCGCCGGGCACGATCGCCAGCGTGCAGAGCGCGGCGACCACCGACACGCCGCCGGGTCCCGGCCTCACCCTCGCCTTCGGCGGCGGCAGCCCCGCCTCCCTCACCGTGGGTCTCGGCACGCCCGCCAGGAACCCCGCCGCGGGGGACAGCGTCACCGTCCAGCTCGCCCTGCACGACGGCACCAGCACCACGATCACCCTGACCGCGAAGAGCGCCGCCGGCGCGACCGGGGCCACGGATTTCGCCATCGACCCCGCGGACCCCGCCAAGACGGCGGCGAACCTCGCCGCGGCGCTCAACAAGGCGGTGGGGTCCGCGGCGAGCAGCACGCTCGGGGCGAGCGCCACCGTGCGCGCCTCGCAGGACTTCTTCGCGGGCTCCACCGCCCCCGGCCTCGCCCCGAGGCGGCTGACCTTCGACGCGGACGGCAACGCCACCGGCTACGCGCAGCGGCCGCAGGCGAACACGGTGATCTGGTACCAGGGCGAGGATTCCGGCAGCGATCCCCGCGACAGCCTCACCGCGCGCATCGGCACGAGCAGCAACGTCTCCATCGGCGCCCGCGCCAACGAGGGGCCCTTGCGCTCGGTGCTCGCGGGCATGGCGGCGGCGGCGATCGGCATGCCCTCGGGCAGCGACGACAGCAGCTGGCAGGCCCTGGCCGACCGGTCCGTGGGCGCCCTCAACGCCCTGAGCACCAGCCCGAGCGTCCAGGAGATCGCCACCGATTTCGGCCTCGCGGCGAGCAGCCTCTCCAACGCCAAGAGCATCAACACCGCCACCCGCAGCACCTTGCAGGACACCGTCGAGTCCGTGGAATCGGCCCCGATGGAGGAGGTGGCGGCCAAGCTGCTCGCCGTCCAGAACCGGCTCCAGGCGAGCTACCAGATCACCTCGACCCTCGCGAAGCTGAGCCTCGTGAACTACATGGGCTGATCCGCGCAACCGGATCAGGCGAACGTGATGCGCCCCAGGCCCCCCGTCGGGGCCGCGGGGCCGGCGCGACCCAACTCTCGCCGCTTTCGCGGGCAGCATGGGCGGCCTCGAAGCCGCGCGGCCTCCGCCGCCCGGCGGATATCCCTGGAACGGGCCCGCACCCCAGCATGAGCCGGATCGCCTCAGCGTCTCTCCCGGAACGCCTGCGCTTGGCTCTAGCGGCGGCGATCCTCGTGGCCGCCGTGCCGGCGGCGGCGCTGGGCGAGGAGGCCGGCCTCGCGCTGCCCCACCTAACCGCGGGGGCCGCCGACCTCGTGGCGAGCGCCCCGCGCCGGCCCGAACCCTGCCCCGGCCAGGGTGCGGGCTTCGTACGGCTGCCCGGCAGCGGCACCTGCATCCGCCTGTCGGGCCGCGCGACGGCGGGCCTCGCCGTGCAGGCCGGCCGCGGCGGTGCCGCCGCCAGGCCGGTCGCGGGGGGACGCATCGCGCTCGATTCGCGCACCGACACCGAACTCGGCCCGGTTCGCACCTACATCCGTGTGGGCGCCGGCCAGCGCTGAGGCCCGGCGATCCGGGATCAGGCGCCGGACTTGCGAAAGACGACGCTGAGGTTGTTGGCCGGCATGGCGATCCGCTCGGCCAGGGCCAGGCCGTGCTCGGCGGCGGCGGCGATCACGGCTTCGAGGTCGCGCACGCCCCAACCCGGATCGCGGGCCCGCAGGCCCTCGTCGAACTGCGCGTTGCTCGGGGCGGTGTGGGCGCCGTCGATCCGGAACGGGCCGTAGAGATAGAGCGGTCCGCCATCGGGAAGCAGCCGGCCGGCGCCCGCCATGAGCCCCGCGGTCGCCGCCCAGGGCGCGATGTGGACCATGTTGATGCACACGACGGCGTCGGCCCGCGTCACCGGCCAGACCCGCGCGCGCGCGTCGAGCTCCACCGGCGCGAGGAGGTTCGGCAGGCCCGCCCCGCGGGCATGGGCGGCGATGCTGCCGAGGGCCCTGCGGTCCGGATCGCTCGGCTGCCAGCACAGGTGCGGCAGCGCCCCGGCGAAGCGCACCGCGTGCTCGCCCGATCCGCTCGCCACCTCCAGGACCTGACCGCCGCCCGGCAGGACGTCCCGCAGGACGTCGAGAATGACCGCCCCGTTGCGGGCCGCGGCCGGCGCGAACAGGGCCTCGTCGCTGGCTCGCTCGCCGCTCAAGGTGCATCTCCCGCAAGCCCGCCCGCGCGGGACCCGCGGAGTGACGGTGCGATCCGTCCGTGCGCCTCCCTCTCGCCCCAATCAAGCCCTGTCTGGTCCGATCGGAGCCTCACGGCCCCCGCCTCGGTCCGCGGCCGGGACCGGCTTCGACGCGCCCCTTCCTCGCCCGAGGCCATCCGTCTTGAACGCACCCCATCGCGCCGACGCGCGACCGCGCCTGAGCCCGGACCAGATCCGCTCGATCATCATCGGCCTCGTCGCCGCGATGCTGCTCGCGGCCCTCGACCAGACCATCGTGGCCACCGCCATGCCGACGATCGGGCTCGAACTCGGCGATGCCGCCAACCTGCCCTGGATCGTGACGGCCTATCTCCTCGCCTCCACCGCGGTCACGCCCCTCTACGGCAAGCTCTCCGACATCCACGGCCGGCGGATCATGCTGCTGATCGCCATCGCGGTCTTCAGCCTCGGCTCGCTCCTCTGCGCCCTGGCCCCGACCATGATCGCGCTGGCCCTCGCCCGCGGCCTCCAGGGCATCGGCGGCGGCGGCCTGATCGCCCTGGCGCAGACCATCCTCGCCGACATCCTCTCGCCCAAGGAGCGGGCGCGCTATCAGGTCTACATCGCGGGCGTCTTCGCCCTGTCCTCCCTGGCCGGTCCCCTGCTCGGCGGCTTCTTCGCCCAGCACCTGCACTGGTCGGCGATCTTCTGGATCAACCTGCCGATCGGGCTGCTCGCCTTCATCCTCACCAACGACAAGCTCAGGCTGCTGCCGCGCAACGAGCGGCGGCGCAGCGTCGACTATCCGGGCGCGGCGCTCCTCGTGGTGAGCTCGACCGGCCTGATGCTGGCGTTGAGCTGGGGCGGCGTCCGCTACCCCTGGGACTCGGCTCCCGTGCTCGGGCTCGCCGCCTTCGGCATCCTCGGCGGGGCGGCCTTCGTCGCCCGCCTCGCCAGCGCGGACGAGCCGCTGATCCCCCTGAGCGTGCTGCGCGACCGCGTGGTCGCCAGCGCGACGCTCGCCGCCTGCTTCGCCATGGGCACCCTGATCGGGCTCAGCATCTACGTGCCGATCTTCCTCGAGGGCGTCGTCGGGCTCGATCCCAGCCGCTCGGGCCTCGCGATGGTGCCGCTGATGGTCGGGACGGTGGTGGGCGCCACCCTCTCGGGCCGCTCGATGGTCTATTTCCGGCACTACAAGCGCCTGCCCCTCGCGCTGCTGGCGTTGAGCATCGGCGCCTGCGGCCTGCTCGCCTTCTCGGGCCCCGGGCTTCCGCTCTGGCTCATCGAGATCCTGTTCGTGCTGCTCTCCATCGGCATCGGCACCGTGCTGCCGCTCTCGACCATCGTGGTCCAGAACGCGGTCGCGCCCCAGCAGCTCGGCATCGCCACCGCCTCGATGAATTTCTTCCGCTCCCTCGGCGGCGCCCTCATCGTCGCGATCTTCGGGACGCTGGTGCTCGGCGGCGCGGGCGGGGACGGCGCGGCGCACGACATGGCCGCGCTGATCCGCGGCGCCGATGCGGGCCAACTCGGCGAGACCTTCCGGCTCGTCTTCCTCGCCGCCTGCCTCGGCCTCGCCCTGGCCCTCGGCTGCCTGAGCCTCGTGGAGGAGCGCCCGCTCCTGGATTCGCCCGGGCAGCGGCGCGAGGACCAGGATCGCGCGTGATCGACCGTGCGCGGGAAGGATGAAGGCGACCGCGTCGTCCTCTCCGCAGAGCGGTGACCGGGGACGCGGGCGCTCCGCCGCGGGCGATCGGGGCGCCCGCGCTTCCGCGGGGGATTTTCGGATCTTCAGCCGAGCCATGCCCGCCCGCGCTCGGTCGAGCCCCGAGAGCATCCCCGGACCGGAATCGCAGCCTCAGAACAGCCAAGCTTACCGGCCTGAAAGGCTGCGAATCACCGTAGTTCTCCGCGATGTCGCCCTGCGGAGGCGACACTAAATGGTAAATATCGCACAGCTTTCTATCGAAGGTTGTAAATGGTGCTTGCCCGATCGTTGCACGGAGACCTTCGATGGCTGACCGCTTGGTCTACCGGCCCTTCGGTGCCTTCCGCTTCTTCCTCGCCTTCCTCGTCCTGCTGAAGCACTTCTGCGCCGATGTGGCGCCGGAGGCGGTGGCGGCGCTGACCAAGCCCTTCGCCTTCGGCTACGTGGCGGTGCTGGCCTTCTTCGTGATGTCCGGCTTCGTCATCACCGAGGCGGTGTACCATTTCTACCGCCAGCGCCCGGTCGGCTTCATCGAGAACCGGCTCCTGCGCATCGTGCCGCACTACCTGCTGGCCCTCTGCGCGATGATCGCGGTCTGCTCCATCTTCTACGCGACCGGGTCCCTGCGCATCACCCGCTCGGCGGACTTCGCCGGCGGCCACGCCTTCGACGCGCAGAACCTCCTCGCCAACCTGTTCGGCTTCGTTCCCCTCACGAACCAGATGATGGATTTCGACTTCATCGGCATCGCCTGGGCGATCCGCGTGGAGATGATGTTCTATCTCTTCTTCGCGGTGGCCCTCTGGCTGGAGCGGTATTCCGGGCGGGTGTTCGACCGGCGCACCCTGTCGGGGGTGCTCTGCCTCATCGCGGCGATCCTCTGCCCGCTCTGGTTCCTCTCCATGGCCGGCCGGCTGCCGGCCATGATCTCGCTGGCGCCGTACTTCGTGTTCGGCTCGGCCCTGTACTTCCTGATCCGCTCGCGCAGCCGCGGCGCCATCCTGATGTCGTTCGTGGCCTTCGCGGCCGTGTCGGCCCAGTTCGTGGTCTACTCGATCCACGCCCGTCCGCCCGGCACGGAGAGCGGGGCCTGGCTCGAATTCACTCTGCTCGTCGCCCTCGTCGCGCTGATCATCTGGCTCGCCGAGAGCACGACGACGCGCTTCCGCACGATGGACGAGGCCCTGGGCCGGATCACCTACCCCCTCTACGTGTTCCACCCGGTCGTGGAGGTGCTCACCCTGTCCCTGGTGCCGGGCTACTCCTACGGCGCCTTCGTCGGCGGCATCGCGGTGAGCGTGGCCGTGTCCTGCCTGCTCCAGGCGGCGATCGATCCGACGGTCGACCGGATCCGCGACGCGGTGCGCGGGCGCCGGGCCGAGGCCGTCGCCGAGCCGGAGGCTCGGGAGGATGTGGGCGCGCAGGGGCCCGTCAGGCCCTCCTACGGCTGATCACCGCGCGTCAGCGCAGCAGGGTCGGGACGACCCACCAGCGGGGATTGGCGGCGCGCAGGCGGCGCGCCGCGGCCGAGGCGGCGTGGCGGTCGCCAAAGAGGGCGAACACCGTGGCGCCCGAGCCGGACATGCGGGCGAGGCGGCAGCCCGGCTGCCCGCGCAGGGCCGCCAGGGCGTCCCCGATCGCCGGCGCCACGGTGAGGGCCGGGGCTTCGAGATCGTTGCGCGCGGGCCCGATCGCCGCGCCGATGCCCTCGGCGTCGAGGCCTTCCGCGATCGCGGGATGCGGCGCGCCCGCGAGGTTGTCGCCCACCTGAAGGCCGAGCGCCTTGAAGACCGGCGCGGTGGGGACCGGCACGGCCGGGTTGATCAGCACGGCCGGCAGGGGCGCCATGCCCAAAGCCGCGCCCACCGCCTCGCCGGCGCCCCGCATCATGCGGGCCCGCGGATCGAGGCAGACGGGCACGTCGGCCCCGGTGGCGCGGGCGGCGGCCCGGACGGGCTCCGCGTCGGGGGCGATGTCGTTGAGGCGCGCGAGCAGGCGCAGCGCCGCCGCCGCGTCGGAGGAGCCGCCGCCGATGCCCGCCGCCACGGGCAGGCGCTTGACGAGATGGAACCGCCCCACGCGCAGGCCGGGCACCCGCGAGGCGAGGTGGCGGGCCGCCCGCAGCACGAGGTTGTCCGCGTCGGGGCCGGCCGGGCCGGCGGTGGGCCCGCTCACCGCGATGCCGAGATCGGAGGCGGGCGTGAGCGCGAGCAGATCGGCCGCGCCGGCGAAGGCCACGAGGCTCTCGAGGACGTGGTAGCCGTCCTCGGGGCGGCGGCCAAGGACGTGCAGGGTCAGGTTGATCTTCGCGGGCGCGCGGGTGGTGAGCGGGGACACGGGCGCTCCGGCTGAGGCACGAGGGGGGGGCGGAATCCTCGCGCGACGACGCCGCGCGAGGGCGCGCCCTCACGCGAGGGGAGAGCACGCTCCGGCCCCCGGGGCGGGATCAGGCCATAAGGGGCGTCCCGCCCGGGGGCAAGGCGTCGCCCCCGTCGCTGGAGCATCGTCCCGGATTCTCCGATCCGCTGAGAGATGCCCTAGCCGCCGCTCTTCTTGTCGGCGGCGCCCGGGGGCTCGTTCGGCTGCGGGGCCCCCTTCGGCAGTTCGGGGTTCTGCGCGTTGTGGGGCGCGGCCACCGGGGCCGGCGGGTTCTCGGCGGTCGCGGTCGGCTTCTCGGTGTCCGGCAGGCCCGATTTCAGCTTCTCGTTGATCTGCACGAGGTCGTCCGGCTCGGGGTTCAGGTCCTTGGCGTGCTGCCACTGGAACTTGCCCTCCAGGCGCCGGCCCGCGCGCCAGTAGGCGTCCCCGAGATGGTCGTTGATGGTGGGATCGCCCGGCTTCAGCTCGACCGCCTTCTCCAGCTCGCGCACGGCGTCGTCCCAGCGGCCGAGGCGGTAATAGGCCCACCCCAGGCTGTCGATGATCATGCCGTCGCGCGGGCTGAGATCGGCCGCCTGCTTGAGGAGCTTGAAGGCCTCGTCGATGTTGATCTTCTGGTCGACCCAGGAATAGCCGAGGTAGTTCAGCACCTGCGCCTTAGCGGCGGGCTGGTTGGCCGGCACCAGTTCGAGGGCCTTCTTCAGGTCGGCCTCGGCCTTTGGCCACTGCTTGGCGCGCTCGTAGGCCGTGCCGCGGAAGTAGAAGGTCGTCCAGTAGTTCTGGATCGGCCGGTCGCCGATGAGGCCGATGGCGCGGGTGTAGGTCTCGGCGGCCTCCAGGTACTTCTTGCGCGAGCGCTGCACGTTGCCCAGCGCGGTGATCACGTCGATGTCGTCGGGATGCGCCTTCATCGCCGCGTCGAGATGGGCGAGCGCCTCCTCGCCCTTGCCCATCTGCTCGAGGTTGAGCCCGATCTGGATGTCGGCGTTGAGCTTCAGGGGCGAGCTCGCCGGGATCTGCGCGTAGGTCTCGTTGGCGCGCTCGGGCTGCTTCATCCGGTCGAGGAGGTCGGCGAGCGTCAGGCGGGCGAGGCCGTGCTCGGGGGCGAGATAGAGGGCGAGCCGCAGGTAGATGACGGCGGGCAACTCGTCCCCCTGCGTCGACCCGGCGGAGCCGAGGCCGTAGAGCACCTCGCCGGCCCCCTCCTGCGCGTTGCCGACGATGCGGCCGAGGGGCTTGCCGTTGCGCAGCTTGTCCAGGGCGTCGCGCACGATGGGATGGCGCGGCATCAGCGTCTCGAAGTCGCTGTAGACCTGGATCGCCACGTCCGTGCGGCCCATGCCGGCCTGCTGCCGCGCATAGGCGTCCACCACGCGCAGGGTGTTGCGGTCGGCCTCGTAGGCCGCCTTCAGCCGGCGCTCCGCCTCGGCCTGGTCGCCGACCACGGAGGCGATGAGGCCGGCATGGTAGTCGCGGAAGGTGTTGTAGTAGCGCTCGCCGCGCAGGCGCCCCACCGTCTCCAGCGCCTTCTTGCCGTCGCCGGCGCCCGCGAAGGCCCAGGCGGTGAGCAGGGTGGCGGTGAGGTCGGCGGCCGCACCCCGGCCGCTGCGGGCGAAGTTCTGGCGGGCGGCGGACCACTGGCCCGCCTTGATCTGGCGGACGCCGAGCGCGAGGTTGGCGAGCCCGTTGGCCCCGTCGCGCGCGGTCATGCGCTCGGCGGCGCGGAAGGCGTCGGGCAGGGCGCCGTCGGCGAGCAGCGAGATGAAGGCGCGCTCGAGCAGTTCCGCGTTGCGCGGATCCGCCTTCACCGCCTCGCGGTAGAAGGTCGCCGCCGCGGCCGTGTCGCGGGCCGCGCCCGCGATATAGGCGGCCAGGAAGTTGCCTTCGAGGGAATCCGCGGGCTCGTACTCGGTGACCGGGCTCGACTCCTTCGGCTGGGCCGCGTGGGCGACGGGCGCGATGCCGGCGAGGAGGAGGGCGAGGACCGGGACGGTACGGCGGGCGCGTCTATCGAACATGCGTGTAAGGCTCGCGACTCCACGGGCGCCACGTCCGCGAGGCCGTGTGCCAGAACGGGCGGGACAGTGGACCCTTCCCGCCACGGCCGCAAGGCGAAAGGATGGCGCGGCGGAGCGGCCCGCCGCGCCCGCCCGCCTCACATGTTCGGGTAGTTCGGCCCGCCCGGCCCCTCCGGGGTGACCCAGTTGATGTTCTGGTTCGGGTCCTTGATGTCGCAGGTCTTGCAGTGGACGCAATTCTGCGCGTTGATCTGGTAGCGCACGCCGCCTTGCGCCGCCGCGTCCTCCACCCACTCGTAGACGCCCGCGGGGCAGTAGCGCGCGGAGGGACCGCCGAACACGTCGTGCTCGGAGGTCTTCTGCAGGGCCGGATCCTTCACATGCAAGTGGGGCGGCTGGTCCTCCTCGTGGTTGGTGTTCGAGAGGTAGACCGAGGAGAGCCGGTCGAAGGTCAGCTTGCCGTCCGGCTTCGGGTAGACGATCGGCGTCACCTCCGAGAGCGGCTTCAGGCAGGCATGGTCCGGCTTGCCGTGCCCCAGCGTGCCGAAGGGCGAGGCGTTGAGGATCGTGTTCGACCACATGTCGAGGCCGCCGAGCCCGACGCCCACCAGCGTGCCGTATCGCGACCAGAGCGGCTTGACGTTGCGCACCGCCTTCAGGTCGTCGCCGATCGGGCTGTGGCGCCAGCCCCGGTCGTAGGCGGTGAGCTCGTCGCCGTGGCGCCCGGCCCGCAGCGCGTCGCTGATCGCGTCGGCGGCCTGGATGCCGGAGAGCACCGCGTTGTGCGAGCCCTTGATGCGCGGCACGTTCACGAAGCCGGCGGAATCGCCCACGAGGCAGCCGCCGGGGAAGACGAGCTTGGGCACCGATTGCCAGCCGCCCTCCATGATGGCGCGGGCGCCGTAGCCGATGCGCTTGGCCCCCTCGAAGGTCTCGGCGATCATCGGATGGGTCTTGAAGCGCTGGAACTCCTCGAACGGCGACAGGGTCGGGTTCTCGTAGTTCAGGTGCGTGACGAAGCCGACCGAGAGCAGGTGGTCGTCGAAATGGTAGAGCCAGGAGCCGCCGCCGGTCTTGTTGGGAAGGGGCCAGCCCATCGTGTGCTGGACGAGGCCGGGCTCGAACCTGCCCGGCGCGAGCTGCCAGAGCTCCTTCACGCCGATCCCGTATTTCTGGTGGTCGCTGTGGGCGTTGAGCTCGAACCGGTCGATCAGCGTCTTGGTGAGCGAGCCGCGCGCGCCCTCGCCGAAGACCGTGTACTTGCCGCGCAACTCCATGCCGCGGGTGTAGTCGTCCCGCGGGTCGCCGGATCGGCCGATGCCGAGATCGCCCGTGGCGACGCCGATCACCGCGCCGCGCGCGTCGTGGAGCACCTCGGAGGCGGGAAAGCCCGGATAGATCTCCACGCCGAGCGCCTCGGCCCGGGCGCCCAGATACTTCGTCACGTTCGAGAGCGAGCCGACGAAGTTGCCGTGGTTCGACATGAGACGCGGGAAGAACAGGTTCGGCAGGGTGACGCCGCTGTTCTTCGTCAGGAACATGAACTCGTCGCGCTCGACCGCGGTCTTGAGCGGGCGCTCGGGGTCGTCGCGCCATTCGGGGACGAGGGTGTCGAGGCCGGAGGGGTCGATGACCGCGCCCGAGAGGATGTGGGCGCCGACTTCCGAGCCCTTCTCGACCACGACGACGCTGATCTCCTCGCCGCCTTCCGCCGCACGCTGCTTCAGGCGGATCGCCGCGGCGAGCCCCGCCGGCCCCGCGCCGACGATCACCACGTCGAAATCCATGCCCTCGCGTTCGGGTAGCGCCATTCTCGTGTCTCCTGCCTGTCCGGGGGCCTTTTTCCGCGGCGGTCGCCGCCGCGGGACCCGTCTCGGCCCTCTCGTGCTCGCTCTGAACCCATTCCAAGGTAGGATGGCAAGCCGCGCTTGGCAGGCAGGTCGCGTCGTCGCGGCCCGGCACGCGGGCGCCCGGGGCGCGTTGTCCACAGGCTTGTGAGACCCCACATCCCCGCCATGACGCCTTCCGCCGACGCGCAGCGCGACCTGATCGCCTATCTCGACTTCTACAGCGAGGCCGGGGTGGACGCCGCCCTCGACGAGCATCCCCACGATCGCTTCCGCGAGCCCGAGGCACCGCCGCGGGCGGCCGAACACCGGGCCGCCGCGCAGCCCGCGCCGCGCCGCGCGCCGCCCGCCCAGGAGCGGCCTGCCCGCGAGCCGCCGAGCTCGGCCCGCCCGGCCGAGCCGCAGCGCACCTTCGGACAGGCGGCCTCGGCCAAGCCCGACGAGGCGGCGAGCGACGCCCGCGCCCGTGCCCGCGCGGCCCGGAGCCTCGACGAGCTCGAGGCGATCCTGAAGGATTTCGACAGCTGCCCCTTGCGCTTCACCGCGAAGAACCTCGTCTTCGCGGACGGGAACCCGGAGGCGCGGGTGATGTTCGTGGGCGAGGCGCCGGGGGCCGACGAGGACCGGGTCGGCAAGCCCTTCATGGGCCGCTCGGGCCAGCTCCTCGACCGGATGATGAAGGCGATCGGGCTCGACCGCTCCGAGGCCTACGTCGCCAACATCGTGCCCTGGCGCCCGCCGGGCAACCGCAACCCGACGCCCCAGGAGGTCTCGGTCTGCAAGCCCTTCATCGAGCGGCAGATCGAGCTCGTGGATCCCGACCTCATCGTCTGCCTCGGCAGCCCGTCGACGCAGACCCTGACGGCGACGAAGGACGGCATCCTGAAGGCGCGCGGGCGCTTCTACCCCTATCGCCTGGAGAGCCGCGAGGTGCGGGCGCTCGCCACCCTGCACCCCGCCTACCTGCTGCGCCAGCCGGCCCAGAAGCGCCTCGCCTGGCGGGATTTCCGCCTCGTGCGGGCCGCCCTTGACGGAAAAGCTTGACCGTTCCGGCGGAACCGGGGCTTTTGCCGGGCCATTACTAGACGGCTGCCGAGAGGTGGCGGCCGGGGCAATGGCGGCGGGCTCTCATGCGCTGGGACGATTTTCGGAGTTCCGACAATATCGAGGACCGCCGCGGCGAGGGCGGCGGCGGGGGGGGCTTCGGCTTTCCCGGCGGCGGGGCCGGCGGCCTCGGCATCGGCACCATCGTGGTGCTGCTCATCATCGGCTGGGTCACGGGCATCAACCCGGCGATCCTGATCGGCGGCGCCCAGCAGATCGGCCGCGGCGGCCAGCAGGAGGAGCGGGTCGACCCGCAGACCCAGCAGCGCCGCCGCCAGCAGCCCACCGACGATGCCGGCCGCTTCGCCGCGAAGATCCTCGGCAACACCGAGGACGTGTGGAGCCAGATCCTGCCGAACCAGACCGGCAAGCAGTACACGCCCACGACGATGGTGCTCTACACCGGCGGCACCCGCAGCGGCTGCGGCTCCGCGCAGGCCGCGATGGGGCCGTTCTACTGCCCCCTCGACAAGAAGGTCTATCTCGACGTCAGCTTCTTCAACGAGATGAAGACGAAGTTCGGCGTGAAGGGCGATTTCGCCTACGCCTACGTCATCGCCCACGAGGTCGGCCACCACATCCAGGACGTGCTCGGCATCCTGCCCCGCGTGCAGCAGCGCCAGCAGCAGGCATCGAGCAAGCGCGAGGCGAACGCGCTCTCCGTGCGCGTTGAGCTGATGGCGGACTGCCTCGCCGGCGTCTGGGCCAAGAACTCCAACGACAAGTGGAACGCGATGGACCAGAGCGACATCGACGAGGCGCTCCGGGCCGCGAGCGCCATCGGCGACGACAAGCTCCAGGAACAGTCGCAGGGCTACGCCGTGCCCGATTCCTTCACGCACGGCTCCTCCGAGCAGCGCATGCGCTGGTTCATGACCGGCTACAAGAGCGGCCAGACCCGCTCCTGCGACACCTTCCGGGCGGCGGGCGCCAACTGAGGCTCATGTCGGAGCGGAGCGCTCCGCCGCTTCAGCGCAGCAGGGCGTGGGGGTGGACCACCACGGTCTCGCCCGGCTCCAGGTGGGTCACCTCCTCGGCCAGATCGGCGAGGCCGTCGCTGCCGGCCAGTCCGCTCAGCGCGCCGCCGGGGGCGCGGGCGGCCTCCACCCGGCCCTGCGCGTCGCGGCGCAGGCGGACGCGCAGGAACTCCCGGCGCCCCGGCTTCTTCGCGTGGGCGAAGGCGGCGCGGACGGGAATGCCCGATAGGGGCAGGTCCTCCGCCCCCGACAGTCGCGCGAGCAGGGGGCGGACCACGAAGGCGAAGGTCACGTAGGCCGCGACCGGGTTGCCGGGCAGGCCGACGAAGGCGGCCTCGCCCAGGCGGCCCACCGTCACCGGCTTGCCGGGCTTGATCGCGAGGCGCCAGAAGCCGAGCGAGCCTGCCTCCGACACGACGTGGCGGACATGGTCGGCCTCGCCCACCGAGACGCCCCCCGAGGTCAGGATCAGGTCCGCCCCGTCGGCCGCCGCGCGCAGCCGGCCGCGGAGCAGGGCGGGGTCGTCGCGCAGGATGCCGAGATCGGTCACCGCGGCGCCGAGGCGGCGCAGGAGCGCGAGCAGCATGGGCCGGTTCGCGTCGTAGATGCCGGCGGGGCCGCGCGCGTCGCCGGGATCGCCGACCTCGTCGCCGGTGGAGAACACGGCGATGCGGGGCCGCTCGCGCACGGGGACGGCGGCGACCCCGAGAGCGGCGAGCAGGGCGAGATCCTCCGGCGCGAGACGGCGGCCCGCGGGCAGGGCGCGGGCGCCGAGGGCCACGTCCTCGCCGGCCCGGCGCCAGTTCGCGCCCCGCGCGATCCGGGCCGGGATGAGGACGGCGTCCCCCTCGCGGCGCACGTCCTCCTGCATCGCCACGGTGTCGGCGCCCGCCGGCATCGGCGCGCCGGTGAAGATCCGGCAGGCGGTGCCCGCCACCGTCTCGGCCTCGGCGGATCCCGCCAGGATCCGTCCGCGCAGGGGCAGGCGGGCCGTGCCGTCGGCCCCGCCCGCGAGGTCGGCGTGGCGGAAGGCGTAGCCGTCCACGGCGGCGTTGTCGAAGGGCGGCAGGGGGAGGGGGGCGTGGATGTCGGCGGCCAGCACGCGCCCGTCGGCCTCGGCGAGGGGCACGGTCCCCGTGCCGACGCGGGCGGTCAGCGATCCGGCGAGGCGGGCCGCCGCCTCGTCGAGCCGCAGCACGGCATCATCTCCGGCGAAGCAATCGTCGCTCAGGCGCGTCACGCGTCCTCCTCGCGTCCGCAGGCGGGCCGGACCGCGCCGCCGCCGATCCGGTATACCAGACCGCTTGCGGCATCCGCCGGGAGGGATCAAGTGCCGCGGGGTGCTGGCGCGCCCGCTGCCGTGCCGCCCCGAGAGGATCGAACGCGATGAAGCGCATTCCCGTCGATGACACCCTGTCCGTCGCGGCCCAGCCGAGCCCGGAGGACATCGCCGAACTGGGGCGCGGCGGCGTCCGCCTCCTGATCAACAACCGGCCGGACGGCGAGGAATCCGGCCAGCCGGGCAGCGTGGCCGAGCGCGCGGCGGCGGAGGCGGCCGGCATGGCCTATCTCGACCTGCCGGTGACGGGGCCGACGATCACCGAGGAGGCCGTGGCGCGCTTCGCCGCCGCCCTGCGCGAGGCCGGCGGGCCGGTGGTCGCCCATTGCCGCAGCGGCACCCGCTCCCTGACCCTGTGGGCGATCGACGCGGTCCGCTCCGGCCGCCTGGAGCGCGGGGCGGTGCTCGATTTCGGACGGGAGCGCGGGATCGACCTCAGCGGCGCCCTGCGCTGGCTCGACGCGCATCCCGCGCCCTGATCGGGCTCACTCCGCCACCGCCCGGGCCTGCGCCTCCAGCGCGTCGAAGAGGCGGGCGAGTTCCGCCCCCTCGATGCGGTGGAAGCCGAGGGAGCGCGCGAGCATCAGCCCGAGAATGCCGAAGACCAGCGCGTGCCCGGCGCCGGGCCGATCCCCGATCGTCTCCATCCGCGCCAGCTGGTCGGCCAGGAAGGCCCGGAAGCCGGCCAGCGCCTCCGGGTTCTCCACGGCCGCCAGCAGGAGGGCGTCGGGGAAACCGCACTCCTCCGCGTAGAGCTCGCGCCCCTGCGCCACCAGGGCGAGGGGCTGGGCGGCGGGGCCCTGGGGCTGGGCCGCGAGCTTCTCCGCGATGCCGTCGCGCATCCGCGCGACCTTGCGCGCGGCAAGCGCGCCGATGAGCGCATCCTTCGAGGCGTAGTGGTGGAGCACGCCGCCCTTGCTCAGGCCCGCCTCCGCCGCCACCGCGTCGATGGTCAGGCTCCGGTGCTCCGAGCGGCGCAGCAGCGCCTCGGCGGCGTCGAGGATGATGTCGGCCCTGTCTGCGCGCCGGCTGCGCGTGGCCATCCGCTCCCCTCCGCTGAAAACCGTCTGGACGGTCGGTAAGATAGGGAATAGAGCTCCCCGGCGATAGACCGAATCGGCGTTACCGAGGGGTCCTCAGCCCGTGTCCGCACCCATCGCGACGAAACCGGCGCCGCTCCGCTGCGCCCTCGCTCTCACTCTTGCGGCCCTCCTGCCCGCGGCGGCCGGCGCCGAGGAGGGGCCGCTGAAGGCGCAGACCCTGGTGCGCACGGCGATCGCCGCGGAGAGCACGGTGGCATCCGAGGCCGTCATCACCGGCGACATCCAGGCCCAGGCCCAGACCGCGGTCTCCTTCCGCACCAACGGCAAGGTGGCCGAGCGGCTGGTGGAGGTCGGCGACCACGTGAGCGCCGACAAGGTGCTCGCCCGCCTCGATCCGCAGGAGCAGCGGGCGAACCTCGCCAATGCCGAGGCGGCCCTGACCTCGGCCGAGGCGCGGCTGACCCAGGCCAAGCTGAACTTCCAGCGCCAGGAACAGCTTCTGGCGAGCGGCTACACGACCCGGCCGGCCTACGACAACGCCGAGCAGCAGTTGCGGGTGACGCAGGCGGCGGTCGAATCGGCCAAGGCGGCCCTGGGCACGGCCCGCGAGCAGTTCTCCTATGTCGAGCTGAAGGCGGGCGTTGCCGGCATCGTGCTCAGCCGCTCCCTCGAGACGGGTCAGGTGGTCCAGGCCGGCCAGTCCGTGCTGACGGTGGCGCAGGACGGCCCGCGCGACGCCGTGTTCAACGTCTACGAGGCCCTGCTCGCCCATCCGCCGAGCTCGAACCGGGTCGAGGTCACCCTGCAATCGGATCCGAAGGTCACGGCCGTCGGCACCGTGCGCGAGATCGCGCCGAGCGTCGATCCGGCCTCGGGCACCGTGCGGGTGAAGGTGGGGCTCGCCGAGACGCCGCCGGCCATGTCGCTCGGCAGCGTGGTGATCGGGCGCGGGCGCTTCCAACCGCACAAGGCGGTGATCCTGCCCTGGTCGGCCCTCTACCGCTGGCGCAAGCAGCCCGCCGTCTGGGTGCGCGATCCCGCGACCGGCACCGTCGCCCCCCGCACCGTCGCCATCGACCGCTACGGGCCCGATTCGATCGCGCTCGCCTCCGGTGTCGCGCCGGGGGAGGAGGTCGTCGTCGCCGGCATCCAGTTCCTGCGGCCCGGCCAGAGCGTGACCGTGGCGGAGACCGTCCGATGAGCGCCCTCAGGACAGCGCTCGCCGCAACGCTCCTCGCGGCGCTCGGCGCCTGCCAGGCCGAGGAGAAAGCGGAGGCGCCCCCCGTGCGCCCGGTGCTCTACACGGTGGCCAAAGCGGTGGACCGGGCGCGCTTCGGCCCCTTCACCGGCACGGTGGAGCCGCGCTACCAGTCGCAGCTCGGCTTCCAGATCGGCGGGCGCGTGGTGGCCCGCGACGTGACGGTGGGCGACATCGTGAGAAAGGGCCAGCGCCTCGCGGCCCTCGACCCGGTGGTGCCGCGCTTCGCCCTGACGCGGGCGGAGGCCGACGTCGCCGATGCCCGCGCCCAGGCCGAGAACGCCGTCGCCACGGAGGCGCGCACCCGCAAGCTGATGGAGGGCGGCAACGTCACCCAGGCCCAGTTGGACAGCGCGGTGGCCAACCGCGACACCGCCCAGGCCCGCCTCGCCCAGATGCAGGCGAGCCTGCAGAAGGCTCGCGACCAGATCGGCTACACCGAGCTGAAGGCGGATTTCGACGGTGTCGTCACCGAGCGCCGGGCCGAGGTCGGCCAGGAACTGACGCCGGGCCAGACCGTCGTCACCGTGGCGAGGCCCGAGGTGCGCGAGGCGGTGGTAGACATCCCCGAGGACCTCGTCGGCGCCATGCCGAAGGACGGGCGCTTCACCGTGGCCCTCCAGAGCGCGCCCGCGATCACCGCCACGGGCACCGTGCGCGAGGTGTCGCCCTTCGCCGACGCCACCACCCGGACGCGGCGCATCCGCATGAGCCTGCAGGATCCGCCCTCGGCCTTCCGGCTCGGGGCCACGATCACCGTGGCGCTCGCCCGTCCGGTCGCGCGGCGCGTCTACCTGCCGGCCACGGCCCTGCTCAGCCGGGACGGCCAGGATTTCGTCTGGATCGTGGAGGGCGAGGGCACGCGGGTCGCCCGCCGCGCGGTCACCGTCTCCGAGCGGCTGGGCGAGCGCGTCGCGCTCACGGACGGCCTGAAGGCCGGCGAGCGCGTGGTCGTAGCCGGCGCCCATTCCCTGAGCGAGGGCCAGACCGTCCGGCTCTCCGACGAGGCCCTCTGATGCACGCGCCCAGCGGAAGCCCCGACCGGCACGAGACCGGCTTCAACCTCTCGGAATGGGCGCTCGCCCACAAGTCCTTCGTCTGGTTCCTGATGGGCGTGTGCCTGATCGCGGGCACGCTCGCTTACCGGAATCTCGGGCGCGAGGAGGACCCGCCCTTCGCCATCAAGACCATGGTGGTCCAGGCCGTCTGGCCCGGCGCCACCATCGGCGACACCCTCGAACAGGTCACCGACCGAATCGAGAAGGAGTTGCAGCAGATCAACGCCCTCGACTACGTGCGCAGCTACACGACACCGGGGCAGGCCACGGTGTTCGTGCAGTTCCGCGACACCACGAAGAAGGCCGAGATCCAGCCCGCCTTCTACCAGGTGCGAAAGCGCCTCGGCGACATCCAGGGCAATTTCCCGCAAGGGGTGCAGGGCCCGTTCTTCAACGACGAGTTCGGCGACGTTTACGGGAACGTCTACGCCTTCACGGCGGACGGCCTCACCCACCGGCAGCTGCGCGACTACGTGGAAGGCGTGCGCACCGAGATCCTGAAGGTGCCCAATATCGGCAAGACCCTGCTGCTCGGCACGCAGAAGGAGGTGATCTACCTCGACTTCGCCACGCGCAAGCTCGCCGGCTACGGCCTCGACTTCAACCAGCTCATCAAGACGCTCCAGGCGCAGAACGCCGTCTCGGCCTCGGGCGTGGTCCAGGCGGGGCCCGAGCGCGTCTCGGTGCGGGTGAGCGGGCAGTTCGCCTCCGAGGAATCGCTCCTCGACATCAACCTGCGCGTCAACGACCGCTTCTTCCGCCTCTCGGACGTCGCCGAGATCGCCCGCGGCTACGAGGATCCGCCGGCGGCGATGTTCCGGGTCGACGGCAAACCCGCGATCGGGCTCGCCATCGCCATGCGCCCCTCGGCGAACCTCCTGCATTTCGGCGAGGACCTGAAGGCGCGCATGCGCCTCATCGAGGCCAAGCTCCCCATCGGCGTCGGCATCCACCTCGTCTCGGACCAGCCCAAGATCGTGGAGGAGGCGGTGGGCGGCTTCACCAAGGCCCTGGTGGAGGCGGTGGTGATCGTGCTCGCGGTGAGCTTCATCAGCCTCGGCCTGCGGGCCGGGCTCGTGGTCAGCCTGTCGATCCCGCTGGTGCTCGCCATCGTCTTCGTCGTCATGCAGGTGATGGACGTGACGCTCCAGCGCATCTCGCTCGGCGCCCTCATCATCGCGCTGGGTCTGCTCGTCGACGACGCGATGATCACCGTGGAGATGATGGTCGCGCGGTTGGAGCTCGGGGACGATCTCAAGAAGGCTGCGACCTTCGCCTACACCTCCACCGCCTTCCCGATGCTCACCGGCACGCTGGTGACGGTGGCGGGCTTCCTGCCCATCGGCTTCAACGGCTCGTCGGCGGGCGAGTACACCTACTCCCTGTTCGTGGTGATCGCGGCCTCGCTCCTCGTCTCGTGGATCGTGGCCGTGCTGTTCGCCCCCCTCATCGGCGTCACCCTGCTGCCGAGGAAGATGAAGGCGCACGGGCACGAGCCGGGGCGGATGGGGCGCATGTTCCTCGCCGTGCTGCGCCTCGCCATGCGCTTCCGCTGGATCACCGTGGCGTTCTGCGTGGCGCTGATGGGCCTCGCCGTCGTCGGCATGGGCCACGTGCAGCAGCAGTTCTTCCCGGCCTCCGACCGCAACGAGGTCCTCGTCGATCTGACGCTGCCGCAGAACGCGACCATCACCGAGACCAAGGCGCAGATGGACCGTTTCGAGGAGGCCCTGAAGGGCGACCCCGACATCGAGCGCTGGTCGTCCTATGTCGGCCAGGGCGCGGTGCGCTTCTACCTGCCCCTCGATCAGCAACTGAACAACGCCTTCTTCGGCCAGATCGTCATCGTCACGAAGTCCCTGGAGGCGCGCGAGCGCGTGGCCGCGCGGCTGGAGGAGATCGGCAAGCGGCAATTCGTCGGCACGGACGTGTTCGTGAGCCCGCTCTCCCTCGGCCCCCCCGTGGGCCGGCCGATCCAGTACCGGCTCTCCGGCCCCGACCTTCAGGTCGTGCGCGAGCAGGCCCTGGCGCTCGCCAACGTGGTGGCCAAGAACCCCCATGTGGGCGTGCCGACCTTCGACTGGAACGAGCCCGGCAAGGTGCTGCGCGTCGAGATCCTCCAGGACAAGGCGCGCCAGCTCGGCGTGACGAGCCAGGACATCGCCGGCATCCTCAACGGCGTCGTCGGCGGCACCGCCATCACGCAGGTGCGCGACTCGATCTACCTCGTGAACGTGGTCGGCCGGGCGCGCGCCGTCGAGCGCACCTCGCTGGACACGCTCCAGAGCCTGCAGGTCGGCCTCGCCAACGGCACGGTGGTGCCGCTGCTGGCCTTCGCCAAGCTCGACTACGACCTCGAGCAGCCCATCGTCTGGCGCCGCAACCGGGTGGCGACCATCACCGTGCGCGCCGCGATCCTGGACGCGACGCAGCCGCCCACCGTGGTCGCCGCGCTCCAGCCCGAGATCGACGCGTTCACGAAAGCGATGCCCGAGGGCTACACCCTTGAGACCGGAGGCGCGGTGGAGGAGGCCGCCAAGGGCCAGGGGCCGATCGCCGCCGTGGTGCCGGTGATGCTGCTCGCCATGGCGGTGTTCCTGATGATCCAGCTCCAGAGCTTCGGAAAGCTGCTGCTGGTCTTCTCGGTGGCGCCCCTCGGCCTCATCGGCGTGGTGCCGGCGCTCCTCCTGTTCGACAAGCCGATGGGCTTCGTGGCGATCCTCGGCATCCTGGCGCTCATCGGCATCATCGTGCGCAACGCCGTGATCCTCGTGAGCCAGATCGAGGAATGCGAGGCGGACGGGCTGGCGCCCTGGGACGCGGTGGTGGAGGCCACCCGCCACCGCATGCGGCCGATCCTGCTGACGGCGGCGGCGGCGAGCCTCGGCCTCGTCCCCATCGCCCGCGAGGTGTTCTGGGGGCCGATGGCCTACGCGATGATCGGCGGCATCCTCGCCGCGACCCTGCTGACCCTGCTCTTCCTGCCCGCCCTCTACGTGGGCTGCTACCGGATCAGGCCGCCGGCGCGGACGGCCTGATCCTCGGCGGCGTCCGGCTCGCAGAGGGCCGGCAGCAGGGCCTGCATGACGGGTCGGTACCGAGCCACGTGCAGCCCGTTGCTCATCGCGCCGGGCCGGGCGAAGCCGCTCGCTCCGTCCCGCAGGGGCGCGTAGGGGTCGGCGAAGCGGCAGCCGAGGCGCGCGCACAGGGCGCGCAGGTGCTCGCTGTGGACCGCCACCGCCTCCGCATCGAGCCGGTCGGCGAGCGATCGGCCGATCGGCGGGACCGCGAGCACCACCACCTGGTCGCTCTCCGCGCGCAAGCGGCGGACGATCCGCTCCGCGTTCCCGTCGAAGCGCGCCAGGGCCCGCGGGGTACGGGGCCCGTTCTTCGCGATGAGGTCGTTCGTGCCGATGGCGAGCACGGCGGCCCGCGGCCTGACGCGGAAGCGCAGTCCGTCGAGGACATCCGCGTAGAGGGCCGCGTTGGCCCCGGCGCTGCCGCCGTTCACGAGTTCGAGGCCGCAGGGGCGCTGGGCGGGCGGCTGCAGCTCCGCCTGGCTGTCGCCGGCCAGGAACACGTAATCGGAAGCCGCCTCGTCGAGATGCTGCTGCACGGCGGCGCGTCTGCCCTCGGCGTAGTGCCGCGCGTCGTTGGGCGCCCGCGCGGTCCAGCCGATGGCGGCGCCGAGGCCGAGCAGCGCGGTTCCCGCGGCCACGAGACCGAGCGTTCTCACCGGGCCGGCTTGCCCGCGCGCTCCACAATCGCCTGCGGACGCGAATCCGTAGAGGCGAAATAGGGCTTGATGTCGAGGAGCGGCGTGCCGTCGAGGCAGTCGAGCCCCCGCACCGCGAGGGTGTCGTCGCTGCGGCCGAGGAGTTCGACCACGGCGAGGGCGATCGGGTTCGGCCGCGCCGGCGAGCGCAGGGAGAAGGTGCCCCGCGGCCCGTCCGCGTGCCGGGGCTGCTGCACGAGGAGGCCGCGCGGGGCCCGGTCCATCCAGTAGAGCAGGACGAGGTGGCTCGCGCCCTCGACGTTCCGGAGCGCGGGCGCGTAGGCCGGATCGAGGGCGACGGTGCAGACGGCCTCGTTCCCGAGGTTGTTCTTCGGGCAGTCGGCCCGACGGGTCCACGGGGTGCGCAGGCGCCCGATGAAGTGGAGACCGGCATCGTACCGGTCCGGCAGGGCCAGCGCCTCCTCACCGGGCCGGAGGCCGAACTCCTCGTCCATGTCGCACCGCTTATCCGCCTGCCACCGGGGCCGCGACGGGGTATAGCGGGCACCGGATGCGGTGGACAGGGGAGAGCGGGGTGATGGAAGAGCTGCGCCCGATGGAGGCGATCGGCGAGGTGCCCGTCGCGGTCGACCGGCTGATCGCCCTGCACGCGGAGGCCACGCGGGCCCTGCGCGCGGCGCTCGCCCGCTACCTCGCCGGCGGCGCGCCCCCCGACGCCACCGAGCGCCTCGGCTTCCGCTACCCCGAGATCCGCGTCACCTACCAGCCGACCGGGCCGATGCCGCAGGTGAGCCGGGCCACCGGCAAGCTCCAGGCGCCGGGCACCTACGCCACCACGATCACCCAGCCCGCCCATTTCCGCGACTACCTGATCGCCCAGCTCGAACCCCTGGTGCGCGATTACGGCGTGGCGATCGAGGTCGGCCTGAGCGGTCAGGAGATCCCGTACCCTTACGTGCTGGAGGCCGGCCTCAACCCCGGCGGGCGGCCGGTGGACGGGGCGGAGCTCGCCGCCTTCTTCCCCGTGCCGCTGCTCTCCGTGGTCGGCGACGAGGTGGCCGACGGCCTCTGGGAGCAGCGGGGCGACGCGCCGCGCCCGCTCGCGCTGTTCGACGCGGTGCGGGTCGACTACTCGCTGCGCCGCCTCGTCCACTACACGGGCAGCGACTGGAGCCACGTCCAGCCCTGGATCCTGCTCACCAACTACCACCGCTACGTGGACCAGTTCGTCCGCCACGGCCTCGAGCGCCTGGCCTCGGGGGCGGAGGGGTTCGAGGAGCTGATCCTGCCGGGCGGGGTGCGGGTGCGCCGCGCGGAGGCGGCGCATGCCGATCCAGGGGCGCTCATCGCCGCCTCGCCCTGGCACCGCTACCAGATGCCGGCCTACCACCTCGTCGCCCGCGGGCCGGACGGGGCGATGCAGGGCACGACGCTCGTCAACATCGGCGTCGGGCCCTCGAACGCGAAGACGATCACCGACCACCTCGCGGTGCTGCGCCCCCATTGCTGGCTGATGGTGGGCCATTGCGGGGGCCTGCGCCAGTCGCAGCGCATGGGCGACTACGTGCTGGCCCACGGCTACCTGCGCCGCGACCGCATCCTCGACGAGCAGGTGCCAACCGACGTGCCGGTGCCCGCGCTCGCCGAGGTGCAGCTCGCCCTCCAGGCCGCGGCCGCCCAGGTGACGGGGGAGCGCGACGAGGCGCTGAAGCGGCGCCTGCGCACCGGCACGGTGGTGACCTACGACGACCGCAACTGGGAGTTGCGCTTCAGCCAGGAGCGGCGGGTGATCAATCTCGGCCGCTGCATCGGCGTCGACATGGAGAGCGGCACCATCGCCGCGCAGGGCTACCGCCTGCGGGTGCCCTACGGCACGCTGCTCTGCATCTCCGACAAGCCGCTGCACGGGGAGATCAAGCTGCCGGGCGCGGCCAACGCCTTCTACGAGCGGGCGGTGGGCGAGCACCTGCGCATCGGGCTCACCGCCCTCGACATCCTGCGCGCCGACCGGCACGGGCTGCACTCGCGCAAGCTGCGCAGCTTCGACGAGCCGCCGTTCCGCTAGAGCACGATGCGGAAAAGTGGCAGCCGGTTCTCCGGAATCATCGTGCGATCACCGTAGGATAGATCCTCTCAGCGGCCCCGGCTCCACAGGCCCACGCGCTCCGAGCGGGCCTGCTCCTCGGCGTCGAGGAGGTCGGGGGACGCGTCGGCGCTCGCCCGCGCCCCGCCCGCGGCCAGGATCAGCGCGGCGAGGTCGTCGCCGTCGATGCGGCAGCGCATCCCGTCCGCGGCCTGCGCGCAGGTGACCTCCCGGCGGCGCAGGTAGCGCGCGAGCTGGCGGGCCAGCGCGCCGCCCTCGCCCTCGACGCCCGCGAGCCGCACCACCCGCCCGCGGAAACCGAGGGTTCCCGTATCGATCACCTCCGGCACGCCCCGCGCCTCGGCACCGGCCTCGGCAACCGGGGCCGGCGGGGTCGGCGCGGCGGGGGCGGGCTCGGCCCGGGCGGCGGAGGGGCGCTTGCGGCCCTTGGCGAGCTGCGCGCTCGCCCGCTGCACGAAATCGCGGAACATCGCCGCCGGCAGGTCGCCGCCGCCGACCCGGTTCATCGAGCTGTTGTCGTCGTTGCCGACCCAGACGCCGACGACGAGGTCCGGGCTCATGCCGATGAACCACGCGTCCCGGTAATCCTGGGTGGTCCCGGTCTTGCCGCCGATGGCGAGGCCAGGCACCCGCGCCGCCTTGCCCGTGCCGCTGTCGACCACCGCCTGGAGGCTGTCGAGCATCATGCTGCGGCTGTCGCCCGGCAATCCGCCGCTGGCGGCGGGGTCGGGCCGCACGTAGAGGGGCTGGGGTGCGGGGCCGCGGATCGTGTGGATCGCGAAGCTCTCCAGCGGCGCGCGGTTGGCGAGCACGCCCGCATAGGCCCGCGTCATCTCGAGGAGCGTCACCTCCGCCGAGCCCAGGGCGAGGCTCGGCACGTTCGGCAGTTCGGACTGGATCCCGAGCTTCTTCGCCGTGGCGATCACCGCCGGGATGCCGAGCTCGTCGCCGAGCTGCGCCGCGATGGTGTTGACGGAGAGCGCGAAGGCGGAGCGCAGGGGCAGCGCGCCGCGGAAGCGATTGTTGGCGTTCTGCGGCTCCCAGTCGCCGATCTGCACCGGCCGGTCCACCAGCACGGATTCGGGGCTCAGGCCCTGCTCGTAGGCGGTGAGGTAGACGAACAGCTTGAACAGGGAGCCCGCCTGGCGCTTGGCCTGCACCGCCCGGTTGAACTGGCTGTCCTCGTAGTCGCGCCCGCCCACCATCGCCAGGATGGCGCCCTGCGGCGAGAGGGCGACGAGGGCGGCCTGGGACGCCTTCTTCTTCGCCCCCTCCGCATCCAGGCGGCGGGCGACCACGCCCTCGGCGAGGCTCTGGAGATCGAGGTTCAGGGTCGAGCGCACGGTGACGTCGCCGCCGGTCTCGGCGAGGCGCTTGGCCTCGGTCGCCACCATGTCGAGGAAGTAGTTCGTGCCGGGGGGCGTCTCCGGCGGGGTGCGCAGGGTCACCGTCTTGGCGCGGGCGGCGTCGGCCTCCTTCGCGGTGATGGCGCCCGTCTCCACCATGGCCTGGAGCACCACGTCGGCCCGCTCCTTGGCGCCGCCGAAATTGCGCGTCGGGGCGAGCTGCGAGGGCGCGCGCACGAGGCCGGCGAGCATGGCCGCCTCGGGCAGGGTGAGGGCCTTGGCCGGCTTGCCGAAATAGCGCCGCGCCGCCGCGTCGATCCCGTAGGCGCCGGCGCCGAAATAGGCGGTGTTGAGGTAGCCGAGCAGGATGTCGCTCTTGCTCATCGTGCTCTCGGCGCGCAGGGCCAGGAACGCCTCCTGGATCTTGCGCCGCAGGGTCTTCTCCTGGCTGAGGGAGGTCAGCCGGACGTATTGCTGGGTGATGGTGGAGCCGCCCTCCCGCACCCCGCCGCCGGTGAGGTTGCGCCAGGCCGCCCGCGTGAGGCCGCGCAGGTCGACGCCCCAATGGCTGTAGAAGCGCCGGTCCTCGATGGCGATGATCGCCTGGGCGAGGTGCGGCGGCAGGTCGGCGGCGGTGAGGGGCTGGCCGCGGAAGGCGCCCCGGGTGGCGAAGGGGCGCCCGTCATCGGCTTCCACGGTGAGGGCGCGGCTGCCGGGATCGTTCGAGACGCCGCCGAGGGGCGGCAGCGTGGCGAAGGCCGCCAGCACGTAGCCGAGGAGCGCCAGCGCCGGCAGGGCCGCGACGGCGACGAGCGCCAGCGCGATGCCGCGCCGGCCGCGGGGGAAGCCCGGCGCCGCGACGGGCCGCGGGGCCGCTGCCTCGGCGGGCATCGCGGCCGGCATCGCGGCAGGTGCTCGGCGCCGCAGGCCGGCGCGGAGGGCGGTCGCGCCGCGCCCGCCGACCTGCTGCGTTTGCCGGGCGGCGATGCGCGCGGCCCCCGCGATCAGGAGGCCGAGCTGGCGCACGAACTGGCGGCCGGCGGAGGCCGCGGCGCGGGCGGCGGCCCGCGTCTCGGTGTCCGGCCCAGAATCGCCGGCCCTGCTGCGTTCCGGGTCGGGTGGGTTCATGGCGCTCGTCGTGGGGCGCCGGGCCGGGCGGAGGGCCGGCTCGGATCGAGCGCCCTTGTAGCCCGGCGTCCCCGGCCCGCGCTATGGCGCGACGGCCTCAGGCGCCGCCCGGCAACGGCATCGGCCGTCCGGCGGCCTCGTGGCGACCGCGCAGCTTGAACGCCAGGACGAGGAGCATGATCCCGAAGGCGACGGCGTAGCCGCCGAGCCACCACGTCAGCACCAGGGCCGAGATCCCGGGATTGACGAGGAGCGCGAGCCCGAACAGCAGGGAGACCACGCCGCCGAGGCCGAGCCACCAGCGCCCGTAATGCAGGTGCAGGTTGAAGGCCGCCGCGATCATCAGACCGCCGCTGAGGAGGGCCCAGACCGCGACGAGCAGGACGAAGGCCCACACCGCAGCCGCGGGCACGAGGAAGGCCGCCACGCCCACAGCGATGTCGATGACGCCTTCGAGGAGCAGGAAGCCCCAGCGCTCGTGGCGTTGCGCGGCGCGCAGGGCAGACCAGATCCCGAACACGCCGTCGACCAGCATGTAGGCGGCGAAGAACAGCACCAGCGAGAGCACGAAGGCCCCCGGCGCCGCGAAGGCCAGGATGCCGAACAGGATCGCCATCACGCCGCGCAGGGCCACCAGCCACCAGTTCCGGGCCAGCGCCGTGCACATGGCATCGCGCCGGGCAGGGCCGGTGAGCGGCACGCCGGACGGGCTCGCCGCCGTGTTTCGCGAGAGGGTATCCATGACGCTGCACTCCGTCTTCCGGTGCCGCGTGTGGCTCCGAGGGCGGTCCGCGGCCATCCGATGCCGCCCGAACGCACGGTCACGCTCCGTGTTCCGGGGCCTCCGCGGAGAGCATGCCGGTTCGGCGGCCACGCCTCGCACGGGCCGGAACGCTTCGGGAACTTTGTCCGCATTCCGGTCTTTGCACCGCCGAGGCGGGTTCACGCGACGATCGCCCCGTGACGGGGCACGGCGCTCAGACGGCTTGATCCGATGCTTGACGATCGACGGCGGGACGGGACCGCCGGAGCTCCGCTGCGGCGCGCGCGGTCCGAGCCCGCCGACGGGGGCGACGCGCCCCGGGACCGCGACGTCCTCGAACTCGAACCCCGCGCCCGCAAGCCCGGCGCGGACGAGCCCGCCGAGGGCGACGCGCGGCCGGAGGCGGACGCATCCTCCGCGGATACCGAGGAGGCGCAGCGCCCGAACGTCCTGCGCCGCCATCCCTGGTGGTTCGTGCTCGGCGGCCTCGCGGCGATCGCGCTCGGCGTCGCCGTCTACTTCTACTGGCTGATCGCCCTGCACCCCTACGAGACCACGGACGACGCCTTCGTGGATGCCCGCTCCTTCACCGTGGCCCCGAAGGTCGGCGGCTACGTGGTCGCGGTGGCGGTCACCGACAACCAGCACGTGAAGGCCGGCGACACGCTGTTCCGCGTCGATCCGCGGGACTACCGGGTCGCCCTCGAACAGGCGGAGGCGCAGGTCCAGGCGGGCGAGGCGGCCGTCGCCAACGTCGACGCGCAGATCGAGACGCAGAAGGCGCAGGTGCAGGTGGCGCAGGCCCAGGTCGAGACCGCCCAGGCCGCCCTCGACTTCGCCAAGGAGGATGCCGCCCGCTACCGGACGCTGGCCGAGCGCGGCGCCGGTACCGTGCAGCAATCGCAATCCTCCGCCTCCCAGCTCCAGCAGCGGCAGGCGGCGCTAGCCAGCGCCAACGCCAACGTGGTGGCGGCGCAGACGCAGATCGGCTCCCTCAAGGCCCAGCGCGCCAGCGCCGAGGCGCAACTCGCCCAGGCGCAGGCGCAGCGCGACCAGGCCAAGCTCAATCTCGGCTACACCGAGGTGACGGCGGCGCAGGCGGGCCGCGTGGTCCGGCTCACGGGCGGGGTCGGCGAGTTCGCCCAGGCGGGCCAGAGCCTCGCCAACTTCGTGCCCGACGACATCTGGGTGACGGCGAACTACAAGGAGACCCAGATCACCGACATGCGGCCGGGCCAGCACGTCGACCTCAGCATCGACGCCTATCCCGACCGCAGGATCACCGGGCGGATCGCCTCGGTGCAGCCGGGCTCCGGCACCGCCTTCAGCCTCCTGCCGGCCCAGAACGCCACCGGCAACTACGTGAAGGTGACCCAGCGCATCCCGGTGAAGATCGTGGTCGACGACTGGCCGACCGACGTGGCGATCGGGCCGGGCATGTCGGTGGTGCCGAAGGCGCACGTGCGGTGAGCGCGGGCAGCGGGGCGGCCGCGCCCGGCGGCCACAACCCGTGGGCGATCGCCCTGGTGGTGGCGCTCGCGACCTTCATGGAGGTGCTCGACACCACCATCGCCAACGTGGCGCTCCGCTACATCTCCGGCGGCCTCGCGGTGGGGCCGGACGAGGCGGCCTGGGTGGTGACGAGCTACCTCGTGGCCAACGCCATCACCCTGATCGCGTCGAGCTTCCTCGCCAAGCGCTTCGGGCGGAAAGCCTTCTTCATGTGGAGCGTGGCCCTGTTCACGCTCTCCTCGGTGCTCTGCGGCTTCGCCTGGAGCCTGGAATCCCTGTTGCTGTTCCGGGTGCTGCAGGGCCTCGGCGGCGGCGGCATGGCGCCCCTGGCGCAGTCGATCCTGGCCGATTCCTTCCCGCCGGAGAAGCGCGGCCAAGCCTTCGCCCTCTACGGCGTCGCCATCGTCGTGGCGCCGGTGATCGGCCCGACGCTCGGCGGCTGGCTCTCCGACAACGCCTCCTGGCACTGGTGCTTTCTCATCAACGGCCCGATCGGCCTGATCTCCCTCGGGCTGATGTACTGGCTGATCGAGGACAGCGAGGCGGCCAAGCGCGAGCGGCGGGTCCTGCGGGCCAAGGGCGTGCGCTTCGACCTCGTGGGCTTCCTGCTGGTGGCGCTCTTCCTCGGCTCCCTCGAGGTCGTCCTCGACGAGGGCCAGCGCAAGGACTGGTTCGGCACCTCGACCCTGATGAACGTGTTCGGCCTGCTCGCCGTGCTGTCGTTCGCGGCGATGATCCCCTGGCTGCTCAAGACGAAGAACCCGGTCATCGACATCCGGCTCCTCAACAGCCGCCAGTTCGGCTCGTGCTTCGTGGTGATGCTGTTCACCGGCGCCGTGCTGATCGCCACCACGCAGTTCATTCCGCAGATCACGCAGGAATATTACGGCTACACCGCCACCCTGTCCGGCCTCGTGCTCGGCCCCGGCGGGATCATGACCGTGGTGTCGATGGTGATCGTCGGCCGCCTCTCCGGCTTCGTGCAGCCGAAATGGCTGATCATGCTGGGCGCCGCCATCGTGTCGGCGGGCATGGTCGACCTCACCCGGATCAACGGGGAGACCACCTTCTCCTTCTTCGCGTGGTCGCGCGTCTTCATCGGCGTCGGCCTGCCGATGATCTTCCTCTCGGTGACGACCGCCTCCTACGAGGGCCTGCCGAAGGACCGCACCGACCAGGCCTCGGCCCTCATCAACGTGGCCCGCAACGTGGGCGGCTCGATGGGCGTGTCGCTCGCGCAGAACATCCTGGCCTACCGCAGCCAGTTCCATCAGAGCCGGCTCGTGGAATCGGTCAACCCGGCCAACCCCGCCTATCAGGAGACCCTGTCCCAGGCGACGCGCTACTTCCAGCAGCACGGCTATGCCGGCCCCGACGCGCAGGGACAGGCCACCGCCTGGATCGGCCAGCAGGTGGCCACGCAGGTGGCCTACTGGGCCTATATCGACGTGTTCTGGGTGCTCGGCCTCCTCACCGCCTGCCTGATCCCGCTGGCGCTCATCCTGCGGACGGTGAAGCTCGGCGCGGCCAAGCCCGCCGCGCACTGAGGCGGCCCCGCCCTGGACAGGGCGGCGGGCCCTGGCTATCGCGCTGGGGCCGCACGCGGCTTCGAGGAATCGGTTTGACCCAGAATTTTCGGTTTCGCGGATCCGTCGCGCTCGTCACCGGCGCGGCGAGCGGCATCGGTGCGGAACTCGCCATCGCCCTCACCGCCCGGGGCTGCGCCGTCGCCCTGGTGGACCGCGACGCGGCGGGCCTCGCCGCCGTGGCCGAGACCCTGGCGCCCCACGAGGTTTCGGTGAGCCGCCACGTGGTCGACCTGCGCGACGCCGACGCCATCCGGGCCCTGCCCCAGGCGGTGGAGGCGGAGTTCGGCCGGCTCAACCTCCTCGTCAACAATGCCGGCGTGGCGCTCGGCGGCAACTTCGCCGACGTCCATCCGGACGACGTGGACTGGCTCCTCGACATCAACCTGCGCGCGGTGATGCGCGTGACGCACGCCTTCCTGCCGATGCTCCGGCGCGAGCCGGTGGCGCAGATCGTCAACATGTCGAGCATGTTCGGGCTGATCGCGCCGCCCGGTCAGGCGACCTATTGCGCGAGCAAGTTCGCCGTGCGCGGCTTCTCCGAGGCGCTCCAGCACGAGTTCGTCGGCACGCCCCTCGGCGTCACCCTCGTGCTGCCCGGCGGCGTCGACACGGCCATCGCCCGCAGCGCGCGCGGGCCGCGCCCCGAGGGCGATTCCGAGGCGGCCGAGGCGATCCGGGCCGCCTTCGAGACGGCGCGCGCCGACTTCCAGGCCTTCCTGCGCCTGAAGCCGGATTTCACCGCGCGCAAGATCCTCGATGCGGTGGAGCGGCGCGCGCCCCGCATCGTCGTCGGCAAGGATGCGCAGTACGCCGCCCTGGTCCAGCGCCTGCTGCCGGGTGGCTACTGGCCCGTCCTGCAGCGGCTGTCGCGCCGGAGGACCTGAGCCATGGCGAGCCTGCGCGCCCATATCGGGGCCTGGATGGTGAGACGGAAGGTCCGCGCGCGGCTCGGCACGATGCGCGACATCGGGCAGATCCGGCAGGTGTTCAACGGCGCCACCTTCCCGGATCCGCCGGGCGCCACCTACGAGCCGGCGAGCCTCGGCGGCGTGCCCGGCGAGTGGGTGCGGCCGGTGGGCGGGGGCGGGCGGCGCCTGTTCTACCTGCACGGGGGCGGCTTCGTCGCCTGCTCGGCGCGCACGCACCGCCCGGTGACGGGCGCGCTCGCCACCCGCGGCTTCACCGTCTTCGCCCCCGATTACCGGCTCGCGCCGGAGCATCCATTCCCGGCCGGGCGCGACGACGCCCTCGTGGCCTGGTGCGCCTTCGCCGAGGGCGGGCCTGCGGGCATCGCCGGGGATTCCGCGGGCGGCAACCTCGCGCTCGCGGTGATGCTGGCCGCCCGCGACCGCGGCCTGCCGATGCCGCGGGCAGCCGCCCTGTTCTCGCCGGTCACCGACCTGACCGCCCAGAGCGGATCGCGTGTCTCGAACGCCCTGCTCGACGCGATGTTCGACCCCGTGGCGCTCGCCAACCTGATGCCCATGTACCTCGCCGGGCACGACGCGGCCGATCCGCAGGTCTCGCCCCTGCTGGCCGACCTCGCCGGGCTGCCGCCGCTGCTGCTCCACGTGGGCGAGCGGGAGATCCTGCGCGACGATTCCGTGCGGCTCGCTGAGCGGGCCCGCGCCGCCGGGGTGGACGCCACGGCCGAGGTCTTCCCCGTGGTCAACCACGTCTGGCAGTTCGCGGACCGGGCGCTGCCCGAGGCGCGCCGCTCCCTCGACACGGCCGCCGCCTTCCTCGAGCGCCACGTCGCGGCGGCGCGCGGATGAGCGCGGGCGCGCCGGACGAGACCCTCGACCTCCTCGTCGTCGGCGCCGGCTTCTCCGGCCTCGCCATGGCCATGCGGGCGCGGGCGGCCGGCATCGCCGCCCTCGCCGTTCTGGAGAAGGCGGATTCCGTCGGCGGCACGTGGCGGGACAACACCTATCCGGGGGCGGCCTGCGACGTCCCCTCGCATCTCTACTCCCTCTCCTTCGCACCCAAGGCCGACTGGACGCGCACCTACGCCCCGCAACCGGAGATCGCCGCCTATCTCCGGGAGACCGCCGAGGGCGCCGGCCTGATGCCGCTGATCCGCTTCGGCACCGCCTTCCTCGGCGCGGTCTGGGACGAGGCGGCCGCCCTCTGGCGGGCGGAGACCAGCCGCGGACCGATGCGGGCGCGGGCGATCGCCGCCGGCACCGGATTCCTGCACCGGCCGGCCTACCCCGCGATTCCCGGCCGGACGGACTTCGCCGGTCGGCAGTTCCACTCCGCCACCTGGGATCATGCCTGCGATCTCGCGGGCAAGCGCGTCGGCGTGATCGGTTCGGGGGCGAGCGCCGTGCAGATCGTGCCGGCCATCGCCGGCACGGCCGGCCACCTCACCCTGTTCCAGCGCACGCCCTCCTGGATCGTGCCGCGGCGCGACCGGCCGGTGCCGGCCTGGCGGCGGGCGCTCTACCGGGCGCTGCCGCCGGCCCGGCGCCTGGAGCGGACGCGCCTGTTCTGGCTCAACGAGGCGCGGGCGCTCGCCGGCTTCACCCGGGTCTCGCGCCTCACCGGCCTCGCCGAGCGCCTCGCGCGCCATCACCTGTTCAAGTCGGTGCCGGACCGGGCGCTCCGCGCCAAGCTGCGCCCGAGCTACCGCCTCGGCTGCAAGCGCGTGCTGATCTCGGACGATTTCTACCCGGCCCTGCAACGGCCGAACGTCGCCGTGGAGACCGGCGCCATCCGGGCCATCACCCCCGCGGGGGTGGTGACCGCGGACGGCGTGGAGCACCCCCTCGACGTGCTCGTCCACGCCACCGGCTTCGACGTGAGCGCGGGCCTGCCGCGGGCGCGCATCGTGGGCCGCGGCGGCACCACCCTCGCCGCGGCCTGGGCCGGGGGGATGGGGGCCTATCAGGGCATCAGCGTCGCGGGATTCCCGAACTTCTTCCTGCTCCTCGGCCCCAACACCGCCCTCGGGCACAACTCGGTGCTGCTGATGCTGGAGGCGCAGATCGAGCACGTCCTCGGCTGCCTCGCCGCCCTGCAACGCGCGGGCGCCCGCGCGATCGCGGTCCGGCCTGCGGCGCAGGCGGGCTTCCTCGACCGGATCCGGGCGCAGCTCGCCGCCAGCGTCTGGCAGCGGGGCGGTTGCACGAGCTGGTATCTCGACGCCGAGGGCCGCAATCCGGTCCTCTGGCCGGGCTCGGTCCTCGCCTATCGCCGCAGCACCCGCCGCGTCCGGCTGCGCGACTACGAGCTGCGCTGAACCCGGTCCGCCTCAATCCGCCGCGCGCGCGGCCTCGTGCGCGGCGATGGCGCCCGCGGTGGTGATCCAGACCGCGTCCCGGTGGCGCGCGATGTGGTGGAGGGCCTGCCGCAGGGGGCGCAGGCGGTGGGGCTGGCCGACGATGTAGGGATGGAGCGCGATGCCCATGACGAGGGGCGCCGCGCGCGACTGGTCCAGCATCTCGTCGAAGGCGTCGACGATGGCGTCCGCGAACTGGCGGCCGGTCTCCTTGCGGGCGACGGTGGCCGGGATGTCGTTGAGTTCCTGCGGGTAGGGCACCGCCAGGATGCGGCCGCCGCCTCGGATGGCGAACCAGGTCGGCTGGTCGTCGTGGCACCAGTCGAGGAGGTAGCGGTAGCCCGCCTCCGCCAGGAGATCGGGGGTGATCCGCGATTGCGAGATCCAGGGGCCGAGCCAGCCCGCCGGCGCCTTGCCCTCCGCACGGGCCAGCACCTCCGTCGCCTCGGCGATGAGGGCGCGCTCGGCCGCCTCGTCGAGCGCGCCCTGGCGCTCGGCATTGCTGCGGCCGTGCCCGACGATCTCGTCGCCGCGGGCGCGGAACGCCTCCACGAGGCCCGGGCAATCCGCGTAGAGCCGGCTGTTGACGAGGACGCTCGCCGGCATCTGGAGCGCGTCCAAGAGGTCGCGGATGCGCCACGCCCCGACCCGGTTGCCCCAGTCGCGCCAGGCGTAGTTGAGCACGTCGGGCTGGGGACCGCCCGGCGCCAGTTCCGCCCCGAGGCCGGCGCCGAAGTCGAAGGTCTCGAGATTGAGCGCGATATAGACCGCGAGCCGGGTGCCGCCCGGCCAGTCGTAGACCGGGCGCTCGGGCACGGGGCTGTAGGGGTAGCGGCCGTGGCCGGCTCTCGTATCCATCGGCGTCCTCGCGATATCCGGGCATCCGGGTCTGCCGGCGGAAACCCGCGGCGCCCGCCGCGGCTCCCGTCAGTCAGCCAGGATCACCCGGTCCGGCAGTTCGTTCGGGTCTCCCGGACCGGCCGGCAGCGCCTCCCGCAGGCGGTCGCCGATGCGGCCGACCGCCTCCGCGAGCCCCGCCTCCGCCGCGCCGCGCCCCAGGGCCGCGGTGAGATCGGCGAGGATCCCCTCCCAGGCGTCCGCCGGCACATGGGCCAGCACGCCCGCATCCGTGACGATCTCGGCATGGCGCTCGCGGATCGCGATGTAGAGGAGCACGCCCGTGCGCCCGCGTGTACGGGCGAGGCCGCGCATCCGGAAGGCGCGCGCCGCGGCCGCCCGGACCCGGCCGCGCCGGAACACCCGCGGCATCAGGGCGAGGCGCAGGCCCTCGCTCGATCCGGCGGCGAGGCAGGCGGCGGCGAAGGCCGCCTGCGCCAGCAGGATCTGCGCGGCGCTCCACCCGGTCAGGGCGATGAGCGGCCAGGGCAGGAGCAGGGCGCCCGCGAGGGCGGCGGCGAGCACCGCCGAGCGGTAGAGCCCGGAGCGCGCGCAGAGCATCACGACGATCTCGCCCGCCGTTCCCGCCTCGGCCCGCGCCACGGCCTGTGCGAGGCGCGCCCGCGCCTCCGGCCCGAGCCCGGCCGCCGCCCTACCAGTCACCCGACGCTCCTCCGCCGCCCGACGAGCCGCCCCCGCCCGAGAAACCGCCGCCGAAGCCCCCGGAGGAGCCCCCCGAATAGCCGCCGCTCCAGCCGCCGGAGCCGGGCCCCGGCAGGAAGACGATGCCCCCCGGCCCGCGGCCGGCCCGGTTCATCCGCCAGACCACGAACAGCACCACGAGGAACAGCACGACGAAGACCGCGACCTGGCCCGGGTCCACCGAGTCCTCCCGCACCTGCGGCTTGCGCTGCCATTCGCGGGCATCGCCGTCGAGGATGGAGAGGATGCCGTCGAGGCCGGCCGCGATGCCGCCGGCATAGTCCCCGGTCTTGAACCGCGGCGTGATCGCTCCGGCGATGACGACCCGCGAGAGCGCGTCGGTGAGCGCCCCTTCGAGGCCGTAGCCCACCTCGATGCGGACCTTGCGCTCCGTCGGCGCCACGAGGAGCAGGACGCCGTTGTTGGTCTTGGCCTGCCCGAGTTTCCAATGGCGGAACAGCCGGTTGGCGAAATCCTCCACCGTGGTGCCCTGGAGGCCGGGCACGGTGGCGACGACGACCTGATCGGACGTCCTGTCCTCGTGCGCTTTCAGCTTGGCGTCGAGGGCGTCCCGCTGCTCCGGCGTCAGCAGCCCCGCCCCGTCGACCACGCGGCCGGAGAGCGACGGGAAGGCGAGCTCGGCCGCCGCCACGGCGCCCGCGAGCCAGACCAGGGCGGCGAGCGCGCGCCAGGCCGCCGGGCGGACCGAGAGGGGCGGCACGCGGATCCCTCCGGCGGCGCCCTAGAACTTCACGTTCGGCGGCCGGTCGGCGTCCCGGGTCGCCGTGAAGGTCTCCATCGGCTTCGATTCCGGGTAGAACCATCCGGCGATCCAGCGGCCCGGAATGGTGCGGATCTCGGTGTTGTAGGCCTGGACCGCCTGGATGTAGTCGCGCCGCGCCACCGCGATGCGGTTCTCCGTTCCCTCCAGCTGCGATTGCAGGGCGAGGAAGTTCTGGTTCGACTTGAGGTCGGGGTAGCGCTCCACCGTCACGAGCAGCCGACCGAGGGCGCCGCTGAGCTGGTTCTGCGCGTCCTGGAATTCCTTGAACTTCTGCGGGTCGCTCACCGTGCCGGCATCGACCTTCACGCTCGAGGCCTTGGCCCGGGCCTCGGTCACGCCGACGAGCACGTCCTTCTCCTGCTGGGCGTAGCCCTTCACCGTCTCCACGAGGTTCGGGATCAGGTCGGCGCGGCGCTGGTACTGGTTCTGCACCTCGCTCCAGGCGGATTTCGCCTGCTCCTCCAGGGTCGGCACCCGGTTGATGGCGCCGCAGCCGGACAGGGCGGTGGCGAGGAGGAGCGCCATCAGCGCGGACAGCATCCGCGCGAGCGGGGCGGAGCGCAGCCCCTCGGACCAAGTCCCCGCCGGCCAAGACCGCGCACGCATTCCGGAACACTCCGCTGACACGCGGCAGACCGCCGCACCGACAGCCTAGATAGGCGCCGGCCGCGCTTCGGGCAGGGGGCCCGCCGCAGAACGCGGAGGCGTGAACGTCGTCCCGAAGGTGGCAGCCGGCTCTCGGGACGCGCTCCAGCCCCCCGCGCGGACAGCGAGAAGCCCGCCGGGCGACAACCCGGCGGGCCCCAAGAATCTCGGCTGTCGATCCGTCCGGCGGGCGGAACGGATCAGCGGAAGCCGGCCACGCGCCGGTCGCGCTTGCGCTCGGCGGCCGGCTGGTAGGCGATCTCGGCGTGGTGCGTGCAGTAGGGCAGGCCGGTGATGGAGCGCGCGCCGCAGAAGCGGAATTCCGGGGTGGTCGGGTCGCCCAGGGGCCAGCGACACATGGATTCCCGCAGATCCATGATCGTGACGCGCTGGGACACGGCGAGCTGGACCGGATCGGCCGTCGCGACGGGGGTCGGGGCCTGGAGCGGCACGTCCGGGCTCGGCCGGTGCGAGAGGATGGCCACCGGCTCCGGCGCCTGGGCCTCCACCACGGCGATGGCGGTCTCGATCTCCTCGGCGACCGCCTCGCGCGGGACCTGACCGTTCTCCTCGGCAGCCTTGACCCTGCCGGCGAGGCCGAGGCGATGCACCTTGCCGATCACCGCGTTGCGGGTCACGCCGCCGAGTTGTGCCGCGATCTTGCTCGCGCTCTGGCCGTCTTCCCACAGGCGGCGGAGCAGCGCGACGCGCTCGTCCGTCCAGCTCAGACCCGCTTCCATAGTCCCCCTCCGAACCCTGCGCGCCGACGGACCGCACGGAGCGGCCGGCACGGGATGGGCGCGCGCCGGACGCGGCACAGGCAGGTCGCACCCGGTGAGGGTGCGCCGTGACGGTGCGGAAGCCGGCCTCGCATGCCGATGGTCTGGATGCCTGAGGCCCTGATCCCTCGGCGTTGGGCGAACCCTACAAGAGGGCTCACCGGCGTTGCAAGCACCGCCCGGCCAGGCTCCGGTGGGCCCGCGCGGCTGTCCACCGGCAATGGCCGGCGGCGACGCGATCCGGAGCCGGCCGGGAGCGTGCACTCTGGCGGGGCGACGGGCTATCCTCGGGCACTGCGCAGAGGGCGCGCCGGAGCGGCGGCCGGGAGCCGTCCACGGCTACGCACGGGAGCAGTTGGAGGAGCGTGCCGATGAGCGATGTCCGCACCTGTCTGTGGTTCGAGCGGGAGGCCGAGGCGGCCGCGCGCTTCTACACCGGCCTTCTGCCGGACTCGCGGATCGACGCGGTGCAGCGGGCGCCGGGACCCTGGCCGGGCGGAGCGGTGGGCGACGTCATCCTAGTGGCGTTCACCCTCGGCGGGCGCGGCTTCCAGGGTCTCAACGGCGGCGTACCCGCCGATTACGGCACCGCCGCCTCGATCTCGGTGACCTGCGCGGATCAGGCGGAGGTCGACCGGATCTGGGACGCCCTCGTCGGCGCGGGCGGCACGCCCATCGCCTGCGGCTGGTTGCGCGACCGCTGGGGCGTGCCCTGGCAGGTCGTGCCGGCTCTGCTCCCGCGGCTCCTCGCCGATCCCGACCCGGCGGTGGCCGCCCGCGCCTTCGCGGCGATGCAGGAGATGGTCAAGCTCGACGCCGGGGCCCTGGAGCGGGCCGCGGCGGGATAGGGCCGGGGCGCGGGCCCGGATCCGGTCGATCGCGGACGGCCGGAGAACCTCGTCGGGCAGGTCCTCAGAAGCGGCCGCCGAGGCCCACGCCGCCGCTCGGCGTGAGCGAGGGGGACATGCCGCCGGAGCTGCTCCGGCCGCCCTCTTGACCCTCGATGTCCTCGCGGCGGATCCGGCGCTCGGCCGCGGCCTCGCTGCGGGCCTCGCCGCGGGCGTTCTTGGGCAGGTCGAGGCGGCGGGTCGGGGCCGTGGCGGGGGGCGCGTCGGAGGGGTCGCTGTCGCGGCGCGCCACCGGCGCCGGCACGCTGCCGCGCAGGGAGGGGGGCGGCCCGATATCGCCGGCCGGCATCACGCCGCCGCCGCCGCCGAGGGCCTGGCAGCCGCCGAGGGCGGCGAGACCGAGGGCGACCAGCAGCGCCCGCCGCGCCCGCGGGGCCTGCGCGGCGGGATACTCGGGCGCGCGATACGCGGGCGACAGGGGCATGGATCGATCCTCGGGCTCGTGCGGCCGCAGGCGGGCTGGGCCCGCGCGGCTCGTCTTCTCTTGACGGCCTGTCTACGCCGGAGAATGCGCGCAAACCAAGGCCGATGCTGTGGACGGGCGGCCCGCGCCGACGCGTGGCCGCGCGCCGATGCGGCGGATCCACAACTTCGCCTTGGTCCCCGGCCATGAGCGAGGGCCCCTGGTGGAACCCGCCCCAGGCGGCGCGGTTTTTGCCGCCAGCCGCGACGACCCAACCACCCGAAGGACCCTCCGTGCTCAGACTCGATCGGATGCTCGCGACCGCGACGATCGCCCTTTGGGCCGCCGCGGCGGCGGCGGAACAGAATCCGGCCGGGGAGGGCGCCCCCGTCCAGCCCCGCCCCGCCCCGCAGGGATCCGTCCCGGTGCCGCAGGGCTCGGCGCCCCCCGCCGCGCAGGCTCAGCCGGTGCCGCAGGCGCCCGCCGCCCAGCAGGGGACGCCGGCCACCGTCCTCGACACGCAGGACTACGAGAGCCTTCTGGGCAAGAGCGTGCGCAGCGCCAACGGCGAGGAACTCGGGCGCATCATCGACGTGATCATCGACAAGGACGGACGCCCGCGGGCGGCGATCATCGATTTCGGCGGGTTCCTCGGGGTCGGCACCCGCAAGATCGCGGTGGACTGGCGGGCGCTCCGCTTCAGCAGCGAGGGCAAGCCCGGGCGCATCTCGCTCCAGCTGAGCCGGAACCAGGTCCGCGTCTCCCCCGAGTACAAGGCGGGCGAGCCCATCGTCGTCCTCGGCCCCGCCAGCCCCTCGGCGGAGGCCGACCCGGCCGCCGCGCCGCAGGCGCAGGTTCCGCAGGCGCAAGCCCCGCAGGCCCAGCCTCAGACCGCGCCGGCCCCGGTGGCGCCCTCCGCCGAGAAGCCGGCGGAGAAGGCCCCCGATAAATGACGGTGGTCCGCCCGAAAGACAGACGTCCCGTCCCCCATCGGGAGCGCGAAGTGCCTCGCCACGAAACACGCGCGCGCCCGGTCCGGCTCAAGGACGTGGCCGCGGATACGGCCCCCGATGCGGCGGAGCCGGCCGCGCCCGGCCTCGGCGCCACGGTCTCCACCGGCAGCCGGCGGGGCCTCGACGCCTTCGCCTTCTTCGTGGCGAACCTGCAGACGGGGTTCGGGCCATTCCTGGCCGTCTACTTCTCGCAGGCCAAGTGGACGCAGTCGGATATCGGCTTCGCGCTCACGGTGGGCAGCCTCGTCAGCCTGCTGGGCCAGGTGCCCGGCGGCGCCTTCGTGGACGCCGTGCGCTCCAAGCGCTTCGCGGCGGGCGTGGCGGTGGTGGCGATCTCGGGCAGCGCCCTCGCCCTGGCGCTGTGGCCGAACTTCCTGATCGTGCTCCTCGCCATGGCGGCCCACTCGGCGGCGAGCTGCGTGCTGACCCCGGCCATCGCGGCCATCAGCATCGGCCTCGTCGGCCACGCCCGCGCCGGCGAGCGCCTCGGCCGCAACGCCAGCTTCCAGGCGCTCGGCAACGCCCTGGCCGCGGCCGGGATGGGGGCCTGCGGCTACTACCTCTCGAACGACGCCGTCTTCTACCTCACCGCCGCCCTGGTGGCGCCGACGCTGATGGCGCTGTCCTACATCCGCGCCGACGAGATCGACGCGAACGTCCGCACGCAGGAGCCGCCCCCCGCGCAGGCCGGCGGGTCCGCCCTGCGCACGCTCCTCGCCAATCGGGGGCTCCTGATCTTCGCGGGCTGCATGGTCCTGTTCTTCCTCGCCAACGCCGCGATGCTGCCCCTGGTCGGCAGCGCCCTGACCCTGCGCGCCAGCGAGACCGCGACCGTGCTGGTGGCGGCCTGCATCATGGTTCCGCAGGCGGTGCTCGCCGTCTGCGCACCGGCGGTCGGCCGGGCGGCCGAGCGCTACGGCCGCTACCCGCTCCTGCTCGTCGGATTCGCGGCCCTGCCCCTGCGCGGCCTGCTGCTCGCCTACACCACGAACCCCTATCTCCTCGTGGCGATCCAGGTCTTCGACGGCATCTCGGCCTCCGTGCTCGGCGTGATGGTGCCCCTCGTGGTCTCCGACCTCACCCGGGGCAGCGGGCGCTTCAACCTCGCCCTCGGCGCGGTGGGCACCGCCATGGGCATCGGCGCGGCCCTCTCCACCTCGCTCGCCGGGGTGATGGCCGACCGGCTGGGCAGCCACGCCGCCTTCCTCGGCCTCGCTCTGGTCGGGCTGTGCGCGTTCCTCGCCGTCGCGCTGCTGATGCCGGAGACGCGCCGCAGTCCCGAGCCGGGCTGAGGCGGCCCCCGTCCGCCCGTGACGGGGGGCTTCCGCCGCGGCACCGGTTTCGCTTGCCGGTCAAGCCGCGTTCAGATTGTTGGATTAAAAGGCCTCCCGCGACTGGAACGGCGCGGGAGACTGCAACATATGGCGACGCTGTCGCGTTGCCGCAGAAGCGATCCCTCAGCCCGCATCGTCCCGTAGCCGCCGTCCATCGGCATCGTTCGAATTCGAGATGGTCATCGCGATGGAAGACCTCTGCCAGTACGCCGACAGGCCTTTCGCCTTCGTCGGGCGCTACCTCAAGCGCCGCGCGCTGCCGCATGCGGTGATCCTGATCTCGGTGCTCGGCGCGGTCGGCTTCTCGGTGAGCACCGACTACGCGCTGAAGGGCGTGGTGGACGCCCTCGGCAAGGGACCCCAGGCGAACGTGATCTGGGGGGCGCTCGCCCTCCTCATCGCCTTCATCGCGGCCGACAACCTGCTCTGGCGCGTGGCCGCGCTGGTGGGCGCCTTCACCTTCGTGGGGGTGACCGGCGACATCCGGCGCGACCTGTTCCGGCACATGACCGGCCACTCGCCGACCTTCTTCTCCGACCGGCAGCCCGGGACGCTGGCCTCGCGCATCACGGCGACCTCGAACGCGATCTTCACGGTCGAGAACATGTTCGTGTTCAACGTGATGCCGCCCTGCGTCGCCGCGATCGGGTCGCTGATCTACATCGGCACCGTCAACCTCACCATGGCGGCCGTGCTCGCGGCGATCTTCGCCTCGGTCGTGGTGCTGATGTTCAAGATGGCATCGGCCGGCAAGCCGCTGCATCACGATTTCGCGGCCAAGGCCGCGAGCGTGGACGGCGAGATGGTCGACCTCGTCGGCAACATGCCCCTGGTGCGCGCCTTCTCGGCGGTGAAGCGCGAGGGCATCCGCTTCGAGGGCACCATCGCCACCGAGATGCGCGCCCGCCGCTCCTCGCTGCTCTACTTGGAGCGCCTGCGCATCGTGCACGCCATCCTGACCGTGCTGGCGGTGCTCGGCCTGCTCTACTGGGCGATCTCCATGTGGGAGGCCGGCCTCGCCTCGAACGGCCAGGTGGTCCTCGTCTGCACGCTCGGCATCCGCATCCTGGCCGCCACCCGCGACCTCGCCGTCGCCCTGGTGGACGCCACGCAGCACACGGCGCGCCTCTCCGAGGCCCTGCACACCCTGCTCCAGCCGCACGATCTCGTGGACCATCCCGAGGCGAAGGCGCTCACCGGGCAGGGCGCCAAGATCGCCTTCAACCACGTCGCCTTCGACTATCCGGACGGGCGCAGCGTGTTCACCGACTTCGACCTCACCATCGAGCCGGGCCAGAAGGTCGGCCTCGTCGGCCGATCGGGCGGCGGCAAGTCGACCCTGTTCTCGCTGATTCAGCGCTTCTACGACGTGAAGAGCGGCCAGATCCTCATCAACGACCAGAATATCGGCCTCGTCACGCAGGAATCCCTGCGCGAGGCGATCACGGTGGTGCCGCAGGACGTGTCGATGTTCCACCGCTCCCTGCGGGAGAACATCCGCTACGGCCGGCCCGACGCCAAGGACGAGGAGGTTTGGAAGGCTGCCGAGGCCGCCCACTGCACGGACTTCATCAACGCCCTGCCGGAGGGGTTCGACACCATCGTCGGCGACCGCGGCGTGAAGCTGTCGGGGGGCCAGCGCCAGCGCATCGCCATCGCCCGCGCCATCCTGAAGAACTCGCCGATCCTGCTCCTCGACGAGGCCACCTCGGCGCTCGACGCCGAGTCCGAGGAGGCGATCCGGCACGCGCTGGCGAACCTCATGGAGGGCCGCACCGTCATCGCCATCGCCCACCGCCTGTCGACCCTGAAGGATTTCGACCGGATCGTGGTGCTCGACGGCGGCCGCATCGTGCAGGACGGCTCGCCGGAGCGCCTGACCCATCTCGACGGGTTCTACCGGGAGCTCATCAAGAAGGAATCCCTGTCGCTGGCGCTCGCCGCGGCCTGAACGCGACAGCGGACCGTGGAGGCCGGCGCGCCCGCGCCGGCCCCCTTCGTCAGGCGGCGGCGCGGGCGGCGAGCGTCGCGCGCTCGGCCTGGACCAGCACGTCGAGGGCGCGCCAGGGCTTCTGCATGAACACCGCCTGCTGCGGCAGCCGCCCCTCGGCCTTCGCGTCGTAGCCCGAGGTCACCACCACGCGCGTCTCCGGCCATCGGCGCCCGACGGTGCTGGCAAGGGCGATGCCGTCCATGGCGCCGGGCAGGCGCACGTCGGCGAAGAGCAGCGCGACGTTCATGCCGGGGCGTTCGAGGACGGAGATCGCCGCTTCGGCGCTCTCGCAGGTGATGACGTCGAGGTCGGTCTCTTCGAGAACCGCGGCGGCGAGGTTGCGGACCGCGTCGTCGTCTTCCACCACGAGAGCGACGGGACAGTCGGGCGAGGCTTGGCCCATAGGGTCTCCTTCGATGTTCTGGGATGTCGGATCCGATGCCTCCCGGCGCGGCCTCTGACGGGCCGTCGATTCCCCGATTCGCCCATGCTGCGCCGGCTGAGCGGCGCGGACAAGAGTCAAGCGGCGCCAATCGCCGCCAACAGGGAAAACGCGCCTGCAACACCTGCCGGCCCAACGCGGGAATGGCCGCTGACGATCCCGGTCGTTAAGAACCTGTTCACCACCCTGACAGGACAGTTACGTTCGTGTGACGAAGGTCGGGGAAACGGAACGCGGCTTGCTTTGCCGTATCCGCCGGCGCCGCTCTCACGAAATCGCGCCCGGTCCCGCCGCCATCACGCGGTGGACGCAATCGCGGTGTTGTAGACGGGCTTCAATTGGGGGTGTGCGTCAGCCATGTGCCGCTTTCTCGCCTACAGCGGTGAGCCGGTCTTTCTCTCCGATCTCGTCTGCGCGCCGAAGCACTCCCTGGTGCACCAGTCGCTCCACGCCGACGAGGGGAAGACCGAGACCAACGGCGACGGCTTCGGCATCGGCTGGTACGGCGAGCGCGCGGAGCCGGGGATCTACCGGGACATCTGCCCGGCCTGGTCGGACGAGAACCTCGTCAATCTCTGCGGGCAGGTGCGGGCGCGGACCTTCTTCGCCCATGTGCGCGCCTCCACCGGCACGGCGACCGCGCGGGCGAACTGCCACCCCTTCGCGCATGGCCGCCACCTGTTCATGCACAACGGCCAGATCGGCGGCTACCACCGCATCAAGCGCCGGCTGGAGGCGCTGATCCCGGACGAGTACTACGACGGGCGCCGCGGCAGCACCGATTCCGAGGCGATCTTCCTCCTGGCGCTCGCCAACGGGCTGAAGTCCGATCCGGTCGGCGCCATGGCCGAGACGCTCGCCCAGGTGCGCGGGCTGATGCGGGGGGCGGGCATCGCCGAGCCCCTGCGCTTCACCGCGCTGCTCACAGACGGCGAGCACCTCACCGCCTATCGCTGGGCCTGCGACAGCCGCCCGCCGACCCTGTACTACCGCCAGACCGAGACCGGCCTCGTCGTGGTCTCCGAGCCCATCGACGGCTGCCGCGAGGGCTGGAGCGTGGTGCCGAAGGGCGCCACCCTGCGGGCGCACCGGGGCGGCGCGGTCACGGTGGAGACCCTGAAAGCTCGCGGCGCCCTGCGCGCCGCCTGATCCGATCTCCGCTCGATCGAGGCGGGGGTCGTATCGACCGAGCCCACGCGGCGCGCGAGCGAATCCCAGATCCGCCATCCCGAAGGGATCGATCGGATCTGGCATGACACGGCTGCGCGAACGGGTGGGCGCCATGCTTCGGGCCGCCTTGTTCGGCGGATGACGGCATCCAAGATACCTCGTGCCGGCCCGTGAGGCCGCGCGCGGGACGAGCTTCCATGTATCCGGACACCGAACTCCATATCGGCGGCACCTGGGGTGCCGGATCCGAGCGCCAGACCCTGCCGGTCCTGAACCCGGCCACCGGCGAGACCATCGGCCGGTGCGCCGTCGCCACGCAGGCCGATCTCGACCGGGCGCTGGAGGCGGCCGCCCGCGGCTTCGCGGCGTGGCGGAAGGTGTCGCCCTTCGAGCGGGGGAAGGTGATGCGCCGGGCCGCCGACCTCCTGCGCGAGCGCGCCGACACGATCGCGCGGATCATGACCCTGGAGCAGGGCAAGCCCCTCGCGGAGGCGCGGGTCGAGGTTCTGGCGGGAGCCGACGTGATCGACTGGTTCGCCGAGGAGGGCAAGCGCGCCTACGGCCGCGTGATCCCGGCGCGCGCCGACGGCGTGCTCCAGATCGCGGTGCGCGAGCCGGTCGGGCCGGTCGCCTGCTTCACGCCCTGGAACTTCCCGATCAACCAGGCGGTGCGCAAGGTCTCCGCGGCCCTGTGCACGGGCTGCTCGGTGATCATCAAGGGTCCGGAGGACACGCCGGCCTCCTGCGCCGCCCTGATCCGGGCCTTCCTCGACGCGGGCGTGCCGGGCGAGGTGATCGGCCTCGTCTACGGCGATCCGGCCGCGATCTCGGCCTACCTCATCCCGCATCCGGTGATCCGCAAGATCTCGTTCACCGGCTCCACAACGGTGGGCAAGGAACTCGCGGCGCTTGCCGGCCGCCACATGAAGCGCGCGACGATGGAGCTCGGCGGCCACGCGCCGGCCATCGTGTTCGCCGATGCCGACGTGGAGAAGGCGGTCACGGTGCTGTCGGCCTCGAAGTACCGCAATGCCGGCCAGGTCTGCGTCTCGCCGACCCGCTTCCTCGTCCACGATTCCGTGTTCGACCGCTTCGTGGAGGGCTTCACCGCCTACGCCAAGGGCCTGACCGTCGGCGACGGGCTCGAGCCCGGGACCAAGATGGGGCCGCTGATCCACGGTCGCCGCCTCGACGCCATGGAGGCGCTCTGCGCGGACGCCGTCGCGGCGGGCGCGAACCTGAAGGCCGGCGGCAAGCGGATCGGCAACCGGGGCAACTTCTTCGAGCCCACCGTCTTCACGGAGGTGCCGCTCACCGCCCGGATCATGAACGAGGAGCCGTTCGGCCCCGTCGCCGCGATCCAGCGCTTCAGCCGCGACGAGGAGGCCCTGGAGGAGGCCAACCGCCTGCCCTTCGGCCTCGCGGCCTACGCCTATACCCGCTCGGCGGAGCGGGCGACCCGGGTGGCGGCGGAAGTCGAGAGCGGCATGCTCTCCATCAACCACCACGGCCTCGCGCTGCCCGAGGTGCCCTTCGGCGGCGTCAAGGATTCCGGCTACGGCAGCGAGGGCGGCACGGAGGCCCTGGAGGGCTACCTGAGCACGAAGTTCGTCACGCAGGCGAATTTCTGAGGTTCGGGCGGCGGCGCCCGGCTCGATCGGGCGCCGCCCGCACTGAACGGAGGCTCTCCCCGCGCGTTGATGCGCGACGGAAGACGAAGGGAGCCCATCCATGGAAACGGTTCGTCTGGATCACACCACCCCCGCCGCCAGCGCGCCGACGCACCGCGCCGGCCGGAGCGTCGACACCAACGACCAGCTGAGCAGCGTCACGCTGCTGGGCATCGCCACGAGCGGCGCGGTGGTGTCGAGCCTGCTGCTGCATCTGGTCGGCGGCTGAGGTCAGTGCCCGGCCGCCCCCGGGCGGCCGGTCTCCTACCAGATCCGATCGATCCTTTCGGGTTGGCGGATCTGGGCTTCGCTCACGCGCCGCACGGGCTCGGTCGATACGAACCCCGCTTCGATCGAGCGGAGATCGGATCAGGCCGAGAGCGCGCCCGGCACCGCGGCGAGCAGGCTGCGGGTGTAGGCGTGCTCCGGGTTCCGGAACAATTCGGCGGTGCGCCGGGCCTCCACGATCTCACCCCGATGCATCACGGCGATGCGATCGCAGATCGTGGCCGCGACCCTGAGGTCGTGGGTGATGAAGAGCATCGCGAGGTGCAGGCGCTTCTTGAGGTCTTCGAGAAGCTCCAGAACCTGCTTCTGCACCGAGACGTCGAGGGCCGAGACCGCCTCGTCCGCCACGAGCACGTCGGGCTCCATGGCGAGCGCGCGGGCGATGCCAATGCGCTGGCGCTGGCCGCCGGAGAAGGCATTGGGGTAGCGCTCGGCCGCCCGCGGATCGAGGCCGACGAGTTCGAGCAACTCCCGCGTGCGGGCATGGGCCTCGGCCGCGGGCCGGCCATGGGCGATCGGCCCGGCGCTGACGATCTGGCCGACGGTCCGCCGCGGGTTCAGGGAGGCGAAGGGATCCTGGAAGATCATCTGGATCCGCCGCCGCTCGCTGCGCAGCTGCACCCCGTGGAGCGCGGTGAAGTCGAGGCTGCCGAGGCGCACCGTGCCGGCGTCCGGCTCCACGAGACGGATCGCGAGCCGGGCGGTGGTCGACTTGCCCGAGCCTGATTCGCCGACGACGCCAAGCGTCTCGCCGCGGCGGATGTCGAAGGCCACCTCCTTCACCGCGGCCACCACGCGGGGCTTGCCGAACAGGCCGCCCCGGGTCGCGTAGGTCTTGCTCAGGCCCCGCACGGACAGGGCGACGGGCTCGGCGTCGAGGGGCGCGCGCTCGGGCGGGGCGAGGCTCGGCACCGCCGCGAGCAGCGCCCGCGTGTAGGAGTGCTGCGGGTTCTTCAGCACCGCCTCGGCGCTGCCCGCCTCGACGAGGCGCCCGCGCTGCATCACCGCCACCTGATCGGCGATGTCGGCCACCACGCCGAAATCGTGGGTGATGAACAGGACGCTCATGCCGCGCTTGCGCTGCAGGTCGCGGATCAGCTTCAGGATCTGGGCCTGCGTGGTCACGTCGAGGGCGGTGGTGGGCTCGTCGGCCACCAGCACCGCGGGTTCGAGGGCGAGCGCCATGGCGATCATCGCCCGCTGGCGCTGCCCGCCGGAGAGTTGGTGCGGGTAGGCGCGCACGATGGAGGGCGGATCGGGCAGGCCGACCTCGCGGGCGAGTTCGATCACCCGCGCCTGGCGCTCGGCGGCCCCGAGCAGCCCGTGCGCCTCGAACATCTCGGCGATCTGGTCGCCGATGCGCATGACCGGGTTCAGGGCCGTCATCGGCTCCTGGAAGATCATCGCGATGCTGCGGCCGCGCAGGGACCGCCAGCCGCGCTCGTCCAGGGTGAGCAGGTCGCGGCCCTCGAAGGTGATGCTGCCCCCCGTGATCCGCAGGGCCCGCGGCAGCAGGCCGGTGAGCGCGTAGGCGCTCATCGACTTGCCGGAGCCCGATTCGCCGACCACGCAGAGGATGCGTCCGGCCTCCAGATCGAGCGACAGGTCCTCCACCGCGTGCGGCCGGTCCGCGCCCTTCGGAAGCGCCAGGGTGAGGTTCCGGATGCGGATGACGGGCTCGGTCATGGTCGGCTCCTGCGGAAGGCGGGACCGGCGCGGGTGCCGCGCACCCGCGACGGAGGGGCGAGGCGGTCAGGCCGCCCGGCGGCGGGCGATCACGGCGGGGCCGGTCTCGCCGAGGTCCCAGAACAGGCCCGCCATCAGGCCGAGCGCCTCGCGGGTCATCGGCCCGAGCAGGTGCTCGTCCGGCGCGTGCTGCGAGCAGGCTGGGTAGGAGTGCGGCACCCATAGGGTCGGCAGGCCGAGGATCTCGGAGAAGGCGTCGTTCGGCAGCGACCCGCCGAGATTGGGCAGGAGGGCGGGCCGCTTGCCGGTGCTCTCGGCGATGGAGGCGAGCGCCCATTCCACCCAGGGGTCCTCCACCGGCAGGCGCGTGGCGCGGAACATCTCGTTGCGGGTGGGCCGCACCGCCACCATCGGGAATCCGGCCGCGTCGAGATGGGCGCGGATCGCGGGCAGCAGGTTCTGCCAGTCGGTGCCGACGACGAAGCGCAGCTGAAGCGTCGCCTTGGCGGAGGGCGGCACCGCGTTGAGCGGGCCTTCCGGATCGCCGCACTTGAAGGCGAGGACTTCGAGGCTGTTCCAGCCGAAGACGCGCTCGGCCGGTGACAGGCCGGGCTCGCCCCAGTCGAGGTCGATCTCGGGCGCGTTGGCGTCCCCCCCGACGGTGATGTCGCTGAGCGCCTTCCGGACGCCCTCGGGGATCGCGGGCGGGCGCAGGGCCTCGGCCAGGATGCGGCCGCGCCCGTCCACGAGGCTCGCGATGGCGCTGGCCAGCACCGTGCCGGGGTTGCGCAGCAGGCCGCCCCAGTTGCCGGAATGGTGGCCGCCCGCGCGCAGGTCGACCACGAGTTCGAAACTGTAGCCGCCGCGGGAGCCCAGGAAGACCGTGGGACGCTCGGCGCTCACCCGCGGCCCGTCGGAGGCGATCAGCACGTCGGCCTTCAGCGCCTGGGCTTCCGCCCGGCAGACCTCGCGCAGGCCGGGCGAGCCCGCCTCCTCGCCCATCTCGATGAGGAACTTGGCGTTGAAGCCGAGCCGGCCGCCGCGCGCCCGCATCACCGCGTCGAGGGCGCCGAGATTGACGATGTGCTGGCCCTTGTTGTCGGCGGTGCCGCGGCCGTACCAGCGCTCGCCCTCGACCACGATGCGCAGGGGATCGAGCCCGGCCCGCCACTGCTCGGGATAGTTCTGTACGGTGTCCCCGTGCCCGTAGATCAGCACGGTGGGCAGGCCGTCCCCCTCGTGCCGCTCGGCGATGAGGAAGGGGCCGTGCACGCCGTCCGGATTGTCGAGGATGCGCGGGGCGAAGCCGAGGCGGCGCAGCGCCGGGGCGGCGAAGTCCGTGAGGTAGGCGGTCAGCGCGGGGATCTGCCCGGGGGTCTGGCTCTCGGTGGCGCGGCCGACCGCGTCCTGGAGGACGGCGCGGAAGCCGCCCTCGTCGAAATGCCTGGCCGCCAGGGCGACGGCGTCGTGTCGGGACATGGGGGTCTCGGGTTCGAAGGAAATCGTGGCCGGCGGGGGTCCGCCGAGCCGGCGGGGGGCCGCCGGTCAGTTCCGGCCCTCGGGGGCGGTGATGTCGCGGACGCCGTCGCCCAGCAGGTTGATGGCGAGGACGAGGACGAGGAGGGCGACGCCGGGGATGGTGATCACCCAGGGCTGGAAGAACATGTACGGCTTGCCCTCGGCGATCATCAGACCCCAGGAGGGCAGGGGCGGCTGCACCCCGAGCCCCAGGAAGGACAGGGCCGCCTCGAGGAGGATGGCGTGGGCCATCTCCAGGGTCGCCACCACGATCAGCGCGTTGAAGATGTTGGGCAGGATCTCCTGCACCAGGATCCGCACCGTGCCGAGCCCGGTGGCCTCGGCCGCCGAGACGAAGTCCTGCTTGCGGATCTGGCGGGTGGCCGCACGCGTGACCACAGCGAAGCGGTCCCACAGCAGGAGGCCCAGCACCAGCACCACCACCTTGAGGGAGCCGCCGACGAGGGAGGCCATGGCGAGGGCCACGAGCACCACCGGCATGGCGAGCCGCGTCGTCACCACGTAGCTGACGAGCGCGTCGACCCGTCCGCCGAAATAGCCGGCGAGCACACCGAGCGTCGTGCCGATCAGCCCCGAGATCAGGGCTGCGGACAGGCCGATCAGCAGGGAGATCTGGCTGCCGTAGATCAGCCGGCTCAGGTAGTCGCGGCCGAGCTTGTCCGTGCCGAGGATGTGCTCCCAGTTGCCCTTGGCGTGCCAGATCGGCGGGATCAGGCGCTTCGACACGTCCTGGGCGTAGGGGTCGTGCGGGGCGATCAGCGGCGCGGCGAGCGCGGCCAGGACGATGGCGCCGAGGACGACGGCACCGATCATGAACCCGCCGTGGCCGAGGCCCCGCCGCAGGGCGATGGCGGTGGGCGAGCGCGGGGCGGCGAGGATCGCCCTGTCGGGGGCGGCCGCCAGTTCCGGTGCGGCGGCGAGGCCGGACGCGGCCGGCGGCAGGGGCGGCTCTATCGTCATCGGCTGTATCGTCATGAGCGCAGGCGGGGATCGAGGAAGGCGTTGAGCAGGTCGGCCGCGAGCGTCAGGGCGATGTAGATCATCGCCAGGACGAGCACGATCGCCTGGACCACCGGGAAGTCGTTGCGGGCGATCGATTCCCAGGCGAGCTGGCCGAGGCCCTGGAGCGAGAAGACCGCCTCGATCACGATCGAGCCGCCGAGCATGAAGCCGAACTGCACGGCCGCCAGCGCGATCACCGGGATCACGGCGTTGCGCAGGGCGTGGCGGACCAGGATCTTGCGCGGGGGCAGGCCCTTGGCGCGGGCGGTGCGCACGTAGTCGGAGGCCAGGACCTCCAGCATGCCGTTGCGGGTGAGCCGCATCACGGCGGGCATGGCGTAGTAGCCGAGCGCCACCGCGGGCAGCACGAATTGCTTCCAGGTGCTGTTCCCCGAGACCGGCAGCCAGCGCAGGTTGACCGCGAAGACCATGATGAGGGTCAGGCCGAACCAGAAGCTCGGCATCGCTTGGCCCAGCACCGAGACGGCGAGCGCCGTCCGGTCGATCCAGGTGTCGCGGCGGACCGCGGCGATCACGCCGAGGGGAATGGCCACGAACAGGGCGACGCAGAGGGCGACGACGCCGAGGGTCAGGGTCACGGGCAGGCGTGCCAGGATCAGGTCGGAGACCCGCTCGCGGAAGTAGAACGAGTTGCCGAAATCGAGCTGGAGCGCCTTGGCCCCCCAAGCGAGGAACTGGGTCAGCATCGGTTGATCCAGCCCGTACTGCGTGCGGATCGCGGCGACCTGCTCGGCCGTCGCCTCGGGGCCCGCGATGGCGGTGGCGAGATCGCCGGAGAGGTGCAGGAGCAGGAAGCTCGCGACCGAGACGGTGACGGCCACGGCGAGGGCCACGAGGATACGGCGGAAGGCGAAGGTCAGCATGGCCGCGTCACCGCCAGGACGAGGCGTAGAAGCGCGGCACCTCGTCGGGCTGCGCGGTGAAGTTCAGGTCCTGCGTGAAGGCGTAGTTCGAGGGATAGGAGAACATCGGCAGGGCGTAGGCCTGTGCCGCGATGCGCTTCAGGGCCTCGCCGTACTTCGCCTTGCGGGCCTCGGGGTCCGAGCCGGTGTCCGCCGCCTGGAGGTCGGCGATCACCTGGGGATCGCGGGCGAGATCCTCCTCGCCCCCGCGGAAGTACACGCCCGTGAAGGCCGAGACGTCGTTGATCGAGAAGGAGCCCCAGGTCTGGAAGCCGATCGAGACCTTGCCGCCCCGGAGCGCGTCGCGGAAGGCGGCGAAGCGCAGGTAGTTCAGGCGGACCTTGATGCCCACCGCGCGCAGGTAGCCGATCACGGCCTCGGCGTAGTCCCGCTCGCGGTAGGCGGCCAGATCAATCTCGAACCCGTCCGGATAGCCCGCCTCCTTCAGGAGCGCCCTGGCCTTGGCCGGATCGTAGGCGTAGCGGGGGACGCCGTCCTCGACGCAGCCGAACTGGCCGATGAAGCAGGTGGCGTTCATCACCCGCGAGCCGCCGCGCACGATGTTGTCGACCATCGCCTTGCGGTCGATCGCGTAGGAGATCGCCTGGCGCACCCGCACGTCCTTGAGGGGCGACTTCTCCATCGCCCGGCCCTGGACGTCGAACTGCAGGAAGCCGACGCGCATGGTCTCGGCCGAGAGCACGGTGATGCCCGGCGCGTTCTTGAGCTGGTCGGCCTGATCGCTGGGGACCCGCCAGATCCAGTCGATGCCGCCGGTGACGAGTTCGGCCATGCGGCTGTCGCCGTCCGGGATGACCCGGAATTCCAGCTTGCCGATCTTCGGCTTCGCGATCGGGCCGCCGGTCCAGTACTGCTCGAAGCGGACGAGCTTCACGCCGCGGCCGCTGTCGACGCTGACGATCTTGTAGGGGCCGGTGCCGACCGGAGCCTTGGCGAAGCCGTCGAGGCCGACCTTCTTGAAGTAGGCGCCCGGCAGGATCGGCGTCGGGCCGGCGAGGTATTCGAGGGCGGCGGGGAAGGGGTTCTTCAGGTGGATGCGGACCGTGTTCGGCCCCGTCACCTCGGCCGACTTCATCCAGTCGACATTGCCCCGGGTGACCGTGCGCGCCTCGGGGGTCAGGACGTAGTTGAAGGTGAAGGCCACGTCCTCGGGCCCGAACGTGTCGCCGTTGTGGAAGGTCACGCCCTCGCGGATGGTGAGTTCGAGGGTGACGGGATCGATCCACGTCCAGGCGGTGGCGAGCATCGGCTTGTATTCGCCGGTGGCGGGCTCGCGGTAGATCAGCGTATCCCAGGCGTTGCGGGCGAGGATGATCCCCTCGCGGAGGCTGTTGTGGTAGGGGCTGACGTTCTCGGGCTCGCTGTCCGAGGCGTAGACCAGGGTGTCGTTGGCCTTGCCGGCGAGCGCCGGGAGGGCCGTGGCCGTCAGCATGAGGGCCGTAAGGGCTCGGATCGTGCGCAGGGGTCGCGGCATGTGGTGATCGCCTTCACAGGATCGCGACCGAGCTTCCGACGAGGGGCATCGGGGCTGCCGCTTTTTTGTCCTTGATAGGATGTTGTGCAGGATTGATCGCAGCAAGTAGAATTTGGCGATCTCATCGTTGCCGTTTCGGCAAGGCAGGCCATGCAGACCACGAGCTTGCGCTACTTCCTCGCCGTGGCCCGCACGGGCTCGATCGCCGCGGCGTCGAGCCAGCTCAACGTGGCGGCCTCCGCGATCAGCCGGCAGATCGCCAACCTCGAACTGGAGCTCGACTGCGTGCTGTTCGAGCGGCGGCCCCGCGGCATGGTGCCGAGCCCGGCCGGGGAGTTGCTGGCCCAGCACGCCCAGCGCGTGCTGACGGGCTCCGAGCAGGTGGTCAGCGAGATCCGGGATTTGCAGGGGCTGGGGCGCGGACTGATCCGCGTCGCCAGCACCGAGGGGTTCGCCCTCGATCTGCTGCCGCACGCCTTCGCCACCTTCCACGGGCGCTATCCGGGCATCCGCTTCGAGTTGACGATCCTGCCGCCGGCCCAGGTGACGCAGTGGGTGAGCGTAGGGGACGCCGATATCGGCATCACCTTCACCCTGGCGCCCACGGGCGATATCACCGTCCTCTACGAGACGGGCGTGGACATGGTGGTCCTGTGCGCGCCGGAGCATCCCCTGGCGCCGGTGGGCGCGGTGGGGCTCGCCGAGATGGCCGCCTTCCCCCTCGCCCTGCCGCCGCGGGAAACCACCCTGCGGCGGGCCTTCGATGCGGCCTGCCACGCGGAGGGGCTGACGGTGGAGCCGGCCCTCACCGCCAACATCCTCTCGGCGCTGCTGCCCTTCGTGCGGCGCACGCGCGGCCTCGCGCTGATGTCGGCGCTCTCCGTGCGCACCCCGGTCGAACTCGGCGAACTCGTCGCCCTGCCGATCCGGACGCGTGCGAGCCTGCGGCGGGGCATCCAGGTCCAGGTCATGCGCGACCGCCGCCTGCCGCACGCGGTGCAGGCCTTCCTCAGCACGCTGGTCGCCGCGCTCCCGCCCGCCGACGCGCGGTGAGAGCCCGCCCCCGGGCAGGCCGGGCCGGCCCCGACGGACCGTGCCCATCGGGGGCGGGCCGGGCGACGGCGACGCTCGCGTCCGCCGGACCTCGTCGGTCGCGACCACGGGAACTCGGGATCAGCCGTTGCGGCGGGATCAGCCGTTGCGGAAGGTGTAGCTGTAGCCGTTGATGGCCGGCGCGCCGCCGAGATGCGCGTAGAGCACCTTCGAGCCCTTGGGGAAGAAGCCCTTCTGCACGAGGTCGATCATGCCCTGCATGGATTTGCCCTCGTAGACCGGGTCCGTGATCATGCCCTCGAGCCGGGCCGAGAGGCGGATCGCCTCCACCGTCTCCTTCGACGGCACGCCGTAGACCGGGTAGGCGTAGTCCTCGATCAGGACCACGTCGTCGGCGACGATGTCGCCGGCCTCGACGAGGGCGGCGGTGTTCTGGGCGATGTCGAGCACCTGGGCCTTGGTCTGGGCCGGGGTGCAGGAGGCGTCGATGCCGATGACGTTGCGGGCGCGCCCGTCCGCGGAGAAGCCGACGAGCATGCCGGCATGGGTCGAGCCGGTGACGGTGCAGACCACGACGTAGTCGAACCGGACGCCCATCTCGGCCTCCTGCGCGCGCACCTCCTCGGCGAAGCCCACGTAGCCGAGGCCGCCATACTTGTGCACCGAGGCGCCGGCGGGGATCGCGTAGGGCTTGCCGCCCTCGGCCTCGACCTCCTGCAGGGCCCGCTTCCAGCTGTCGCGGATGCCGATGTCGAAGCCCTCGTCCACGAGTTGCGCCTCGGCGCCCATCAGGCGCGAGAGCAGGATGTTGCCGACCCGGTCGTAGACCGCATCCTCGTGCGGCACCCAGGATTCCTGGATCAGGCGGCACTTCATGCCGATCTTGGCGGCGACCGCGGCCACCATGCGCGTGTGGTTGGACTGCACGCCGCCGATGGAGACCAGGGTGTCGGCGCCGCTCTTGATCGCGTCCGGCACGATGTATTCAAGCTTGCGCAGCTTGTTGCCGCCGAAGGCGAGGCCCGAATTGCAGTCCTCGCGCTTGGCGTAGATCTGGACGTCGCCGCCGAGATGGGCGGTGAGGCGCTTCAGATGCTCGATCGGGGTCGGGCCGAAGGTGAGGGGGTAGCGCTCGAATTTCGACAGCATGACGCGGCCTCTTGGAGGAAAGCCGGGAAAAGCTAGCAGAGACCGTGCGAAAGGTGCTCTCGAAATGCGGGCCGCTTCCGAGATACGCTGGCGCCTGGACGGTCTTCGATGCTAGTGAAAGCTCGATTTTCAGCCTCGAACCGGAAGGATCTTCCATGAGCGATCTCGACCGGATCGACCAGCGAATCCTGCGCCTCCTCCAGCAGGACGGGCGCATGAGCAACGCCGAGATCGCCCAGCGGGTGAATGCCAGCCCGGCGACCTGCCACCGCCGCACCCAGCGCCTGTTCGAGGAGGGCTACATCCGCGCCGTGCGGGCGGAGATCGCGCCGGACAAGGTCGAGCGCGCCTCCCTCGTCATCGTCGGCGTGGTGCTCGACCGCTCGACGCCCGAGAGCTTCGCCGCCTTCGAGCAGGCGGTGCGCGCCATGCCCGTGGTGCTCGACTGCCACCTCGTGGCCGGCGACTTCGACTATTTCCTGAAGATCCGCGTGCGCGACATGGCCGATTTCAACCGGCTCCACAGCGCCACGCTGATCGGACTGCCGGGGGTGCGCCAGACCCGGACCTTCTTCGTGATGAAGGAGGTCATCGACAACGCGCCGCTCGCCCTGTGATGCGTCTCACGCGGCCGCGTCGAGGCAGGCGGCGATCGCGTCGAGGAGGCGCGTCTCCTCGCCGGCCATGGCGTCCATGGCCGCCATGCGGCGGAGCACCGTGCGGGTGATCGCCTCTTCCACCGTGTCCTCGGCGAAGGCGTAGTGGATCACCGCGGCCTGCCCGTCGCGGTGGCAGCGGCCCTCGATCTGCGCGAGCTGGATCGCCGAGTGGCGCATGTCGTGGACGACGAGGGCCCGGGTCCGCTCGCCGCCCGGCATCTCGCCCCGGTGGAGCGAGATCGATTCGGTGACGGTGAAGACGATCGCGTCGCGCTCCCCGCGCTGGAAGGCGGCGCGGGCGGCCTCGTTGGCCTCGGCGTCGCGCGTGCCGTCGATCGTGTCGACCCGCCAGCCGCGCCCGGCGAGCGTCTCGGCGAGCGCCGCCCCCGTCTCCAGGAAGGCGACCGAGAGGGCGACCTGCTCGCCCGCCTCCAAGAGCACTTCGGCGAGATCGGCGGTGCCCGCCACCCGCAGCAGGCTCGCCTTCTGCCGGAAGCGCAAGTCCGCCGCCCAGCCGGCCGCGCGGCGGGTGCTGCCCCCGGCAAGCCCCCATTCCCGGCGGAACTCCCGCCAAGTGGCGTCGTAGAGCCGGCGCGCCTCCGGCTTCAGGGCGACGGGGCTCAGCTCCCGCTGCACCTCCGGCCAGCCGGCGATGTCGGTGGGCCGCCGCCGCAGGCCGATGGCGCGGGGGCCGGCATAGAGCAGGTCGGCCATCACCGCGCAGTCGCGGGCATTGGCCTGCCAGGACCAGTTCACCCAGCGCCCCTTGGCGCGGCCGATGCCGAGCCGCTGCATCAGGGCGCGGAACTCGGCGAGCGTGCCGGTCGGCTCGCCGACGGCCTCCCCGAGAAGCGTGCCGAGATAGCCGAGTTCGTGCGGGGCCTGCCCCGCGGTGGCGCTCATGTAGACGGTGAAGGCGGCGGCCTCGGCGAGGTGGCGGCAGACGAGGCTCTGCTGGGCGTAAGGGTTGCGCAGGCGGTGGCTCTCGTCGAACACCACGAGGGGCCAGGCCTGTTTCAGGCTGCCGTGCTTGGCGAGCGCGTTGTTGCGCGCCCGCGCCGAGCGCCGGGCTGCGGCCGTGTCCGAGGCCATCAGCGATTTGGTGCGCTCGTAGTTGACGAGCGTCACCGCCTTCGCCGCCGGCCCGGCATCGCGGATGGTGCGCCGCCACTGCGGCATCGCCCCCTTCGGGCAGACGATGAGCACCGCCGCCTCGGGCATCGCCAGGAGCGCCGACCAGACCGAGAGCGTCTTGCCGAGCCCCGTCGCGTCGCCGAGGAGGAAGCCGCTGCGGCCCGCCGCTCGCGCCGCCAGGATGGCGCGGGCGGCCTCCGCCTGATGCGGGCGCGGGACGAGGGCGGCGGCGGCCTCGACCAAGGCCGTGCCGTCCCTCAGCGCTCCAGCCGCGCCACGAGGCTCGACGTGTCCCAGCGCCCGCCGCCCATGGCCTGGACCTCGGCGTAGAACTGATCGACCAGCGCGCTCACCGGCAGCTTGGCGCCGTTGCGGCGGCTCTCGTCCAGCAGGATCGAGAGGTCCTTGCGCATCCAGTCCACGGCGAAGCCGAACGCGAACTGGCCCGCATTCATGGTCTTGCCGCGGTTCTCCATCTGCCAGGAGCCGGCCGCGCCCTTCGAGATCACCTCCAGCACCGCCTCCACGTCGAGGCCGGCGCGCTTGGCGAAGTGGACGCCCTCCGACAGACCCTGGACGAGGCCGGCGATGCAGATCTGGTTGACCATCTTGGTGAGCTGGCCGGCGCCCACCGGGCCCATCAGGCGGCAGGCGCGGGCAAAGCTCATGATCGCCGGCTCGACTCGGGCGTAGGTCTCCGCCTCGGCCCCGCACATCACGGTGAGCACGCCGTTCTCGGCACCGGCCTGGCCGCCGGAGACCGGCGCGTCCACGAAGCCGATCCCGGCCTCGGCCGCGGCGGCGGCGAGTTCGCGCGCCACCTCGGCGGAGGCGGTGGTGTGGTCGACGAAGACCGCGCCCCGCTCCATCCCGGCGAGCGCGCCGTCCGCGCCCAGCACCACGCTGCGCAGATCCTGATCGTTGCCGACGCAGGCGAACACGATCTCGGCGCCGGAGGCCGCCTCCCGGGGCGTGGCCGCGTGGGCGCCGCCATGGGCCTGCACCCAGGCCTCGGCCTTGGCGCCGGTGCGGTTGTAGACCGTGACGTCGTGGCCCTTCTTGGCGAGGTGGCCGGCCATCGGGCCGCCCATCACGCCGAGGCCCAGGAACGCAACCTTCGCCATCGTGTCGTCTCCGCCCGTTCGCGGCCGGTCCGCGCCGGCCTCAGGCCCGCGGTCTAGATTTGGCGACCCGCCCGGTCAAACCGCGACCGTTGCGCGCAGTGGTTGAGACAGGCCCCGATGTGTCGGCGAAAACCAACGGTTCCCTATTCTCAGCCCGGATCGCCTGCGCCAAAAGGGCCTCTGATGCCGGTCGAAGAGCCGGCGCTGGGAGTGAGACGCCGATGGGCGCGATCAGCAAACACGGGCCCTGGGCCCTCGTCGGGGCGCTCGGCGCCGCAGCCCTTGCCATCGTGGCTACGCACCGGGGCGAGAGCATCAACGCCCTCTGGATCGTGGTGGCCGCGGTCTGCTGCTACCTGATCGCCTACCGCTACTACTCCCTCTTCATCGCCGACAAGGTGATGCGCCTCGATCCCCGGCGCGAGACCCCCGCCCACCGCCACAACGACGGTCTCGACTACGTGCCGACCAACAAGTCGGTGCTGTTCGGCCACCACTTCGCGGCGATCGCCGGGGCGGGGCCGCTGGTGGGCCCGGTGCTCGCCGCGCAGATGGGCTACCTGCCCGGCATGCTCTGGATCCTGGCGGGCGTGGTCCTGGCCGGCGCGGTGCAGGACTTCATGATCCTGTTCATCTCCATGCGCCGGGACGGCCGCTCGCTGGGCGAGCTGATCCGGGCCGAGCTCGGCGTGATCCCCGGCGTGATCGCGCTGTTCGGCACCTTCATGATCATGGTGATCCTGCTCGCCGTGCTGGCGATGATCGTGGTCAAGGCGCTGGCCGAGAGCCCGTGGGGCACCTTCACGGTCGCGGCGACGATCCCGATCGCGATGCTGATGGGCCTCTACGCCCGCTACATCCGGCCGGGCAGGGTCGGCGAGGTCTCGATCCTCGGCTTCGTGCTGCTGATGGCCGCGATCCTCGGCGGCGGCCAGATCAACCACCATCCCTACTGGGGCCCGGCCTTCACCTTCACCGGCACGCAGCTCACCTGGATGCTGATCGGCTACGGGTTCGTGGCCGCGATCCTGCCCGTCTGGCTGCTGCTCGCCCCGCGCGACTACCTCTCGACCTTCCTCAAGATCGGCACCATCGTCGGTCTCGCCATCGGCATCGTCATCGTGGCGCCGCACATGCAGATGCCGGCGATGACGAAGTTCGTGGACGGCACCGGTCCGGTCTGGGCGGGCAGCCTGTTCCCGTTCCTGTTCATCACCATCGCCTGCGGCGCGGTCTCGGGCTTCCACGCCCTGATCTCGTCGGGCACCACGCCCAAGCTCGTGGACAACGAGCTCGACACCCGCTTCATCGGCTACGGCGGCATGCTCATGGAGAGCTTCGTCGCGATCATGGCGCTCGTCGCCGCCAGCGTGATCGATCCGGGCGTCTACTTCACCATGAACTCCCCCGCCGGCCTCGTGGGCACGACCCCCGAGACCGCGGCGGCGGCCGTGACCAAGCTCGGCTTCCCGATCGCGCCGGAGGTGATCGCCCAGACCGCCCAGGACGTGGGCGAGCACTCGATCATCTCCCGCACCGGCGGCGCCCCGACGCTCGCGGTGGGCATGGCCCACATCATCTCCTCGGCCATCGGCGGCAAGGCGATGATGGCCTTCTGGTACCACTTCGCGATCCTGTTCGAGGCTCTCTTCATCCTCACCGCGGTGGATGCGGGCACCCGCGCCGGCCGCTTCATGCTCCAGGACCTGCTCGGGCTGATCTCGCCGCGCTTCAAGGACACGGCGTCCTGGGGGCCGAGCGTGGTGGCCACGGGCCTGTGCGTGGCCGCCTGGGGCTACTTCCTCTACCAGGGCGTGACGGACCCGCTCGGGGGCATCTACACCCTGTGGCCGCTCTTCGGCATCTCGAACCAGATGCTGGCGGCCGTGGCGCTGACGCTCGCCACCGTGGTGATCTTCAAGATGAAGCGCGAGCGCTACGCCTTCGTCACGATCATCCCGACCATCTGGCTGTGCATCTGCACCCTGACGGCGGGCTGGCAGAAGATCTTCTCGCCCGACCCGAAGATCGGCTTCCTCAGCCACGCCGACCGCTTCTCGGCCGCGATCGCCGAGGGCAAGGTGCTCGCTCCGGCCAAGAACATGGACGACATGCACAAGATCGTCTTCAACGACCGCATCGACGCGGCGCTCGCCGTGTTCTTCGTCGGCCTCGTGGTGGCGATCGTGGTGTTCGGGGTGATGGCCTGCGTGAAGGCCTACCGGGCCGACCGCTGGACGGCGCTCGAGGCCGACCCCAAGCTCGCGCCGGCGGAGTGAGCCGATGCAGACCGGCCAGGGCCTGATGGACCGCTGGAAGACGCTCTCCAAATGCGTCTGCGACGGCGCGCGCCTGATGGTGGGGCAGGGGGATTACACGGCCTATGCCGAGCATATCCGCCGCACCCATCCCGACCGCCAGCCGATGAGCGAGCTGGAGTTCTTCCGCAACCGGGAGAACGCCCGCTTCGGCGTCGGCAACACCAGCGGCTTCCGCTGCTGCTGAACCCTGCGGCCTCGCCTCCCGTCGCCGAGAGGGCACGGAAGCGGGGTCGGCCGCGTTGAACCGGGCCGCGGGCGTCCCGACCCGCGGGGTGGGAGGCGACATGGCCGAGGCGGCAGGATCAGCGGAGCCGGGGGCTCCGATCGAACCGACGGTGGTGAACATCGCCGAGCCGTGGGAGCGTGCCTACTGGGCGCGCCGCCTCATGGTTCCGGTCGAGCAGGTGGTCGCTGCCGTCGAGGCGGTGGGCGACGATCCCGCCCGCGTCGCGGCCGAGCTCGGGCGGGAATGGCCGGGACACGAGACGATCGCCTGAGGCCGAGGCGGGGGAGTTTCGGCGCTTGCGCACAGCCCACCGTGCGCGCCCGCACGGAAAACCTTGACTCGTCCCGGACAATGCCTGCCATTTCCTGAAGCAGGAGAAAGGCATGAGCATTCTACAGGACGCCATACTGCGTTTCGGCCGGACGATCATGTCCTATGCGGGAGACGCGGTCTTCCTCCAGGCCGCCGTGTCGGCCGCGGCCAACGTCATCGTGGCCGACGGCGACGTGGCGGAGGAGGAGATCGAGTCGGCCATCGCGGGCATGCGCGCGAACCCGATCCTCGAGAAGTCGTACGACACCCTGCGCATCGAGCAGGAGCTCTACGAGGCCATCGCCCGTGCCAAGATGCGTGCGGGCCGGATCGAGAACCTGCGCCTCGTCCAGGCCCTGGCCGACCGTCCGATCGAGCAGCGCCAGGACGTGTTCCTGATCGGCGCCGACGTGGCCGATTTCGGCGGCATCAGCGAGGTCGAGCACAAGGCCCTCGACGAGATCGCCGCGAGCCTCCAGGTCGACAAGGCGACCCTGCTCGGCCGCGCCTGAGCGGCGCTGGGCGATCCGCGGAGGGGGACCCCTCCGCCCTCGTCCCGGCGCTCGACGGTCCCGGGATGAGCGTCCGGCGAGATCCGCGACATGGGCGCGCGTCGGCGGGTCCGGACATCCTTCCGAAACATTTGCGCCCCTGATTGTGCCGATCCTGCCAGCCCGTGTCGGCGCGGCCCGGAACGACTCCGGGATCCCGGAACACGCCATGGCCTCGGAGACGGCATGGGCCTCGTCCAGTACGCGCTGAAGTTCCGCATCACGGTCTACGTGCTGGCCGTGCTGATGACGCTCGCGGGCGGCGCGGCCGTGGTGGTGACGCCGAAGGACGTTCTGCCCGTCGTCGATATCCCGGTCGTGGTGGTGGTGTGGACCTATACCGGCCTCTCCGCCCCGGAGATGGAGCGGCGCGTCACCACCTACGCGGAGTTCTCGCTCTCCAACAACGTCAACAACATCCGCCGGATGGAATCCACCACCCTCCAGGGCACGGCGGTGCAGAAGATCTACTTCGACGGTGCGGTGAGCATCGATCTGGCGATCTCGCAGACCGTCTCGGCGATGAACTCGATCCGCGCGGCGATGCCCCCGGGCATCCAGCCGCCCATCGTCCTGCGCTTCTCCGCCTCCTCGGTGCCGGTGATCCAGCTCGCGCTCACCTCCACGAAGGAGAGCCTCACCAAGGTCAACGACTACGCCCAGTACCGCATCCGCCAGCGCCTCACCCAGGTGCCCGGCTCGACGCTGCCCTCGCCCTTCGGGGGCACGCCCCGCCAGATCATGGTCGATCTCGACCTGCACGCCCTCCAGGCACTGGGTCTGACCGCGCTCGACGTCACCAACGCGGTCTCGGCCCAGAACCTTACCGTGCCGTCGGGCCTCGCCAAGATCGGCGAGCAGCAATACCCGGTCCAGCTCAACGCCACGCCGGAGGCGATCGAGGCGCTGAACCAGATCCCGATCAAGACCGTGGCCGGCCAGCCCATCCTCGTGCGCGACGTGGCCCAGGTCCGCGACGGCGGTCCGCCCCAGGTCAACATCGTGCGGGCGGACGGCGTCCAATCGGTGCTGATGCGCGTCTTCAAGAACGGCACCGCCTCGACGCTGGACGTGGTCAACAACGTCAAGAAGGCTCTGCCCGAGATCCGCGCCGCCGCCCCCGAGGGCTTCCAGATCAAGGAGCTCTTCGACCAGTCGGTCTTCGTCACCGCGGCCATCGAGGGCGTGCTGCACGAGGCGATGATCGCGGCGGCGCTCACCGGCCTCACCATCCTGCTCTTCCTCGGCTCCTGGCGCTCGACCCTCGTGGTGCTGGTCTCGATCCCGCTCTCGATCCTGACCTCGCTCGCCGCGCTGGCAGCGCTCGGCCAGACCATCAACGTGATGACGCTCGGCGGCCTCGCCCTCGCGGTGGGCATCCTCGTGGACGACGCCACGGTGGCGATCGAGAACACCTACCGCCTGTTCGAGGAGGGCGAGCCCTTCCGCAAATCGGTGGTCGAGGGGGCGGCCAGCATCGCCAAGCCGACGCTGATCTCGACGCTGTCGATCTGCGCGGCCTTCACCTCGGTCTTCGCGCTCACCGACACGCCGAAATACCTGTTCACCCCGCAGGCCCTCGCGGTCGTGTTCGCGATGCTGACCTCCTACCTCCTGTCGCGCACCCTGGTGCCGGTGCTGATCGACGTGCTGGTGGCCCGGGAATACGCCCTCCATCACGGGGAGGCCGGAGAGGCGCCGCGGCGCAGCCGCGTCGGCCGGGCGCTCGGCTTCCTGTTCGCCCCGGTCTTCCGCTTGGCGGGCGCCTTCCGGCACGGGTTCGAGGCCCGGTTCAGCCGGTTCCAGCGGGGCTATCTCGGCCTGCTGCACGTGGTGCTCCGGCGGCGGGTCGTGACGCTCGCCTGCGTCGGACTGGTCTTCGCCGGCACGGGGGTGCTCTTCACCTTCGTGGGGCGGGACTACTTCCCGCAGGTGGCATCCAGCCAGATCACCCTGCATCTGCGCACCCGGCCCGGCATGCGCATCGAGAGCGCCGAGCAGACCTTCGCCGCCGTGCAGGGGGTGGTGCGCGAGGTGATCCCCGAGGGCGAGATCGAACAGATCCTCGACAATATCGGCCTGCCCTCGAACAACTACAACTTCGCCTTCTCGGACGGCTCGTTCGTGGCCTACAACGACGGCCAGATGCTGATCAGCCTCAAGGAGGGCCACGGCTCGACGGCGCTCTACACCAAGCGCCTGCGCGAAGCCTTACGCGAGCGCTTCCCCGACCTCGTGGTCTACACCCAGCCCTCCGACATCATCACCCAGATCCTGAACTTCGGCACGCTGGCGCAGATCGACATCCAGGTCTCGGGCCGCAACACCGAGAAGGATCTCGCCGCCGCCCAGAACATCGTCCGGCGCCTGAAGGAGACCCGCGGCGCCGTCGACGTGCATCTCCACCAGATCGTGGGCACGCCGCAATTCTTCGTGGACGTCGACCGGCGCCTCGCCTCCGAACTCGGGCTGACCCAGCAGCAGGTGGCGCAGGCGATGAACGTCTCCCTCGCCGGCTCCTTCCAGGTCACGCCGAACTTCTGGTCGGACCCCAAGACCGGCATCCCCTACCAGCTCTGGGTGCAGACCCCGGAATACCGCAACGACTCGCTCACGAGCTTGCGCAACACCCCCCTGATGGTGCGCGCGGAAGGGGACCGGCCGGGCGTGCTGACGCTGCTCTCCAGCGTCGCCGACTTCCGGCGCCAGGGCATGCAGACGGTGATCAACCACGTGAACACGGCGCCGACCTTCAACGTCTACGCCGCCGTTCAGGATTCCGACCTCGGCTCGGTGGCCGCCGAGATCCGCAAGATCGTGGCCGAGGAGCAGAAGACCCTGCCGCCCTCCGACAGGATCACCGTGCGCGGGCAGATCGAGAACATGGACTCGGCCTTCTTCCGGCTCGGGATCGGGCTCTCGGTGGCGCTGGTGGCCGTCTACCTGCTGATGGCGGTCAACTATCAGAGCTGGGGCGATCCCTTCGTGGTGCTGCTCGCCCTGCCGCTCGCCTTCTGCGGCATCGTCACCAGCCTGTTCATCACGGGGACGAGCTTCTCGATCCCCTCGCTGTTCGGGGCGATCATGTCGGTGGGCATCGCGAGCGCCAACTCGATCCTGCTCGTCACCTTCGCCCGGGAGCACCGGGAGGCCACGGGCTGCTCCGCGCACGAGGCGGCGCTGCTCGCCGGCGAGACGCGCCTGCGCCCGGTCCTGATGACGGCGGGCGCCATGTTCCTCGGCCTCATCCCGATGGCGCTCGGCACGGGGGAGGGGGGCGAGCAGAACGCGGCGCTCGCCCGCGCGGTGATGGGCGGCATCGCCTTCGGCACGCCGGCCACCCTGCTCGTCGTGCCGTTCCTCTACACCCTCCTGCGCAGCGGCCCCGTGCACCCGCCCCAGGACTATCTCGGGGCGCCGGAACGGGAGACCGCTGCCGCCTGAACGCGTCTCAGGCCGCCTTGCGCGGCACCAGGGCCTCCACCGCACCGACGAGCTCGGCGTAGTCGCCGATCACCCGGTCGGGGCCGAGCTCGGCCACCGGCGTGTCGGTATAGCCGAAATCCACCGCGACCACCGGGATGCCAGCGGCCTTGGCCGCGTCGATATCGGCGCGGGAATCGCCCACCATCACCGCGCGGGCCGGATCGCCGCCCGCCCGCTCGATGGTGTGCAGGATGTGGCGCGGATCGGGCTTGAAGAACGGGAAGGTCTCGCGCCCGCAGATCGCGGCGAAGCGCGCTCCGATACCGAGCAGATCGAGAAGCTGGACCGCGTGCAACTCCACCTTGTTGGTGCACACGGCGAGGCGGAACCCGTCCGCCTCCAGCCTGTCGAGGGCCTCGACGACGCCGGGATAGAGATGCGACTTGTCGCACAGATGCGCGCCGTAATGGTCGAGGAAGGCCAGGAACAGCTCCTCGTGCCGGCCGGGGCTCAAGGTCTTGCCGGCGGCCTCGAAGCCGCGCCGGATCAGCGCCTTGGCCCCCGCACCGATGAGATCGCGCGCCTCCTCCAGGGGCAGTTCCGGCAGGCCCTCGCGCACGAGCAGAACGTTGAGCGTGCCGATGAGGTCGCCGGCCGTCTCGGCCAGGGTTCCGTCGAGGTCGAATACGGCGATCGGGGGCAGGGACATCGGCTCTCTCACGGGCGGGGCGCGGGCCCGGCTTCCTCTAAGCGGGTTTGGCCGAACTGGCCATCGCCTCCGGGCGGAGACCGGAGCGATCCGCCCGCGAGCGAGCCGTTCCCGCGCCCGTCATCGCTGCCGTTACAGAATCGATCTCGGTGAGATTGGGTGCTCCCGGCCCCCCGAGTTCAGAAAGATGGATTTAACAACTTCACGATAATCAATCGCCACGACGACGGGTGGTCCCGCCGGTACAGCGAGAACGGGCAAGGGCAGGCCGAAGGGGATCATGACGCGCAAGCCTGCAGGCCGGAGAGGATCCGCCGGATCCGCCGCGACGGTCGCCCGATGATCCGCCTGCCGTTCTCCCGCGCGTTCCTCAACGGCGCGGTCGCCGCCGGGGGCGGAGACCGGATCGTCGTCCGGCAACTCGTCGAGCTGCAGAAGCAGATCCCGTCGCTCTACCTCCTGCTGATGGTGAATGCCGGGGCGCTGGGCTTCTCGCTCCACGGGGTCGCGCCCGTGGAACTGACGGTCTGGGTCCCGGGTATCTCCATCCCGTTCTGCCTGTTGCGCGCCGTCCACTGGTGGCGCCTGTCGGCGCACGCGGCGACGGAGGCCGAGGCGTTCCGCCGCCTGCGCGTCACGATCGCGCTCACCGCGATCCTCGCGCTCGCCTTCGTCGGTTGGGCGATGGCGCTCAGCCAGTACGGCGGGGCCCCCGAGCAGGCGCATGTGGCGATCTTCGTCGCCATCACCGTCGTCGCCTGCATCTTCTGCCTGACGCACCTGCCCGTCGCCGCCTTCGTCACGACCTTCATCGTCCTGGGCGTGTTCCAGGTGAGCTGCCTGACGAGCACCAGCCCGGTCTTCATCGGCATCGCCCTCAACGTGGCCTTCGTGACCGTGGTGATGATCCGGGTGCTGGCGGGCAACTTCCTCACCTTCGTCCGGCTCGTGGAGGCCGAGGGCCAGGCCCAGAGGCTCGCGGAGGAGAATGCCCGCCTCGCCCACACGGACAGCCTGACCGGTCTGCCGAACCGGCGCTTCTTCTTCCAGCACCTCGACGCCCTGATCGCGGAGCAGGACCGGCACGAGACCGGCTTCGCCCTGGCGATCTTCGACCTCGACCGCTTCAAGCCGATCAACGACACCTACGGCCACATCGCGGGCGACCGCGTCCTCTCCGAGACCGGGCGCCGGCTCGCGGAACTGTCGAGCGACAGCGTGGCGATCGCCCGGCTCGGCGGGGACGAGTTCGGCGTGCTCATCCGCGCGCCGGGCTCGGACGCGGAGGTCGTGGCGTTCTGCGACCGGATCTGCGCGGCGCTCCAGGAGCCGGTCCGCTGCGGCGGGACCCAGGTCTCCACCGGCTGCTCGGGCGGCCTCGCCCTCTATCCCCGCGCCGGGCGCACCGCCGACGCGCTGTTCGACCGCGCCGACTACGCGCTCTACCACGCCAAGGAGGGCGAGCGGGGCCGGACGGCCCTGTTCTCGCAGGCGCACGAGGACGTGATCCGGGCGGAGCGGGCGGTGGAGACCGCCCTGCGCTCCGCCGACCTCGCCGCCGAGATGGAGCTGCACTACCAGCCGATCTTCGACACGCGCACCGACGCCATCGTCATGGTGGAGGGGCTCGCGCGCTGGACGAGCCCGACGCTCGGCCGCGTGCCGCCGGATCGCTTCATCGCCGCCGCGGAACGCGGGGGCATGATCCACGGGCTGACCCTGCTCCTGCTGCGCAAGGCGCTCGCCGACGCCGCGCGCCTGCCGCCGGAGGTCGGGCTCTCGTTCAACCTGTCCTCGCACGATCTCGCCTCGCCGGAGACCGTGCTGGCGATCCTGGCGGCCATCCGCGGCAGCGGCATCGCGCCCGCCCGGATCACCCTGGAACTGACCGAGACCGCGCTGATGCTCGATTTCGGCCGGGCGCAGGAGGCCATCATCGGCCTGCACGCCCTGGGCGTGAAGATCGCGCTCGACGATTTCGGGACCGGCTATTCGAGCCTGAGCTACGTGCACCGGCTGCCCCTCGACAAGGTCAAGATCGACCGCAGCTTCATGGCGGACATCGACACCGACCTCGGCCGCGGCGTGGTCGGCTCCATCCTCGACCTGTGCCAGAATCTCGGCCTCGACGGCGTGGCCGAGGGCGTCGAGACCCCGGAGCAGCTCGCCGCGATGCGCCGCCAGGGCTGCCGCTACGTGCAGGGCTATCTCATCGGCGCGCCGATGCCGCTGCCGGCCCTGCTCGCCCGGCTCGGCTCCGAGGCGCCCCCGGCCGCCGACCGCCGCAGCGCCTGAACGGGCCGGGGCCGAGCCGGCCCCGTGCCCTCAACTTGCCCGAAAGCCCGTGGAGAGGACGGCGTCTCAGCCGGACCCCGCTTCCCATGATGCTTCGCGCGCTCACGCTCCTCTGTCTCGGCCTCGGTGCCGCACCGGCCGCGGCGGCCTCCTTCGAGTTCGTTCCCGCCCCGCAGACCGACCTCAACCGGATGTACCGGATCGACAAGGTCACCGGCGAGGTGGTCTCCTGCCAGTATGGCCTGCAGGAGAGCGGCGGCGGCATCGGCCTCACCGTCTGCTTCGGACCGGGCGAGGGGGCGGGCCCGCAGACGCCCTCCGAGTACGGCCTCGTGGGCACCCGGCACGCCCGCGAGGCGGGGGTGTTCCGCGTGAACTACCGCACCGGCGAGATGAGCATCTGCTTCGTGCTGGTGAAGAAGGAGCAGGTGGTGTGCACGCAGCAGGCCAACCCCGCCGAGGGTGCCGCCGACGCGCCCCTCGCCGGGCCGGTGCCCGGCCGCCCGGGCGCCAGCGCCACGCCGCCCCAGGGCGGACGGCCCTGAGCGCCTCGGGCGAAGGCTCGCCCGGCGCCGATTTCGGGTGACAGGCCGAGGCGCCCGGTCACGCCGGGCGTTCCGTCGCTGCCGCGGTCATGTTAGGGGCCGCCCGTCCCGCCGAGGAGCCAGAGCTTGCGCGCCGTGAAGAACCGCCCCCGTACCGCGTCCCGCGCGCAGGCCGGCATCGGACATCGCTGAAATGAACGGATCCGCCTCGAACCCGCCCGACCTGCGCCGCGCCGCGGCGGCGCGCGCCCTCGAACTGGTCCGGCCCGGCATGCGGCTCGGCCTCGGCACCGGATCGACCGCCGCCGCCTTCGTCGCCCTGCTCGGCGCCCGGGTGCGCGACGGGCTCGACGTGATCGGCGTGCCGACTTCCGAGGCGACCCGCATCCAGGCGGAGGGGGAGGGCATCCGCCTCGCCACCCTCGACACGCTGCCGGAACTCGACCTGACCGTCGACGGCGCCGACGAGGTCGACGGCGCCCTGCGCCTGATCAAGGGGGGCGGTGCCGCCCTGCTGCGCGAGAAGATCGTCGCCTGCGCGAGCCGCCGCATGGTGGTGATCGCCGACGCGGCCAAGCGCGTCGAGACCCTCGGCGCCTTCCCCCTTCCCATCGAGGTGAACGCCTTCGGCCTCACCGCCACGCGCCGCGCCGTCGAGGCGGCCGTGGAGCGCTCGTCCTGCACCGGCGCGGTCGTGCTGCGCGCGGACGCCGCCGGGACGCCCGTGGTCACCGACGGCGGCCACCACATCCTCGACGCGCATCTCGGCCGGATCCCCGATCCCGAGCGCCTCTCCGCCACCCTCTGGTCCGTGCCCGGCGTCGTCGAGCACGGCCTGTTCCTCGGCATCGCCTCCGCCGCGATCCTGGCCTCTGCCGAGAACGATGCCGCCCATGTCACGGTGCTGGGCGACCTCGGCTGAGGAAGCGCCCGCGCCCGTCCCCCACCGCCTGCCACACAGACCTGCCCGGAAGGCTGCCATGATCCGCCGCTCCCTCGCCGCCGCCGCGGCGCTCCTCCTCGCCGCTCAAGGGGGCGCCGTCGCCCAGGGCCAGAAGCCCGCCGCCCCGGCGCCGGCGGCCGCGGCCGCCCCGAACGCGAACCATCTGGCCCTCGCCCGCGAGGTGATGCTCTCCTCCGGCATCGCGCGCAGCTTCGATTCGGTCATTCCCTCCTTTGCCGAGCAGATGCGCCAGCAGGCGGTGACCCGGCCGGAACTGCAGAAGGACCTCGACGAGGTTCTGAAGCAGCTCGAGCCGGAGATGGAGCTGCAGAAGCAGCGGATGATCAACATCGCCGCGCGGATCTACGCGGACAAGCTGAGCGAGGCCGAGTTGAAGGACATCGCCTCCTTCTTCCGCTCGCCCGCGGGCAAGCGCTACGTGGAGACGCAGCCGGTCATCCTCGATCAGATGGTCCAGTCCATGCAGAACTGGACGCAGGAGGTCTCGGAATACGTGATGGTCCGCGTGCGCGCCGAGATGGGCAAGCGCGGCCATCAGCTCCAGTAAGCCGCGCCGCGAGGCCGTGCCCGCCTCCGCCCGCCTGCGGGACGCGGGCGCCGTCGCGCTCGCGCTGATGCCGCTGGCGATGGCGCTCGCGAACCGGTCGAGCCCCCTCGTCGTCGCGCTCGCCGCCCTCTGCTTCCTCGCCGCCGGCCTCGTCGCGGATCGCGGATCCACCCTGCGCGCGCTCCGCGCGCCGCTGGCCTCGCCCCTCGGCCTCGCCGCCCTGGCCTTCCTCGGCTGGTGCCTCGTCACCGCCCTGTGGAGCCCGTTCCCCGCCGTGACCGCGCGGGCGATGCGGGAATTCGCGCCGACCCTGCTCGCGGCCTACATCCTGGCCCGCCTCGCCCCCGGCCGCCTGCCGGCCTTCGCCGGGCCCCTCGCCCTCGGCGCCGTGGCGCTCGCCGGCCTCGCCATCGCGCTGGGCCTCGCGCTCGGCATGCCGTTGCAGACCTGGCTCGGCCAGCGCACGGCGGCCTTCGTGTTCAACCGCCCGGCCCTGACCCTCGTCCTGCTCATGGGGCCGGTGGCCCTCTTCCTGTGGCGAACGGGCCGGCCGCTCCTCGCCGCCCTCGTCCTCGCCTTCGCCGGGCTCGGCATCCTCGGCTCGATCAGCGGCGCGGCCATGCTGGGGCTCGCGGCGGGCGTCGCGATGGCCGTCCTCGCCCTCCTGCTGCCGCGCCGGGTCGCGACCGGCATCGCGGGACTGGGCCTGGCCCTCGCCGTCGCCCTGGCCCCGGTGGAGGGCGACGTCCTCGAACGCTTCATGCCGGAGGCGGCCCATGCCCGGCTGGTTCAATCCTCCTCGCGGGCGCGCGTGGCCATCGCCCGCAGCTTCGGCGCGGCGGTAGCGGCCGACCCCTGGCGGGGCGCCGGGTTCGGGGTCGCCCCGCGCTTCGCCGAGACGCCGGTGGCCGCGCGCATCGAGCCGGATCTGCGCCCGATGCTCGCGGTCGGCCACCCGCACAACAGCTTCCTTCAGGTCTGGACGGAACTCGGCCTTCCCGGCGCCGTGCTCCTCGCCCTCGTGCTGATGCTGGGCCTGCGGGCGGTCCACGCGCTGCCGCGTCCGGAGCGGACGGCGGCCCTCGGCCTCGTGGCGGCGGCCGCCGCCATCGCCTTCGTGGAGCACAACGCCTGGGCGGCGTGGTGGACGGCGGGGCTCGGGGCTGCCATCACCTGGCTGCGGGCGGCGGCTCCCGGCAGCGGGCAGAGCGGACGGTAAGCGCATGGGCGACACCTTCGACGTCGATCTCTTCGTCATCGGCGGCGGCTCGGGCGGCGTGCGCGCGGCCCGGATCTCGGCGGGCTACGGCGCCCGGGTGATGCTGGCCGAGGAGTACCGGGTCGGCGGCACCTGCGTGATCCGGGGCTGCGTGCCCAAGAAGCTGATGGTCTATGCCGGGCGCTTCGCGGACGAGTTCGAGGACGCGGCGGGCTTCGGCTGGACGCTCCAGCCGCCGCGCTTCGACTGGAGCGTCCTCAAGGCGCGGCGCGACGCCGAGGTCACCCGCCTCGAAGGGATCTACGACGCCAACCTCATCCGCGCGGGGGTGGAGATCGTGCCCGAGCGGGCGGTGATCGAGGACGCCCACACCGTCCGCCTCACCGGCTCGGGCCGGTGCGTGCGGGCGCGGGTGATCCTCGTCGCCGTCGGCGCCCGCCCGGTGAAGGAGCCGGCGATCCCCGGCACGGAGCTGGCCATCACCTCGGACGGGGTGTTCGAGCTGGAGAGCCTGCCCGAGCGCATCCTCGTCATCGGCGGTGGCTACATCGCGGTCGAGTTCGCCGGCGTGTTCGCGAGCCTCGGCGCCCGCACCACCCTGCTCCACCGCGGCGACCGGCTCCTGCGCGGCTTCGACGACGAGATCCGGGACGCCCTCGGCGAAGCCTATGCCAAGCGCATGGACCTGCGCCTCGGGCGCACCGTCCAGCGCCTGGAGCGGAGCGGCGGAGCGATCCTCGCCCATCTCGACGACGGCGCCAGGGTCGAGGTCGATCAGGTGCTGGTGGCGACGGGGCGCCGCCCCTACGTGGCGGGTCTCGGCCTGGAGGCCGCGGGCATCGCCCTCGACGGCGCCGGCGCGATTCCCGTCGACGCCTACTCGCGCACCTCCGTGCCCTCGATCTACGCGGTGGGCGACGTGACCAACCGGGCGAACCTGACGCCGATCGCCATCCGCGAGGGCCACGCCTTCGCCGACACGGTCTTCGGCGGCCGTCCGACCTGCGTCGACCACCGGTTGATCCCCACCGCGGTGTTCTCGACGCCGGAGATCGGCGTGGTCGGCCACAACGAGGACGTGGCGCGGGCGGCCTGCGGGGAGATCGACGTCTACAAGGCGGCCTTCCGCCCGATGAAAGCGACCCTGTCGGGGCGCGACGAGCGCACCCTGATGAAGGTCCTCGTCGACCGCGCGAGCGACAAGGTCGTGGGCGTGCACGTCTTCGGCCACGATGCCGGCGAGGTCATCCAGGCGGTGGGCATCGCGGTGACGATGGGCGCGACCAAGGCCGATTTCGACCGCACCGTCGCGGTCCATCCCACGGCGGCCGAGGAACTCGTCACCATGCGCGTGCCCGCCGTCACCAAGACCCCGGTCGGCGTCGGCTGAGGGCGACCCGCGGGGCGGGCGGAAACGACTCGCGAAACGCACTCTCGACGTGGGAGCCCGCGGGTCCATATCACGCCCATGGGCAAGCGCGCTTCAGGCAAGGGACAGGGCAGGGACGACGACGCGCACGCGCGCCGTCAAGCCATCATCGACGGCCTCCTGGCCGACGCCCTGCGTCCGGCCTTCACCTACCGGCTGCCGAGCCAGGAGGCGCTGCCGCCCGACATCCGCCGCGCCATCGACACCCTGCTCGCCAAGGCCGCGGCCCAGCGCAGCCGTTGCCTGACCTACGAGGATCTGGAAGAGGCCCTGCCGCCGCGCGACGTCTCGGCGGAGGACCTCGAGGCGATCTTCTGGATCCTCGCCGAGCACGGCATCGAGGTGGAGGACGGCGAGCCCTGAAGCGGGCCGTGCGGCGGCCGGGTTCCGCCCTCAGCGGGCGCTCGCGCGCCGACCCGATGCCGTCGCTACGCAGGATTGCGCTCCGGGAAGGGCCTTCGCCGGCGGCACTCGCAAGCGCCCGGAAACCTCTCTATAAGCCGCGCTTCGCGCGCGTTCTCAGGCGTGCGACGAGCCGCCGAGAGGTGCCGGGAGTTAAGTGATGGCCGAGCGTTGGACACCGAAGACATGGCGCAACCTGCCGATCCAGCAGGTGCCGGCCTATCCGGACGCGGAGGCGCTCCAGGCTGTCGAGGCTCAGATCGCGAGCTTTCCGCCCCTCGTCTTCGCAGGTGAGGCCCGCAAGCTGAAGGCGTCGCTCGCGCGCGTCGCCGCGGGCGAGGCCTTCCTGCTCCAGGGCGGCGATTGCGCCGAGAGCTTCGACGAGCACTCGGCCGACAACATCCGCGATTTCTTCCGCGTCTTCCTGCAGATGGCCCTGGTGCTCACCTTCGCGGGCGGCTCGCCCGTGGTGAAGGTCGGCCGCATCGCCGGCCAGTTCGCCAAGCCCCGCTCGTCGCCCACCGAGACCATCGACGGTCTCGCCCTGCCGAGCTACCGCGGCGACATCGTCAACGGCATCGGCTTCACCGACGAGGAGCGGGTGCCCGATCCGCGCCGGCAGCTCATGGCCTACCGCCAGTCGGCGGCGACCCTGAACCTGCTGCGCGCCTTCGCGACGGGCGGCTACGCCAATCTCGATAACGCGCACCGCTGGATGCTGGGCTTCGTCAAGGACAGCCCCCAATCCTCGCGCTACCAGGACGTGGCCGGCCGGATGTCGGACGCGCTGCGCTTCATGCAGGCGATCGGGATCAACCCCGAGACCCACCAGGAAGTGCGCACCACCGACTTCTACACCAGCCACGAGGCGCTGCTGCTCGGCTACGAGGAGGCGCTCACCCGCGTCGATTCGACGAGCGGGGACTGGTACGCCACCTCCGGCCACATGCTCTGGATCGGCGACCGCACCCGGCAGCCGGACCACGCCCACGTGGAATACGCCCGCGGCATCCGGAATCCGATCGGCCTAAAATGCGGTCCCTCGATGAGCGCCGAGGGGCTCATCGGGCTGATCGACCAGCTCAATCCGGAGAACGAGGCCGGCCGGCTGTCCCTGATCTGCCGCTTCGGCGCGGACAAGGTCGCGGAGAACCTGCCGAAGCTCGTCCGGGCGGTGGAGCGCGAGGGCCGGAAGGTGGTCTGGGTCTGCGATCCGATGCACGGCAACACCATCTCGGCGGGCGGCTACAAGACGCGGCCGTTCGAGCGGGTGATGCAGGAGATCGAGGGCTTCTTCGGCGTCCACCGCGCCGAGGGGACGGTCGCCGGAGGCATCCATCTGGAGATGACCGGCAAGGACGTGACCGAGTGCACGGGCGGCGCCCGCGCGCTCACGGCGGAGAACCTGCGCGACCGCTACCACACCTACTGCGACCCGCGCCTCAACGCGGAGCAGGCCCTAGAAGTGGCCTTCCTGACCGCCGAGCTGATCAAGCGCGAGCGGGCCGAGATCGAGCGTCCGCGCCTCGACGCCGCCGAATGACGTTCTCCCGCCGCGCCGGATCCGCTCCGGCGCGGCGGGAGGCGCCCCGTTACTTCAAGGCGCGTGGATGCGCCTATAGCACGATGCGAGAGAGTGGGATCCGGTTTTTCGGGATCATCGTGCGATCACAACAAGATAGAGCGTGCTGCTGTTTTCCGTGAAAATGCAGCCCGCTCTAGCCGGAATCCGTCGCGGCGAAGACTGCGTCAGCGCAGCCAGTTGGTGAAGAAGTAGATCAGCAGAATGATCGGCAACGGAATGCCGATGAGCCACAGCAGACCACCTTTGAGCATCGCGGACCTCGCAGCGTCATGTGCCTCGTTCAACGGCCCGTGACAGTTACGCGTTCCGAGAAAGTCCGGCTCAGGCGATGGCCCGCTCCGCGCCGTTCCAGCGGACGAGCACGGCGGGAACCTCCGAGGCGGGCACCGGGCGGCTGAACAGGTAACCCTGGACCTCGTCGCAGCCCTCGGTCCGGAGCCGGGCGAGCTGCGCCTCCGTCTCGACGCCCTCGGCCGTCACCGTCATGCCGAGGCTCGAACCGAGCCCGATCACCGCCCTGACGATGAAGCCGGTCCCGTTCGTCTCGCAGAGGTCGCGCACGAAGGACTGGTCGATCTTGATCTTGTCGAAGGGGAAGGAGCGCAGGTAGCTCAGCGACGAGTAGCCCGTGCCGAAATCGTCCATGGAGATGCGCACGCCGAGCCCCTTGAGGCTGTGCAGGATCGCGGTGGCGGCGCCCGGATTGGCCACGAGGACCGATTCGGTGATCTCCAGTTCGAGGCGCCGCCCAGCGAGGCCCGTGGCCTGCAGGGTCTCGCGCACGGCGGTGACGAGGCTCGCGGAGGTGAACTGCACGGCCGAGACGTTGACCGCGATCTTCAGGTCGGAGGGCCAGCGGCTCGCCTCCTCGCAGGCCCGGCGCAGAACCCACTCGCCGAGGGGGACGATGAGGCCGAGCTCCTCGGCCAGCGGGATGAAGGTGGCGGGCGAGACCGGCCCGCGGACCGGGTGGAACCAGCGCAGCAGCGCCTCGAAGCCGCAGACGCGGTCGCCCGTGAGGTCGTAGATCGGCTGATAGTAGACCGTGAAGGCGTCCGCCGCGAGGGCCTCGCGCAGGTCGCGCTCCATCTCGCGCTTGGCCTCGATGCGGGCATCCATCTCCGGCTCGAAGTAACGGAAGCCCCCGCGGGCCTCCGCCTTGGCCCGGCCGAGCGCCATGTCCGCGCTCTTGAGCAGGCGCTCGACGCTCGCCCCGTCGCGCGGCCGCATGGCGATGCCGAGGGTGACGCCGATCGAGAGGGTGTGGTTCGAGAGGACGTAGGGCGCGCGGACGACCTCGATGATCCGGTTGGCGAGGACCGCGGCATCCTCGGGGCGCTCGACCCCGTGCTGGATGATCGCGAACTCGTCCGCCCCGAGGCGGGCCACGCAATCCACCTCGCGCACGCAGGCGCCGAGCCGGTTGGCGACCGCCCGTAGCACCTCGTCGCCGACGAGCGGGCCCAGCGTGTCGTTGATCGGCCGGAAGCCGTCGATGTCGATGGAGAGGACGGCGAAGCTGCAATCCCGCCGCGTCTGCGCGATGGCGGTGCCCAGCTGCTCGGCGAACTTCACCCGGTTCGGCAGGCCCGTCAGCATGTCGTGATGGGCGAGGAAGGCGATGCGCTCCTCCGCCTTGCGCCGCTCGGTGACGTCCTCATAGGTCGCCACGAGGCCGCCATCGGCGGTGGGCCGGCTCATGATGGCGATGATGCGGCCCTCGCCGGTCACCTGGAACAGGGTGTCGCCGAAGCCGCGCTCGAAGGCCGCCTCGCACTCCCGGGCGAGCTCGTCCACGGTGCGGTCGCGCATCGTGCCCTGCTCGACGTTGCGGGTCAGCACCTCCAGGGCGCTCATGCCGGGCACCACCGCGCCGAGGGGCAGGCCGAAGATCTCGCTGTAGCGCCGGTTCACCACCATCAGCCGCTGGTCGGCATCGTACAGGCAGAGGCCCTGCGACATGTTGTCGAGGGCCGCGTCCAGGCGCCGGTTCGTCTCCACGAGCCGCCGTTCCTGCTCGGTAAGGACGCTGACGTCGCTGCAGACGGCGACGAAGCCGCCGCCCTGGATCGGGCTTCGGCTCACATGCAGCCAGCGGCCGTCGGGCAGGCGGCACTTGCCGTCGCTGGCGAGCGCGAGGGCATGTCCCGTCGCCGGCACGCTGCCCGGCGCCGGCATCGCTGCCGTCCCGGCCTCGATCTCGGCGCCGAGGCCCTCGAAGAAGTGCTGCGCCTGCGCGTTGGCGAGGACGACCCGTCCGGTGGCGTCCACCACCACGATGCCCTCGCGGGAACTCTGGAGCGCGTCGGCGAGGAGCGCCTCGGCGGAGCGGCGCTGGCTCACCTCCCGCTCCATCATGGCGCGGATGTTGTCGCGCATCGTCGCCATGGCATCGAGGAGGCGCCCCAGCTCGTCCCGGCGGCCGGCCGGGATGGCGTCGTCGAGGCGTCCCGCCGCGATGCGCTGCGCCACGGTGGAGGCCACGGTGATCGGGCCCATGATGCGTCGGTGCAGCAGCCAGGTGACGATCAGCGCGAAGAACAGGGCGGCGACCACCGAGAAGGCGGCGAACCGGATCCGGTCCTCGACGATGGTGCGGGCGGTCTGGCGGAAGCTGAACCCGTCGCCCGCCGTGTAGTTCACGAGCAGGTCGATCTGCCCGTCGATCTGCGCCGCCTGCCGGTCGAGGGCATCCCAGGTCTCGCGCAGCTTCTGCCGGGTCTCGCCCTGGGCGTTGCGGCGCAGCTCGTCCCAGGAGGCGACCTCGGCGAGCACCGCCTCGGCGGTCCGGCGCACCCGCGGGGATTGCGAGCGCTCCACGGCAATGGTCAGGTCTTCGGCCAGGGTGACGGAGAGGTCGGCGATCTCCTGGTCGAGCTTGGCCGCGAGGGCCGCGTCGGGGGAGGCGGTGCGCCGCGCGAAGGCCGAGCGCATCTTGGCGAAGTCCGCCGCCGAGGCCCGCGCGTAATTGATCGCCATCAGCGATTCGTCATAGGTCCGATGGACGAGGTCGCCCGCCTGCTGGATGCCGCTGATGGCCGAGAGCCCGAGCGCCGTCGTCAGCAGGCTCATGGTCAGGAAGGCGAAGAGGATGCGGCCGCGGATCGTGGAGACGGCGTCGGACACGCGCTGCCCGAGCGTCTCGGCGCTCCGGAGCAGCCGGGCGGTCGGCCCTGATGTCCGCTGAGGTTCCAAGTCAGGCACTGCCCGTTCGACCAAGTAGGGCGAGATTACCGGAAAGTCGTTAAGAGCCTGTTAGCTCAAGACGCTTCGCCGAGACTCGGCGAGCAATCGCCCGCAGATCGCAAGATTGCCGAAATCGGAAAACATTTCGTCAACGTGTCGCATGTCAAACCACCGTCGCAGCGTGCAGTTATACACGGGCTTGCGATCGGAGATCGTTCGAGAATCTTATGCCACGCTCATGGTTTCGGCAGCCGCCGGCCGTCTCTCTGTGGATCATCGCGCTCGGCGCGGCCGCAGCCCTCGCCCTCGCGATGACGTCGCGCCTCGAAGCCTCGGGCCATCTGGTCTCGCAGAAGGGGCGGGCCTTCCAGCCGGGGAGCCTCGCGATCAACCGCGGCGACACGATCACCATCGTGAACGACGACAGCGATCTCATGCACCACGCCTATATCGACTCGGCCGCCTTCAGCTTCGATTCCGGGGATCAGGCCCCGGGCAGCCGCACCACGATCACCTTCCCGAAGAGCGGCAGCTTCCAGGTTCTGTGCGGCATCCATCCGAAGATGAAGCTCGTCGTGCGGGTCAACTGAGACCGGGATGCGGGCTCAGCGGGTCGCCGCCTGCATCGGGCGGCCTTCCTGCGGCTCGTCGCCCCGCTCGTAGACCTGGCCGTCGCGCAGGTCGACCGGCGGGCTGAGGACGACGCGCTCGCGCCCGTCGAGGCCCTGGTCCACTTCCACCGTCTGGCCGAGGTCGCGCTTTATGCGGATGCCGCGCCAGGCGACCCGGCCGTCCTCCCCCGCCACCGCCACCCGGGTGCCGTGCTGGTTGAACACCAGCGCCTCGGCCGGGATCATGATCGCCGGCTCGACCCGGGGGATCTTCAGGGTGACGTAGACATAGAGCCCCGCGCGCAGGGCCCCGTCCGGGTTGGGCACGTCCACCTGCGTCGTCAGGGTGCGCGAGGCGGTGAGCAGGGCGACCGAGGAGCGCTGCACCTGCCCGTGGAAGGTGCGGTCGGGCATCTGCGGCACCTTGATCGACGCCTCGACGCCCGGCCGGATCCCGATGGCCGCGTTCTGCGGCACGTTCACGCTGATGCGCAGGATGTCGTCGCGGTCCATGCCGAGGAGGGCGGTGCCGCTGCCGTCCGCGCGCACCAGATCGCCGACCTCGATGCTGCGCGTGGTGACGACCCCGTCGAAGGGGGCGATGACCTCCTTGAAGCCGGCGAGCGCCTTCAGCCGGTCGACGGTGGCCTCCTGCGCCTTCAGGTTCGCCTCGGCGACCTTCACCCCCGCCTCGGCGGCGGCGAGGTTGGCGGTCTGGCTCAGGAGGCCCGCCTGCGAGGTGTCGGCGTTCTGGCGCGAGGCCCAGCCCTGGGTGGCCAGCGTCGCGGTGCGGCTGTTGGTCTGGTTGGCGAGATCGAGGTTGGCGCGCGCCTGATCGACCTGAGCCCGCGCCTGGAGGAGCTGCGCCTTCATCTGGCCGATCTGCGCCTCGGACTGGGCGAGTTGCTGGTCGAGATCCGGGGCGGCGATGCGCAGCATCACCGTGCCCGCCTTGACCCGCGAGCCGATATCCACCGCGCGCTCGGCGACGTAGCCGGTGGCCCGGGCCGAGATCGCGGCGCGGGCATAGGCCTGCGTCTCGCCCGGCAGGGTCAGTTCCATCGGCGTGTCGACGCGCTGGACGGCGACGGTGCGCAGGCGCGGCACGAAGCTGCGGACCTTGCGCTGCGTCTCGGCGGCTTCCGCCTGCTGGCGCCAGTGCCCGTAGCCGCCCCAGCCGATCAGGCCGCAGAGGACGAGTCCCGTGAGGACGAAGGGCAGCTTGCCCGGAGGCGGCGGAATCTCGGGCGCGTCGCCGTGGGACTTCATGTTCCTCCGCCTTCCGGCGCACCTGACGCTGTCGAGCCTACTGGTTCTGCATCGCTTTCCCGAGAGCCGGCGGCCACCTCTCGGCGCGATGCCCTAGGATACCGCATGCCAGAAACGGCGCCCAGCGCGGCATGCGCGCCCGGTTCCGGCGATGAGGCCGGTTCGACGGATCGGGATCGCGCGGCCGCGAAACGACCGCGCGGCACGACGCTAACGCGCCGCAGTTTCCGGAATATGTCCGGTTCTCGGTCCGTGCGGAGATGGAGAGGATGGTGGACGGTGCAGGGATCGAACCTGCGACCTTTCCCGTGTGAAGGGAACGCACTACCGCTGTGCTAACCGTCCGCGCCGGCTCCGGCAGGCGAGCGGGCCTCGGCCCGTCGCCGGGTGCGTCGCCGCGCCCGAGCCCGGGCCTTCTAGGGCGCGTCGGGCCGCCCCGTCAAGGCTTCCGTTGGATCCGCCGAAAGAAGCCCCGCCGACGGTTGACAAGCCGCGCCGGCCGATGCGCTCTGCGGGAATGGAAGAAACGCCCGAGGCCGCCGCTGGAGCGCCCCCCGCCGAGGCGGATGCCCGTTCGGCCGCGGTGCGCGCGCCGGGGGCCGTGCCCGGCGCCAAGCCGCGGATCACCATCACCTACTGCACGCGCTGCAACTGGCTGCTGCGGGCCGCCTGGATGGCGCAGGAACTCCTCTCGACCTTCGGCGAGGATCTCGGCGAGGTGGCGCTGGTCCCGGCCAGCGGGGGCGCCTTCAGCATCACCGTCGGCGCGGAGACGGTCTGGGAGCGGGTGCGCGATGGCGGATTTCCCGACGTGAAGGCCCTCAAGCAGCGGGTGCGGGATCGCCTCGACCCGAGCCGCGATCTGGGTCATATCGACCGGCCATGACGGAAGGCGGGGAACCCGAGCGGGGCGCGAACGGCGGTGGCGGTGCGGTCCAGTCCGGGCCGGCGCCCGCGGACGGCCGTGCCCAGCCCCGGCCCGGCTGGTTCGCGCGGCGTCTCGGCCGCAATGGATTCTCCACGCAGGTCTACCTCGTCGCCCTGGTGATGGCGCTGATCGGGCCGGGCCTGCTCTTCACCGCCATCCTCCTCGTCCGCTACGCCGCCACCGAGCGCGCGCGCTTCGAGCAGGACGCCCGCGAGAACGTGCGCGGCATCGCCCTCTCGGTGGACCGCGACACGGCGGGCCTCGTCTCCGTGCTCCAGACGCTCGCCACCTCGCCCCGTCTGCGGGCCGGGGATTTCGACGCCTTCGACGCGCAGGCCCGGCTGGTGCGCGACGCCATCGACCTCGACATCATCCTGCGCAAGCCGGACGGGCAGCAGCTCGTCAACACCGGCGTCCGGCGCGGGGCCCCGCTGCCGCTCACCGCCTTGCCCCTGGACGGGGAGATCGTGGGCGGCCAGCAGCGCGCCATGGTCTCGGGCTTCATCCCCGGCCCGATGCCGGACAAGGCGACCTACGCGGTGGCGGTGCCGGTGCTGGTGGAAGGCGACGTCCCCTACATCCTGAGCTTCAGCGCGCCCCTGAGCCGGCTCCAGGGCATCCTCGCCCGCGAGGTGGTGGAGGGCTGGACCACCGGCATCTCCGACCGGCAGCAGATGGTGCTGGCCCGGCTGCCCGACCCCGCCGCCGTGGTCGGGCGCCCGCGCCTCACCACCCTGCGCCAGATCCAGACCGGCACGCCGGGCGTCTGGGAGGGCAAGGACCGGCAGCGCCGCCCCGTGGTGGTGGTGGAGGCGCGCTCGCGCCTGACCGGCTGGACCGTGGGCGCCAGCATCCCGCAGGCGCTGGTGGACACGCGCCTGCGCCGCTGGGTCTGGGCCTTCGGCGGCTTCGGGCTCCTCGTGCTCGCCACCTCGTCGGTGCTCGCGGTGAACCTGTGGTCGCGTGTCTCGCGGCCGCTGCGGCAGCTCGCGGCCTCCGGCCCGGCCCTCGCCCGCGGCGAGGCGATCCCGCGCATCGCCTCGCCCGTGCACGAGATCCGGCGCCTCGGCGAGGTGCTGGCCGAGGCCTCCCAGCGCCTGCGCACCCGCGAGGCGGAGCGCGACCGCGCGCTCGACGAGACCAAGCGCGGCCTCTCGGCCCTGCGCGAGAGCGAGGCGCGCTTCCGGCACATGGCGGATTCGGCGCCCGCCCTGATCTGGATGACCGACGACGAGGCCAATGTCAGCTTCGTCAACATGCATTTCGACCATCTCTTCGGCATCCCGGCCACCGAGCTGGCGGATTCCGGCTGGCGCCGCATCGTCCATCCGGAGGATGTGGAGGCCTTCTCGGCGGCCTTCTCCGAGGCCTTCGCCGCGCGCGCGCCCTTCCGGACGGAGGTGCGGGTGATCGACCAGAACCGGGCGGTGCGCTGGCTGCGCTGCGAGGGCGTGCCGCGCCTCGACGATGCCGGGCGCTTCCTCGGCTATACCGGCTGCAACGTGGACATCACCGACGCCAAGTTCGCCGAGGAGCATCTCCTGCTCCTGATCCACGAGCTGAACCACCGGGTGAAGAACACCCTCGCCACGGTCCAGTCCATCGCCAGCCAGTCCCTGCGCGGCCTGGAGGGGGAGGCCGCGGACGCGGCCCGCGCCGCCTTCGAGGCCCGGCTCCTGGCCCTGGCGCGGGTGCACGACGTGCTCACCCGCGAGAGCTGGGAGGGGGCCGAGCTGAACGCGGTGGTCGCCGACGCGATCCGGCCCCTCGACGTGGCCGAGGGCGCGCCCTCGCGCTTCTCCGTGGAAGGTCCGTCCCTGCGCCTGCCGCCGCGGGTGGCGCTCTCCATCGCCATGGCCCTGCACGAACTCGGCACCAACGCGGTGAAGTACGGCGCCCTCTCCTGCGAGGGCGGGCGCGTCGCGATCACCTGGACGGTCCGGCGCGAGGCCGAGGTGCAGCTCAACCTGCGCTGGACCGAGAGCGGCGGTCCGCCGGTGCGGAAGCCCACCCGCACGGGCTTCGGCTCGCGCCTGATCGAGCGCGGGCTCGCCCGCGAACTCGCCGGCGAGGTGCAGCTCCTCTACGAGCCGACCGGCGTCGTCTGCACCATCGACGCGCCGATCCCGCCCCCCGGCCTCATGGAGCGCAAGGCGGCCATCGCGCCGCCGCGGATCGCGCCCCTGCCGATGCCGGGTTGACGGATTCGGCGGTCCGGATGGCCGAGAGCCCGATCACCTTCGACACCGTGGACCTGCCCGGGTGCCGGCTGCATCTGGCGGAGGCCGGCCCCGCCGACGGGCCGCCGGTGATCCTGCTGCACGGGTTCCCCGAGTTCTGGTTCGGCTGGCGGCACCAGATCCCGGCGCTCGCCGCCGCGGGCCTGCACCTGCTGGTGCCGGATCAGCGCGGCTACAACCTCAGTGGCAAGCCCGCGGGCCTCGCGCCCTACCATCTCGACCGCTTGGCCGCGGACGTGCTCGCCCTGGCCGACGCCCGCGGGATCGGGCGCTTCCGCCTCGTGGGGCACGATTGGGGCGGCCTCGTCGCGTGGTGGCTGGCGAGCCACCACCCCGAGCGGTTGGAGCGGCTGGCGATTCTCGACGCGCCCCATCCCGGCATCGTCGATGCCTATGTCCGCCGCCATCCGGGCCAGTGGCTGCGCAGCTGGTATGTGGGCTTCTTCCAGCTGCCGCGCCTGCCGGAGGCCTATCTCCTCGCCCGCGGCGGGGCGCCCCTGCGCCGGGCCCTCGTCCGCACCAGCGCGCCGGGGACCTTCGACGAGGCCGAGCTCGCCCGCTACGCCCGGGCCTGGGCGCAGCCCGGCGCGATGACGGCGATGCTCGGCTGGTACCGCGCCCTGATGCGTCTGCCGCGCCGTCCCGCGCCGCGGGTCGAGGCGCCGACCCTCGTCCTGTGGGGGCGCCGGGACCACGCCCTGCAGCCGGGGCTCGCCGAGGCGAGCCTCGCTCTGTGCGCGCGGGGCAGGCTCCTCGCCCTGCCCGAGGCCGGGCACTGGCTCCAGCACGAGGCGTCGGCGCGGGTGAACGCGGCGCTCGCCGAATTCCTGACCGCCCCGGCGCCGTGAGGATCGGGCTCAGGCCTGCGGCAGGTCGGTGGTGATGCCGAGACGGTCGAGGCCCTCTTCCAGGAGGTCGCTCGCGTTGGGGATGCCGAGGAGTTCGTGCGCCGCGCCCTCGCCGACCGCCTCCCGCTCCCGGGCGAAGCGCACGGCCTCGCCCCACTCCTCCGGCTCCATGTCGCCGCGCCCCACATAGAGGAGCGCCAGAAGGTCCGCCCGCTCGTCGTCGTTGAGGCTGGCGATGGCGCCGCGGATCTCGCGCTCGGTGGCGTCGTCCGTCCCGGAGACCAGCACGTCGGTGGCGCCGTCGTCGATGGGGTTCGAGCCCGAATCGGGGTCCGTCGCTCCCTCCTTCACCTCGACCGCGCGCAGGCGCAGCACGAATTCGGTGACCTTGTCGACGGCGATGTCCATGCGCTGCTCCACTCCGGGATCGGCGGGCGGCGTTCCGGAGGAGGACCGCCCGGGCGGGGCCGTGCGGGCCCCCGAGCACCGACAACCGGCGAGGACCGCCCGGGTTCGCCGCCCCGCGCCCGGCTCCTGTGGACGGGCCGGGTGTAAAACACGCAAGACGGGAGCAATTTCCCATGGCGGCGCGTTCCGGGCCGGCGCCGATGCTCTAAGACGCGGAGGCGGTTCGCGAGTCCGGGCAAGCGCACACCTGATGATACGACACCTTCGTGCGGGCGCCCGCGGGGCGGCCCTCCTCGCCGCGGGCCTGGGACTGGGCGGCATCTCCGCCCACGGCGCACGCGCGCAATCCGGCGACGCGAGCCCGCCCACCTGCTTCCGGACCGGGGGCGGGGCCCTGGAGATCTGCCGCGACGGGGCGGAGGCCGAGGGCGCCTTCCATCTGCCCGATCCCTGCGCCTTCGCCCAGAACGTGCAGATCCTGCGGCTCGCCACGCGGGACCGCCCGGGACCGATCCAGGTGGTCTATCAGGGCGAGACCCCGCTCACGGGCCGGGGTGGCCGGAAGCCCTGCACCGAGCGCCGCGCCACCGATCCGCGGGATGCGGGCGCCGTGCATTCGGGCCGCACCGCCGACCAGCTCGCCACGCTGATGCCCGCGGCCGAACCCCGCCTGTGGGAGAGCCTGCGGGAGGCCGAGCCCCGCCGCACCCGCCGCGGACGCAGGAACCGGCGCGCGGCGGCGGAAGCCGCCCGGGAGAATCCGGCGCCCGAAACTCCCGCGGAGGAGCGGATCGGTCCCCGCGGGCCGATCGTCGTGGCGGGCCGCGACTGGGCCGGCGAGGAGTATCACCACGTCTTCCTCCTCGCCATGGCCGGCGCGGAGGGGCAGGCGCGGCCGGTCCAGATCCAGGCCCGCACCTACGATTTCGAGACCTTCGAGATCCGCAGCCGCAGCGAGGACGGCTACGGCATCACCTGGACGCCGTTCACCGGCGGTGGCGGGCGCGGTCGCCGCGCCGCGCCGGCGCCCACGGCGGTCCTCGACGAGGCGGGCCGGCCGGTCGTCGGCAACTGCCCCGGCGAGCCCCCGGACACGCAGGCGCTCTCCGGGTCGATCAGCGTCGTCGACCAGACCTATCACTACATCTACACGGACACCCTGCCGGAGGATTGCCGCGAGCCCGCCGCCCAGCGCCGCACCGCCGTGTTCCTGCGCACGAGCCGGGACCTCGGGGCAGCCCGCGTCTGGTCGGCGCCGCGCGTGCTCCTGAAGGACCTGCCGCCCCGGCTCGCCCTGCGGGCCGCCAAGGCGAAGGGCATGGAGCGCTGGGCCCTGTCCTACAGCTGCCGGCGGCCGGCCAACGCCCCCGGCGGCCCCGTCGACGACATCTGCCTGCAATACACCGCCGACCTCTCCCTCGACGGGATCGGCGCCCTGCGCCTGTTCGCCGATCCGGTCTCGGCGGGCCGCTCGCCCGCCTATCTCGGCCTGCGCTCCGGGGGGGACGGCAGCGGGCGCTACGGCCGGACCGGGCATTTCTGGATGACCGACCGCTACGGCAATCTCGACACGCCGGGCTCCCTCTCGGTCAAGGCCGGCTTCCTCACCTGGGTCGACCGGCTGGCCCCCCGCGCCGATCTCGGCGAGGGCTCGCGCATCTACGGCCGGCCGGTCTACTGGGCCACCTGGACGGTTCGGCCGGTCTCGCCCCGCTGAGACGGGCCGCTTCAGGACCGCTACACGCGCGAGTCGCAGGAGCGGGGCGGCTCACCCCATAAACCTTCTCCACAGGGTTCTCACGGTATACACTGCGTCGCGACAGCGCCTCTCGGACCTGTGTAGCCGGCTCCAACACCGGCTTCGAGGGTACACGCGGGACCAGCGCGAGGGCCGCCGCCCGCGGCGGCTCCTGGGAGGATGCGGACGCGGCATGCGACTCGACAGCGCGACCCTGCTGGCCGCGACCTTCCTGCTGACCTTCGTGGTCGGCCTGCTCTTCCTGTTCTCCTGGCGGCAGTCGCGCCCGGCGCCGGCCCTCCTCATCTGGGGCATCGCGCACCTGATCGGCGCCGTCGCCTCGGCGGGCCTCGCCGCGCGGGGACTGATCCCGGATCTCCTGTCGATCGGCCTCGCCAACGCCGCGGTTCTCGCGGCCTACGGCCTGATCTGGGCCGGCATCACCGTGTTCGAGGGCCGGCGCTTCCGGCCGGCGGCGACCTTCGGCGGGGCGGCGCTCTGGGCCCTGCTCTGCTGCGTGCCGGCCTTCTACGCCGACATCTCCGCCCGCGTGATCGCGGCCTCCGGCATCGCCTGCCTCTACATGGGAGCGGGCGCGCTGCTGTTCTGGCGGCGGGGTGCCGAGCCGCTCGCCTCACGCCGGGCCGCGGCGGTGCTGCTCGCGGTCTACGCCGTCTGCTACGGCGTGCGCATCCCGGCGACGCTCCTCGCGCCGCCGGTCACCACGCCCAATCCCCTGGACTCGCCCTGGATCACGATCCTCTGCCTCGCCTCGATGCTGCTCACCCTCGCCGTGGCGTTCCTGTTCACGGCGCTGACCAAGGAGCGGGCCGAGCATCGCCAGCGCGTGGCCGCCTCCACCGACGGCCTCACGGGCGTCGCCAACCGCCGCGCCTTCGTCGACCACGCGGAGGCGACGGCGGCGCGCGGGCAGGCGGTGACCCTCGTCCTGTTCGACCTCGACCACTTCAAGGGCATCAACGACACGTTCGGGCACATGGTGGGCGACACCGTGCTGATCGCCTTCTGCGAGGTGGCCGCGGTGCTGCTGCCCCCGGGGACGCGGATCGGACGGCTGGGCGGCGAGGAATTCGCCTGCCTGCTCACCGGCCATCCGGAGGCGGCGCTCGTCCAGGCCGACAGCGTGCGGCGCGCCTTCGCCGCCATCCGGATCGCGGCGCTGCCCGACCTCAGGCTCAGCGCCAGCGCCGGGCTCGCCCAGGGCAGGGGCGAGCCGTTCGACGCGCTGATGCGACGGGCGGACACGGCGCTCTACGCGGCCAAGAACGGGGGCCGCAACCGCGTCGCCGTGGCGGACACGCTTCTGCCCGCGGCCGCGTGAGGCTATCGTGCCCGCGATGAACGACGACGAGCGCCTGACGCGCCTCGAGACCCGGCTGACCGAGCAGGAAGCCACGATCGAGGACCTGAACCGGATCGTGACCGAGCAGTGGCGACTCATCGACCGCCTCGCGCGGCAGGTCTCGGCCATGCGCGAGCAGGTGGAGACCCTGGCCGAGCGCAGCGCGCCGCGCGGCCCGGAACCGCCGCCGCCGCATTACTGACGGGTCTCGGCCCGCGGCTCGGGGCACCGGATTCGATCCGAGCGGCGGCTTGATCGCTGCGGCCGCTATCGCCACAGTGCGGCCCCGAACGTCCCCGGCCTGCCCGTCACCGAGGCAACGCGTTGCGGGCGGAACGCCACCCGTTCTGGAAGAGTCGCGACCGATGGCCGCCCCGCCTGCCTCCCCCTCGAACCTGAGACCGGTGGGCAAGCCCGGCATCTTCCTCGTGCGGATGCTGGTCTTCCTGATCCTCGTGGGCTTCCTGGCCTTCGTCCTGTTCAAGCAGATCACCCCGGCCTTCCTGGCCAATCCCGGGCTCAACGGGCTGATCCTCGGCGTCCTGCTCATCGCGGTTGTGATCGCCTTCGGGCAGGTGGTGCGGCTCTATCGCGAGGTCGACGGCGTCGCGGCCTACGCGGCGGGTGAGAAGCCCGAGAAGCCCCCGAGCCTCCTCCAGCCCCTCGTCCCGGCGATGCAGGCGCGGGCGGACGGGACCGCCCGGCCGGACACCCGGGCCTTCCTCGACACGGTGGCGGCGCGCCTCGACGAGGGGCGCGACATCCTGCGCTACATCGCCGGCATCCTGATCCTGCTCGGCCTGCTCGGCACCTTCTGGGGCCTCATCGACACGCTCTCGGCGGTGGGCTCGGTGATCCGCTCCATGCGCGGCGGCGGCGACGCGGCGGTGATGTTCGACGAGCTGAAGAGCGGCCTCGCGGTGCCGCTCTCGGGCATCGGGCTCGCCTTCTCGGCCTCGCTGTTCGGCCTCGCGAGCTCCCTCGTCGTCGGCTTCCTCGATCTCCAGGCCGGGCAGGCCCATGCCCGTTTCCACAACGAACTCGAGGATTGGCTCGTCGCGGGCGAGACCGCGGCGCCTGCGCTCCCGGCGGGCCAACCGGCCTCGTCGCGCGAGTTGCAACAGGCGGTGGAGCGGCTGACGGCGGTGATCGCGGAGGGCGCCAACGGCCGCACCGCGACGCAGGCCATGGCCAACCTCGCCGAGGGCATCCAGGGCCTCGTCCAGCACATGCGCTCCGAGCAGCAGATGATCCGCGACTGGGTGGAGGCGCAGGCCGAGCGCGAGCGCGAGCTGAAACAGGCGCTGGACCGCCTCGGCCGGGAGCGCGTCTGAGCATGGCCTCCCGTGCGGCCCGGCGCGAGCGCGGCCTCAATGTCTGGCCGGGCTACGTGGACGCACTGGCCACGCTGCTCCTGGCGGTGGTCTTCCTGATGACGGTCTTCGTCGTCGGCCAGTTCTTCCTGTCCCAGGAACTGTCGGGCCGCGACACGATGCTGGCCCGCCTGAACCGGCAGATCGCCGACCTCACCGATCTGCTCGCCCTGGAGCGCTCGAACCGGCGCACCGATGCGGCGAGCCTGGACAGCCTGCGCTCCTCCCTCACCGCCGCGGAGGGCGAGCGCGACCGGATGCGGGCCGAGGCCGCCGAGAGCACCGCCCGGCAGGGCCAGACCGGCGATCTCGACCGTCAGCTCCAGGCCGAGCGCGGCGCCACCCGGCGGGCCCTGAACCAGGTCGATCTCCTCAACGAGCAGATCGCGGCCATGCGCCGCCAGCTCGCCGCCCTGGAGGACGCGCTGGCGGCCTCCGAATCGCGCGACCGGGAATCGCAGGCGCGGATCGCCGATCTCGGCAGCCGGCTCAACGTGGCGCTGGCCCAGAAGGTGCAGGAACTCGCCCGCTACCGCTCCGACTTCTTCGGGCGCCTGCGCCAGATCCTCGGCTCGCGACCCGACATCCGCATCGTCGGCGACCGCTTCGTGCTGCAATCGGAGGTGCTGTTCCCCGCGGGCTCCGCCGCCCTGAAGACCGAGGCGGGACCGGAACTCGACCGCATCGCCGGCGCGATCAACGAGTTGGCGAAGCAGATCCCCGCCGATCTGCCCTGGGTGCTGCGGGTCGACGGGCACACCGATGCCCGGCCCATCGCGAGCGCGCAGTTCCCCTCCAACTGGGCGCTGTCGGCGGCCCGCGCCATCGCCGTGGTGCAGTACCTCGCCGCCAGGGGCATCCCACCCCAACACCTGCTGGCGGGCGCCTTCGGCGAGTTCCAGCCCCTCGATGCCGGGACGAGCGAGGATGCCTATGCCCGCAACCGCCGCATCGAGCTGAAGCTGACGGAACGGTGAACGCGCGAGCGGTCGCCGTTAGAGCGCGATGTGGGAAAGTGGGATCCGGTTTTCCGACATCATCGTGCGACCACGAAGAGATAGAGCATGCTGCCGTTTCCGTGAGAAAGCAGCATGCTCTATCGCATCGTCCTGAAGATCGGATCCAGGACGATGCGCTCGGCTCTTGATTCTGCATCGTCTTTTTCCGAAAGCCGACAACCACCTTTCGGGACGATGCGCTGGCGGGGCGCCGGACCGGATCTCAGGGCGGCGCGAAGATCCCGAGGAACAGGGGCTTGGCGAAGAGGTCGCCCGCCCCCTCCGCCCGGACGCCCGGGCACCAGCGGTCGAGGTCGCAGGCGGAATCGATCATGCTGCTCACCACCTGCGCGGCGATCGACGGATCGACGGGCCGGATCGAGCCGTCGGCGACGCCGTCGCCGATGGGGAAGGCGAGGCGCTCCCAGAGCCGGCGCAGGGTCAGCGGCACCTCGGTGCGCAGGGAATCGGGCAGCGCGCCCACGGCGGCGCAGCGCAGGAGCGGACCGCTCTCGGAGAGCTGGTGGCGGACCAGGGCGCGGGCGCAGCTGCTCAGGCGCTCCCAACCGTCTCCGCCGCGCACTTCCGCGGCGTCCTGCTCGCGCCGCAAGATGTCGAAGGTCCGCCGGAAGCAGTTGGCGACGAGGTCGTCCTTGTTGTCGTTGTGGTGGTAGAAGGAGCCCTTGGTCACGCTGAGCCGGGCCGAGATCTTCTCGACGGAGGCGCCGCGGTAGCCCTCCGCGTTGATGAGCGCCGTGGCCGCCCGCAGGAAGGGCTCGGTCGGCCCGGCCCGGGCCGGCACCGGCGGCGGAACCCGCGCGGTCCAGCGGCTCTCGCCCCCGGCCAGCCCGCCCGCGAGGATCTCGGCGACGCGGCGGCCCACGCGGCCGTAATCGGCCGGATCGTAGCGGTCGATCCAGGCCGGCGCGGTGTGGACCACCGAGAGCACGAGATGGGTGCGGGCGTTGCGCGCCGTGCGGTCGAGATCGAGCCGCTCCGCCTCGGGCAGGAAGGCGGCCCGCGCCCGCCGGAACAGGTCGTTGTAGGCGGCGAACACCGCCTCGCTCTGCGGGCTCGGCAGGGCGAGCAGGTCGGTGAGGCGCAGTTGGGGCCGTTCCTCGCCGCTCTCGTTCGCCGCGAGCGCCGCGAAATAGACATCGAGGAAGCCGCGCAGGCGCGCCTCCGCCCCCGGCAGATCGGCGATGCGGTCGAGGAGCGCCCCGTGCCAGTCCAGGGTGCGCAGGTAGCAGGCCGCCGCGAGATCCTCCTTGCGGCGGTAGTAGTAGGTGATGCTGTTGGTCACGAGGCCGACGCTGGCGGCGACGTCGGTCAGCGCGGTGGCGCGGATGCCGCGCGTGTTGAAATGGCCGACCGCCGCGTCGAGGATCGCTTCCCGCTTCCTGGCGTAGCGCTTCGTCCGCCGCCCGGCATCGGTTCCGATCTTCGTCATGATGGCCGATTCAATACCGGGGCGGGGCGCATGACAAGGGCGAGGCGGGCCGGCAGCCGCGGCGAGGCGCGCCTTTTTCGAAAGCGCGGTATTGTTGCCGAATATCCACAGGCCGCGCCGGTCTCCCGGCGCGGACCGCGGTAAGACGCCCCAGAACACTGATTTTTCTGGCATGCCAGCATTGGACCGGGCCTTCCAGGGCCGGAGACTGGCCGAAAGTCCGATACCGGAAAACCACAATCAACACGGATTCGAATTTTTTGCGGTTGCGGTGCGTTGGACCTGGAATAACCTGCATCGACCATGCTGATGCAAATGTCTGCGCCGTCGGCGCCTTTTCCAGCGATCCTGCCGCCCCGCTTGTCCGGTCGGTCCCACACGAGTGCCCGGCCCATGCTGTACGACGCGTTCCAGGTCCAGGCCGATCTCGCCGCCCAGACGCGCGCCTGGGGCCGCATGATGCACGGGGCGATCTCGCCCTGGGCGGCCTTCGGGGCGCCCCTCGCCCTGTGGTCGGCGGGGGCCCGGATGATGATGCGGGCCGGGCTCACCTTCGCGCGGCCGAGCTTCGGCTTCGAGCAGATCATGGTGGGCAACCGGGAGGTTCCGGTGGTCGAGGAGGCGGCCTTCGCCACCCCGTTCGGCACGCTGCTGCATTTCCGCAAGGACATCGACACGCCCCAGCCCAAGCTGCTCCTGGTGGCGCCCCTCTCCGGACACTTCGCCACGCTCCTGCGCGGCACGGTGAAGGCCCTCCTTCCGGACCACGACCTCTACATCACCGACTGGCACAACGCCCGCGACGTGCCGCTCGCGGCCGGGCGCTTCGGCTTCGACGACTACGTCGAGCATCTCGTGACCTTCATGGGGGTGCTCGGCGAGGGCGCGCACATGATGGCGGTCTGCCAGCCCGCGGTGCAGGCGCTCGCCGCCACCGCGGTGATGGCGCAGGCAGGCGACCCCGCGGCCCCGCGCAGCGTCACCCTGATGGCCGGCCCCGTCGATTGCCGGGTCAACCCCACGGGGGTGAACGATCTGGCCACCTCGAAGCCGATCAAGTGGTTCGAGGAGAATCTCATCGCCACGGTGCCCCGTCGCCACAAGGGCGCGGGCCGGCGGGTCTATCCCGGCTTCGTGCAGGTCTCGGCCTTCATGTCCATGAACATGAAGCGGCACGTCCAGGGCCATACGGACCTGTTCTGGCACATGGCCAACGGCGAGGCCGAGAAGGCCGCCGTGATCGAGAACTTCTACGACGAGTATTTCGCGGTCCTCGACCTCGCGGCGGAGTTCTACCTCGAGACGGTGCAGACGGTGTTCCAGGACTACACCCTGGCCCGGAACGAGCTGACCTATCGCGGCACGCCGATCGACCTGCGCGCGATCAAGCGCAGCGCGCTGATGACGGTGGAGGGCGAGCGCGACGACATCTGCTCCGTGGGGCAGACCATGGCCGCCCACGACCTCTGCACCAGCCTGCCCCCGCACATGAAGAGCCACCACCTCCAGGCCGGCGTCGGCCATTACGGGGTGTTCTCGGGCAAGCGCTGGGAGCAGCAGATCTACCCGCAGGTGCGCAACTTCATCGCCGCGCACGCCTGATCCGGGCCCCGCGCCCTGGGCGGATTTGACCCGCTGGCCGCCCGGCCGCACCATGCTAGCCTCGTGAAGGCGCGCGGCTCGTTGGTTCCGCGTCGACCACCGGGCCCCGCGCCCGGACGGATCCGGAGCGGCGGAACGACGGCGTGGACAGTGAAGCTCCCCATTCCCAGGCAACCGGCTCCATCGCGGCCCGGCTCGATCGGCTGGTCGCGCGGGCGCAGGCGGTCGGCCTGTGGGAGCGGGCCTGGCCCGTTCTGTGGCGGGCCGTCGCCGTGCTGCTCGCCTTCCTCGCCGCCTCCTGGCTCGGTCTCTGGCTGGAACTCGACCGCGTCTGGCGCATGGCCGGGCTCGCCGCCTTCGCCCTGGCGCTCGCCGCCACGCTCGTCCCCCTGATCCGCCTCGCCCGGCCGAGCCGCCGGGAGGCGCTGGTCCGCCTCGACCGGGAGGCCGCGCTCCGCGATCCCGCCCTCGGGCACGGGCCGGCCTCCGCCGCCGAGGACCGGATCGCGGTGGGCGGCAGCGATCCCGTCTCCCGCGCCCTCTGGGCCCTGCATCAGCGCCGGGCGGCGGAGGCGGTGGCCCGCCTGCGCGTGGGCGCGCCGCAGCCCGACATGCCCCGGCGCGATCCCTTCGCCCTGCGCGCCGCCGTGACGCTCGCCGCGGTCGCCAGCCTGTTCGTCGCCGGCTCCGAGTGGCGCGAGCGGATCGGGGCCGCCTTCGACTGGCGCCAGCCGGCGGTTGCCGGCCCGAACTACCGCATCGACGGCTGGATCGACCCGCCCCTCTACACCCGGATGCCGCCGCTCCTGGTGACGCTGGCCGAGACCGAGCAGCGCCTGCGCGCGCCAGTGAATTCGCGGCTGGTGGTGCGTATCGCCGGGGAGCGGGACGCCGCCGCCCAGACGGTGCTGACCCCCGATGCCGGGCTGAAAGCCGTGCCGGGCGAGGCGGGCCGGCCGGACCTGCGCGAGGAGCGCTTCCAGCTGGTCGGGCCGCTGGCCGAACTCACGGTGACCACCCCCGCGGGGGCGCGGCGCCTGCGCATCGAGACGATTCCCGACCTGCCCCCCGAGATTCGCAGCGTGGGCACCCCCGAGGTCAACGGGCGCGGCACGTTCAACCTCGGCTACCGCGCCCGCGACGATTACGGCATCGCCTCGGCCGAGGGCGTGGTCGAGCCGCTGAAGCCCGGCCGCAGCCTCGTGCCGCCGCCCCGCCTCGGCCTCGCCCTGCCGCCGGACGCGAGCGGGGAGGGCGAGGCCAAGACCCTGGTGGACCTCACCGACAATCCCTGGGCGGGGGCGCGGGTCCGTTTCGGCCTCGTGGTGAAGGACGAGGCCGGGCAGGAGGCGCGCTCGGAGCCGGTGGAGATCGTGCTGCCCGGCCGGGCCTTCCGCGAGCCCCTGGCGCGCGCCCTGGCGGAGGAGCGGCGGCGCCTCGTCACCACCCCCGATACGGGCCGGCGCCGGGTGCAGGCGGCCCTCGACGCGCTGCTCATCGCTCCGGAGCTCTTCACGCCGCGGCTGAGCGTCTTCCTCGGGCTGCGCACGGCCACCGGGCGCCTGCGCCGGGCCGAGACCGATGCCGACCTTGTCGCCGTCGCCGACCTCCTCTGGGAGATGGCGCTGAAGATCGAGGACGGCGACCTCTCGGACGCCGAGAAGCAGCTCCGGCAGGCACAGGACCGCCTGAAGGAGGCGGTGGAGCGCAACGCCCCCGAGGAGGAGATCAAGCGCCTCACCCAGGACCTGAAGCAGGCCCTCGACCGCTTCCTGAAAGAGATGGCGCAGAAGCAGGGCAAGGAGCCCCGGCAGGGCCAGCAGCAGCAGAGCGAGCGCAACGGCCCGTCCAAGAGCGTGACGCCGGAAGACCTCGACAAGATGCTTCAGAACATGGCCGAGGCGATGAAGCGGGGCGACACCGCCGAGGCGCAGCGCCTGATGGAGCAGCTGCGCAACATCCTGGAGAACCTGCAGACGGCCGAGCAGAGCGGCAGGTCCGACCAGGCCGGCCGCGAGATGCGCAAGCAGATGCAGGAGCTCGACCAGATGTCCCGCGACCAGCAGGGCCTGCGGGACGAGACCTTCAAGCAAGGCCAGGAGCGGCGCAACGCCGAGCAGGGCCAGCGCGGGCAGCGCCCACAGGAGCGCGGCCAGCGGGGTGCGGAGCAGGGCCAGCAGCCCGGCCAGCAGGGACAGCAGGGCGGCCAGAGCCAGCAGGGGCGCGAGGGGCAGCGGGGCCAGCAGGGCCAGGGCAGCGTCGGCGAGCGCCAGCAGGCCCTGCGCCAGCGCCTGGAGGATCTCCAGAAGCGCATGCGCGAGAACGGCATGAAGGGGGAGGAAGGCCTCTCGGATGCCGAGGACGCCATGCGCGAGGCCGAGAACGCGCTCCGCCAGGGCCGCGGGAACGAGGCCGTCGAGGCGCAGGGCCGCGCCCTCGACGGGCTCAAGCGCGGCGCCGAGGGCATGCAGGACCAGATGCAGCAGATGGCCGAGGGCGAGGGCCAGGGCGACCAGCCAGACGGGCAGCAGCCCGGCCAGCAGGGTCAGGCCGGCGCCCGCGACGACGATCCCCTCGGCCGGCCTACCCGCGGGCGCGACATGTCCGATGGGCGCGTGAAGGTGCCGGGCGCCGACGAATCCGCGGTCCAGCGCGCGCGGCGCATCATGGAGGAGCTGCGGCGCAAGCTCGGCGACCCCCTGAGGCCGCGAGAGGAACTCGACTATTTCGAGCGGCTCCTGCGCCGCAACTGACGCGGCGAGCCTCTTCTCCCCCTGCGCAGGGGAGCAGGAGGTGGGACTGATGCAAGATGGGCCGAAGCGGCGCCTTCTTCACGCCCACCCTGCGAAGGGGAAGGCCATGGCGAACGGCACCGCCCCGCTTTCCCGGGTCCGGGCTCGCGTGCAGCGACATCGAAGGGACCACCGCGTCCCGGAACCGCGAACGGAGCCGCCGGATCGACAGCCCTCAGGCGCGTCCGATCAGCGTCTTGATGCGGCTCGCCAGGGCCTCCATCACGAAGGGCTTGGTCAGCACCTCCATCCCCGGCTCGAGGTGTCCGTTGCCGAGCACCGCGTTCTCCGCGTAGCCCGTGATGAACAGCACCTTCAGGTCCGGCCGGGTGACGCGAGCCGCGTCGGCGACCTGCCGGCCGTTCATGCCGCCGGGCAGGCCGACATCGGTGACCAGCAGGTCGATGCGGACATCCGATTGCAGGACCTTGAGGCCGGTCGCGCCGTCCGCCGCCTCGATGGCGGTGTAGCCGAGATCCTCCAGCACCTCCGTCACCAGCAGGCGCACGGTCGGCTCGTCGTCGACGATCAACACCGTCTCGCCCTGGCCGGCCCGGGGAGCCCGCGAGAGGTCCGGCACGGCATCCGGGTTCTCGGCCTCGCCGTAGTGCCGCGGCAGGTAGAGGCACATGGTGGTGCCGATGCCGAGCTCGGAATAGATCCGCACCTGCCCGCCGGACTGGCGCACGAAGCCGTGGATCATGGAGAGCCCGAGGCCCGTGCCCTGGCCGATGGGCTTCGTGGTGAAGAACGGGTCGAACGCCTTCTCGATCACCTCCGGCGCCATGCCGGTGCCGGTGTCGCTCACGCAGATGGAGACGTACTGGCCCGGCTCCAGGTCCCGGTCCCGGGCGCCGTGGGCGTCGAGCCACTTGTTGGCGGTCTCGACCGTGATGCGCCCGCCGTCCGGCATGGCGTCGCGGGCGTTGATGCAGAGGTTCAGCAGGGCGTTCTCGAGCTGCGGCGGGTCGACCAGGGTGGCCCAGAGGCCGCCGGCCGCCACGACCTCCAGATGGACCGCCGGGCCGATGGTGCGGCGGACGAGTTCCTCCATTCCCGCGATCAGCCGGTTGGCATCCGTCGGCTTGGGATCGAGGGTCTGGCGGCGGGAGAAGGCGAGGAGGCGGTGGGTGAGCGCCGCCGCCCGCTTCGAGGCCCCCTGCGCGGCGGCGACGTAGCGGGGCACGTCGTTGAGGCGCCCCTGGTTGATGCGGTTCTCCAGGAGTTCCAGGCTGCCCGAGATGCCGGTGAGCAGGTTGTTGAAGTCGTGGGCGATGCCCCCGGTGAGCTGGCCCACCGCCTCCATCTTCTGGGACTGGCGCAACTGCTCCTCGACCCGGTGCTGGTCGGTGAGATCGCGTCCGACGATGTGGAACAGGCCGGTGCCGGGGTCCGGCACCGCGGTCCACATGATCGTGCGGTGGTCGCCCGCGCGGGTTCGCACGCGGTCGACGAAGCCGGTCACCGTCTCGCCCCGGGCGAGGCGGCCCACCACGTCGGCGGTCTCGGCGTGGTCGTCCGGATGGACGATCTCCAGGAAGGGCCGGCCGAGCAGGTCCGCCCCGTTCCAGCCGAGCATGCGCGTCCAGGCCGGGTTGACGACCTTCAGGAAGCCGTCGAGGCCGGCCGTGCCCATCAGGTCGCCGGTCATGTCCCAGACGCGGTTGCGCTCGGCCGTGCGCTTGGCGACCTCCGCCTCCAGGCTCTCGTTGGCCTGCCGCAGGGCCTCCGCCGCCTCGCGCCGCACGCGCGAGAGCTGGAGATTGGCGCCGACGCGGGCGAGGAGTTCGCGGGCGGAGAAGGGCTTCGTCAGGTAGTCGTCCGCCCCGGCCCCGAGACCCTCCACCTGCGCCTCGTCGCCCGCGCGCGCCGAGAGCATGATGACGGGCAGGTCGCGCAGCGCCGCGTCGGCCCGCACGGCCGCGAGCAGTCCGAAACCGTCGAGATGGGGCATCATCACGTCGGTGAGGAGCAGGTCCGGAAGGCGTTCGCGGGCAGCCGCCAGGGCCGCCGCGCCGTCCGGGGCGGTCTCGACCGCGTAGCCGCGCTCGGCCAGGAGCCGCCGCACGTGCTCGCGCATGTCGGCGTTGTCGTCGGCGAGCAGGATCCGCCCCACCGCGGCGTAGGGGGGCGGCGCGTCCCGCTCGTCCCCCGGTTCGAGGGCGGGTGAAGGCTCCGCGTCCCCGGACATCCAGCGGCGGGCCTCGGCCACGAAGGCCTCCGCCCGCACGGCGGTCGAGACCTCGGGGACCGACCCGGCGGGATCCGTGACGGCCGCCTGCGCGAAGGGGAGGGAGACGTGGAAGGCGCTGCCGCGGCCGGGCTCGCTCTCGACCCGGATCGAGCCGCGGTGGAGCCGCACCAGTTCCTGCACCAGGGCGAGGCCGATGCCGCTGCCCTCGAAGGTGCGCCCGCGCGCGCCCTCCACCCGGTGGAAGCGCTCGAACAGGCGCGGAAGCTCCTCGGCGGGGATGCCGGTCCCGGTATCGGCCACGGTGAGCACCGCGCAGGGCCCCGCGCGCCGGACCGAGACCGTGATCGCGCCCTCGAAGGTGAACTTGAAGGCGTTGGAGAGGAGGTTGAGCACCACCTTCTCCCACATCTCGGGATCGAGGGGCACCGGGGCGTCGAGGGTGGGGCAATCGACGGCGAGCGTCAGCCCGGCCTGCTCGCAGAGCGAGCGGAAATTGCCCGCGAGATCCGCGGTGAAGCGGGCGAGGTCGACCGGGCGCAGCGTGGCCTGGGCCCGCCCGGCCTCGACGCGGGAGAAGTCGAGCAGGGCGTTCACGAGGCGCAGCAGGCGCAGGCCGTTGCGGTGGGCGACCGTGGCGAGCGCCCGCGCATCCCCCGGCAGAGCCTCGCCGGACTTGGCGAGCATCTCCTCGAGGGGGCTCAGCATCAGGGTCAGCGGCGTGCGGAACTCGTGGCTGACATTGGAGAAGAACAGGGTCTTCGCCCGGTCGAGCTCGGCCAGCCGCTCGGCCCGGGCCCGCTCCTCCTGGTAGGCGAGGGCGTTGGTGACGGCGGCGCTGAGATTCGAGGCGATCTGCTCGCAGAAGGTCTGGTAGCGCTCGTCGAAGCGCCGCCGCGGGCTGATGCCGATCACCGCGATGCCCCCCGTGCGGCCGCCCTTGCCGGCGGTGACCGGCAGGACCCGGGCCTGGGTGAGCGGCTCGGGCCAGGGCCCCGTGGGCAGGCCGGGCATCGTGACGTCGAGCCCTTCGAGGAGCACGGGCTCCCCGGTGGAGGCCACCTCGCGCAGCCGCCAGGGATCGGCGCCGGCGGGGACGGCCCCGGCCTCCGACAGGCCGACGCGGCCGGCGAGAACCGGTCCGTCCCCGGCCCCGTCGAGGGTGTAGAGCAGGGCGAAGGGCACGTCGTGGGGGTCGCCCGCCAGCACGGCGGCGGCGATGGCGTAGGCTTCCGCCGTCGACTTCGCCTCGATGGACTGGGCGGCGAGGTCGCGCAGGAGCCGCGTGCGGCGGTCGGCGAGCACGCGCAGGGTGGTCTCGGTCACCGCCGTGAAGATGCCCTCGACGCGGCCCTGATCGCCCCGGATCGGGCTGTACGAGTAGTAGAAGTAGCACTCCTCGACGTAGCCGAAGCGGTTCAGCGGCAGGAGCTGGTCGTCCGACCACGTCGCCTCGCCGGTGGCGAACACGGTGTCGAACATCGGGCCGATGATGTCCCAGATCTCGGCCCAGACCTCGTGGCCGGCGCGGCCGAACGACCAGGGATGCTTGTCGCCGACCACCGGCCGCCAGGCGTCGTTGTAGATCAGCGCCCGCTCGGGGCCGTAGTAGAGCACCACGGGGAAGCGCGTGGTCAGGCAGATGCTGACCGCCGAGCGCAGGGCCTGGCTCCAGCCCTCCACCGGGCCGAACGTGGTCCGCGACCAATCCATCGCGCGCATCAGCGCGCCCATCTCGCCGCCGCCGGACATGAAGCCCGTATCCACGGCCGCCTCGGCCCCGGGATCGGAGATCCCGGCCTGCCGGAGAATGCCCTTCAGGCGCTCGATCTCGCGCGCCGGATCGGGATGGGCGCCCTGGCGGGCGTGAGGAGCGAGGTCGTCGGACAAGGGGTCCGGGCACCGATCTGAGAGGAGGGCGGGCGTGGCCCGCCTATTCCTCCGGGAACGCAACCAAACTGTGGCCGCGGGCCCCTGTCGGACAGGTCGTGGACCGGCCGAGCCCGTGTTTTTTCACGCCCGGCAGGCCGTGCTCCGGGGCGCAGAGAGCCGCGCTCCCCGGCGCCGAACCGGCCCCCGCTTCGGCGGCGCGCTCTACCGCGCGGTCCAGGCGCCGTTCTTCACGGTGCGCAGCTCGAGCTCGACCGGGAGCTTGGTCTGGCCGTTCTCGTCGAAGCTCGTATGCCCCATGGCGCCGTCGTACTGGGTCTCGCGGATCGCCTTGGCGATGGCGGCCTTGTCCTTCGTGCCGGCCTTCTTCAGCGCCGCGACGATGATGTTGGCCGCGTCGTAGGCGTTCTTGGTGTAGGTGGTCGATGGCTCGGCGAACTTGGCCGCCTGGTAGTCCTGCGTCAGCTTGGCGAGCTGCGGGTTGCCCTTCTCCTTGACGATGCCGGCGACGGTGCCCTCGGCGGCCGGGCCGGCGATCTTGATGAAGTCGGCGTCGTGGAAGCCGTCCACGCCGATCATCGGCATGGTCATCCCGAGCTCGGCCATCTGCTGGCGCACGAGGCCCGCCTCCGTGACGACGCCGCCGAAATAGACCGCGTCCGGCGACAGGGCCTTGATCTTGGTGAGCAGCGCGCGGAAATCGGTGGTGCCGACCGGCGCGGCCTCCGTGGCGACGATCTTGCCGCCGGCCGCGGTGTAGAACTTCTCGAAGTTCTTGGTGTTGGCCGCCCCGTAATCGCTGGTGTCGGAGACGATGGCGATGGACTTGCCGACAGTCTGCGCCGCCCAGGCGGCGAGCGGCTCGTTGGTGTTGACGAGCGTCGTCACCACCCGGGACACCATCGGGTTGTTGCGCTCGGTGATCTTCGGCGAGATCGCGCCCCAGACGATGAAGGGCACGCCCGCGCGCTGGAAGACCGGAATGGTGGCGAGCGCCACGCCGCTGTTCCAGTGGCCGGTGGCCGCCACGACCTTGCCGTCGTTCGTGAGCTTCAGGGCGGCGGAGACGCCGGTCTGCGGATTGGCGGCATCGTCCAGGATGACGGGCTCGATCTTGAAGGGCAGGCCCGCGGCGTTGGCTTGGTCGATCGCGAGCTGGAATCCGTTGCGGGCCGAGAGGCCCTGCTGGGCGTTGCCGCCCGAGAGCGGACCGATGAAGCCGATCTTCACGCTCTCCTGCGCCGCGGCGAGGCCCGCGCTTCCCGAGAGGATGGCGGCGGCCAGCAGAGCGCGGACGGCCCCGAGCGGGCGGGCAGGAAGCCTCGAACCAGAACGCATTGTCCCCTCCTGAAAAAGACGCCCCGGCGGGCCCCTCGGCTGCGGGCGCTCCATCCGCCCACGCTCAAGCATCCGTCCTTCGAAACGCCAGGCAAATCGGATCTTTGGAAGCCTGGGCGTTCTTTTTCCGAAGCAGCCGCCGCGCTGTCCTTCCGGTCCGACGAAGCCCGGCTTCAAAAAATTCGACCCCTGTCCGGCCCCGCTCCGGTCTACGGTTCGTGTGAAGAGTCGGTGACGCCGTCGGGCCGGCCGCAGATCGCACGGGGGGCACATGGCCGCGCAGGTCGCACAGCAGCTTCTGAACCTCGCCACCCTCGGCGCGATCTACGCCCTCATCGCCGTGGGGTTCAGCCTGCTCTTCGGGGTGCTCAACATCATCCACTTCTCGCACGCCGACGTGGCGCTGACGGCGCCGTTCCTGGCGCTCGCCATCGTGCCGGCCCTCGCCGGAGCCCTCGGCGGCGCCCCGTTCCAGGCCGGCTTCGCATTGGCGGCCCTCCTCGCCATCGTGGCGACGGGCTTCCTCGGGGGCATCCTCTATGCCGGGATCATCCGGCGCTTCCGCAACGCCCCGGCCATGATGGCCCTGGTGGCCACGGTGGCGCTGGGCATCGTGCTGCGCGAGCTGATCCGGCACCTCTTCCCGAACGGCTCGAACCCCCACGCCATCCCGCGCCTCGTCACCGGCAGCGTCGACCTGTTCGGCACCGCCGTGCCCCTGTTCAACCTCGTGGCGATCGCGGTCTCGGTCCTGTGCGTGGGCGGCCTCTTCCTCGTCCTCGGCCGGACCCGGCTCGGCCTGCACATCCGGGCGGTCTCGCAGGACCGGGATGCCGCCCGCCTCATGGCGATCTCGCCGGAGCGGATCTTCCGCCTCACCTTCTTCATCGCCTCCGCCATCGGCGCGGTGGGCGGCCTGTTCTTCGCGGGCTACGCGGGCATCGTCCGCTTCGATTTCAGCGTCGATGTGGGGCTCATCGGATTCTCCGCGGCGGTGGCGGGCGGGCTCGGCTCGATGCCGGGCGCCATCATCGGCAGCCTGCTCATCGCCGGCATCGACACCCTGGTCCAGGCCACCGTCCCGAACGGCGCCTCCTACCGGCTGGTCTTCGTGTTCCTGCTGGTGATCGCCGTGCTGGTCTTCCGACCGAGCGGGCTCCTGGGCCGCACGGTCGTCGAGAAGGTCTGAGACGATGTCCGCATCGAACCCCGCATCGAACCTCACCCCCGCGGACGTCGCCGCCCCCGTGGTCGCCGCCCCCCGCGCCATCGCCCTGGTGGCGGCGATCGAGCTCGCCGGGGCGCTGTTCCTGCGCCAGTTCCTGCTCGCCGAGGACTGGCGCGTCGTGGTGGCGATGCTCGCCCTCTTCGGTGCGGCCCTCGTCGCCATGCAGCGGCGGCCGGCGCTGGAGGCGCGGATCGAGGCGGCCTTCGCCGATCAGGCGCGCTTGGCCGCCCTGCTCGGCCTCGCCATCGTGCTGGCCTTCCCCTTCGTCCTGGAGAAGAGCACCTACGCGCTCCACCTCCTCGTGCTCGCGCAGCTCTACGCGGTGCTGGCGCTGGCGCTGAACTTCCAGCTCGGCAGCGCCAACATCCCGAACTTCGCCACGGGCGCCTCCTACGGCATCGGCGCCTATGCCTCGGCGCTGCTGGCGGTCAACTGGGACGTCAGCTTCTGGCTGGCGCTGCCGGCCGCGGCGGTCGTCGCCACGGTCTTCGGCTTCCTCCTCGGCGTGCCCTCCATGCGCACGCGGGACAGCTACCTCGCCCTCGTCACGATCGCCTTCGGGGTGGTGATCCACCAGCTCCTGAACAACCTCGAATTCACCGGCGGCCCGAACGGCCTCGTCGGCATCCCGGCGCCCGAGCTGTTCGGGCACTCCTTCGCGTCGCCGCTGGTGATCCTCGGCTACGACCTGCCCGCGCAGGCGAACTTCTACTACCTCTCGGCGCTGCTCGTCGGGATCGCGATCCTGTTCGCCCGGCGGGTGCACGATTCGCGCGTCGGCCTCGCCTGGAACGCGCTCAGGGCGGACGAGCTCGCAGCGCGCTGCCAGGGCATCAACGCCACCTGGTACAAGGTCCTGGCCTTCGCGGTGGACGCGTTCCTGGCCGGGTTCGCGGGCACGATCTACGCCTTCTACGTGGGCTTCATCTCGCCCGACAATTTCACCTTCCTCGTCTCGGTGACCATCATGACGATGGTCATCGCGGGCGGCATGGACAACACGCTCGGCGTCATCGTCGGCGCCTTCCTGCTCACGCTGCTGCCGGAGAAGCTGCGCGCCTTCTCCGACTACCGGATCCTGTTCTTCGGCGTGACGGTGATCGCCTTCCTGATGATCCGCCCGCAGGGCCTGTTCCCGCAGCGCCTGCGCCGGTACGGAGCCTGAACGATGAGCGCGCCTACCATCTTGGAGGGGCAGGGCCTCACCATGCGCTTCGGCGGCCTCATGGCGATGGCCGAGGTGGACTTCACCCTGCGGAAGGGCGAGATCCTCGGCATCATCGGCCCGAACGGGGCCGGCAAGTCGACCCTGCTCAACATCGTCACCGGCCTCTACAAGCCCTCCTCCGGCGCGGTGCGGCTCGCGGGCGAGCGGATCGACGGCCTGCCCGCCCACCGGATCGTGGCCATGGGCATCGCCCGCACCTTCCAGTCGAGCCGCCTGTTCGGCGACCTCTCGGTGCTCGACAACGTGGTCATCGGCCGGCACGCGCTGATGAAGTCGGGCCTCCTCGACGCGATCCTGCGCCGCGGCCGCGCGCAGGCCGAGCTCAACGACGCGGCCGAGCGCGCCGCCGCCCTCCTCAAGGCCGTCTCGCGCGACCTCTACGCCCAGCGCCACCGCCCGGCCGCCGAGCTTCCGCAGGCCGACCGGCGCCGCCTGGAGATCGCCCGGGCGCTCGCCAGCGAGCCCCGGGTGCTGCTCCTCGACGAGCCCTCGTCGGGCATGGACGACGCCGACACCGACGCGCTCATGGCCGACATCCGCGCGATCTGCGCCGCCCGGCCCGACCTCGCGCTGATGATCATCGAGCACGACATGCGCCTCGTCGCCGCGCTGCCGCACCGCGTGCTGGTGCTCGATTACGGCCAGAAGCTCGCCGACGGCCCCTACGAGGAGGTGCGGAAGATCCCCCGCGTGCAGGAGGCCTATCTCGGCAGAAAGGCGGCCCAGCATGCTCGCGCTTGAGCACGTCGACACCAATTACGGCGCGGTGGCGATGCTGCGCGACGTCTCCTTCCGGGTGGGGGAGGGCGAGCTCGTCTGCATCCTGGGCCCCAACGGCGCCGGCAAGACCACGACCTTCCGTGCCCTGTCGGGGCTGCTGCCGCTGGCGCGCGGGCGCGTCACGATGATGGGCCGGGACATCGCGGGCCTGCGCACCGAGGCGCTGAGCGGGCTCGGCGTCGGCTTCGTGCCGGAGGGACGCAGGCTCTTCGCCGACATCACGGTCCGCGACAACATCCGCCTGGGCTTCGAGGCGCAGCGCGCCGCGGGCGACTTCGCGGCCCGGCTGGAGGAGATGCTGGACCTGTTCCCCCGGGTGCGCGAGCGCATCGGCCAGCGGGCCGGCACGCTCTCGGGCGGCGAGCAGGCGATGGTGGCGCTCGCCCGCGCGCTGATCGGCAAGCCGCGCCTCGTCGTCATGGACGAGCCCTCCCTCGGGCTCTCGCCCAAGCTGATCGACGAGTATTTCGACACGGTGGCCGAGGTGAACCGGCGCGGCACCACGGTCCTGCTCATCGAGCAGAACGCCGAGACCGCCCTCTCGATCGCCCACCGGGGCATCATGCTGGTGAAGGGCCGCGTCGTGGCGACGGGCTCGGCGCGCGAACTCCTCGACACGGACGCCGTGCGGCATCTCTATCTGTGATCCGGCGCTCAAGGTGCGGGCGCGGGTCCCCTCTCCCATAGGGAGAGGGACAGGGTGAGGGGTATGACTTGGCCGGGTTGGGAGCGGTACTGAACGCGCGTCGGCCGCGTGCGCAGTCCTGAAGCGTCATACCCCTCACCCCAACCCTCTCCCTATGGGAGAGGGGGCGCGTAGCGGTTCGCGTTCGGCTCGCAACGCTTCGACATTCAAAGGCCCGCGGACCGGCCCGGAGAGCGAGACCGATGGACACGCTGACGCTGCTCGACCGGCTGGTCGCGTTCGAGACGGTGAGCCGGGACCCGAACCGGCCGCTCATCGACTTCGTGCGCGCGTTCCTCGCCGAGCGCGGGGTCGCGAGCGAGATCGTCGAGGCCGAGGACGGGCGCAAGGCCAACCTCTTCGCCACGATCGGGCCCGCCGACCGCCCCGGCGTGATGCTGTCCGGCCATACCGACGTGGTGCCCGTCGCCGGGCAGGACTGGACGAGCGATCCGTTCCGCCTGCGCGTCGCGGAGGGCCGCGCATACGGCCGCGGCACCGCCGACATGAAGGGCTTCGTCGCTGCGGCGCTGGCGCTCGCCGCGCGGGCGGCGGGCCGGGACCTCGCGGTGCCCCTCCACCTCGCCCTCAGCCACGACGAGGAGATAGGCTGCGTCGGCGTGCGCTCCCTGATCGACCGGCTCGCCGCCCGGGGCTTCCGGCCGCGCCTCGCGATCGTCGGCGAGCCCACGGGGATGCGGATCGCCACCGGCCACAAGGGCAAGCTCGCCGCCCGCGCCACCTGCTGCGGGGTCGCCGGCCACTCGGCGCTCGCGCCGCGGGCGCTGAACGCGATCCACCTCGCCTGCGACTTCGTCGGCACGCTCCGGGCCGGGCAGGACGCCCTCGCCGCGAGCGGCGCGCGCGATCCCGACTACGCGGTGCCCTACACGACGATCCATGTGGGGCAGATCGCGGGCGGCACCGCGCTCAACATCGTGCCGAACCGCTGCACCCTCGATTTCGAGATCCGGACCGTCGCCGCCGACGATCCCGAGGCGATCCTCGACCGGCTGATGGCGGAGGGCGCGCGGATCGCCGCCGCGCGGCAGGCGGAGTTCCCCGAGGCCCGCATCGCTTTCGAGCGGCTCAACGCCTATCCGGGCCTCGCGACGCCGGTCGACTCGGAGGCCGTGGCGTTCCTCGCCGCCCTGGTCGGCTCGGGCGAGACCCACAAGGTGGCCTTCGGCACGGAGGGCGGGCTGTTCTCGGACCGTCTCGGCACGCCGACCCTCGTCTGCGGCCCCGGCTCGATGGACCAGGGCCACAGGCCCGACGAGTTCGTGGCGCTCTCCCAGCTCGCCGCCTGCGACGCCATGATGGACCGCCTCCTCGACCGGCTGGCGGCCTGAGAGCGGAGCCGGGCGCCGCATTTCGGGAAAACCGAAGCACGGCCGAGCCGAAACGTAATGGGCGCCCCGGGGCCCGATAGATAACGTGCCGGTCGACGTTTCTCGGGCGATCGATACTGGAAGAGCCGACCATGTCTGTCGAGACGGTGGATACGCTGGTCGTCGGGGCCGGCCAGGCGGGCGTGGCCATGAGCGAGCACCTGAGCCGGTGCGGCGTCGCGCATCTCGTGCTCGAACGGCACCGGATCGCCGAGCGCTGGCGCTCCGGGCGCTGGGATTCCCTGGTGGCCAACGGCCCCGCCTGGCACGACCGCTTCCCGGGCCTGGAATTCCCGGGCACCTCCCCGGACGCCTTCGTCGGCAAGGAGCAGGTGGCGGACTATTTCGAGGCCTATGCCCGGATGATCGACGCGCCCGTCCGCTGCGGCGTGGAGGTGCGCGACGTCCGCAGGCTCGCCCGGCGCCCCGGCTTCCGGGTGGAGACCTCGCAGGGCCCGATCGAGGCCCTGAGCGTGGTGGCGGCCACGGGCCCGTTCCAGAACCCGGTCATCCCGCCCCTCGTGCCCGACAGGCCGGGCCTCACGCAGATCCATTCGAGCGGCTACCGCAATCCCGGCCAGCTCGCGGAGGGCGCCGTGCTCGTCGTCGGCGCGGGCTCCTCGGGGGGGCAGATCGCGGACGAGCTGATGCGGGCGGGCCGGACGGTCTACCTCTCGGTCGGCCCGCACGACCGGCCGCCCCGCGCCTATCGCGGGCGCGACTTCTGCTGGTGGCTCGGCGTGCTCGGCAAGTGGGATCTGGCGGCCCCCGGCCCCGGCACGGAGCACGTGACCATCGCGGTCAGCGGCGCGCGCGGCGGCGAGACCGTCGATTTCCGGCGGCTCGCCGCGCAGGGGATGCGCCTCGTGGGCCGTACCGAGTCCTGCCGCGACGGGGTGCTCGCCTTCGCGCCGGACCTCGTGGACAACCTCGCCCGCGGTGACGCGAACTACCTCTCGGTCCTCGACGAGGCCGACGCCTACGTCGCCCGCAACGGGCTCGACCTGCCCGAGGACCCCGACGCCCGGGCCATCGTGCCGGACTCGCCCTGCGTGAGCGACCCGATCCGCAGCCTCGATCTCGCCGAGGCGGGAATCGCCACCATCGTCTGGGCGACGGGCTTCGCCTCGGATTACGGCTGGCTCGCCGTCGACGCCTTCGACGCGGCGGGCAAGCCGCGGCACCAGCGCGGCGTCTCGTCGGAGCCCGGCATCTACTTCCTGGGCCTGCCCTGGCAGTCGCGGCGGGGCTCGAGCTTCATCTGGGGCGTCTGGCACGATGCGGCCTACATCGCCGACCACATCGCCACCCAGCGCCGCTACCTCGCCTACCACCGGAGCGCGGGCCGCGAGGCGGCCGCCTGAGGCGGCATCCTGGTTCGCCGCTTCGAGGGTCCGGCGCGAACCGCACTGCCCCCCTCTCCAGAGATCCGTGCGGAGCGGGGACCCGCGGATCGGCCGCCAGAACCGGGATATTCCGCCTGTCACGCCGTTTCCGGCTGATCCCTTCGGTGCCGCCCGCACGCCGTCATCCCGGGGCCGCGAAGCGGAGCCGGGGATCCAGGAATACCGGAGTGTCGGGACGAGGCTTTCCGGTGTTCGTGGATTCCGAATTCGCCCACGGCGCCCCGGAATGACAGCGGCGCGAGCAGGACCGAACCCTTCGGCCCGATACCTTACGAGACGTCAGTAAGCCTCAACTCACTCGATCCTTGATGGAGACCCCGATGGCGCACACGCGGATCCGAACGTTCAACACCAAGGAGACCTATCCGGAGCAGAAGCTCGACAACGACCTCTGCCAGGCGGTCGTCACCCGCGGCGGCCGCACGGTCTACCTGCGCGGCCAGTGCCCGCAGGACCTCGACACGGCCAAGAACATCGACAGCCACGATCCCGTGGAGCAGACCCACAAGGTCATGCAGAACATCCGCCAGCTCATCGAGGAGTGCGGCGGCCGCATGGAGCATCTGGTGAAGGTCGTGGTCTACATCACCGACGTGCGCCACCGCGAGGCGGTCTACCGCACCATGGGCGAGTACATCCGCGGCGTGCACCCGGTCTCGACGGGGCTCGTCGTGCAAGCCCTGGCGCGGCCCGAATGGCTCGTCGAGATCGACGGCACCGCCGTGATCCCGGACGACGCGGCATGACCTTCTCGATCGCGGCGCGCTGCGCCGAAACCGGCATGTTCGGCGTGGCGGTCTCCTCCTCCTCCCCAGCCGTGGCCGCACGCTGCGCCCATGCCCGCGCGGGCGTCGGCGCGGTGGCCAGCCAGAACGTCACCGACCCCTCCCTCGGCGCCCGGGCCCTCGACCTGCTCCGCCTCGGCGCGAGCGCCGAACAGGTGATCGCGGTGCTGCGCGGCTCGGCGCCGCACATGGAGTTCCGCCAGGTTCTGGTGGTGGACGGGCAGGGCGGCTCGGCGATCCATTCGGGGCCGCGGGCGCTCGGCACCTGGGCGGAGGCGCGGGGACCGAACGTGGCGTGCGGCGGCAACATGCTCGCCGATCCGGGCGTGCCCCAGGCGATGGTCGACACCTTCGGGCGCGCGACCGGCCCCCTCGGCGACCGCCTGATCGCGGCGATGCGGGCCGCGCTCGCGGCGGGCGGCGAGGCCGGCCCCGTGCACTCGGCCGGCATGGTACTGGTGCGGGACGTCTCCTGGCCCGTGGCCGACCTCCGGGTCGACTGGACCGAGGACTGCCCGATCGCCGGGCTCGCCGACCTCTGGGAGCGCTACAAGCCGCAGCTCGAGGATTACGTGACCCGGGCCCGCGACCCCTCCGCCGCCCCGAGCTACGGGGTGCCGGGCGACCTCTGACACGATCTCCGCTCGATCGAAGCGGAGATCGTATCGACCGAGCCCGCGCGGCGCATGAGCGAAACCCAGATCCGCCGTCCCGAAGGGATCGATCGGATTGGGTACGAGACCGGTCCCGGTGGATCGCCTCGGCGGCCGGCGGCCCACCGGCCAGCCGAAAAGAGTCCTGAAACGAGAAAGGCCGGTGGCGGAGCCACCGGCCTCACGACGCCCTCGGGGGAGAGCGGTCTCAGCAGTCGTCGCCGGCCTTGCCGAGCTTCTGGTCCGCGCCGGCATTGTTCATGGCGCCGACCGTGCCCGGCGAGGCGGGCTGCTGGCCGCCGGCGAGGTTCTTGCTGGAGCCGTCCGCGCCCGAGCTCTTGTCGTTGCTCGCCATGGAGCCCTGCTTCTCGCCGAGGCCCTGGTTCGCGCCGGCATTGTTCATGGCGCCCACGGTGCCCGGCGAGGCGGGCTGCTGGCCGCCGGCGAGATTCTTGCTGGAATTGTCGGCGGCCGAGCTCTTGCCCTGCATCGCCGAATCCTCCGGCGTCTTGCCCTTGGTGGAGCCCGTGTTGCAGGGCGCGGCGAGCGCCGTGCTCGCGGTGAAGGCCACGATGGCGAGCGCGCTGGCGAAACCGGTCATCTTCATCAGGCTTGTCTCCTCCAGAATTTCTCGGGCGGAGAACCATCCCCTCGGTGCAAAAGTTCCTCGATCGTTTCCGGTTTTGCCCGGCCTCGGAAAGAAAATTCACCTCCGCTCGGTCGCGGGGCTGCTCCGCGTCCGCCTCGTGCCGGGGCCCGCGGGTTCAGGCGTCGGGGCCCTTCGCCGGCTCGCTGACAGGGTCGCCGGATGCCTTGGCGTCGACCCGGCGCTCGCGCTCGGCCCGCAATTCGCGCTCGGCCACGAGCCAGAACTGCATCTCCATCCCCTCGGGCCGATGGTTGCGCTCCCAGAGTTCGTAGGCGCGCTCGCGGATGTCCTCGAACGTGACCGCGCCCGCGGGCGCGGCTGAGCCTTGCGGTCGCTCGGGCGCGGGGTTCCTGCGTCCCGAGGGCGGCAGGGCGGGCGGGTCCGAGGGTTCCTCGGGGAGCGGCAACGGCGTCGCCGCGTGCGGATCGGATTTCCTGCGCTCGTCCATCACCCCTCCCGGCCCCACCGTTCGTTTCGGATCGCCTTCTGAGAGCGAACCCGCGAGCCTGGGGAGGGTTTCAGCGGGGCTGTCAGGCCGCCCGTCTCTCCCGCGCGCCGCCGAACTGCAGCGTGCCGTCGGCGATGCGTCCGTAACCCAGGGTCGCGAGGTCCAGGGCGTAGTTCTGGTAGAGCTTCCACGGCCGGCTCGCGCCCTGCTTGGGCAGGAGATGGGCCGCCCGCTGGATGTAGCCGGAGGTGAAGCCGATCAGCGGCTCCTCGCCCTGCGCGCCCCCGCGCCGGGGCACGCACCAGCGCTGGCCCTGCGCGTCCATCCGGCGGATCACCCGGCAGACGAAGCGCGCCGTCAGCTCGCATTTCAGCGTCCACGAGGCGTTGGTGTAGCCGATGGCGAGGGCAAGGTTCGGCACGTCGCTCAGCATCATCCCCTTGTAGAGGAAGGTGCGGGCGGGGTCCGGCGCGACGCCGTCCACGGTGAGGGCGATCCCGCCCATCAGCTTCAGCTGGAGGCCGGTGGCGGTGACGACGATGTCGGCCTCCAGCCGGCGGCCGGATTCGAGTTCGAGGCCCGTCTCGGTGAAGCGCCGGATCGTGTCCGTCTCCACGGAGGCGCGACCGGCCTTGACCGCCTTGAAGAAGTCCCCGTCCGGCACGAGGCAGACGCGCTGGTCCCAGGGCTTGTAGCGCGGGGTGAAATGGGTGGCGACGTCGTAGTCCGGCCCGAGCTGGGCGCGCACCGCGCCGAGGATCTTGGCGGTGGCGAGCGCCGGCTTGCGGCGGGCGAGCTGGTAGAAGACCATGCCCACGGCGAGGTTCTTCCAGCGGGCGAGGCCGTAGGCGAGGCGCCCGGGCAGGCGGCGCCGGAGCCAGGCCGCCACGGCGTCCCGCGAGGGCAGCGACATCATGTAGGTGGGCGAGCGCTGGAGCATGGTCACGTGCGCCGCGGTCCTGGCCAGTTCCGGCACCAGGGTGACGGCGGTGGCGCCGCTGCCGATCACCACCACGCGGCGGCCCGCATGGTCGAGATCCTCCGGCCAGGCCTGCGGGTGCACGATGCGGCCCGCGAAGCGCTCCGTTCCCTCCCACGCGGGCCGGTAGCCCGCCTCGTAATCGAAGTAGCCCGCGCAGACGTAGAGGAACCCGCAGGTGTAGCGGCGGGGGCGGCGCTCCGGCCCGGCCTCGACCGTGACGCTCCAGCGCGCCGCCGCGCCGTCCCAGGCCGCGGCGACGACGCGCTCGCGGTAGCGGATCCGGCGGTCGATGCCGAAGGCGGCGGCCGTCTCGCGCAGGTAGCGCAGGATCGAGGCCCCGTCGGCGATGGCCCGGTCCTCGGTCCAGGGCTTGAAGCTGAAGCCGAAGGTGTAGAGGTCGGAATCCGAGCGTAGGCCGGGATAGCGGAACAGGTCCCAGGTCCCGCCGATGGCGTCCCGCGCTTCGAGGATGGCGTAGCTCTTTCCGGGGCAGCGGGTCTGCAGGTAGTAGCCCGCGCTGATCCCGGAGATGCCGGCACCCACCACCAGCACGTCGAGATGGCCGCCCTCGGCCTCGGGCGGAGCGTCGTCCAACGGGGCTGGATCCACGGGTTCGGCCTCCCTCGGCGGCGCCGCGGAGCGGGCGGCGACGGGGGCGAGGTCTAGAGCACGGCGCGGGAAAGGGGAAACCGGTTCTCCGGCAATCCCCGCCCGCCGGGGCGAGTGATCGCGCCGCAGGCGGATCGCGCGCGCGGCGGCCCGGGAAAGCGCCGGCCAACCTTCCGTCGGGCGGGTCCGCGCGCCATATTCGGGACATGGCGATTCCCCGCAAGCCACGCCACGTGGCGAACCCGGCCAAGGCCGACAAGCCCGAGCTTCAGCCCCTCGATCCGTTCCTGGCCGAGTTGCTGAACCCGGCGCTGAACCGGAACCGTTTGCCGGAGCCCGCGCGCCCGGGAACGCCGAAGCGCGGGCGCAAGAAGTCCGGCGCGTCCGGCTTCGGCGAGGCCCCGCAGGCGGGCTTCACCGTGGCGCCCGGCGCCGAGGTCGATCCGCGCCTCGCCCAGGCGCTCGGCCTGACGCCCCCCGAGGACGGGCCGGCACCGGAGGGCGCGCCCGATCAGGCCCCCCTCGATCCGGGGGGCGCCTCGGCCACCGTGGCCGCCCTGGAGCGTCTGCTCACCGAGGGCAACCCGCTGTTCAAGAACGGCGAGGCCTGGGTGCCGCACCGGCCCGAGCGCCCGCAGAAGAGCGAGGGCGGCGTCCATTTCACGATGAAGTCGGATTTCGAGCCGGCCGGCGACCAGCCCACCGCCATCGCCGAACTCGTGAAGGGCGTGCAGGCGCACGAGCGCGATCAAGTGCTGCTCGGCGTGACCGGCTCGGGCAAGACCTTCACCATGGCCAAGATCATCGAGGCGACGCAGCGCCCCGCCCTGATCCTCGCGCCGAACAAGACGCTCGCCGCGCAGCTCTACGGGGAGTTCAAGAGCTTCTTCCCCGACAACGCGGTGGAGTATTTCGTCTCCTACTACGACTATTACCAGCCCGAGGCCTACGTGCCGCGCTCGGACACCTTCATCGAGAAGGAGAGCTCGATCAACGAGCAGATCGACCGCATGCGCCACGCGGCCACGCGCGCGCTGCTGGAGCGCGACGACGTCATCATCGTCGCCTCGGTCTCGTGCATCTACGGTATCGGCTCGGTCGAGACCTACACGGCGATGTCGTTCACGGTGAGCCTCGGCGAGCGCATCGAGCAGCGCCAGCTCATCGCCGACCTCGTGGCCCTGCAATACAAGCGCATCCAGTCCGATTTCGCCCGCGGCACCTTCCGGGTGCGCGGCGACACGATCGAATTGTGGCCGGCCCACTTGGAAGACCGCGGCTGGCGCATCGGCCTGTTCGGCGACGAGATCGAGAAGATCGTCGAGTTCGATCCGCTCACCGGCAAGACCATCTCCGAACTCAAGTTCGTGAAGATCTACGCCAACTCGCACTACGTCACGCCGCGCCCGACGCTGCAGCAGGCGATCAAGGGCATCAAGCACGAGCTGAAGGGCCGCATCGACGAGCTGACCCGGATGGGCCGGCTCATCGAGGCGCAGCGCATCGACCAGCGCTGCACCTTCGACATCGAGATGATCGAGGCCACCGGCTCCTGCAACGGCATCGAGAACTATTCGCGCTACCTCACCGGCCGCAAGCCCGGAGAGCCGCCGCCGACCCTGTTCGAGTACCTGCCCGACAACGCCCTCGTCTTCACCGACGAGAGCCACGTCACCGTGCCCCAGATCGGCGGCATGTACCGGGGCGACTTCCGCCGCAAGGCGACGCTCGCCGAGTACGGCTTCCGCCTGCCCTCCTGCCTCGACAACCGCCCCCTGCGCTTCGAGGAGTGGGACGCGATGCGGCCGCAATCGGTCCACGTCTCGGCCACGCCCGGCAAATGGGAGATGGAGCAGACCGGCGGCGTCTTCGCCGAGCAGGTGATCCGCCCCACGGGCCTCGTCGATCCGGTGATCGAGATCCGGCCCGCCCGATCCCAGGTGGACGACCTGCTCGGCGAGGTGCGCGAGGTCGCCCAGGCCGGCTACCGGACGCTGGTCACCACGCTCACCAAGCGCATGGCGGAGGACCTCACCGAGTACCTGCACGAGAACTCGGTCCGGGTGCGCTACATGCACTCCGACATCGACACCCTGGAGCGCATCGAGATCATCCGCGACCTGCGGCTCGGCGCCTTCGACGTGCTCATCGGCATCAACCTGCTGCGCGAGGGCCTCGACATCCCGGAATGCGCGCTGGTGGCGATCCTCGACGCGGACAAGGAGGGCTTCCTGCGCTCGGAGACCTCCCTCGTCCAGACCATCGGCCGCGCCGCCCGCAACGCCGAGGCGCGCTGTATCCTCTACGCGGACCAAGTGACCGGCTCGATGGAGCGGGCGATGGCCGAGACCGAGCGCCGCCGCACCAAGCAGCTCGCCTACAACGCGGAGCACGGCATCACGCCCCAGAGCGTGAAGCGAGGCATCTCGGACATCCTGAACAGCGTGTTCGAGCGCGACCACGTCCAGGTGGATACCGGCCTCGCCAGGGACGCGATCACGGTGGGCCACAACCTGAAGGCGGTGATGGCCGATCTGGAGAAGCGCATGCGCACGGCCGCCGCCGATCTCGACTTCGAGGAGGCGGCGCGGCTGCGCGACGAGCTGAAGCGTCTCCAGGCCACCGAGCTCATGGTCTCCGACGATCCCATGGCACGCCAGGACGACGTGGAGCGCGAGGCCGGCAAGTTCGGGCGCAAGGCCCCGCGCGGGAGCGGCACGCGCATCTCCAAGCCCGACCTCGACAATATGGGACCCGGCACCGACCGCGAATTGCCGGTCGGCGCCCCCGTCTGGCAGGAGCGGCCGAAGGCGCGCTCCACGCAGGGCATCGGCGGGCAGAAGCCCCGCTACAAGGGCGGCGGGGGCAAGCGCCGGTAGGGCGTGCGGATCATGCCTCGATCCGGTGGGGCACGAAACGGGCCCGGGATGAGGCCGCCGGCCTCGCGCAGGCACAGGCCGGCCGGCGCGTCGCCCACGATTCAGCTGCCGACGAGGGCGCGGCGCCCGTCGAAGCCGGGCAGCTCGGCCAGCGCCTGCCGCACATGCCCCTCGGCGCCGCAGGGCCCGTCGCGGCGCTCCGCCACCGCGCCGTCCCGCACAATCAGGACGTTGGCGCCCTCGCGCCCGTAGAGGGGCTTCTTCACGAAGCTGCGGCCCAGCCCGGCCTTGGCCGGATCCTCCTCGAAGAAGGTCGGCAGCAGGTTCGGGTGGGGCGCTGGAGGACGCGGACGACGATCCGAGCCCTATCGTCTGCCGGACGCCGGCCTGCCGCCGCACGCAGGAGACCTGCACCGTCGTTCTGCGGCGCGCGCCCGTGGCAGGAGAGAGCGATGCCGAGGCCCTGGCCGGGCTGCACGCGACGCCGCTCGGCCGGTACGCCCGCCTGCGCGCGGTCCTGCGGAGCACGAGCCAGGGCGCCTCGATCCGGGCACCCCTCGGGCCGGTGCGATTCGGCCCGCACGACCGGCTCGCGGTCGAGACCGAGGCGGCGCCGCGCTTCAAGTCGGGCCTGTTCGCCGAGACGGTGATCGGCGGCCGCTATCCCGGGGCGATCTGCAAGACCTGCGAGACCGGGGAGGTCCGCTTCGAGGCGGCCCGCGCGATACTGGGCAGCGTCAGGCGGGCGGAACGCTCGGCCGCGCGCTCGCGAGGGCGGGACACGGTTCGAGCCGCCGATGGGAGAAGCCGGCCCGCGGCGGCATTTCAGGGTCGGAGGAGCGTGTTGGAGCGGGTGAAGGGAATCGAACCCTCGTATTCAGCTTGGAAGGCTGCTGCTCTACCATTGAGCTACACCCGCGTGAGACACCTCGTAGCACAGCTTCGTGCTCTTGAGAAGCTGGCCAAGCTCTCGGCCCGTCTCGTGGTCTCTCGCGATGTGGGTATTGTTTGGTGGGGGAAGTAGGACTCGAACCTACGAAGCTTACGCAGCGGATTTACAGTCCGCCCCCTTTGCCGCTCGGGACATTCCCCCAAACAGCAGCCCGTCCGGGCCGCGGGGCTCTTATGGTGAGGGGTTGCGTGGGTGTCAACAGGGCTTCGCGCCCGATCCGCTCATTCCGCCCGGTCGGACGGAGCGAGGTCGCAGATCCGCAACTGTGCACGCTCGACCCCGCGCCAGCGGTCGCAGGAGAGGGTGCCGGCCAGGTGGCACTCGCGGCCGATCCCGTTGAGGATGGCGAGGCCCAGCGGGCTCTGCGCGCTGCGGAAGCTGATCGCGCCGATGGTCTGCCCGTCCCGGCTGCGCAGGCGGGCGCGCACGTGCCCGGTGCCGACGACGCCCGCATCGACGATGCGGTGGTTCGGCAGGGCGAAGACCGGATCCGGCGCGCCCTGCCCGAACGGGCCGGCGGCGCCGATCAGCCGGACCGTCTCGGCGGTGGCGCCTCCCGCGCTGAGGCTCGCATCCACGAGGAGCGCGTCGAGCGCCCGCGCCTGCGCCACGGCGGCGCCGAGGCATTCGGTGAGCCGGGCCTCGAAGCGCGAGAGGTCGGTGCCCGTCAGCGTCACGCCGGCGGCCATGGCGTGGCCGCCGCCCTTGGCCGCGAGGCCCGCCTCCACGCAGAGCCGCACGGCGCGGCCGAGATCGGCACCGGGGACCGAGCGGCCCGAGCCCGTCGCAGTGCCGTCCGGGCGCAGGGCGAAGGCGAAGGCGGGGCGGCCGAAGCGCTCCTTGAGGCGCGCCGCGATCAGGCCGACCACGCCCGGATGCCAGTCGGCGCTTCCCGCCACCAGGACGGGCCGGTCCGGATCGAGGCCGAGCAGGCGGTCCATGGCCGCCTCGGCATCGGCCACCGCCTGCGCCTCGATGATCTGGCGCTCGCGGTTGAGCCGGTCGAGCTCGGCCGCCACGCGCACGGCCTCGATCGGGTCGTCCGTGGTGAGGAGCCGGGCGCCGAGGCTCGCGTCGCCGATGCGCCCGCCCGCATTGATGCGCGGCCCGAGCAGGTAGCCGAGATGCCAGGCCTCCGGCGGTCCGTCCAGGGAGGCGGCGTCGAGCAGGGCGGCGAGCCCGGTGCGCCCGCGCGCCCGCATCACCGCGAGGCCCTGGACGACGAAGGCGCGGTTGAGGCCGGTGAGCGGAACGACGTCGGCGACGGTGGCGAGCGCCACGAGGTCGAGGGCGTCGGTGAGCGTCGGCTCGGAGAGGCCGCCCCCGAAGAAGCCCTCCTGCCGCAGGAGCCGGTTCACGGCGACGAGGGTGAGGAAGACGACGCCCGCCGCGCAGAGATGGCCGAGGCCGGAGAGGTCGTCGAGCCGGTTCGGGTTCACCAGGGCCCGCACCGGCGGCAGGATCTCCGGGGCGGCGTGGTGGTCGAGCACCAGAACGTCGAGGCCGAGCTTCTCCGCCTCCTCCAGGGGGCCGTGCCCGCTCGTTCCGCAATCGACGCAGACGAGGAGCGTCGCCCCCTCGGCGGCGAGGCCGCGCACCGCCGCGACGTTGGGGCCGTAGCCCTCCGTGATGCGGTCGGGGATGTGGATGCGGGCGGGCACGCCGAGGCCGCGCAGGTAGCCGGCGAGCAGGGCCGCGCTCGCCGCGCCGTCCACGTCGTAATCGCCGAACACGGCGACGATCTCCCCGCGGCGGACCGCGCGGGCGATGCGCTTGGCCGCGAGCGACATGTCGACCAGGCTGTCCGGATCCGGCAGGAGGTCGCGCAGGCGGGGGCGGAGATAGGCCTGCGCCTGATCGGGCCGCACGCCGCGTCCGGCGAGCACGCGGGCGAGCAGATCCGGCAGCCCGTGGGCCTGCACCATCGCCGCGGCGTGCCCCTGGGTCACGGCATCGGCGCAGCGCTCCCGCCAGGTCCGTCCGAGGACCGAGGCGGTGACACCGAGGAAGGCGCGCGGGGGGACGGCGGAATCAGGCACGGCGCCTCCTATAGAGCATCGTCCCGAAAAGGTGGTGGCCGCTCCGGAAACGAGAGCGGGGCGGGCATCGCTGCCCGCCCCGCGCCTCCCGCCGATCCGTGCCGGATCAGAGGTTCTTGAGGATCGAGTCGACGACCTTCTTCGCGTCGCCGAAGAGCATCATCGTGTTGTCGCGGAAGAAGACCTCGTTCTCGACGCCGGCATAGCCCGAGCCCATGCCGCGCTTGATGAAGAGCACGGTCTTGGCCTTCTCCACGTCGAGGATCGGCATGCCGTAGATCGGCGAGGTCTTGTCGGTCTTGGCGGCCGGGTTGGTGACGTCGTTGGCGCCGATCACGAAGGCCACGTCCGCCTGCGGGAACTCGCCGTTGATGTCCTCCAGTTCGAACACCTCGTCGTAGGGCACGTTGGCCTCGGCGAGCAGCACGTTCATGTGGCCCGGCATGCGGCCCGCCACCGGGTGGATGGCGTACTTCACGTCGACGCCTTCCTTCTTCAGGAGGTCGGCCATCTCGCGCAGCGAGTGCTGGGCCTGCGCCACCGCCATGCCGTAGCCGGGGACGATGATCACGCGCTCGGCGTTCTTCATGATGTAGGCGGCGTCGTCCGCCGAGCCCTGCTTCACGGGCCGCGTCTCGACCTGCCCGCCGCCGGCCGCCGCGGCGGCATCGCCGCCGAAGCCGCCGAGGATGACCGAGAAGAACGACCGGTTCATCGCGTGGCACATGATGTAGGACAGGATCGCGCCCGAGGAGCCGACCAGGGCGCCCGTGATGATGAGCGCGAGGTTGCCCAGGGTGAAGCCGATGCCGGCCGCCGCCCAGCCCGAGTACGAGTTCAGCATCGAGACGACGACGGGCATGTCGGCGCCGCCGATCGGGATGATGAGCAGGCCGCCGAGCACCAGCGAGAGGATGACGATCAGCCAGAAGACCGCCTTGCTCTCGTTGCCGATGAAGATCGCCAGCAGCAGCACCAGCGCGATGCCGAGGGCGATATTGATGAGGTGGCGCTGGGGCAGCATGATCGGCTTGCCCGACATGCGGCCGTCGAGCTTGGCGAAGGCGATGACCGAGCCGGTGAAGGTGATCGCGCCGATCGCCACGCCGAGACCCATCTCGAACAGCGACTGCTTGTGGAAGTGGCCGTTCTCGATGATGCCGAAGGCCTGCGGCGCGTAGAGGGCGCCGGCCGCCACCGCGACGGCCGCGAGGCCGACGAGGGAATGGAAGGCGGCGACCAGTTGCGGCATCGCCGTCATCGGCACCCGCTTGGCGATGACCGCGCCGGCGCCGCCGCCGAGGCCGAGGCCGAGGAGCACGAGGATCCAGGCGCCGAACCCGGCCGGGGGATGGCCGACCAGGGTGGTCAGCACGGCGAGCCCCATGCCCACCATGCCGTACATGTTGCCCTGGCGCGACGTCGTCGGGTGCGAGAGCCCCCGCAGCGCCATGATGAACAGGACGCCGGAGACGATATAGAGAAGGGAGGAGACGTTCTCGGACACGGCTCAGCCCTTCTTCTTGTACATGCCGAGCATGCGCTGCGTGACGAGGAAGCCCCCGAAGATGTTCACGCTGGCGAGCACGATGCCGATGAAGCCGAAGAAGCGGGCGATGCCCGTGCCCTTCTCGACGAGGGGAACGCCGGCGGCGAGCAGCGCGCCGACGATGATCACGGATGAGATCGCGTTGGTCACCGACATCAGCGGCGTGTGCAGGGCCGGGGTCACCGACCAGACTACGTAGTAGCCGACGAAGATCGCGAGCACGAAGATCGCGAGGCGGAAAACGGTGGGATCCACCGCGCCGTGCGTGGCCGCGGCGACGCCGTGGCCGAGGCCGTCGGCGATCGCCTGGGCCTGGTCGGCGGCGTTGCGGGCGGCCGCGGCGGCGGCCCGGGCGGTGTCGGCGAGGAGGCGCGTCTGGTCCGCCGCCTGATCGGGAGGGATGGTAGCCATTCGGATTCTCCGCGGGATCAGGCCGCTTTGGGCTGGAAGGAGGCGTGCACGACCTGACCGTCGCGGGTGAGGTTCGTCGCCTTGACGAGCTCGTCGTCCCACTTCACCGCGAGCGACTTCGTCTCCTTGTCGATCAGGGTCTCGAGGAAGGCGTAGAGGTTGCGCGCGTAGAGGCTCGACGCGGTGGCGGCGAGACGGCCCGCGACGTTCAGGTGGCCGACGATCTTCACGCCCCTGTCGGTGGTGACGACCTCGCCCGCCTTGGCGCCGGCGACGTTGCCGCCGCGCTCGACCGCCAGATCGATGAGCACGGAGCCGGGCTTCATCGAGGCGACCATCTCCTCGGAGACGAGCTTCGGGGCCGGCCGTCCCGGGATCAGGGCGGTGGTGATGACGATGTCCTGCTTGGCGATGTGGCCCTTGACCAGTTCCGCCTGCTTCTTCTGGTACTCGGCCGACATCTCCTTGGCGTAGCCGCCCGCGGTCTCGGCCTGCTTGAACTCGTCGTCCTCCACGGCGACGAACTTCGCGCCGAGGGACTCGACCTGCTCCTTCGTCGCCGGGCGCACGTCGGTGGCGGTCACCACCGCACCCATGCGGCGGGCGGTGGCGATGGCCTGGAGGCCGGCCACGCCCACGCCCATCACGAAGACGCGGGCGGCGGGCACGGTGCCGGCGGCGGTCATCATCATGGGCATGGCCCGGCCGTACTCGGCGGCGCCGTCGACCACCGCGCGGTAGCCGGCGAGGTTGGCCTGGGAGGAAAGCACGTCCATCACCTGGGCACGGGTGATGCGGGGCATCAGCTCCATGGCGAAGGCGCTGACGCCGGCCTCGGCCATGGCCTGGAGGGCCGCCTCGTTGCCGTAGGGATCCATGATCGCCACGACCGCGGCGCCCGACTTGTAGAGCTTCAGCTCCTCGGCGTCGGGCCGGCGGACCTTGAGGACGAGGTCGGCGTCACGGGCCGCCTCGGCGGCGTCCGCGGCGACGGTCGCGCCCGCGGCCTCGTACTCGGCATCGGGGACGCCGGCCTTCAGGCCTGCCCCCGACTGGACGACCACGTCCGCCCCGAGCCCTTTGAATTTCTTGACCGTTTCCGGCACCGCCGCGACCCGCGGCTCCGCGGCATCGGTCTCCGAAAGCACAGCGATGCGCATTCAGGCAAACCCCCAATGATGGACCGCCACCGGATGCGCGAAGCGCGTTGATTCTTCGAGGTGGCTCAGCCCGCTGGAATATTAAATACCAAGGAAATGTAACCGATGCGAGCCCCGCTCGGGGCTCGCAGTCCTGAATCAGGCGAAGAAGAGGTAGAGGGCCAGCAGCACGGCGACCGCGCAGGGCGCCTTCCAGCCGATCGGCGGCGCGAAGGCACCGAGGGCGCCGGCCACCGAGGAGGCGACCACGCCGAGGATCGCGGTCATCCACGCCTCGTGGATCCCTCCCACGGCCAGGGCGAGCACCCAGCAGATCACCACACCCGTCGCGATCTCGATGAAACGGATGAAGCCCCGGTAGGTCTGCTCGTGGGTGCTGGCATCCATCGCCGGGCTGTAAGCCGTCCCGGACACGGTCTTCACATCGGCCATCCTGCGCTCGTCCCCTTGTCGACGCGTCTTTGTTATCCCAGCGGATGTAGCCCAAGGCTTTTCCTGCGGCAATCGTGTCCGCCTTGAACCATCGTCCAGTTTTTGGGCAGACGACGGCGAAAACTGGGCCGCGCGCCGCCTATCGCGGCTCCGGCAGGCCGGCCGCGGCGAGGGCCGCCCCCTGGCGGGCGGCGAGGGCGTCGAGGGAGAAGCTCTCGATCTCGGCCTCGAACAGGCGGTGGTAGTTCAGTTCCGAGCGCAGGTGGAGGAACACCGCCCCGAGCCCGACGGCGGCCCGGTCCATGAACACGAATTCCTGTGGGACGGTGACGGGACCGCGCTCCTTCAGGGCCTGATGCACCTGGAACGCCTGGCGCCGCCCGTACTCGCCGGGCTTGACGCCGTCGGCCACCGTCCGGGTGCGGTCCTCCAGGAGCGGGCCGTAGATGAAGCGCGCCCAGATGTTGAGGATCTCGATGATCTCGCGGTTGAGCTTCTTGAAGCCCCAGACCTCGTAGGCGTGGACGATGCGGGCCTCGTCGTTCTCGAGAAGGCCGCGGTAGAGGTCGACCACGCCGCCGACGAAGCGCGGGTGGAAGATGCGCACGCAGCCGTAATCGAGCAGGTTGATGCCCTGCGCCTCGCCGTCTTCCGAGAACACCGTGTAGTTGCCGAGATGGGGATCGCCGTGGATCACCGCGGCGCGGCTGAACGGGTGCCACCACGCCTTGAACATGGCCTGGGCGATCCGGTTGCGGACCTCCACCGGGCTGTCCGAGAAACTCAGGATCCGGTCGCCGTCGAGCCAGCCGAGGGTCAGCAGACGTCCGGTGGAGAGGTCGCCCCGGACTTCGGGCACCCGCACGGCGTCGATGTCCTTGAGCACCGCGCCGTAGAGGCGGGCATGCTTCGCCTCGCGGGTGTAGTCGAGCTCCTCGCGCACCCGGGCGCCGATCTCCTTCTTGATCTCGCTGGTGTCGAGCCAGGAATTCATGCGCCGGTGCAGGGCGAAAGCGATCTCGAGCTGCTTCAGGTCGGCCTCGACCGCGGATTGCATGTCCGGGTACTGGAGCTTGCAGGCGAGCGGCGCACCGTCGAGGCCCGTCGCCCGGTGGACCTGGCCCAGGGAGGCGGCGGCGGCCGGCTTCAGGTCGAAGCTCTCGAACTTCGCCTGCCAGCCTGCGCCGAGTTCCGCCTGCATGCGCCGCTTGACGAAGGCCGCGCCCATGGGCGGCGCGTCGGCTTGGAGCTTCTGCAACTCGGCGGCGTATTCGGGCGGCAGCAGGTCGGGGATGGTGGCGAGCAGCTGCGCCACCTTCATGATCGGACCCTTGAGGCCGCCGAGCGCCTGGGCGAGCGCGGCGGCGTTGGTGGTGCCGTCGCCCCCGAACAGGCGCGCGCCCGCCATCCGCGCGGCGACGCCGCCGACATTGGCGCCGACGCGGGCGTAGCGGCTGGCGCGGGCGGAGAAGCGGTTGGCTTCGCGGTCGGTCTCGGCCATCGGCGGGGTCACTCACCTGTCTTCCAGGGGAGATAAGCCCCGCTTCGCGCCGCACCAGGGGATGGGTCCCCGCGCCGCGGTCTCAGGCGGGTGCGTTGTCGCGGATCCAGCGGGTGAGGCCGGCTTCGTCGATCTCGCCGGCGGCGAGGCCACGGATCATCATCACGGCTTCGGCCTCGTCGGCGAGGAAATCGATGTCGCTGAGGCCGAGAAAGGTGACGAGGGCCAGGAGCGCAGCGCGCTTGTTGCCTTCGATGAACGGATGATTCCTGGCGATACCGAAAGCGTAGGCCGCCGCAAGCTCGGGCAGATCGACCTCCGTGGAATCGCCGGCATAGGCGACGCGATCGACCGGCCGGGAGCCGATTCGAGCGCCCCCTCGTCCCGTATGCCCGGCGGACCGCCGAATAGCTTGAGCTGATGCGCGTGGATGGCCTGGACGAGCTCGCTCGTCAGCCAGACGATCTCCCGGTCCACGCTCATTTCGCGAGTTCCGCGAGGGCATTGCGATAGGTCTTCATCACCTTCTCGGCGATGTTCATCCCCTTCTCGAAGGTCGGGTCATACGGGAAGAGGCGGACGGAGCCGTCCGCGTTCTCCGTCACGTAGAGCCAATCGCCCTGGGCAAGGTTGAGCTTGCCCAGAAGTTCCTTCGGCAGGATCAACCCGGTCGAGTTGCCGACGCGCTCGACCTCGAGCCTCATGGCGGACTCCCGGAGCGTTATACGTTTCGTATAACGCTCCGGGAGCGCGGCTGAAGGACCGCGTCAGGCCGTCTCCTCCATCGCCTCCAGTTCGGCGATCATGCCCTCGATCATGCCGAGGCCGATCTGCCAGAAGCCCGGATCGCTGGCGTCGAGCCCGAAGGGTTCGAGGAGCTCGGCATAGGGCTTGGCGCCGCCCGCCGAGAGCAGGGCGAAGTAGCGCTCCACGAAGCCCGACTCCGCCTGCGTGTAGACCCCGTAGAGGGAGTTCACGAGACAGTCGCCGAAGGCGTAGGCGTAGACGTAGAACGGCGAGTGGATGAAGTGCGGGATGTAGGCCCAGAAGGGCTCGTATCCCGAATCGAGGGCGATGGCCGGGCCCAGCGATTCGGCCTGCACCGAGAGCCAGAGGGCGTTGATCTGCTCGGTGGTGAGCTCGCCCTTGGCGCGGGCGAGGTGGACCTTGCGCTCGAAGGCGTAGAACGCGATCTGGCGCACCACCGTGTTGATCATGTCCTCGACCTTTGCCGCGAGCATCGCCCGGCGCTGGGTGCGGTCGGTGGTGGCAGCCAGAAGCTTGCGGAAGGTCAGCATCTCGCCGAACACGCTCGCGGTCTCGGCCAGCGTCAGCGGCGTCGGCGCCATCAGGGCGCCGTTCGGGCCGGCCAGCACCTGATGCACCCCGTGGCCGAGTTCGTGCGCGAGCGTCATCACGTCCCGCGGCTTGCCCTGGTAGTTCACCAGCACGTACGGGTGCACCGAGGGCACGGTCGGGTGCGCGAAGGCGCCCGGCGCCTTGCCCGGCCGCGTCGGCGCGTCGATCCAGCGCCGGTCGAAGAAGCGCCGGGCGATGTCCGCCATGTCCGGCGAGAAGGCGTCGTAGGCCGAGAGCACGGTGTCGCGCGCCTCGGCCCAGGGGATCGTGCGCTGCTCCACCCGCGGCAGCGGGGCGTTGCGGTCCCAGTAGGGCAGGGCCTCGACGCCGAACCACTTGGCCTTCAGCCGGTAGTAGCGGTGCGACAGGCGCGGATAGGCCGCCTGCACCGCATCGACCAGGGCCGCCACCACCTCCGGCTCGACGCGGTTGGCGAGGTGGCGGGCATCGGCCACGTCCTTGAAGCCGCGCCAGCGGTCGGAGATCTCCTTGTCCTTGGCGAGCGTGTTGGTGATGAGCGTGAAGACGCGCAGGTTCGCCCGCAGCACCTCGCTCACCGCGCCCGCCGCCTCGCGGCGCACCGCGCCGTCGGGGTCCTGGAGCTTGTTCAGGGTCGGCTCCAGCGGCAGCATCTCCCCCTGGACGGGGAAGCGCAGGGCCGCGATGGTCTCGTTGAAGAGCCGGTCCCAGGCGGCGTTGGCCGTCACCGACTTGTCGAGGAACAGCTTCTCGACGCGATCCTCGAGCTGGTAGGGCTTCTCGCGGCGCAGGTCGCGGATCCAGGGGGCGTAGCGGTCGAGCGCCGCCTGCGCGATCGCGGCATCCATCACCGCGTCGTCCACCCGGTTGAGTTCGAGCCCGAAGAACAGCAGGTCCCCCGAGACGTCGGTGAGGCGCTCGCGGGTGTCCCCGTAGAACTTGGCCCGCACCTCGTCGGTGGTGTCCCCGGAATAGACGAGGCCGGCATAGGACATCAGCTTGCCGAGGAGATCCTCGATGCCCTCGTAGGTCTCGATCGCCTCGGCGAGGCGCGCGGCGGCGTCGGGGCCCTGGGCGAGGGCGGCGATCTGCCCGGCATAACGCTGCGCGAACGCCTTGCAGGTCTCCTCGGCGCGGGCGAGGTCGGCGGCGAATTCCGGCGCGTCGAGGCTGGGATACAGGTCGTCGAGGTCCCATTCGGGCAGGGCGCCGAGATCGACCGCCTGTACGGCGGCCCGCGCCACCGGATGCCCCTCCAGCTGGCGGCAGGGCTGCGCTTCGACGACAAGACGGTTCGGCATCGGTGATCGGATCCCTCGCGGGGCCCACTCCGCCCGGAGATGGCGCCCTGTCTCCCCCTGATATCGAGCCCGGAGCCCCGGGGTTCAACCGACGTCACGTCACCCCGCGCCGGCTTCTTGCCCGCGAGTTCCCGCCATCGTCGTTAAGCGCAGCTTTACGCATCTGAGCGAGGCTGCGGCTCGAAACGAAACACCGACGTGAACGCGAAGAGCCCGGCCGCGCCCCCCCGCGCACCGGGAACCGGTTCGCACGCCGCGAGGGATGAGGCCGCATGACGACAACCGTGCTGATCGTCGACGACGATCCGGTCCAGCGCCGCCTCGCCGAGGCGAGCGTGCGCCGGTTCGGCTTCGAGGCCCGCACGGCGGAGAACGGGGCGGAGGGCCTCGCCGTCCTGCGCGCGGGCGAGAGCGTCGACGTGGTGCTGCTCGATCTCGTGATGCCCGGCGGCCTCGACGGGCTCGCCGTGATGGCCGAGATGCGCAAGGGCGGCATCGATACCCCGGTCATCGTGCAGACCGCCAACGGCTCCATCGACGCCGTGGTCAACGCCATGCGGGCCGGCGCGGTGGATTTCGTGGTGAAGCCCGCGGGCGCCGAGCGTCTCCAGGTCTCCATCAAGAACGCGCTGCGCGTCGACCAGCTGGAAGAGGAGGTCCGCCGGATGCGCCGCCGCGCCTCGGGCGCGCTGAGCTTCAAGGACCTCACCTCCCGCAGCCCGGACATGGACCGGGTCATGCGCCTCGCCGAGCGGGCGGCGAAATCGAGCATCCCCGTCCTCATCGAGGGCGAGTCGGGCGTCGGCAAGGAGGTGCTGGCCCGGGCGATTCAGGGTTCGGGCGAGCGCCGGGGCAAGCCCTTCGTCACCGTGAACTGCGGGGCGATCCCGGAGAACCTCGTGGAATCGACCCTGTTCGGGCACGAGAAGGGTGCCTTCACCGGCGCCACCGAGAAGCATGCCGGCAAGTTCGTCGAGGCCTCGGGGGGCACGCTCTTCCTCGACGAGATCGGCGAACTGCCCCTCGACGCGCAGGTGAAGCTCCTGCGCGCGCTCCAGGAAGGCGAGGTCGATCCGGTCGGGGCCAAGCGCAGCGTGCGCGTCGACATCCGCCTGATCTCGGCGACGAACCGCTCGCTCCTCGACCTCGTGAAGCAGGGCAAGTTCCGCGAGGATCTCTACTACCGCCTCAACGTGTTCCCGATGACCCTGCCGCCCCTGCGAGCCCGCCGGGAGGACATCCCCGATCTCGTGCGCTCCTTCTGCGCCCGGTTCTCGGCGGAGGAGGGCAAGCGGGTGCGCGGCGTCACCGCCGAGGCGATGTCGATGCTCGCCCGCTACGGCTGGCCCGGCAACGTGCGGCAGCTGGAGAACGCCGTGTTCCGCGCCGTGGTGCTGGCGGACGGGGACGAGCTGACGGTGGCGGAGTTCCCGCAGATCGCCGCCCACGTGGAGGGGTTCGACGTGCGCGTGCCGAGCGCGCCGGGCCAGCCCATCCCGGCCTCGGCCGCCCTGCCGGAGCCCGTGCGCGAGATCGTCCGCGTCGAGGTGCGCGATCCCCATGCCATGTCCCTCGTCGGCGAGGAGACCGGCGAGATGAAGACGATGGAAGCCCTCGAGACCGAGATCATCCGCTTCGCCCTGCAATTCTATCGCGGCCGGATGTCCGAGGTCTCTCGCCGCCTCGGAATCGGCCGATCGACCCTCTACCGCAAGTTGAAGGATCTCGGCCTCGACGAGGGCAAGGCCGAGGACGCGGCGGCCTGACGGCGCGCGGTCGCCGGGCGCGGCATCGCTGTGCCCGGTTGCCAGTGCCCGGTTGCCAGGTGCGCGTGCATACGGCGCCGCTTGATTCGTTTATGGTTGTAGGCCGGAGCGGCCGGTCCGGTCGCATCCTCGGGAGTGTTTGACGATGAGCGTTCCGCGCACAGCCCTGGTGGCCCTGGCCGCGCTCGTCGCCGGATCGGCGGGGGCGCGGGCCCTCGACGAGGCCTCCGGGCGCGTGCCCCTGCGGCAGGCGGCGGTCAACGCCGAGGCGCCCGCCCCGGACCAGCCGGCCGCGGCGGAGGCCGCCAGGGCGGGCACCCAGCCGACCACCCCGGACGAGGCGGTGGGCGTGAAGACGGCGCCCGAGCCGGCGGCCGAGCCGTCCCCGGCCGTCGCCGCCGCGCCGGTGGAGCCGAGCGACCCGCAGGCGGCAGCGGTCTTCCGGCGCCTCGCCGACAGCGCGCCGCTCCTCGCCCGCCTCTCCACCCGGGAGCGCGAGGCCATCCGGGCCTTCTACGCGCTCGGCGCGTTCAAGCCCGTCTGGATCGCGGACGGCGCCTACACGCCCGCGGCCAAGGCCGCCGCCGCCCGGCTCGGTGCGGCGGCCGAGGACGGGCTCGACGCGCGCGCCTACCCGGTGCCGGCTCTGCCCGCCGGCGCGGACGACAATGCGGCCCTCGCCGAGGCCGACCTCAAGCTCTCGGCGGCGGTGGCGCTCTATGCCCGCGACGCCCGCGGCGGCAGGATCAACCTCGCGGCGATCTCCCGCCAGATCACCCCGAGCCTCGATCTGCCGAGCGCCGACACGGTTCTGCCGCGCATCGCCAGCGCCGGCGCCTCGGCGGGGGACCTCCTGCAGGGCTACAATCCCGGCTCCGCCGGCTACCGGGCCCTCAAGGCCCGGCTGGCGAGCCTGCGCGGTCCGGCCCCGGGCCCGGCGAAGGCCGTCCTGAAGCTCCCCAACGGGCCGACCCTGCGCCTGGGCATGCGCGATCCGCGGGTGCCCCTGCTGCGCAGCCATTTCGATCTGGAGAAGCGCACCCCCGGCACCCTCGATGCCGGGCCGGGCGAGCCCGACGCCTACGATGCCGGCGTGGCGGCGGCGGTGAGCGGCTTCCAGCGTCAGCGGGGCCTCGCCGCCACCGGCGTGCTCAACGCCCAGACCCTGCTGGCGCTCGCCCAGGGCGAGGCGCGTCCCCGCGCCGCCTCGGGGGAGGAGGGCGCCCTCATCGTCAACATGGAGCGCTGGCGCTGGCTGCCCGGGGATCTCGGCGCCGACTACGTGCTGGTGAACGTGCCGGAATACCGGCTCCGGGTCTTCCGCGGCGGCAGCCTGCGCGACGAGGCCCGCGTCATCGTCGGCAAGCCGGAATCGCCCACGCCTACCTTCTCCGGCCTGATGGAATACGCGGTCGTCAACCCGTCCTGGTACGTGCCGCCCTCGATCCTCAAGACCATGCTGCCGAAGATCGCCGCCTATGGCGGCAAGACCTGGGGCGGCTACGAGGTGGTGCGCCGCAACGGCCAGGTCTCCCTGCGCCAGCCGCCGGGGGAGAAGAATGCCCTCGGCTTCATCAAGTTCATGTTCCCCAACGCGCACGCGGTCTACCTGCACGACACCCCGAACCGCTCCCTGTTCTCGGCCTCCACGCGGGCCTTCAGCCACGGCTGCGTGCGCGTGGACGACCCCTTCCGCTTCGCCGGCACCGTGCTGCCCGAGGCCTGGACGAGCGAGCGCCTGAAGAAGCTCATCGGCAAGGGCGAGCGCACGATTCGCCTCGACCAGAAGCTGCCGGTGCACCTCGCCTACTTCACCGCCTACATGGACGATCTCGGCCAGTACCGCACCCTGCCGGACCTCTACGGCTACGACGGGCCCATGCGGGCCGCCCTCGGCCTGCCCGGCGGCACCCCCGCCGCCGTGGCCAAGGCGCCCAAGCGCGAGCCCGCCCGCGAGGCGGCGGCGCCCGCGCCCCGACCGAAGCCGCGGCAGGCGGTGCGGACGGAACAGCGTCCCACCCGGGCCGAGGCCGGGATCGTCTACGCCAATCCCGATCCGTGGGGCGAGCGTCCGGCCCCGGTCACCCGCGGCTGGTGGTAGGACGCTCCCGGCGGTGCGTGGCCGCACTTGCGGGCACGATTTCGCCACGGTCGCACCTTAGCCGTCGGGAATCGAGCGGTGTCCAGCGGAGGACCCGATAACCGGTCGTTCACGGTTTTCGGCAACCTTGCGTTCACCATGCCGCCCGCGACCCTGCGGGCCCCGGCCAAGGGCAAGGATGATCGTGCGAAGGCTCCCCCGCATCCGGCCCGCCCGCCGCCTCGCGCTCGCCCTCTCCGGCATGGTGCTCGCCCTGATCGGCGGCACCGAGGGGACCCAGGATGCGGTCGCCAACGGCGACACCCGCACGCTGACGATCTACCACACCCATACCAAGGAGAGCGCCACCGTCACCTTCCGGCGGGACGGGCGCTACGACCGCGCGGCCCTCGACCAGCTCAACTGGCTGCTGCGCGACTGGCGGGTGGACGAGCCCACCAAGATGGATCCGCGCCTGTTCGACACGGTGTGGGAGGCCTATCGGCAGGTGGGCTCCGCCCAGCCGATCCACGTGGTCTCGGCCTACCGCTCCTCCGGCACGAACGCGATGCTGCGGCGGCGCTCCCGCGGGGTCGCCGAGTTCAGCCAGCACACGCTCGGCAAGGCGATGGACTTCTACCTCCCCGACGCCTCGATCGACCAGATCCGCGCGGTCGGCATGCAGATGCAGCGCGGCGGCGTCGGCTGGTATCCGCGGGCCGGCTCGCCCTTCGTCCATCTCGACGTGGGATCCGTGCGCTCCTGGCCGCGCATGAGCCACGACCAGCTCGTCCGCCTGTTCCCGAGCGGCAAGACCGTGCACCTGCCCGCCGACGGACAGCCCCTCGCCCGCTACGAGGAGGCGCGCGCCGAGGTGCTCGCCCGCGGCGGCACGGTGGCCGGCATCACCACGCAGTTGGCGGCCGCGGAGGAGGATGACGGGCCGAGCGTCGGCAAGTTCTTCGCCAGCCTGTTCGGCGGCGGCGCCAGCGCGCCCGCGCCGGAGCCGGCCCAAGCGAGCACGGCGCGCCGCCGCCAGAAGCCGGCCATCGCGGTGGCCAGCGCCGATCCGGACGTGCAGATCGGCAGCGGCAACGCGCTCGCCTACGCCTCCCCCAACGCCGACCAGGCCCTGCGCGGATCGCTGCTGCGGCGCGACGGCAAGGAGGCCGCCGACGCCCGCAGCCTGCTCACCGCGGAGACGCCGTCGGCGGCGCCGAAGCCCGCCGAGACCGCCGCGGAGGCCGCGCTCCAGCAGGCGGTGGCCGCTCCGCTGCCCCCGCGCCGGCCCGCGGAGTTCGCCGCGGTCGCCGCGGCCGCGATCACGATGCCGCTGCCGCCGCCGCGGCCCGTCCAGCTCGCCGCGGTGGGCGCGGTCTCGCTGGTGATGCCGGCGGCCCTGGTGGAGCGGCTCGACCGCCCCGTCGCGCCGCCCCCCCGCGCCGCGCTGGTCGCCCCGAACGCCGATCCGAAGACCCAGCTGCGCGCCCTGTTCGAGGCGGTGGCCGCCGAGGACGCCGCCACCCCGGCCTCCCGCTCCGCGCCGGTCCGGGTCGCCACGGCCAAGCCCCGGGCCGAGGCCGCGCCGAGCGGGCTGGTCGGCGCCGCCCCCGAGCGGGTCGAGACCCGCTTCGGCACGGACAGCCCCGGCGACACCCTCGCCGCGCGGCGCTTCACCGGCTCGGCGACGCGCGCCGTACCGGGGCGCCGCTGAACGCGGCGCGTCTCATCCTTCCAGACGAGGGCGCGGGAACTCTCGGGCCGCGCGGCATCGGGAAGACGGAGCGGACGGCATGCGTCCGGCCGCCGTCACCCGCGTCCGGTGATCCGAGGCGCGATCCTCAGGGCGCCCGGCGGCCGTGCGCTGCCGCCAGCGCCCCGACCAGGGTCTCGGCGTAGCGGGCACCGCCCGCGATGCGCTCGGCGTCGGCGCTGCTCTGCGTCGCCACCGCGAAGATCATCAACGCGCCCGTGGCGAGGCCGCCGAGGGTGGCCAGGGTCCACAGGCCGACGCGCTCGAACAATCGCGGCGCGGCGATCGGCGTCTCGGCGATCAGGATGGAAGTGGGGATGGGATCGTTCATGGCCGGGATTCCCGCGCATGGCCGAAGGCCCACACGCGCGGTGGGGCCGTAGCATCCAACGTGCCCGTACGGCGGAGGTTCACGCCGCCGACCGGAATTTTTCCACAGGTGTTGCCCGTTTCGGTCAACAGCCCGTGAACACCTCCCAAACGGCAGCGGGAACGGGTCCCCGGAGACCGCGTGCCCGCCCGTTCCGCCGGTCCCGGCCGGGGCCGGGACCGCTCATGGTCGCGTTGCTCAGCCCTCGCCGCCGAGGACCTTGCCGAGGGCCGCCTGCGCGGCGGCGAGCCGGGCGATCGGCACGCGGTAGGGCGAGCAGGACACGTAGTCGAGGCCGACCTCCTGGCAGAAGCCGATGGAGGCCGGATCGCCGCCGTGCTCGCCGCAGATGCCGAGCTTGAGCCCGCTGCGCACGGAGCGCCCGCGCTCGACGCCGATGCGCACGAGCTCGCCCACGCCGTCCTGGTCGATCGTCACGAAGGGGTCGGAGGGCAGGATGCCCTTCTGGGTGTAGGGCCCGAGGAAGGTCGCCGCGTCGTCGCGGGAGATGCCGAGCGCCGTCTGGGTGAGGTCGTTGGTGCCGAAGGAGAAGAACTCCGCGGTCTCCGCGATCTCGTTGGCCTTGAGCGCCGCCCGCGGCAGCTCGATCATGGTGCCCACCTGATAGGCAAGCGTGGCGCTCTTCTCCTCGGAGACCGCCTGCGCCATGGCATCGATGCGGGCCTTGACGATGTCGAACTCCGCCCGGGTGAAGACCAGCGGCACCATCACCTCGGAGGTCACCGGGCTGCCGGTTTCCGCAGCAGCCTGCACGGCCGCCTCGAAGATCGCGCGGGCCTGCATCTCGGCGATCTCCGGGAAGGCGATGGCGAGGCGGCAGCCGCGGAAGCCGAGCATCGGGTTGAACTCGGAGAGTTCCCGCATGCGGTGGCGGATCTTGTCCTCGGAGACCCCCGTGGCCTTCACCACCTCCTGCACCTCCGCGTCGGAGTGGGGCAGGAACTCGTGCAGCGGCGGGTCGAGCAGGCGGATCGTGACGGGCAGGCCCGACATGATCTTGAACAGCTCCACGAAGTCCTGGCGCTGGTAGGGGAGGATCTTGGCGAGCGCCGCGCGGCGGCCCTCCGCGTCGTCGGCGAGGATCATCTCGCGGACCGCGATGATGCGGTCGCCCTCGAAGAACATGTGCTCGGTGCGGCACAGGCCGATGCCCTCGGCGCCGAAATTGCGCGCGGTGCGGGCATCGTTCGGGGTGTCGGCGTTGGTGCGCACCTTCATGGTGCGGTGGGCATCGGCCCAGGCCATCAGCGCGGCGAAGTCGCCGGACAGTTCCGGCTCCAGCATCGCCACCTCGCCCAGCAGCACCTGGCCCGTCGAGCCGTCGATGGTGATCCGGTCGCCGGCCTTCAGGGTCTGGCCGGCCACGGTCAGGGTCTGCGCCTTGTAGTCGATCCGGATGGAGCCGACGCCGGAGACGCAGGGCTTGCCCATGCCGCGGGCGACCACGGCCGCGTGGCTCGTCATGCCGCCGCGGGTGGTGAGGATGCCCTCCGAGGCGTGCATGCCGTGGATGTCCTCGGGCGAGGTCTCGATGCGCACGAGGATGCACTTGCGCTCGGCCTTGCGGCAGGCTTCCGCCGCCTCCGAGTTGAACACGATCTCGCCCGTGGCCGCACCCGGGGAGGCGGGCAGGCCGGAGGCGATGACCTTGCGCTCGGCCTTCGGATCGATGGTCGGGTGCAGGAGCTGGTCGAGGGCGCCGGGCTCCACGCGCAGGATCGCCTCCTCCTGCGTGATCAGGCCCTCGCCCACGAGATCGACGGCGATCTTGAGGGCGGCCTTGGCGGTGCGCTTGCCGTTGCGGGTCTGGAGCATCCAGAGCTTCCCGCTCTCGATGGTGAACTCCATGTCCTGCATGTCGCGGTAGTGCTTCTCCAAGATCCCGTAGATCCGGGTCAGCTCGGCGAAGCTCTCGGGCATCGCCGTCTCCATGGAGGGACGGTCGGACTTCGCGTCGATGCGCGCCTTCTCGGTGATGTCCTGGGGCGTGCGGATGCCCGCCACCACGTCCTCGCCCTGCGCGTTGATCAGGAACTCGCCGTAGAGCGCCCGCTCGCCGGTGGAGGGGTTGCGGGTGAAGGCCACGCCGGTGGCCGAGGTGTCGCCCATGTTGCCGAACACCATGGCCTGCACGTTCACGGCCGTGCCCCAGCTCTCGGGGATGCTGTTCAGCTCGCGGTACTTCTTGGCCCGGGGAATCATCCAGGAATCGAACACGGCGCCGATTGCGCCCCAGAGCTGGTCCTGGGCCCCTTGCGGGAAGTCCGATCCGTGCTCGTCGCGGACGATCTTCTTGTAGGTCTCGATGAGGGTCTTCCAGTCCTCGGCCCCGAGCTCGGTGTCGAGCTCGACGCCCTTGCTCTCCTTGTAGTGCTCCAGGGCCTCCTCGAAGGCGTGGTGCTCCACGCCGAGCACCACGTTCGAGTACATGGTGATGAAGCGGCGGTAGGAATCGTAGGCGAAGCGCGGGTCGCTCGCGCTCTCGGCCAAAGCCGCCACGGTGGCGTCGTTGAGGCCGAGGTTGAGCACGGTGTCCATCATCCCCGGCATCGAGGCGCGGGCGCCGGAACGCACGGAGACGAGGAGGGGGCTCGCGGCATCGCCGAAGGTGCGCCCGGTGAGCGCGCCGACCTGCGCCAGCGCCGCGTCCACCTGATCCTTCAGCTCGGGCGGATACTGCTTGCCGTGCGCGTAATAGTAGGTGCACACTTCGGTGGTGATGGTGAAGCCCGGCGGGACCGGAAGGCCGAGATTGGACATCTCGGCGAGGTTCGCGCCCTTGCCGCCGAGGAGGTCGCGCATCTGCGACTTGCCCTCGGCCTTGCCGTCACCGAAGGCGTAGACCCACTTCGCGTTTCCCGCGCTGCCTTCGCTCGCCATGTCGTTTCCGTCCGTTATTGCAGGGTCCGCAGCCGTTTTCGGCGTCGTTGAGGCGGGTTGGACCATCTCGCGGTGCAACGCAAGACGAACGCTCGGAAGCCTATCCAAGCCGGCCGCGCTTGTCCCGACGAATCTATCCGGGCGGCGGGCTCAGGCGAGGCCGCGGAACAGCCCGAGGCCGATGAGCCCGACCAGGATCAGGTAGGCCGCCACGATGTAGTTCAGCAGGCGCGGCATGACGAGGATCAGCAGCCCGGCGACGAGGGCGATCACGGGCTGAAGGTTCGTGATGGTGATGGTCATCGCTCTGTCCCCGGATCGGGCCCGGCCTTCGGGCCGGCCGTCTGGCGGGATGCCGTATTCCGGAAGCGCCCGCCGAGGCAATGGCGGTTCACGCAGGCCTCATGGGGCTCGGTCGCCCCTCCTCCCCCCGGATCTCGGGCTTGCCCGAGATCCGCACCTCAGCTTGCCCAGATCGGGCGGGCCCGATCCGGGTGGGAAGGGACGAGTGCCCTGTCCCCGAGGGGCTCGCGCATCGCGGGCGAAGTTAGACCACCGTTAACCACGTCTTGCGAAGCTCACGGCGTCGTCAAGGATCGACAACGCCATGCCGAACGCCGACCTCTACGCCGTACGCCCCTCCCTCGTCAGCCCGGCCCTCCTCGCACGGGCCCTCGATGCCCTGAAGCCCGGCGCGAGTTCCAGCGCCGAGGTCTGGCAGCGCCTCACCGAGCACTACGCCGTCGACCTCGACGCGGTGGCCGCCCTGATGCCGGCCGAGGAGCCGGAGCCGCGCTGGCTCGCCGCCCGCGGCTGAGATCGGCTCGGTCAGCCGAGCAGGGTGAGCGCGTCACCGGCCCGCAGGCTGCCGCCGGCGACGACCTCGGCGTAGATGCCGCAATCGCGGTGCCCGAGGCGCGCGTCGAGCGTCCAGGGGATGTCGAGGTCGCGCAGCCCGCTCACCGGATCGACGTTCGTCGCCGCGCAGCGCTGGGTGCGCTGGGTCAGCTTCAGCCGCAGTCCGCTCGGGGCCTCGAGCACGCGCCCGGACAGTTCGAGTTCAGACCAGGGCGCGAGCCCCTCGACGTAGAGGTTCGCCCGGAAGCGCAGCGGATCGACCGGCGCGCCGACGAACGCCTCGACCGCCCGCACGCTCGCGAGATTGACGAGCGACACGAAGCCGATCTTCGAATCGGTGAACCGGTACTGCGGCGGGGCTTCGAGCAGGCGGGGCTCGCCGCGCAAGCTCTCCGGCACCGTCTCCCGCATCAGCGCCGCGAGGCCGTCGCGGCCCTCCTCGGTATCGAGACGGAAGGCGAGGGGGGCGCCCCCGGCCTCCACGTGGAGCGTCGCGCTGGCCTCATCGAAGCGCGTGCGCAGCCGGGCCAGGGCCTCGTCGCGCATCAGCATCAGGTACTTGGTCTTCGGCTGGTGACGCGGGGCGACCGCGTCGAAGCCGGAGGGGCCGTTCTCGACGGCGTAGAGGCGGTCGCCGGGGAAGTGGCCGCTGGTCTCCAGATCGGCCTGCGCGACCGCTTCGGGGCTGAACCCCTTCACGGGATAGCGGTAGAGATGTCGGACGTGAATCGCTGCGCTCATGCGCGCAGCGTGGCCCTGGAATGCCACCGCTTGCAAGAGCTTCAGCGGCCCTTGTGGTGCGGATTTACAACACCACATCCTCGATACCGGCGGCCCTGACGGCGCCGGGGCCCTCGCGCGACGGATAGTCGGAGGGCGACGTTTCGGTGGCGCCGCGCCTCTCCACGGGCGGCGGATGCCGGTACGGGAGGGTGTTGAATGAATTTCGAGAAGTACACCGAGCGCGCCCGCGGCTTCGTGCAGGCCGCGCAGAACCTCGCCATGCGCGAGGGCCATCCCCAGCTTCAGCCCGGCCACCTCCTGAAGGTGCTGCTCGACGACCCCGAGGGCCTGTGCGCCGGCCTGATCGACCGGGCCGGCGGCCAGTCGCGCGTGGCGCTCGCGCAGGCCGAGCAGTGGCTTGCCAAGCAGCCCAAGGTCTCCGGCAACGCCGCGGCGCCCCAGGCGACGCGCGACCTCGTGCGCCTGTTCGACACCGCGGAGAAGGCCGCCGAGAAGGCGGGCGATTCCTACGTCACCGTGGAGCGGCTGCTGCTGGCGCTGGCCGTCGAGGGCAATACCGAGGCCGGCCGCGCGCTCCAGGCCGCGGGCGTCACGCCCGCCTCGCTCAACGGCGCGATCAACGCGCTCCGCAAGGGCCGCACCGCCGACAATGCGAGCGCCGAGAACGCCTACGACGCCCTGAAGAAATACGCCCGCGACCTCACGGAAGCGGCGCGCGAGGGCAAGCTCGATCCCGTCATCGGCCGCGACGAGGAGATCCGCCGCACCATCCAGGTCCTGTCCCGGCGCACCAAGAACAACCCCGTGCTGATCGGCGAGCCCGGCGTCGGCAAGACGGCGATCGTCGAGGGGTTGGCGCTGCGCATCGTCAACGGCGACGTGCCCGAGTCGCTTCGCGAGAAGAGCCTGCTGGCGCTGGACATGGGCGCGCTGATCGCGGGCGCGAAGTACCGCGGCGAGTTCGAGGAGCGCCTGAAGGGCGTGCTCTCCGAGGTCCAGGCGGCCGAGGGCGGCATCGTCCTGTTCATCGACGAGATGCACACGCTGGTCGGCGCCGGCAAGGCGGACGGGGCCATGGACGCCTCGAATCTCCTCAAGCCCGCGCTCGCCCGCGGCGAGCTGCACTGCGTCGGCGCCACCACCCTCGACGAGTACCGCAAGCACGTGGAGAAGGACGCTGCGCTGGCGCGCCGCTTCCAGCCCGTCTTCGTCTCCGAGCCCACCGTCGAGGACACGGTCTCGATCCTGCGCGGCATCAAGGAGAAGTACGAGCAGCACCACGGCGTGCGCATCCAGGATTCCGCCCTGGTCGCGGCCGCCACGCTCTCGAACCGCTACATCACCGACCGTTTCCTGCCCGACAAGGCGATCGACCTCGTGGACGAGGCGGGCTCCCGCCTGCGCATGCAGGTCGATTCGAAGCCGGAGGAGCTCGATAACGTCGACCGCGAGATCGTGCGGCTGAAGATCGAGGGCGAGGCGCTGAAGAAGGAGACGGATACCGCCTCCCGCGACCGGCTCCAGCGCCTGGAGAAGGAACTCGCCGATCTCGAGGAGCAGTCGGCGACGATCACCGCACGCTGGAAGGCGGAGAAGGACAAGCTCGGCGCCGCGGCCGAGTTGAAGAAGAAGCTCGACGAGGCGCGCAACGACCTCGCCGCGGCCCAGCGCCAGGGCCAGTACCAGCGCGCGGGCGAACTCGCCTACGGGCTGATCCCGGGCCTGGAAAAGCAGCTCGCCGAGATCGAGGCGAAGGCCGAGAGCGCGGTCGCCCGCGACGGCATGGTCGAGGAGGCGGTGACGCCGGCCCATATCGCGGGCGTCGTCTCGCGCTGGACCGGCGTGCCCGTCGACAAGATGCTGGAGGGCGAGCGCGAGAAGCTTCTCGCGATGGAGGAGGCGCTCGCCAAGCGCGTCGTCGGCCAGCGCGAGGCGGTGGAGGCGGTGGCGACCGCGGTCCGCCGGGCGCGGGCCGGCCTGCAGGATCCGAACCGGCCGATCGGCTCGTTCATGTTCTTGGGTCCCACGGGCGTCGGCAAGACCGAACTGACCAAGGCGCTCGCCGGCTTCCTGTTCGACGACGACACGGCGCTCGTGCGCATCGACATGTCCGAGTACATGGAGAAGCATGCGGTGGCCCGCCTGATCGGCGCGCCTCCGGGCTATGTCGGCTACGAGGAGGGCGGCGCGCTCACCGAGGCCGTGCGGCGCCGGCCCTATCAGGTCGTGCTGTTCGACGAGGTCGAGAAGGCGCATCCGGACGTGTTCAACGTCCTCCTCCAGGTGCTCGACGACGGGCGCCTGACGGACGGCCAGGGCCGCACGGTGGACTTCCGCAACACGCTGCTCATCATGACCTCGAATCTCGGGGCCGAGTATCTGGTGAATCAGCCGGCCGGCCAGGACAGCGAGGCGGTCCGGGACGAGGTGATGAACGTGGTGCGCGGCCACTTCCGGCCGGAATTCCTGAACCGGATCGACGAGATCATCCTGTTCCATCGCCTCGCCCGCGGCGAGATGGGGGCGATCGTCGACATCCAGCTCGGGCGCCTGCAGAAGCTCCTCGACGAGCGCAAGATCAGCCTCGACGTGGACGAGGCGGCGCGCACCTGGCTCGCCGACAAGGGCTACGACCCGGCCTACGGGGCGCGGCCCCTGAAGCGGGTGATCCAGAAGGCGGTGCAGGATCCGCTGGCCGAGCGCCTCCTGTCGGGCGCGGTCCACGACGGCGAGACGGTGCCGGTCACCCTCGGGGCGCAGGGCCTGGAGATCGGCGGCGTGCCGATCGCCGCCGAGCGCCGCCCGGCGGGCGCGACGCTGAACTGACCGCTCCGGGGCGGGCCCCTTCGCGGGTGCCCGCCCCGCCCTTGCCTTCCGAAATGAATCCCCCGACAACATCGCCATGGATGCGGAGACGCTGACCTACGCCGTCGGAGACATCCACGGCTGCGCCGATCTCCTCGACGCGCTCCTCGGCCGGATCGAGACGCACGCGGGAGGCAGGCCCCGCAACCTCGTCTTCCTCGGCGACTACATCGACCGCGGCCCCGACAGCGCGGGCGTGGTCCGGACCCTGCGGCGCCTGCAATGGAGCGAGCCGGAGCGGGTCACCTGCCTGATGGGCAACCACGAGGCCATGCTCCTCGACAGCCTGGAGACGCCGGGGGCGGCCGAGCACTGGCTGCACAACGGCGGCGGGGAGACGCTGGCATCCTTCGGCGTCGGCGAGGCGGCGGCGCTGCCGCGCGACGTGCTCGACTGGATCGAGGCGCTGCCGAGCGTCCACGGCGATGCCCGCCGCTGGTACGTGCATGCGGGCTTCCACCCGGCGAGCGAGGCCCCCGATCCGGAGACGCGCAACCGTCTCTGGATCCGCGAGCCCTTCCTCGGCGAGGACCACGATTTCGGCAGGCACGTGGTCCACGGCCATACCCCGCGGCCGGACGGGCGCCCCGAGATTCGGGCCTATCGCACCAACCTCGACACCGGCGCGGTCTATGGCGGGGCGCTGACCGCGGGCGCGTTCACGGACGAGGCCGGTCCGGCGACGGATTTCCTCCAGGTGCGCGCCGGTCGGGGGTAGGGCCGCCTGCGCGGCCCGGTTGCGAACGCCGCGGCGACCGCGAGCGGCCTCAGCCCGGATCGGCGGTCCCGGACCGGATCCGGGCCGGGTTGCCCATCACCGTGGCGCCGGGGGGCACGTCCCGCGTCACCACGCTGCCCGCGCCGATGATCGCGTCGTCGCCCACGGTGACGCCGGGCAGGATGATGGCGCCGCCGCCGATCCAGACGTTCGATCCGATCCGGATCGGGCGACCGAATTCCAGCTCGGCGCGGCGCGCCTCCGGATCGCGCGGATGGTCGGCCGTGAGGATCTGCACGAGGGGGCCGATCTGCGTGCCGGCCCCGATCGTCACCGCCACCACGTCGAGGATCACGCAGTTGAAGTTCAGGAAGACGCCGTCGCCGAGGCCGATGTTGTAGCCGAAATCGCAGAAGAAGGGCGGGCGCACCACGGCGCCCGCGCCGACCTCGGCGAAGCGCTCGGCGAGCAGGGCGCGGCGCTCGGCGGGGGGCAGGCCGAGGGCCGCGTTGTAGCGGACGAGCCAGGCCTTGTTGGCCGCCTGATCGGCCTGGATCTCGGGGCAGCCCGGCCGGTACAGCTCGCCAGCGAGCATCTTCTGCTTCTCGGTCTTCATGCGTCCTCCGTCGGAGAGGCATTCATCTGGTCCCGGGACGGGCGGCGTCGAGGTCGCATTGACCGCGGGACCGTGCCCGTGCTGCCCTCCGCCCGTGGGAAGCTGCGGGAGGAACACATGTCACAGGACGAGAGCGGAGCCGCCGCCCGAGCGGCGGGCCTTGCCGGGCTGATCGTGCCGCCCCTGTCCCGGCGCGGCTTCGTGATGACGAGCCTGATGACCGGCCTGACGCTGGCCACCGAGCGCGTCGAGGCCCAGGCCATTCGCACCGACAGCGCCGGCATCGAGGCCGGCGAGGTCAAGATCCCGGCCCAGGACGGTCCGATGCCGGGCTACCGCGCCGTTCCCGAGGGGGCGGGGCCGTTCCCGGTGGTGCTGGTGATCGAGGAGATCTTCGGCGTCCACGACTACATCAAGGACATCTGCCGGCGCCTGGCCAAGGCCGGCTACTGCGCGGTGGCCCCCGAACTCTACGCCCGCCAGGGCGACCTCTCGACCATGACCGACGCCAAGCAGATCGTGCGCGACGTCATCAGCAAGACCCCCGACGCCCAGTGGATCGCCGATCTCGACGCCGCGGCCGCCTATGCGGGCTCGGCCGCCAAGGGCGATCTGAAGCGCCTCGGCGTCATGGGCTGGTGCCGGGGCGGGCGCGGCGCGTGGCTCTACGCCGCGCATCGGCGCGACCTGAAGGCGGCGGTGGCCTGGTACGGGCCCGTCACCGGCGAGCGCACCGACATCCAGCCGCGGACGGCCGGCGACGTGGCGGGCGAGCTGAACGCGCCGCTCCTGGCCCTCTACGGCGGGGCGGATGCGGGCATCCCGGTCGCTTCCGTGGAGGCGGCCCGGGACGCGGCCAAGGCGGCGGGCAAGTCCGTGGAGCTCGTGGTCTATCCGGAGGCGCCGCACGGCTTCCACGCGGATTACCGGCCGAGCTACCGCCGGGAGCCCGCGGAGAACGGCTGGGCGCGCGCCCTGGCCTTCCTGAAGGCCAACGGGGTGGGGTGACGATCGCGCGCGGGCTGTGCCCTTCATGACACGGCCGCGTGAGATGGAATGTGCAAGGGTGGCCCGGCGGCGAAAATCGGCCGACCTGGGCCCGCGTCGTGCATGCGGCCTCCATGCGGAGCGCCCGCATCCATGCAGGGCCGGGTCTCATCCGGCCGCAGGGCTCAGGGCGCGAAGGGGAGGACCGGTCGAACGAATGCGCGCCCGCGCCTGTTGAGCCCTGTAGTGAAGTGTCCCGGCCCATGAGCGACGCGAAACCGCCTGGACAGAGACCCGTGATCCTCGTCGTCGAGGATCAGCCGGACGAGCGCTTCCTCGCGGCGACCCTGCTGGAGGATACCGGCTTCACCGTGATCGAGGCCGAGACGGCGGAGGCCGCCCTCGCCATCCTGAACGACCGGGCGGACGAGGTCAGCGTCGTGTTCTCCGATGTGCGCACGCCGGGCCCCATCGGCGGTTTCGAGCTGGCGCGGATCATCGGCGTCACCTGGCCCCGCGTCCGCGTGCTGCTGACCTCGGGCGATGCGGGCGACCAGCCGAGCGACCTGCGTGTCTCGGCCACCTTCATCCCGAAGCCCTGGCGCGCCGAGGACATCCTGGCCTGGGTGGAGGAGGCGGCCGGCCGGCCGCCGGGCGGCGATTCCGGCCCCTCGGTGATCGGCTCCGGCGGCAAGATTATTTCGGGCGGCCTGGAAACCTGAGGGCGCGGAGCCGTTGACGGTTCCATGCATGCCGATCCCGGCACCCGGACCCGCGACGCCGCCCCCAGCACCCCTCATGAAGATCATCGCTCAGAACTACGCCGCCACCCTGCTGGGTGACGCCCTCTGCTCGGACACCGATTCCCAGGTCGCCCTCGACGCGATCGGCTGCGACCTGCGCAGCCTCTACGGTGAGGCCGCGAACGAGCTGCCCGAGCATCTGCTGGCCCTCGCCCGCCGCATCGACGGCGCGCGAGCCCCCGCGGCCATCGCCGCCTGAGGACGGCGGACGGAATCGCGCTTCTTTTCGACGATCCGACGCGGCGGCGGCACATCCCAGCCGGCGCGGATCTGCTATGAAGCGGGCCGGCGGCCCGTCCGCCACCGTCCCGACGACCGAGCCGTCCATGCGTTCCAGCGCCCGCCGCGCCCTCCTTGCCGCCGGCTTCCTCGCCCTCGCCTGCGTGCCCGTGCAGGGCGCGACCCCGCCGGCCCAGCCCAAGGAAGGCCCCGGCGGCCCGGGTGACCAGAAGGTCGCGGTGGTGAAGCGCGCGGTCGGCCGGGCGAGCGCGGCGACCTTCGTGTTCCACGCGGCCGGGCCGGCCCCGTCCACCGGCCGGCCCGTCGCCGTCCTCCTGCACGGCTGGGGGGCCGTGAACCCGCAGAGCTACGGCGCCTGGATCGACCATCTCGCCCGCAACGGCTACCTCGTGCTGTTCCCCCGCTTCCAGGAGGTGAACCGGACGCGGCCCGCCGACGCCACCGCGGCCGCGGGACGCCTGCTCGCGGCGGCGTTCGAGGCCCTGGCGGGCGATGCGGACGCGAAGCCGGACCTGGGCCGGGTGGCCCTGATCGGCCATCTCGCGGGCGTGCCCCTGGCCGCGAACCTCGCGGCGGAGGCCGGAAGCCTCGGCCTGCCCGCGCCGAAGCTGGTCTTCGGCACCATGCCGGGCGGCATCGCCAGCGGGCCGAAGGCGCGCGGCATCACCCTCACGGACCTCGCCCGCATTCCCCCCGGCACCATGCTCATCACCATGATCGGCGACCGCGACGCCCGCGCCGCCGACATCGCCGCCCGTCGGCTCCTGCGGGAGGCCGCCCAGGTCCCGCCCGAGCGCAAGCTGTTCATGCGCGCGCTCTCGGACGATCACGGCTTCCCGGCGCTGACCGCGACCCTGGCCGCGCCAGCCGGGGTCGATCCAGCCTATGACGGCGGCGCGATCAAGCTGCCCCCCGAGCCGAAGGACGGCAAGCCCGCGCCTTTCAAGTGGTCGGCGGACATGGCGCTCACCGGCGAGCAGCAGACCCTCGTGGCGCAGATCAACAACGCGCGCACGGACACCCTGGACTATCTCGCCTTCTGGAAGACCTTCGACCTCGCCGCCGCTGCGGCCTTCTCAGGGAGCGACACCGCACCCCTGAAGGCCAATCCGCGCTTCGCCGACATGGAGCGCTGGAGCGACGGGTGGCCGGTGAAGCGCCTCGCCGTGGAGACGCCGCGCCCGCATCCGGCACCGGGGACAGGCGCGGCCCCGGCCACCGCCCGCCGCTAGCCCATCGTTCTGGAAATCGGATCCAGGACGATGGGCTAAGTTTTTGGTTTTACATCGTCTTTTTCTGAAAGTCGGCAACCACCTTTCGGGACGATGCGCTGGAGCGTGCTGCTTTTTCACGGAAACGGCAGCACGCTCGATCCTCTTGTGGTCGCACGATGATCCCGAAGAACCGGTTTCCACGTTCTCGCATCGTGCTCCAAGGGCCGTGGCCGGGGCGCCACGGCGACGCTTTTTCTCGCACGCACCGGGAGTATCGGACGGGACACCGGATCCGGCGTGACGCCCTAGCCCCTTGCTGCTGCATCGTCTTTTCTCGAGAGCCGGCACCCGCCGCTCGGAACGCCGCGCCAGGCGACACTGGCCCCTGGCTTGCTACGATCCGGATCCTCAACAAGGGGGTCCGCGAAGCCATGCCCGATTTCGTCGCCGCGCTGCTGTCCGCCGTCGCCTTCTGCGCCGCGCTCCTCGCGCTGAACGCCCTCACGCGCTGCCTGATCCAGTGGCATCTCGCCCCGCAATCCCTTGCCGAGAACGGCCTGCTCCAGTACGGCGGCGCGCTCGTCCTGGCACGGGCGGCCTACCGGCGCGCGCCGCGCGAGCGCATGCCCATCCGCTGATGCGACGCGGCCCGCGACGCCGGAAAGCGCCGCGGGCCGTGTGAGAGCATCTGCGGGATCCGGGCCGCGCAACGCCCCGGACGTGCCCGAGGGCCGTTCGCGATCGCGCTGCAATCGTCCACGGCCCTATGCTGTTGTTCTCGCGCGCTCTCTCGCGCCGAGCCGAAGTCCACTTCGGCGGAGAGCGCTCTAGAAGTACGACTTCAGCGTGCCGCGGCGGCGCACGTCGAGCGTGGCGCAGTGGAAGGAGCCGCCGAAGGGGCCGTAGGACAGGAACGGCGCCGGAATCGGATCGAAGCCCCAGTCCTTGAGCGCCTTGATCAGGGTCGGCTGGCTCTGGTCGACGACGATCTTCTTCTCGTCGATGGCGAGCACGTTGATCGAGGTCCAGGGCGAGCACATCGAGATCTTGCTCATGAAGCCCTCGACGGGGTCGGGGCGCGGGGCGATCAGAACGTCCCACTTCTTGAGCACGGCGGGCAGCTTCTCGACGTCGATGTAGTCCGGGTTCACCAGCACCTTGCCCGGGGCCAGCGGCATGAAGGACGAGTCGATGTGCATCGGCTGCGGGCAGCGGCTCTCGATCTCGTGGATGCGGAAGCCGGGGCCGAGATGGCGGCGCAGCCACTCGATGCCCATCAGGTTCGTGACGTTGGAGCGGGTCACGAACAGGTCGCGGCCGCAGCGCACGAAGTCGGCCGCGTCGAAGACCGGCTCGAACTCGTTGACCGTGAACTGCATGGGCTCGCCGGCCTTCAGGTTCGGCACCCGGTAATCGTAGTTGTAGAGGTCGTCGATGAGCTGCGGGCGCGGGGCCGAGGTCCAGCGGGCGCCGGCGCGGAAATACTCCTTGAAGAGCGCGCGGTAGGCGTCGCCCTCGAAGTAGCGCGAGCGCCAGCACATCGGGCTCTCGATGATCTCGTCGCCGATGACGAGGTAGGGGTCGCGCGGGCAGGCCACGCAGAAGCCGCGCGAGGACCAGCGCGGAGCCTTGAACTTCTTCGAGAAGTCGATCGAGTCCGGGCGGCGGACCTTCACGCCCTCGCCGGCGAGGATCTTGATGAAGTTGTCGAGCTCGGCCTGGGCAAGCTTCTTCATGAACTTCGGGTACTTCCAGCCGCTGGCGAAGCGGTAGAAGGGCTGCGCGGCCCGCGGCAGGTTGAAGATCACGGTGAGGTGGTGAGTCGGGATGGTGGCGCCGTCGAGGGAGCCGACGATGACCTCCTCCAGCGGGTCCCACTCGTTCCAGGCCATCACGGGCGATTGCGGCGCCGGGACGCCCGGGGCACCCTCGCGGCCCGCGGCGTAGCCGACGTCGTCGAGCACGGCCTCGCCGGCCGTGATGGATGATTCGCGGTCCATGTCGTCCCCTTGTCGCGGTCTTATGCGGTCGTCTGCCGAGGGCGTCGCGCCCGGTGCCGCTTTGGCCCGCACTGTGTCAATCGGGTGATAGACATTGCCGACCATTGCTGCAACTTGGCTCTGTCTCCATGCCCGCGGCGGTCTTTTTCGGTCGGAAACGCGGCGAGATTCCAGCATCAAGCCACCCCGAGCTTGCAAGTAGACCATGAAGCGTCTGACGACCCTGGCCCTGATCGTGGGCCTCTGCACGGTAGTCGGCCTGTTCCTGTCCTCCGGGCTGGAAGACGTGGCGGCTGCCGTGATGGGAGCCGGCTGGGGCGCGCTCATCGTAGTCGTGGCCCGCGCCGTCGCGGTCGCCTGGGCGGGCTTCGGCTGGTTCGTGATCTTCCCGGCGACCGGCCGTCCGAGCCTGCCCGCCTGCATCAACCTCCGCTTCATCCGTGAGGGCATCAACACGCTCCTGCCCGTGGCGACGGTGGGGGGCGACTTCGTGGGCGCGCGCCTCCTGACCCGGCACGGGGTCGGCGGCGGGCTGGCGGGCGCCAGCATGTTCGTCGACCTGATGACCCAGGCGCTGACGCAGCTCCTGTTCACCGTCGCCGGTCTCGGCCTCCTCCTCTGGCTCTCCGGCGACGGGCCGATCGTGCGGGCGGTGGCCGGCGGCCTCGCCGTGGCGGTGCCGGCGCTCGCGGCCTTCTACCTGATCCAGCGCCGGGCCGGGCACCGCGTCGTCCAGGGCTTCATCAACCGCTTCGCCTCGGGCCGCGAGTGGCGGGCGCTCGGCGCCGTCGACGTGCTCTACGACAACCTGCGCCGCCTCTACGGCGCTCCGCTGCGGGTCGGCTCCGGCATCGGCGTACACCTCGTCGGCTGGCTCATCGGCACGCTGGAGGTCTATGTCTGCCTCCACTTCATGGGCTACCCCGTGAGCTTCGCCGAGGCCGTCGTGATCGAGAGCCTCGCCCAGGCCGTGCGCGGCGCGGCCTTCGCCGTGCCGGGGGCGCTCGGCGCGCAGGAGGGCGGCCTCATCGCCCTGTGCGCCCTGTTCGGCATCCCGGCCGAGGTGGCGCTCGCCCTGTCCCTGGTGAAGCGCCTCGCCGACGTGCTCGTGGGCGTGCCCGGCCTGTTCCTCTGGCACCGGGCCGAGCGCGCGGAGGCCGGGGATTCGGAGGAGCGCCGCGGCCGCATCCTCGGCCGCCGCCTCGGCCCCGTCCTCCAGCCGGCGACGCTGGGCCCGCTCTACAGCTACGCGCCGCCACGGATGCCGGGCGTACGTCCTGCCGACAGCGAGGGAGACCTCAAGAAGTGCGCCTGATCCGCCTCGGCCTGCTCGCCCTCGCCCTCGTCTCCGGAACGCCCGCGGGCGCCGCGGACGATCCCGCCGCGGATACCGTGCGCAAGATCTACGCGCGCTTCGAGGAGACGGTGCGCAACGGCGCGCCGCCGCTCCCGGAGCGGGTGGCCGCCGTCGGCCCCGTGCTCGAGGAGACCTTCGACTTCCCCGCCATGGTGCGGCTCGCGGTGGGGTCGGCCTGGTCCGGCTTCACGCCCGAGCAGCAGGGCGCCGTGACCGAGGCCTTCCGGCGCAACTTCATCGTCACCTACGCCAACCGGCTCAAGCAGGCGGTCGGCGGCAAGTTCGAGGTGCAGGGCTCCGAGAAGCGCTCGCCGGGCAGCGTCGTGCAGACCCGCGTGACCACGCCGGACGGCGACGAATCGCAGATCGACTTCGTCCTGAACGACGACAACCGCGTCACCGACGTGCTCCTCAACGGCAATGTCAGCGAGGTCGCCGGCCAGCGCGCCAGCCTCGGCGAGGCCCTGAAGACCGGCGGCGCCGACGGCGCGGTGACATTCCTGCGCAAGCGCACCGAAGGCATGCTCGCGGTCAAACCAGCGCCTTGAACGGCCCGCATTGACGCGCCACGCCGCCCTCGCGGCACTCGACTCCCGCGAACGAGCGATCCCCCGATGACCTTCTGGGACCTGACCTGGCTCTCGCCGCTCCTGCTGATCGTGGCGGTGGCCGGCTGCGTCTACGGGCTGACCGCCGCGTGGCTCGCGGGCCGCTTCGCCGCGGCCGCGCCCGCCCGGCTCCCCGCCGAGACGGCGGCCCCCTCCGTCACGGTGCTCAAGCCCCTCTGCGGGCTCGAACCCCGCCTCTACGAGAATCTCGAGACCTTCTGCCGCCAGGACTATGCCGGCCCCGTCCAGATCGTGTTCGGCGTGCAGAACGCCGCCGATCCGGCCATCGGCGTGGTTGAGCGCCTGCAGGCCGCCTATCCGGCCCTGCGCATCGACCTCGTCGTCGATCCGCGCCAGCACGGCTCCAACCGCAAGGTCTCCAACCTCATCAACATGGCCGAGCGGATCGCCCACGCGGTGATCGTGCTCGCCGACAGCGACATGGTGGTGCGGCCGGACTACCTGGAGCGCGTGGTCGCCGCCCTGTCGCAGCCGGGCGTCACCGGCGTCACCTGCCTCTATCACGGCGTGCCGGCCGACCGCGGGGTCTACGCCCATCTCTCGGCGCTCGCCATCGACGTGCAGTTCCTGCCCAACGTCGTCATGGGCACCGCCCTCGGCCTCGCCAAGCCGTGCTTCGGCTCCACCATCGCCTTCCGGACCGAATCACTCGCGGCGATCGGCGGCTTCCAGCGGATCCGCAACGATCTGGCCGACGATTACGAGCTCGGCGAGGCCCTGCGCGATCTCGGCGGCCGGGTCGTGATCCCGAACTTCACCATCGGCCACACCTGCGTGGACACCGAGATCCGCGGCCTGTGGCGGCACGAGCTGCGCTGGAACCGCACGATCCGCAACGTCGATCCGGGCGGCTATGCCGGCTCCATCGTCACCCATGCCTTCCCCCTCGCGCTGATCGGCGCGCTCCTGCCCGGCGCCGGCACCCCCGCGCTGGCGGTGGCCGCCCTGGCGCTGGCCTGCCGCATCGTCCTGTGCGCGCGCCTGGAGCGCGCCTTCGGCCTGGACGCGCACCCCTACTGGCTGTTGCCGATCCGCGACATCCTCTCCTTCGCGAACTTCTCATGGGGGTTCGTGTCGGGGGCGGTGACATGGAAAGGTCATGATTATCGCGTGGTTGCGGACGGCACGCTGATCCCCGAAGCGCAGCTCGGCAAGGATGCCGAGGCGCCGACGGCCTGATCCCGAAATCCCCCACCCGCATCCGCAACCCGGCACTGCACTGAGGCCTTGAACCCCATGCGCACGCTCTTCCTCCAGGCCCCCACCTTCGACGGGTTCGACGGCGGCGCCGGCTCCCGCTACCAGGCCAAGCGCGAGATCAAGTCGTTCTGGTACCCGACCTGGCTGGCCCAGCCGGCCGCCCTGGTGCCGAACTCGAAGCTGATCGACGCGCCCCCGCACAACATCAAGCTCGACGAGATCGTGGCCCAGGCCAACGATTTCGACCTCGTGGTGCTCCACACCTCGGTGCCGTCCTTCAAGTCGGACGTGAAGACCATCGAGGCGCTGAAGGCCGCCAACCCCAAGCTCATCGCCGGCCTGATCGGCGCCAAGGTCGCGGTGGACGCCGACGGCTCCATGGCCCAGGCCCCGGTCGTCGATTTCTGCGCCCGCAACGAGTTCGACTTCACCGTGAAGGAAGTCGCCGACGGCGTGCCGCTGTCCGAGATCAAGGGTCTGTCCTATCGCAACGCCGACGGCGTCGTGGTCCATAACGAGGACCGCGAGATCATGACCGACATGGACCAGCTCCCCTTCGTCACGAGCGTGTACAAGCGCGACCTCGAGATGGAGAAGTACTTCATCGGGTACCTCAAGCACCCGTACATCTCTTTCTACTCCGGCCGCGGCTGCAAGAGCCGCTGCACCTTCTGCCTGTGGCCGCAGACGGTGGGCGGGCACACCTACCGTACCCGTTCGGTCGCGCACGTGATCGAAGAGATCAAGTACTGCATGAAGGAATTCCCGCAGACGAAGGAGTTCTTCTTCGACGACGACACCTTCACCGACAACCTGCCCCGCGCCGAGGAGATCGCCCGGGAGCTGGGCAAGCTCGGCGTCACCTGGTCCTGCAACGCGAAGGCCAACGTGCCGCGCGAGACCCTGAAGGTGCTGAAGGACAACGGCCTGCGCCTGCTGCTCGTCGGCTACGAGTCCGGCAACCAGAAGATCCTCAACAACATCAAGAAGGGCATGCGCGTCGAGGTGGCGGAGAAGTTCACCAAGGACTGCCACGAGCTCGGCATCGCCATCCACGGCACCTTCATCGTCGGCCTGCCGGGCGAGACGAAGGAGACGATCCAGGAGACGATCGCCTTCGCCAAGCGCATCAACCCGCACACCATCCAGGTCTCGCTCGCCGCGCCGTATCCGGGCACCTTCCTCTACAAGCAGGCCGTGGAGAACGGGTGGCTGGACGTGGAGAACGCCGAGCTCGTCGACGAGAACGGCGTGCAGATCGCCCCGCTGCACTATCCCCACCTGTCGCACTCGGAGATCTTCGCCGCGGTGGAGGAGTTCTACAAGAAGTTCTACTTCCGCGCCCCGAAGATCGCCTCCATCGTCGGCGAGATGGTCCGCTCGCCCGAGATGATGAAGCGCCGCCTCCGCGAGGGCGTCGAGTTCTGGCACTTCCTGCGGGAGCGCCAGGGCGTCTCCAAGGCCGCCTGAGCCTCAGGTCCGCGGGAAGACCGTTCACGGCCGGGCGAGAGCCCGGCCGTTCGCGTTTTGAGGCGATCGAGCTCCATGAGGGGCGTTCGCGACCGGGATCGCCCCGAGCAAACGGTCGGTCAGGGGGCCTGACTGAGCCGGTGCATTGTCTACGCCTGTGGGGACGAGATCGGTCGGATCGCGGCTGGCGCGGACCAGCTCGAACAACACGTGATGGGACTCGGCTGTTTAGGGCGAACGGCTCGCCGGCATCGGAGAAGCAAACCGACGTCGGAGCGGTCCCGTATCCAGGGCGCTTCTCGGGCTGCGTGATCTGCTTTGATGGATCAGCCTCGCGAAATCGATCCGCTCAACCCGGCGAGCCCTCGTGGGGAGGCGGGGCCGGTTCCGTCGTCGCAAGCAGCGCGGCTGCCTCATCCGCCGCCACGGCGGCCAGGCGGCGGGCCTCGGCCAGCCGGGCGGGGAGGGCAGCTTCGTCCGCGCTTTCCAGGGCGAGGCAGGCTTGGCTCAGCGCCGCGAAGCCGAGAAGGCCCGCGGCCGAGGCGAGGGTGTGCGCTTCCCGGCGCAGGGCCGGCCGGTCGGGTGCCGTGAAGGCGTCGGCGAGTTCCGCACGGAAATGCCGCAGGAGACGCGTCAGGGTCTCCGGCGTCAGCAGGGCGAGGTTCTCCGCGTGGCGAGCCCGGTCGAGGGTGGGAGCCGGCTCGTCTGAGGCAGCGGTCGGAACCGGCGCGGCCCCTCCGAGCCACCGCTCCACCGCGGCGCGCAGTTCCGCGGGCTGGAACGGCTTGGCGACATGGCCGTCCATGCCCGCCTCGGCGAAGGCGCGGATCTGGTCCGGCAGGACGTTGGCGGTCATCGCCACCACCGGGACCGCGGCGGCGGGCCCCGGCAGGGCGCGGATCAGGCGGGTGGCCGTCATCCCGTCGATGCCGGGCATCTGGATGTCCATGAGGACGAGGTCGTAGGCCCCGTCCGCCACCGCGCGGACGGCCGAGAGCCCATCCACGGCGACGTCGACGGTGTGGCCGGCCGAGCGGAGCACGGTGCAGGCGAGTTCCCGGTTCAGCTCGAAATCCTCGACCAGGAGGATCCGCCCGGTCCGCGCCGCGCCCGCGGGGACCCGCGGCAGGTCCGGCCGCGCGGCGTCCGCGCGCGGCAGGATCAGGGTGAAGGAGAAGGTCGAGCCCTGACCGACCTCGGAGACGAGGCCGATCGTGCCCCCCATGCGCTCCACGAGTTGGCGGCTGATCGCGAGCCCGAGGCCGGTGCCGCCGAAATCGCGCCGGATCGAGCTGTCGGCCTGATGGAAGCGCTCGAACAGCCGGCCCTGCTGGTCGGGGGCGATGCCGATCCCCGTATCGGACACGCTGAACCCGATGAGCTCCCCCGCGGGCGTGCGGCCCCCGTGGCTGAGGCCGACCGAGATGCTGCCCGTGCGCGTGAACTTCACCGCGTTGTTGAGGAGATTCAGGAGGATCTGGCGGAGCCGGCCCGCGTCGCCGACGAGACCGTCCGGAACGGCTTCCTCCACGACCAGGCTCATCGTCAGCCCCTTGTCCGCGGCCGCGGTGCCGACGATGCCGAGGCAGGTGTCGAGGAGCTCGCGCAGGGCGAAGGGCTCCGTGCAGAGGCCGATCCGGCCGGATTCCACGGCGGCGAAGTCGAGGATGTCGTCGACCACGGTGCGCAGGCTCTCCCCGGCGATCCGGGCGAGGTCGGCGTAGCGGCGCAGGTCCCCCTCCAGGCGGCCGGACTCGGCGAGGAGGTGGGCGAAGCCGATCACCGCGTTGAGGGGCGTGCGGATCTCGTGGCTCATGGCGGAGAGGAAATCGGTCTTGGCGGCGTTGGCGCGCTCGGCCTGGGCGCGGGCCGCCTCGGCCGCGCTGGTGGCCTCCACCAGGGCCCGCTCCGTGTCCATGCGCGAGGTGATGTCGAGGGTCAGGCCCGTGAGGCGCCGGGCCACCCCCTCCGCGTCGTGATAGGGCCGACCGATCGCCTGGATCCAGCGGCGGGCGCCCGCGCCGGCGGAGACCCGGAAGGCCACGTCGAAGGTCCGCCGCGCGGCCAGGGCCGCCCGCACGGCCCGGAGCGTCGGCGCGCGGTCCTGGGGCACGATGCGCCGCATCCAGTGGGCGAGGCCGATCACCGCCGGCCGGTCCCCCGGCAGCCCGTGCCGCCGCGCGCTCTCGGGGGAGAGGATCATGTCGCGCGTGCCCAGATTGATGTCGAACAATCCGGCGCCCGCCGCCTCCTGCGCGAGGCGCAGGAGGTCCCCGGTCTCCTCGAGCGCCTTGCGGGCGATGACGATCTCGTCGATGTCGAGGGCCGAGCCGAGCCAGCCCAGCAGCTGCCCGTCCCGGCGCAGGGGGCGGAACACGAGCTGGTGCCAGCGGTAGCCGCAGGCGCGGCCGCGCACCCGCGCCTGGACCTCGCAGGAACCGTCCCGGGCCTGCGCGCAGGCGGCGGCGATGCGGGGGGCGTCCTCCGGGTGGAAGCGGTCCGTGCGCGCCTCCCGCGAGGGGGGCAGGGCCCCGCAATACTCGGCGAAGGCGCTGTTGGCGTAGATGGTCTCGCCGGTATCGGCGCGCTCCATCCAGATGAGCTGGGGCAGGGTGTCGGCGAGCACCCGGTAATAGTCGCCGCTCATGCGCAGGCCCGCGCGCGCCTCCTCCGGCCGGTCCGCCGGCCGGCCGGCGTCCGGGAGCGGCCGGATCGTCGCCACGCGCCAGCCCGTGCCCGATGCCGGACTGAGGGCGACGACCACGGGGACGAAGCCGCCGCGTCCCGTGCGCAGGCGCAGGCCCGCCGCGCGGGCGGGCTCGCGGCGGGCGAGGAGAGCCGCCAGCGCGGCGCCGTCCTCCGGGTGGAGGAGGGCGGCGAGGGGGCTGCCGGTCAGGGCGGCGGGGTCGCGCCCCAGGAGCGCGCGGGCGCCCGCGGAGGCGTAGGCCACCGCGGCACCGGCATCGATCCGGAGGATCAGGCCGTCGACCGCGTCGAGGATCGCGGCGTGGTCGAGGCCGCCGCTCGCGCCGTCAGGCATCATGGATCAAGGGGGCGATCGCTGCGGTGAGGAGAGGCATCGAACGGCCTGCGGCGGGACAGCCGCACCGATACCGCTTCGATCCGGCGAGGTTAACCGGCGATTTATCGAGATTTCACAGAAATAGCATGCAATACTGAATCCGCGCGCCGTCGAACTCCCGATGGGAGCGCGAACGGGCCCTCGCGTGGCGACCATGCACGATCGGCGGAAGGCGCGGCGCTATCAGGTCACCCTGTCGGCCCAGGTGACGGACGCGGATCGCCGCTACCGGACCGAGGTCCTCGACGTGAGCGCGGGGGGCCTGCTGCTCGCCCAGCCTCCGGCCGTCAGCGTGGCGGTGGACAGCCTGCTCCAGATCGAGGCGCCCATGATCGGGCGGGTCCAGGCCCGCGTGGTCGGCGTCAGCCGGCACGGGATCCATCTGGAGATCGAGCCGCACACGCGCCAATACGAATCGGCGATCGAGCGCCTGTCGATCCTGTCCCAGGCCTGGTAGCCGCGGGGGGCTGGGCCGGGGCACCGCGGGCGGTAGGTAGGGCTGGAGCATCGTCCCGACCACGCGGCCGCCGGCCTCCGGGACGATGCATGGACACGCGGCCGGATCGCCGGCCTCCCGCGCCCGCGGATCGCCGTTCAGGGACACCCCCCATGCAGTATCGCTCGCTCGGCCGCTCCGGCCTGAAGGTCTCGCCGATCTGTCTCGGCACGATGATGTTCGGGGGCGCGACCGATGCGCCGACCGCCGAGCGCATCATCGGCAGCGCCCGGGAGGCGGGCATCAACTTCATCGACACGGCCGACGTCTACAACGAGGGCCGCTCCGAGGCGGTGACGGGGCGGGCGATCGGCGCCGCGCGCGACGCCTGGGTGCTCGCCACCAAGGTCGCCAACCCCACCGGAACCGGCCCGAACGACCGCGGGCTCTCCCGCGTCCACGTGATGCGGGCGGCGGAGGCGAGCCTGCGCCGCCTCGGCACTGATGTCATCGACATCTACTACCTGCATCGGGAGGACCACGGCACGCCGCTCGCCGAGACCGTGCGGGCGATGGGCGACCTCGTGCGCCAGGGCAAGATCCGCCATTTCGGCGTCTCGAACCACCGGGCCTGGCGCGTCGCCGAGATCTGCCGGATCTGCGACGCGCTCGGCATCGACCGCCCGGTGGTGAGCCAGCCCTACTACAACGCCCTCAACCGCATGCCGGAGACCGAGCACCTGCCGGCCTGCGACCATTACGGGCTCGGGGTGGTGCCCTACTCGCCGCTCGCCCGCGGCGTACTCACGGGCAAGTACGATCCCGACGCGCCCCCGCCCGCCGATACCCGCGCGGGCCGGCAGGACGCGCGCATGATGCAGACGGAGTGGCGGCCCGAATCCCTGGCGATCGCCAGGACCCTGAAGGCCCATGCCGAGGCGCGGGGGCTCACGCCCGGGCAGTTCGCCAGCGCCTGGGTGCTGAACAACCGCCTCGTCACCGCCGTCATCGCGGGGCCCCGCACGGAGGAGCAGTGGCGCGACTATCTCGGCGCCCTCGATTACCGCTTCACCGCCGAGGACGAGGCCCTGGTCGACGGCCTCGTGGCGGTGGGGCATCCCTCCACCCCCGGCTACAACGACCCGGCCTACCCGATCGAGGGCCGCGTGCCGGTGAACGGGTCCTGAGCTTCGAAGCTCTTCGCCGAAGTGGATGCCGGCTCCGCGGAGAGCGCTCTAGCCCGACTCGCAGGCCTCCGCGACGCGCTCCAGCAGGTCCGCGGCGAGGCGTCCGCGGGAGGCGGCGTCGGGGGCGGCCCGCTTGAGGACGACCCGGCCCCCGCGCAGGGTCAGTCCGTCGTCGAGGGCGAGGTGCCGGGGCCGGCAGTCGGGATGGAAATCCGCCGCCACGCCCTGCGGGCCGCCGCTGAGGCGGGCGATGCCGAGGGACTGGCAGAGGACGCGCAGGCGCGCCAGCGTCACCAGCGCCTCCACCGGCTCCGGCATCCGGCCGAAGCGGTCGTCCATCTCGGCGCACAGCGCGTCGATCTCGGCATCCGTGCCGAGGCGCAGAAGCCGCGTGTAGAGGCCGAGGCGCACCTCGGGCTCGGGCATGTAGTCGGCGGGGATCGCGCCCTCGAGGCCGAGATTGATCTCCGGCCGCCAGTCCTGCGCCGGCTCGCCCTTGGCTGCGCGCAGCGCCAGTTGCAGGATGTGCTGGTAGAGGCCGAGCCCGATCAGCTTGACGTGGCCGGCCTGGGCATCGCCCACGAGGTCCCCCGCCCCGCGCTGGTCGAGGTCGCGCGCAGAGATGGTGAAGCCGGCACCGAGCCGATCCAGGGCCTCGAGGGTGCGCAGGCGCTTCTCGGCGGCCGGCGACAGGGGCTGGGCCGGGTCGCCCAGCAGGTAGGCGGTGCCGCGGCGCTGGCCGCGCCCGACCCGGCCGCGCAGCTGGTGCAGCTGCGCCAGCCCGAACCGCTCGGCGTTCCAGACCAGCATGGTGTTGGCCCGCGGCACGTCGAGCCCGCTCTCGATGATGCTGGTGGCGAGGAGCACGTCTCCCGCGCCGTCGGCGAAGCGGATCATCGCCTCGTCCATCGCGGCGGGCTTCATCTCCCCGTGCGCCACCGTGACCGCGAGTTCGGGCACGACCTTGGCCAGGCGCTTGGCCATCGGCTCCAGATCCTCGATGCGCGGGCAGACCACGAAGCTCTGGCCGCCGCGGCGGTGCTCGCGCATCAGCGCGGCGCGCACGGTCTCGGGCTCGAAGCCCGCGATCACCGTGCGGATCGGCTGGCGCACCGCAGGCGGCGTGGCGATGACGCTGAGGGTGCGCAGGCCGACGAGCGCCGATTGCAGGGTGCGCGGGATCGGCGTGGCCGTCAGCGTCAGCACGTGGCCGCCCCCGGCCATGCTGCGCAGGCAATCCTTGATCTTGGTGCCGAAGCGCTGCTCCTCGTCGATCACGGTGAGCCCGAGATCGGCGAAGCGCACGCCCTTGCCGGCAAGCGCATGGGTGCCGACCACCACGCGGATCGTGCCGTCGGCGAGCCCCGCCCTGGTGCGCTTGGCCTCCGCGGGGCCGACGAGGCGCGAGAGCTGCGCCACGGCGATGCCGAAGCGGGCGAGCCGCCGCTCCAGGGTCTGCACGTGCTGGCGCACCAGCACCGTGGTGGGGGCGACCACCGCCACCTGCTTGCCGGCGAACACGGCGGCGGCGACGGCGCGCAGCGCCACCTCGGTCTTGCCGAAGCCGACATCGCCGCAGACCAGCCGGTCCATGGGCCGGCCGGAGGCGAGGTCTGCCAGCACCGCGTCCGTCGCGGCGGCCTGGTCGGGGGTCAGGTTGAAGCCGAACCCGGCGGCGAAGCGCGCCATCTCGCGATCGGCCGCCTTGAGCACGGGGGCGCTCGCGCCCTCCCGGGCCTCGGCGAGCGCCACCATGGCGCGGGCGGTGCGGGCGATGGTGGCCTCCGCCTCGCTGTGGCGCCGGCTCCAGGAGGCGTTCGCCAGCCGGTCGAGGCCCACCGCGTCGGGATCCGAGCCGTAGCGCCAGACCCGGTCGGCCTGGGCCACCGGCAGCATCAGCACGTCCTCGCCGGCGAAGCGCAGGCGCAGGGCCTCGCCGTCGCCCACCCGCTCCAGGCCCTCGAACACGCACAGGCCGTTGTCGCGGTCGACCGCCACGTCGCCGACGCGCAGTTCCACCTCGCCGAGGGGCAGCGTCGCCGCCCGGGCCGCCGTGCCCGCGTCCTGCCCGTAGAGGTCGGTGGCCGCGATCAGGGTGAGGTTCGCCTCGGGGATCCGGAAGCCGCCCTCGACGGGGGCCTTCAGGGCGACGATCTCGCCGGGCTTGGCCCCTTGCGCCTCCGCCCAGTCGGCCACCACGCGGCTCTTGCGGGCGCCGGCCCGCTCGGCCTGGCGCGCGAGGCGGCGCAGGGCCCGCTCCGTCCCGGCCAGGACGACCCGGTCGCCGGCCTTCAGGCGCTCGCGCAGGTAGCCGGAGAAGGCCGGGCCGGGCCGGCCCTGCCGGACGAAGGCGGGCACGGCGAGGTCCTCGGTTCCCGCCTCGGTGGCGGCGGCGCGCCGGTGGCGCTCAACCAGCGCCGCCCAGGCCGCCGGATCGAGGTAGAGTCCGTCGGCCTCGCCCCGCGCGCTCTCGCGCCCGTCGGCGATCTGCTCGAAGAAGGCCTCGGCCCGCGTCTCCGCGCCCGCCTCCACCACGAGGCGGCCCTCCGGCAGGTAGTCGGTGACGCGGGCGAGGTCGGCGTAGAACCGGGCGAGCCGGTGCTCCTGCCCGGTGAAGGGCTCCAGCCGCTCCGCGGCGCCCGGATCCAGGATGATCTCCGTGGCCGGGTCCACCACGAGGACCGCCGTGGCCCCTTGCGAGCGCTGCGAGACCGGATCGTAGGCGCGGATCTCGCGGACCCGCGCGCCGTCGTGCTCGATCCGGCAGGGCAGGGGGGAGGCGGCGGGGAAGACGTCGACGGTGCGGCCGCGGATGGCGAACTCCCCGGCCTCGTCGACCCTGTCGTCGAGGATGTAGCCGAGGCGGGTGAGCGCCGCCGCGAGGCGCTCCGTGTCGATGGGGTCGCCGGTGCGGATCTCGACCCGGGCATCGGCCCAGGTCCCGGGCGGGGGCACCCGCTGGATCAGCGCGGGCGCCGTGGTGAGCACGATGTCGGGCCGGTTTCCGGCATCCGTCAGCCAGCGCAGCACGCCGGCCCGCGCGCCCATGACGCCGCGGGAGGGGGAGGCGCGGTCGAAGGGCAGGCAGTCCCAGGCCGGGAAGACGGCGACGCGGACCGCCGGATCGAAGGCGCGCAGGATCCCGGCGATGGCCTCCAGGCGGCGCTCGTCGCGGGCCACGTGGAAGAGGGGCGCGCCTTCCCGCGCGAGGTCCAGGAGGGCCGCGGCCAGGGCGCCGGTGGGCAGGAGCGGGGCCTCCGCCGGCGCCGCCTCCGTGCGCGCCGCTCTCGACTCCGCTCTCGCTCTGCGCTTGGCCATGGATCCGTCTGGGGCACGCCTTCGGGCGCGTCCGCCGCGATCGCGCGGCGGACGCTCCTGAAGAACCCGCGAGCCCGCATCCGGCTCCGCTTCGATCCGCGCCGGTCCCCGGTTTTCCCGCTCCGATTCGCGCGCGGGGCGGGTCAGGCGGCCTGGGCGATCGGCGCGGGGCTGGGCGCGTCCATGGCGCGCAGGTAGAGGTCGAGCAAGGTCTCCTGCTCGTCGCGCTCGTCCTTGTCCTGCTTGCGCAGCTTGAGGATCTCCTTCAGCACCTTCACGTCGAGACCCTCGCCCTTGGCCTCGGCGAAGATCTCCTTCTTTGCCTCCATCAGGTCCTTGATCTCCTCCTCGAGCCGCTCGACGCGCTCGATGATGGAGCGGATGCGGTCGCCTGCGACGCCCACGGTGTCGGTCGTGTCGGACATGGTGCTCCTCGGGATCCTGCTCGGTCGAGCGGGCCGGCAACCTCGCGGATCAGGGTCAACGGAACGTTAAAGGCAAGGCCCGTGCCCGCCGGAGACTGTCCTGTGCAGAAGACCTGTCCCGCCAAGGTGCGGTGATTGAAAAACGTTTCGCGATCTGGGCATGATCGACGTCTGTGCAATCTCGGCACGCCCGCCATCGTAACGGATGCTGGAGACCGCGCGCGAAGGATTCTGGAAGACGATGGCGACGGGCGGTTTGGACGGCGAGCGGCTCACCGAGGTGTCGCGCCTTGCCGGGGTGCTGGCGGATCAGGTCCTGCGCGACAGCCTGGTCGGCGTGACGTCGCCGGGTAAGCTCAACGCCCTCGGCAAGGCCGCCTCGCTGCTGCAGGAATACGAGCAGCCGGTGCCCGACCTCGTGCGCGACGTGCTCGGCCGCGTCGTTCGGCAGGCGGACGGCCTGGACGAGGCATCCCCGGTGGAGGCGGAGACCGCCGGGGCCGGCCCGCGCCGCCGCCTTCTGCCGCGCCTCATGCAGTCCCTGCGCCTGCCGCGCCCCTGAGCGCCCGTTCGCGGTGCTCTTCCCGGGCTCGGCCTCATCCCGAGGCCGCGGATGGGAGCGGCCGGATCGGTCCACTGAGCGGCCGCCTTGCCGGATTCAGGCGCGGCAGTTCTCGAAGCCGGCGCGGATCGCCTCCGCGTCGAGGTTGCGGCCGATGAAGACCACCCGCGACACGCGCGGCTCGTCGGCCCGCCAATCCGCCTGGAGATCCCCGTCGAGGATCATGTGGACGCCCTGGAAGACGAAGCGCTTCGGCTCGTCGGGGAAGGCCACGATGCCCTTGCAGCGCAGGATGTCCGGCCCCTGGACCTGGGTGAGGTTCGAGATCCAGGGCATGAAGGTCTCCGGATCCACCGGGCCCTCGATCCGGGCCGAGATCGACCGGATGTCCTCGGCGTGGTGGTGATGGTGGCCTTCCTCGAGGAATTCCGGCTCCAGATCGAGGATGCGGCCGAGGTCGAACGCGTTGCGCTCCAGCACCGCCTCGAGGGGCACGGCGCAGTTCGTGGTCCGGTGCAGTTTGGCGAAGGGGTTGATGCCGCGGATCTCGCCCTCGACGCGGTCGAGATCCTCCCCTGAGACGAGATCGCTCTTGTTGAGCAGGATCACGTCGGCGAAGGCGATCTGGTTGCGCGCCTCGGGGGCGTCCTTCAGCCGGTCGGTGAGCCAGCGGGCATCGGCCACGGTCACCACCGCGTCGAGGCGGGCGGCCTCCCCCACGTCCTGATCCACGAAGAAGGTCTGCGCGACGGGAGCGGGGTCGGCGAGCCCGGTGGTCTCCACGATGATCGCGTCGAACTTGCCGCGCCGCTTCACCAGCCCGTCCATGATGCGGATGAGGTCGCCGCGCACGGTGCAGCAGACGCAGCCGTTGTTCATCTCGAACACTTCCTCGTCGGCGCCCACCACGAGGTCGTTGTCGATGCCGATCTCGCCGAACTCGTTGACGATCACCGCGTAGCGGCGGCCGTGGTTCTCGGTGAGGATGCGGTTGAGGAGCGTCGTCTTACCGGCGCCGAGATAGCCCGTGAGCACGGTGACGGGGATCTTGGAGGCGTCGGACATGGCGGCTCTTCATGCGGCGGGCGCGGGGCCCGGTGGGCCGAGCCGGACTGGCGCGGCGTTCGGATTGTCATATTGTATCACCGGCGCCGGATGGAAGATGCGCGGGCCCGCGTGCAGGCCCCCTCCGCTCACAGGAACTACCGGCGAGCCTCACGGCGACGCTTGTGCGTGCGCAAGCGCGGCTTGGCCGCGCCTCGCGTATGGCGATGCCTGATACAGCCCCGATCAAGTGTACAGAATGCATAATATCTGCGTGAGCAGAGGGAACTCTCGGGGATTTTTTAGCCCCGCTGGGCGTTGATGTGCTAGCGCTATGGTAGCGAAAGCGACGTTCAGAGGCGGAATGCTGGCGATGGCCGACACCACAACATGTGTGCTGCCGCAGTCGGATGGGTGTGCCGCGCCGCTTCCCGTTTCGCCCGGGAGCCGGCCGTGACCGGCTCCGACGTCCTCCTGCGCGAACCCGGCTCGGAGGAGACCCTGGCGCGGATCGCGGACCTCGTCGGCTGCAGCGTCGAGGCCCTGAACGAGGGCTGCGGAAGGCCGGACCTGCGCGACATCCTCGAGCTCCTGAGCCTGTGGCCGACCCTCGACGCGGCCACGCGCGCCCGGATCATGGCCTATGCCCGCGCGGCGCGCGCCTCCTGAGGCCGCCCGGCGGACGGCTCGGGCCTGAGGATGCGGGCGGCGACCTCGGCCGCGTCGAGGAGGGCCCGGTGCAGGTCGGGATCCCCGTCGCGCTCGCCGGCGCGGATCGCGCGGGCCAGGGCCGCGGCGGGATCGGCATCGCCCGCATGGTCGCCGAGCACCCGGGCGCGCGCAGCTGCCTGCGCCTCCGCCTCGACCAGTTCCCGCTGCACGATGCCGAGCGCGTTGGCCACCATCAGGGCGACGTAGCGCGGGTGGCCGGAGAGGGCGGGCACCACCGCGTCGGTGAGCGCCCGCCGGGCGGTGTCGAGGAGGGCGCCGCGGCTCGGCTCGTCGTCCATGTTCAGGCCGTCCAGGATTCGGGGGCGGTGGCGCGCAGGATCGTGCGCTCCAGCTCGGCCGCCATGCGGCCGGTGAGCGCCAGTTCGAGGGAGGTCTCGCGGCCCGACACGTGGCGGTAGCCCTGCTCCAGGGCGATCACCGCCCAGCGCAGATGGGCCATCACCTCCCAGTAGGCGACCCGCTCCGGATCGATCGCGGGGCCCCCCGCCGCGGCGTAGCCCCGGTAGAAGGCCGCGCGCGGGGCGATGCCGCCGGCCTCGAGCTCCGGCCGTCCGAACCGCCAGCAGGCGGCGCAGAACCAGCCGAGATCCTGCATCGGATCCCCCCAGCCGGAAAATTCCCAGTCGAGGATCGCGGTGAGCCCGTCGGCATCGACCATGTAGTTGCCGGTGCGGAAATCCCGGTGCACGAGAACCGGGGCCGGGCAGGGCAGGGCCCGGCGCTCCGCCCAGCGCAGGCCCCACTCGATGGCGGGCCGCGCCGCGCCGATCCCGTCGAGGCTCGCGCGCAGGGCCCCGACCTCCGCGCGGGCGGGGTCCGGATCCGGCATCCCGAGGAAGGCGAGGTCGGGGGGCGGCGGGCCCGGGGGCAGGGCGGCGTGGATGCGCGCGAGCTGGCCCCCGAGCTCCTCGGCCAGACGCGTCCGGTCGCCGCCGAGCCCCGTATCCTTCGCGATGCGCGGCCCGAGGCCGATGCCGGGGACGAGGCCGAGCACGGCGAAGGGCGCGCCGATCACCGCCGCGTCGCCGCAGAATCCCACCGGCTCCGGCACCCGCACCCCGGCGCGGTGGGCGGCGGCGATCAGGCGGAACTCTTGCTCCCGCGTCCGGCTCGACGCGATGGTGGCGGGCGCGTCCTTGCGCAGCACGAAGTCCCGCGGCCCCGCGGGCAGGGTGCAGCGCAGGCGCCAGTTCTCCTGGATGGCGCCGCCGCTCAAGGGGGCGATCTCGTCGAGGGCTAGGTCGGGCGCGCCGAGTCGCGCCCCGAGCCAGGCGCGCAGGGCCTCGCGCGGGCGTTCGTCCAGCACGGTCACAGCCCCGAGACGAGGTGGCCGCCATCGGCGGCCAGGACGCTGCCGGTCATGTAGCTGCCGGCCGGCGAGGCGAGGAGGAGGAGGGGCCCGTCGAGTTCCTCCAGCGTGCCGAGGCGGCGCTGCGGTATCCTGCGGATCATCGCCTGGCCGGCCTCGGAGGCGAAGAAGGCCTCGTTGAGGGGCGTGCGCAGGTAGCCCGGGGCGAGGGCGTTCACGCGGATGCCGTGGCGCGCCCATTCGAGGGCGAGGCTCTTCGTGAGCTGGATCACGGCGGCCTTCGAGGCGGCGTAGGGCGCCACGCCCCCGGTCACGCGCAGGCCGAGGATCGAGGCGACGTTGACGATGCTGCCGGAGCCCTGCGCCCGCATGCGGCGCCCCGCCTCCTGGGCCACGAGGAAGACGCCCTTGAGGTTGGTGTCGAGCACCGCGTCCCACTCGGCCTCGGCGAGGTCGAGGGCGGCCCCGCCCGCGGCGATCCCGGCATTGTTGACGAGGACCGAGACCGGCCCGAACCCGGCCTCCGCCGCCGCGAAGGCTTCGCGGACGGCGCCCGCATCGGTCACGTCCATCGCCACGGCCCGGGCCTGCCCACCGGCCGCGGCGATGGCGGCGACGGTCTCCGCGAGCGCCTCCGTCCGGCGGGCGCAGACGCTGACCCGGGCGCCGGCCCGCGCCAGGGTGGCGGCGAAATGGCGACCGAGCCCGCCCGAGGCGCCGGTGACGAGGGCGTGGGTGCCGCCGAGGCCGAAGAGATCCATCACATCCCCTCAGTGCAGGCGCTCGAAGGCCAGGGCGATGCCCTGGCCGCCGCCGATGCACATGGTGACGAGGCCGTAGCGTCCGCCGGTCCGGGCGAGCTCGGCGAGGAGCTTCACGGTGATGATCGCCCCCGTGGCGCCGATCGGATGGCCGAGGGCGATGGCGCCGCCATTGGGATTCACCCGGGCCGGGTCGAGGCCGAGTTCCCGGCTCACCGCGCAGGCCTGGGCGGCGAAGGCCTCGTTCGATTCGACCACGTCGAAATCCGACGCCTTGAGGCCGGTGCGCGCGCAGAGCCGGCGCACGGCGGGCACCGGGCCCATGCCCATCTCGGCGGGATCGACGCCGGCATGGGCGTAGCCCACGAGCCGCGCCAGCGGCGTGAGCCCGGCCCGCTCGGCCGCCCCCTCGCTCGCCAGAACCAGGGCGGCGGCGCCGTCGTTCAGCCCCGAGGCGTTGCCCGCCGTCACTGTGCCGTCCTTGGCGAAGGCGGGCCGCAGCTTGGCGAGATCCTCTGGCGCGGTGGCCTTGGGATGCTCGTCCGTGTCGAAGGCGACCGTCCTGCCCTTGCGGGTCGTCTCGACGGGCAGGATCTGTTCCTTGAAGCGGCCCGCCGCGATCGCGGCGAGCGCCCGCGCCTGGCTCTCGGCGGCGAAGGCGTCCTGCGCCTCCCGCGAGACGCCGTAGCGCGCGGCCACGTTCTCGGCGGTTACGCCCATATGGCCGTTGCCGAAGGGGTCGTTGAGGGCGCCGAGCATGTAGTCGAGGGCCTTCACGTCGCCCATGCGCTGCCCGAAGCGGGCGGCGGTGAGGAGGTGGGGCGAGCGGCTCATGCTCTCGGCCCCGCCCGCCACCGCGACGTCGCAGTCGCCGAGCAGGATCGCCTGCGCGGCCGAGACGATGGCCTGGGCGCCGCTGCCGCAGAGGCGGTTCACGGTGAAGGCCGGCACCTCCTTCGGCACGCCGCCCTCCATGGCCGCGACGCGGGCGAGGTAGGCGTCGCGCGGCTCCGTGGGGATCACGCTGCCGAAGACCACGTGGCCGACCTGCTCGGCCGGCAGCCCCGCCCGGCGCAGGGCCTCGGCCACGCAGAGGGCGCCGAGCCGGCTCGGGGGCTCCCCCGCGAGGCTGCCGCCGAAGGTGCCCACCGCGGTGCGCACGGAGCCGGCGATGACGACGCTCTCGCTCATGCCTGCATCTCCCCTCGCGTCTCCCAGCCCCAGAAGGCGTCGCCCTCGCTCTCGAGGAAACGGTTGAGCACCATCTTGTGGACCTCGTCCGCCCCGTCCACGAGGCGGGCCTGCCGGGCGTAGCGGTAGATCCACTCCAGCACCGTGTCGGTGGAGTAGCCGCGGGCGCCGTTGATCTGGATCGCGGTGTCGGCCGCCGCGTGCAGGAGGTTGGCGGCGTGGACTTTCGCCATCGACACCTCCTTGCGGGCGAAGCTCCCCTGGTCGAGGGCCCAGGCGGCCTTCATCACCAGCAGGCGGCCGATCTCGATGCGCATGGCGAGGTCGCCGAGCATGAGCTGGATGCTCTCCCGGTCGGCGAGGCGCTGCCCGAAGCCGTGGCGCGCGGCGGCGTAGCTGCGGGCGATCTCGACGCAGCGCTTCGCGAGGCCGAGCCAGCGCATGCAATGGGTCAGCCGCGCCGGCCCGAGCCGGATCTGCGTGAGCTTCAGCCCGTCGCCCTCGCGCATCAGCACGTTCTCGGCCGGGATCTCCAGGCCCTCGAAGGCGAGCTCGCAATGGCCGCCATGCTCCTCGGGGCCCATGATCCCGATGCGGCGGACGATGCGCCAGCCGGGCTGGTCCCGGTGGAACAGGAAGGCCGTGAGCCCCTTGCGCGCGTCGTCCGAGGTGCGCGCCATCAGGATGAAATGCGCGGCCTCCTCGGCGCCGGTGATGAACCACTTGGTGCCGGTGACGACGTAGGTGTCGCCCCGCCGCTCGGCGCGGGTGGCGATCATGCCGGGGTCGGAGCCGCCGCCCGGATGCGGCTCGGTCATCGCGAAGGCGGAGCGGACCGCACCCGCGACGATGGGCGCGAGCCAGCGCGCCCGCTGCTCGGGCGTCGCCACCGCCTCCAGCACCATCATGTTGCCATCGTCGGGCGCCGCGGAATTGAACACGACGGGCCCGAAGATCGAGCGGTTCATCGCCTCGTAGCAGACCGCCATGCCGACCTTGCTCAGGCCCGCACCGCCCGTCTCGGGCTTCAGTTGCAGGCACCACAGGCCCTCTGCCCTGGCCTTCGCGCGCATCTCTTCCAAGAGCGGCAGGGCGATGTTGCCGTGCCCGTCGTAAGCCGCGGGGTCGCCCTCCAGGGGGATCAGCTCCGCCTCGACGAAGGCGGCGATCCGGCTGCGGTAATCCTCGATGCGGGGCGAGATCCGGAAATCCATGCCGTCCTTGTCCGACGCCCGGAGGCGCGTGCCATAAAAACGAGCGAGCGCTCGCTTTCTATCGCCGGCGCGGCGCCGTGGCAATGCGGCGCGCGGACGGAACGGAAGAGCATGGACGCGCGGCCAGACCCCTACGCCACCGAGGCGCTCTGCGCCCGCATCCTGGAGCGGCACCGGGACCGGGTGAGCGTGCGCAAGGCGGAGCGCGCCACCCATAACCTCGCCCGCATCATCGAGGCGGTGCTGAAGCTGTCGAGCCGGCAGGGCTTCCACGAGACCAGCCTGCGCGATCTCGCCCGCGCCACCGGCCTCAGCATGGGCGGCCTCTACACCTATTTCGACGGGAAGGAGACGCTGCTCCTGATGATCCTCACCGAGGTGGTGGAGAGCGTGCAGGGGGCGCTCGCCGCGGTGCCGCCGGACGTGGCCGAGGATCCCCGCGCGCATCTGCGCTGGCTGATCGCCGCGCATATCCGCCTCACGGAGGCGATGCAGCCCTGGTTCGTCTTCGCCTACATGGAGGCCAAGGGCTTCCCGCCGCCGGCAAAGCGCCTCGCCACCGAGAGCGAACTCGCCACCGAGCGCGTCTTCGCCGCGGTGCTGGAGGCCGGCGCAGCGCGGGGCGTCTTCACCCTCGGCGACGCCGATCTCGCCGCCGCCCTGATCAAGCCGCTGCTGCAGGACTGGTACGTGAAGCGGGCCAAGTACGCCCGGCGCGGCATCGGCATCGAGCGCTACATCGCGGGCGTGACCGCCTTCGTGGAGCGCGCGCTCCTCACGCATCCCGTCTCAGGGCCGGACCGAACGCCCGTTTGAGGTGTTGTGCGGGTTCCGGGGATCGCCTCGATACGCGTTTGCCCCCGTTATTCCGGGGCGCCGCGGGCGAGCCCGGAATCCGGAACCGCCGAAGGTTACGGTCCCGGCGCAGCGGTGGGCCTGGATCCGGGCTCGCCTGCCGCCCCGGAGAATAACTCCAACAGGCTCCGAGGCGGCCGGCTCGGCCGCTACTTGCCGCTCGGGGCCGCGCCGCTGCCGGTGGAGGCGTTGCCGCCGCTGCTGCCCGCCGGCGCGCCGGGCGTGGCGTTGTTCTGCGCCTGGGCCGCGCCGAGGGTGCCGGCCACCAGGGCGAGGGCGATGAGGGGCGTGCGCAAGGTCTTGGTCGTCATCGGGTTCTCCCGTTCTCGGGGGCGGTCCGGTGCCGGATCGCTCTGCGGGGCCAACCGGGGGACGCCGCATCCGTTCCGCGGGCGCGCCGCCCGGCCGAAACGCGGCCTTAAGGCTTTGCCGCTGCTATCGCGCGCGGTCTCCCGGCGTTCGGGAGCTTGGGAGGTCTCGTGCGGATCACGCTCGTCGCGCCCGGAGGCCCCGTGCCCCGCTGGCACATGGCGCTGGCCGAACGGCTCGCCGCCGCGGGCCACGCGGTCGGCTGGAGGCGCGGCCCGGCCGCTCCGCCGGAGCCTGCCGCCGTCGCGCTCCTCCTGCGCTTCGAGGGCCTGCTCTACCGGCGACGGGGGCCGAGCCTCGCCGAGCGCGTCGACCCCGGCGCCGTCGCGGCCCCCGACGGCCCCGCCGACCTGACGATCGACCTCAGCGGTGGCGAGGCGAAGGACGACGCCCTGCGCCTCCGCTTCGACGGCTCGCCCAATCCCGCGGGCCTCGCCTGCGCGATCCTGTCGGACCGCAACCCCGAACTCTGCGTGGTCCGCGGCGACCGGCTCGTCGCCCGGGCGCTGCCCGCCCTGGAGCAGCGGGGCCGCCTCGGCATCGGCCTCGACCAGGCGCTGGAACGGGCGGTCGACCTCCTCGTCGCCGCGGCGGCGGCCCACCGGGCCGGCCCGGTAGCGGCCATCGGCCGGGCGCCCCGGGTGTCGACGGCGGCCGCGATGCGCTTCCTCGCCGCCGGCTTCGCCGACAAGGCGCTCGGCCGCCTGCTGCGCCGGGACGAGGCCTGGAACATCGCCTGGCGCCCGCGCCAGCCCGCCCCGCCGGACGACACCGCCACCTGGACGGAGGCGCCCTTCGCCTGGCTGCCCTGGGACCCCGCCCGCTACCTCGCCGATCCCTTCGTGATCGAGCACGAGGGCCGCACCGTCATCCTGTGCGAGGACCTGCCCTTCTCCACCGGCCGCGGCGTGATCTCGGCCGTCACCTTCGACGCCGCCGGCCGGCCGGGCCGGCCCGAGGTGGTGCTGGAGCGGCCCTACCACCTCTCCTATCCTTTCGTGTTCCGGCACGCGGGGGAGATCTGGATGATCCCCGAGACCTCGGCCAACCGCACGGTCGAGCTCTACCGCGCCGCCCGGTTCCCCGACCGCTGGGAACTGGAGAGCGTGCTGATCCGCGACATCTGCGCCGGGGACGCCACGGTGGCGGAGATCGACGGGACGTGGTGGCTCTTCGCCAGCACCACCGGCGGCCACGGTTCGAGCTGGGACGCCCTCAGCCTGTTCTCGGCGCCGACCCTGCACGGACCCTGGGGCCCGCATCCCGGCAATCCCGTGCTGATCGACGCCGCCGCGGCCCGGCCGGCGGGCGCCATGTGGCGGGCGGCGGACGGGCTCTGGCGGCCCGCCCAGGATTGCAGCGCCCGCTACGGCGGCGGCATCGCCCTCTGCCGGGTCGACCGCCTCGACGCTGAGGGCTACGGGCAGAGCGTGCGCACGCGCCTCTATCCCGACCCCGCTTGGTCGGCCCTCGGCTGCCACACCTTCAACCGCTCCGAGCACTACGAGGTGATCGACGCCGTCTGGCCGACGACCCGCGGCCGCATCCGCCACGGCGGCACGGGCGCGCCGCGAGCGGCACCCCACCGCGACGGTTGACGCTCCCCCGCCGCCAGCCATAGATGAGGCCCGCGCGCGGGGATCGTCGCGAGGGACCCGCACGGGCCTTCACCGCCGACAGGCCGGCCTTCCCCGGCATCGCAGGTTCCGGAAGGGTGGCCGAGTGGTTTAAGGCAGCGGTCTTGAAAACCGCCGTGGGGGCAACTCCACCGTGGGTTCGAATCCCACCCCTTCCGCCAGATCCTGCTGTAAGCGCCTGATGTTTTTCGCAACATGCAGCGCTTCTCTGTCCGGCCCCAACAGCGCCTCCCAGAGCCAGAGCTGTGCCTGACCGATCTACAACGCGGATTGGGGTTAATAGGTTGACGGGCCGAGAAGGCTTCGATGCCGTCAGCTTTGTCGATCAATCTCCGTGGGCCCGTCGTCGCCGCGATGGCGAAGGGAGCTTCCTGCCACGGGGCGGAGCCCGTTTCGGGGTGAGCGCGTCGAGCGCCAGCCGATGGGCCGGACGCGTGCGGTAGGACGGTCAGGTTGCGCCACGGCCACGCGCAGGTTGCGCCACGGCTACGGGGCGGCGATCGGCGCTCGCGGGCCATCGAGGCGCAAGCCGATCTGATCCGGGCCATCTACGAGGCCCAGCCCACGATCTGCCTGCACGAATTGTGCGCAGCCCTGGCCAAGCGGGGCGTGACGACCAGCACGAGCGGGTTGTCGCGCTTCTTCGCCCGCCACCGCATCACCCGCAAAAGGGGGCGCTCCACGCGGTCGAGCAGGAGCGGGCGGACGTGAAGGCCGCACAGGAGGACTGGTTCGCGCGCCAGGACACCCTCGACCCCGACCGTCCGGTGTTCCTCGACGAGACTGCTGCCGCGACGAACATGGTCCGTCGCTACGGATGGGCGCTGCGCGGCCAGCGCTGCCGGATTGCCGTGCTGCAGGGGCACTACAAGACGACCACTGTCACCGCCGCGTTGCGTGCCGCCAGCCTGTGCGCGCTCGATCTGGCCGATGGCGCGACGAACGGCGGACGCGTCCAGGCCTACGTCACCGATACCCTGGCCCCAATGCTGCGGCCCGGCGATACGGTCATCCTCGACCACCTCGGGGCTCACAAGGTGGTCGGCGTCCGTGAGGTGATCGAAGGCGGCGGAGGCTCGGCTCCTCCACCTCCCGCCCTACTCCCCCGACTTCAACTCGATTGGGGGATACCCCAACCGACTTATCGGTCGGGGAACCCTCAGCAGATTTTCGCCAAGATCAAGCGCCTCCTCCGGACCAAGGCAGCTCGCACCGTGCCCGACCTGTGGGCGGCATCCGGCAGGCGCTCACCCACTTCACAGCGCAGGAGTGCAGCAACTGCCTCACCGCAGCCGAATGGCCAAATCCTCCGGTCCAAGCTGATCTCTTCGATTAGCCCGGTCCAAAGCCAGCCAATCAGGTCAGTGGCACAGACGTTGCGAAGCTTGGCCATCGATCGTCGGAGCCAGCATGCGCCGCCCCATCCTCGCCGCGACCCTCGCCCTGGCCTGTGCGGTGAGCGCCGCTCACGCCGAGACCGTACTGCGCTACGGTATCTCGCTCGCCGACATCCCGCTCACCACGGGCCAGCCCGACCGCGGCGCCGGCGCCTATCAGTTCACGGGCTATACGATCTATGACCCGCTGGTGGCCTGGGAGATGAACGTTGCCGACCGCCCGGGTCGACTTGTGCCCGGTTTGGCGACGGGTTGGACGGTGGACGAGACCGACAGGACCAAGTGGCGCTTCGCGTTGCGGCCCGGCGTGCTGTTCCACGACGGCTCGGCCTTCGATGCCGACGCGGTGATCTGGAACCTCGACAAGGTGCTCAAGGAAGATGCACCGCACTTCGACAAGCGGCAGTCGGCGCAGGTGCGCCCCCGTCTCCCATCGGTGAAGAGCTACGCCAAGATCGACCCGATGACGGTCGAGATCACGACGAAGGAGGTCGATTCCTTCTTTCCCTACCAGATGCTCTGGTTCCTCGTATCGAGCCCGACACAGTACGAACGGCTCGGCCGCGACTGGGAGCGCTTCGCCCGGGAGCCCTCCGGCACCGGCCCGTTTCGGCTTGCCCGCCTCGTCCCCCGCGAACGCGCGGAACTGACGCGGAACGCGGAGTATTGGGACAAGACACGCCTGCCCAAGGTCGACCGGCTGGTGCTGGTGCCCATTCCGGAGGCGCTGCAGCGCTCGAACGCGCTGATCGCGGGTCAGGTCGACCTCATCGAGACGCCCGCGCCCGACACGTTGGCGCGGCTCAAGCAGGGCGGCATGCGCATCGTCCAGAACGTGACGCCGCACGTGTGGAACTACCATCTCTCCACACTCGAAGGATCGCCCTGGACCGATATCCGGCTGCGCAAGGCGCTCAACCTCGCCATCGACCGGCAGGGCATCGTCGACGACCTGCTCAACGGCCTCGCCCGACCCGCGAAGGGGCAGGTCGATCCGACGAGCCCGTGGTTCGGCAAGCCGACCTTCGACCTGACCTTCGACCTCGCCGCGGCCCGGAAGCTCGTGGCGGAGGCCGGGTACTCGCCGGCCAAACCCCTCAGGACGACCTTCGCCGTCGCCCAGGGCGGCACCGGGCAGATGCTGTCGCTGCCCATGAACGAGGCAATCCAGCAGAACCTGAAGGAGATCGGCATCGAGATCGACTTCCGGGTGGTCGAGCTCGAGACGCTGTACACCTACTGGCGCCAGGGCGCGAAGAACCCGGCGCTCTCCGGCGTCACCGCCAACAACGTCGCCTACGTCACCTCCGACCCGCTCTACGCCATCGTGCGGTTCTTCGCATCGAGCCAAGTCAATCCGGTCGGCGTGAACTGGGGCTACTACCGGAACGAGAAGGTCGACGCCTGGATCGACGAGGCCAAGCGCAGCTTCGACCCGAAGCGGCAGGACGAGCTCCTGGCGCTCGCCCATGCCCAGGTGGTCGATGACGCCGTGCTGGTCTGGGTCGTGCACGACACCAACCCGCACGCGCTCTCGCCGAAGGTGAAATCCTTCGTCCAGGCCCAGCACTGGTTCCAGGATCTCACGACGATCGGCCTCGACTGAACCGAAGATCTTCTGGCCGTCCCGAGATTGGCCGGCGTTTTGCAAGGTTCTCGACAGCAAGTGGCCCGGCGAACGACCGGCCGGTGGGGGTTTTCGCATGAAGCGTCTCGGCGTCGGTATCATTCTCCTTCTCTCCGCACTGGGGCCGGCCTCGGCACAGGGCACCCTGCGTATCGGCATGACGGCCTCCGACATTCCCCTGACCACCGGTCAGGCCGACAACGGTGGCGAGGGCATGCGCTTCATGGGCTACACGGTCTATGACGGGCTCGTGAACTGGGACCTCGCGAGCGCGGACCGCCCGTCCGACATCGTGCCGGGGCTGGCCACCGCATGGGGGGTCGCCGAGGAGAACAAGAACCAGTGGACCTTCAAGCTCCGTCCGGGCGTGAAATTCCACGACGGTTCGGACTTCACAGCCGATGCGGTTGTGTGGAACCTCGACAAGCTCCTGAAGAACGACGCTCCCCAATACGATCCGCGGCAGTCGGCCCAGGGCAAGACCCGGATCCCGGCGGTGGCGAGCTATCGCGCGATCGATCCCCTGACCCTGGAGATCGTCACCAAGGCCCCCGACGCGACGCTGCCCTACCAGCTCGCCTGGATCATGATGTCGTCGCCCGCGCAGTGGGAGAAGCTCGGCCGGTCCTGGGACGCCTTCGCCAAGCAGCCCGCCGGCACCGGTCCGTGGAAGCTGACCCTGTTCGCGCCCCGCGAGCGCGCGGAGATGGTCCCCAACCCCGCCTACTGGGACAAGGACCGGGTGCCGAAGCTCGACAAGCTCGTGCTGGTCCCTCTGCCCGAGGCGAATGCCCGCGTCGCGGCGCTCCGCTCGGGCCAAGTCGACTGGATCGAGGCGCCCGCCCCCGACGCCGTCGCCTCCTTGAAGAGCGCGGGCTTCACGCTCGTGACCAACACCTACCCGCACAACTGGACATGGCACCTCTCGCGCATCGAGGGCTCGCCGTGGAACGACGTGCGTGTGCGCAAGGCGGCCAACCTCGCCATCGACCGCGACGGGCTCAAGGAGCTGCTCGGCGGGCTCGCGATCCCGGCCAAGGGCTTCATGCCGCCGGGGCACCAGTGGTTCGGAGAGCCGAAATTCGACGTCAAGTACGACCCCGAGGCCGCGAAGAAGCTGCTCGCCGAGGCCGGCTACGGTCCGAAGAAGCCGCTCCGGCTCAAGGTCGGGATCTCGGCCTCGGGATCCGGCCAGATGCAACCGCTGCCGATGAACGAGTTCGTGCAGCAGAACCTCGCCGAGGTGGGCATTCAAGTCGACTACGAGGTGGTCGAGTGGAACACCCTGATCAATATCTGGCGCGCCGGCGCCAAGGCTGACATCTCCCGCGGCGTTTCGGCGATCAACTACTCCTACCTCGTCCAGGATCCGTTCACCGGCTATCTCCGCCACCTGCAGAGCAATCTCGCCCCGCCGAACGGCACGAACTGGGGCTACTATGCCGATCCGGCGATGGACAAGCTGTTCGACGAGATCCGCAACACCTTCGACCGGGAGGCGCAGATCGCGGTGCTGCGCAAGGTCCACGAGAAGTTCGTGGACGACGCCGTGTTCGTGATGATCACCCACGACGTGAACCCGCGGGCGATGAGCGCGAAGGTGAAGGGCTTCGTCCAGGCCCAGAACTGGTTCCAGGATTTCTCCAAGATCACCATCGCCACCGCCGGGCGATGACTTCTTCCGGCTCAGGCCGGGCTCGCCCTCTCCCGCCCCGGCGAGAGGGGGTGGCGTGGCACGGACTCAAGATAGGCGTCGGCTCATGCTCCTCTACGTCCTGAAACGCCTCGCCTACGTCACGCCCGTCGCCTTCGGTGTGAGCGTCGTCTGCTTCCTGCTGGTCCATCTCGCGCCGGGCGATCCGCTCAGCGCGGTGCTGCCGGCGGATGCGACGCAGGCCACCATCGACGAGATGCGCGCCGCCTACGGCTTCGACAAGCCGTTGCCGGTCCAGTACCTGATCTGGCTCTGGCACGTGCTCCAGGGCGATCTCGGCGTCTCGATCGCCACGGGGCGGCCCGTGGCGGGCGAGGTCGGTCGGGCGGTGGTCAACTCGCTCATCCTCGCCTCTGCCGCGACGCTGATCGGCTTCACCTTCGGCACGCTGTTCGGCTTCGTCGCGGGCTACCATCGCAACTCGCTGGCGGACCGGGCCGCCTCCGCGCTCTCGGTGTTCGGGGTGAGCGTCCCGCACTACTGGCTCGGCATGGTCATGGTGATCGTGTTCTCGGCGACTCTGGGCTGGTTGCCCCCCACCGGCGCCGGGCCGGACGGTTCCGGCAACTGGCGCCCCGACCTCGACCACCTGCGCTACCTGATCCTGCCAGCGATCACGATGTCCGTGATCCCCACGGGCATCATCGCCCGCACCGTGCGTGCCCTGGTCGCCGACATCCTCGCGCAGGAATTCGTCGAGGCGCTGCGCGCCAAGGGTCTCGACGAATGGGGCGTCTTTCGCCACGTCGTGCGCAACGCCGCCCCCACCGCCCTCGCGATCATGGGCCTTCAGCTCGGCTACCTGCTCGGCGGCTCGATCCTGATCGAGACGGTGTTCGCCTGGCCGGGCACCGGCTTCCTCCTCAATGCGGCGATCTTCCAGCGCGACCTGCCCCTGCTGCAGGGCTCGATCCTGGTGCTGGCGATGTTCTTCGTGGCCCTGAACCTGCTCGTCGACGTGATGCAGACCGCCCTCGATCCGCGCATCGAGCGCGCCTGATGCCGCTCCGGCCCCCGTGGAGGCGTCCATGACCCAGCCCGTCGCGGCTTCCGTCGCCCTCGACGGCGGCGTCCGCACCGCCGATCTCGCCGCCGGCCAGGAACCCGTCTTCGCCCCGTCCCGCGGATTCTGGGGGCATGTGGGGCACCGCCTCGTGCGCGACCCCGTGGCCATGGCCGCGGGCGCGGTGATCCTCCTGGTGATCCTCGTCGCGGTGCTGTCGCCGTGGATCACGCCGATGGACCCGTACAAGGGCTCGATGCTGCGCCGCCTGAGGCCGCTGGGGGACGCGACCTACTGGCTGGGCTCGGACGAGTTGGGCCGCGACATGATGAGCCGTCTGATGCTGGGCGCGCGCCTGTCGCTGTTCATCGGCGTCACGCCCGTGCTGATCGCCTTCGTGATCGGCTCGGCGCTCGGCATCCTGGCAGGCTACGTCGGCGGCTGGACCAACACGATCCTGATGCGCACCATCGACGTGTTCTTCGCCTTCCCCTCCGTGCTCCTGGCGATCGCGCTGTCGGGGGCGCTGGGCGCCGGCATCTTCAACTCGATCGTCTCGCTCACCTGCGTGTTCGTGCCCCAGATCGCGCGCGTGGCGGAGAGCGTGACGACCGGCATCCGCCGCCGCGACTACATCGACGCGGCCAAGCTCTCGGGAGCCTCGGCGCTGACGATCATGCGCGTCCAGGTGCTCGGCAACGTGATCGGTCCGATCTTCGTCTACGCGACGAGCCTGATCTCGGTCTCGATGATCCTTGCCTCCGGTCTGTCCTTCCTCGGCCTCGGCGTGCGTCCCCCCGAGCCCGAATGGGGCCTGATGCTGAACACCCTGCGCACCGCGATCTACGTCAATCCCGCCGTCGCTGCGTTGCCGGGCCTGTGCATCTTCATCGTGTCGATCTCCTTCAACCTGTTCTCGGACGGTCTGCGCAACGCCATGGAAGTCAGACAGTGATGGAGGTTCGCCCGTGAGCGTCATCCCCGGCACGCCCGATCCGTTCGCGCAGGACCGCGGCGGCCCCGCCCAACCGTTGCTCACGGTCGCCGGCCTCTTCAAGCACTTCCCCGTGCGCAAGGCGGGAGCCGGGAAGCAGGTGGTCCGTGCCGTGGACGGCGTCGATTTCGAGGTGCTGAAGGGCGAGACGCTGGGTATCGTCGGCGAGTCCGGCTGCGGCAAGTCGACGACCGCCAAGCTGCTCATGGGCCTGATCGAGCGCGATGCGGGCACGCTGCTCTACGACGGACAGCCCGTGGGGGCGCGCGCGATGCCGTGGCGCGCCTACCGCCGCCAGGCACAGATGGTGTTCCAGGATTCCTACGCCTCCCTCAATCCGCGCATGACGGTGGAGCAGTCGGTCGCCTTCGGCCCGCGGGTCAACGGCGTGCCGGGCCGGCAGGCGGTGGAGCGCGCGCGCGCGCTGCTGGCCCGGGTCGGGCTGGAGCCGCACCGCTTCGCCGGGCGCTACCCGCACGAGATCTCCGGCGGCCAGCGCCAGCGGGTCAACATCGCCCGCGCCCTCGCCCTCGAGCCGCGCCTCGTCCTCCTCGACGAGGCGGTGTCGGCCCTCGACAAGTCGGTGGAGGCGCAGGTGCTCAACCTCCTCCTCGACCTCAAGCAGGAATTCGGCCTGACCTACGTCTTCATCAGCCACGACCTGAACGTCGTGCGCTTCATCTCCGACCGGGTGATGGTGATGTATCTCGGGCGCGTGGCGGAGATCGGCCCCTCCGACACGGTGCTCGCCGCGCCCGAGCACCCCTATACCGGGGCCCTGCTGGCCTCGATGCCCTCGCTGGACCCGGATGCCCGGACCGAGGTCGCGCCGCTTGCCGGAGACCCGCCGAACCCGATCAACCCACCGTCCGGCTGCCGCTTCCATCCGCGCTGCCGGCTGGCCGAGCCGGTCTGCGCGGCGAGCGAGCCGCCCCTCGATCCGCTCGGCCCCGGTCACAGCGTCGCCTGCCTTGCCCGCCAGCCGGGCTCCGGTCACGGCCTAGCGCCGCGTGAGAGGATCGCGGCGTGAGCGAGGACGCACCCGCCATCGAGGTCAGCGGCCTGACCGTCACCTTCGGCGGTCGCCTGCGCGCGGTCGACGGGGTCGATCTGCGGCTCGAGCGCGGGCAGACCGTCGCGCTCATCGGGGAGTCCGGCTCGGGCAAGAGCGTGACGCTGCGTGCATTGATGCGCCTGCACCCGGAGCGGCGCACCGATGTCGGCGGACACGTCCGCATCGGCGGGCGGGACGTGATGGCTCTGTCCCGGCGCGACCTCGCGGCCTACCGCGGCCGCGAGGTCGCGATGATCTTTCAGGAACCGCTGCTCGCCTTCGACCCGGTCTACACCGTCGGCCGCCAGATCACGGAGGCGATCCGCACGCACGAGCCGGTCTCCGAGAGCGCGGCGCGCGCGCGGGCCCTCGCCCTGTTCGAGCGCGTACGCATCCCGAGCCCCGGACGGCGCCTCGATGCCTACCCGCACGAATTGTCGGGCGGCATGCGCCAGAGGGCGATGATCGCGCTGGCGCTCGCCTGCCGGCCGAAGGTTCTGCTGGCCGACGAGCCGACGACCGCGCTCGACGCCACCGTGCAGATCCAGATCCTGCTGCTCCTGCGCGAATTGCAGCGCGAACTCGGCCTGTCGATCGTCTTCGTGACGCACGACCTCGGCGCAGCGGTCGAGATCGCCGATCGGATCGCCGTGATGTATGCCGGGCGGATCGTGGAGGAGGGCTCGGCCGCTCAGGTCGTGCGCACGCCCCACCACCCCTACACGATCGGGCTTCTGCGCAGCCGGGCCGAGGGCGCGCTGGTCAAGGGCGCCCGCCTCGAGGCTATCCCGGGCGGCCCCCCCGACCTCGCGAACCGCCCCTCCGGTTGCGCCTTCCGCCCGCGCTGCTTCCTCGCGGAGGGGCGATGTGCCGATGACCCTCCGGTCGTAACCCCCGCCCCCGGCCAGCGTACCGCATGCTGGCACGCCGAGGCCGCGGCGACCGCGGGCCATGCCGCCTCGGACGCCGCTGCCGTGGCTTGATCCGTTCCGAGCGAGGGCATGTCCAGAATGGACGAACCTGCGGCCAACCAGGCCGATTCCTGATTGCCGAAGGCTCGGTACACGTCGCAAGCCTCATGGCCGCTAACGCCCTCAACAATCCCACCTGAAATCAAGACCTCAACCAGGCTACGAGAAGGCCGCTATAGATCGCAAGCGGCGGTTCGGCGCATGTTGGCCCAAGTTCGGCTCATGGCGCATTGCTGAGCGCGAGAAGTGCATCACTCATTTGATTGAAAATTTTGGTGCGTTGCACAAGAAATACAAATAACCCTAAACATTTTTCTCTCTATTCCGGCGTCTCGCGATGCAGCTGTAGCAAAATAATCAATGATCTTGATATTGTATTCTGAATATGCTGCATAATTTTACGTCTTGATTTAAGTTCACTAAGGTCTATCTTGGGCGATATTGGATTGTCCGCCCTCGTATCGAGATTTGCATGACGCGACTGAAGGTGGCTGTCGTCGGCGGGTCGATCGCCGGACTAACCGCGGCGTGCATCCTCGCTCGACGCGGGCATGCCGTCACGGTGTTCGAGCGCTCGGCCGGTGCCCTCTCTGGCCGCGGTGCGGGTATCGTCACCCATCCGGGCCTTCGCGCCGTTCTCGCGCGGTGCGGCTGCCCTGTCGAGCGGGACGATTTCGGGGTGAGGGTTGAGGGCCGCCGGGTCATCGACAGAGACGGCCATGTGACGGCCGAACTCTCGCTGCCGCAGGTGCTCGCAGGTTGGGGGCGACTCTACCATCGTCTGCTGGCCGCTCTGCCGGCCGGGATCGTCCGCTTCGGCGCGGCGCTCGTCTCGGTCGATCACGATGAAGAGCGCGTCGTCGCGTGCTTCGAAGGCGGTCGGAGGTTCGCGGCCGACCTCCTCGTCGGCGCGGACGGGCAGTACTCGACGGTGCGTGCCGGCCTCCTGCCGGCCGTCGCGCCGGTTTATGCGGGCTACGTCGCGTGGCGCGCGGTCGTGGACGAGGTGGCGCTGTCGCCGACGACGCGCGACGCGATCTGCGACCACTTCGCCTTCTGCCTGCCACCGGGCGAGCAGATCCTCGGCTATCCCGTCTCCGGAGCCGACGATGGCTCCGCGGGCGGCCGGCGCTTCAACGCGGTCTGGTACAGGCCGACCCCGGAGGCCGCACTCGCCGCGCTCCTGACCGATACGAGCGGGACGCGCCACGCCCTCTCGATCCCGCCGAGCCGGATCAAGCCCGAGGTTCTGGCCGCGATGCGAACCGAGGCTCGGCGGATCCTCGCGCCGCCCTTCGCGGAGGTCATGCGCCGCGCCGAACACCCCTTCCTGCAGGCGATCCTCGACATCGAGACGCCGAGCATGGCGCCGGGCCGCCGCGTCGCGCTGATCGGCGATGCCGCCTTCGTGGCCCGACCCCATGTCGGGATGGGGGTGACCAAGGCGATGGAGGACGCGGCCGCCCTCGTGGAGGCTCTCGATGAAGCGGGCGGGGATGTGAGCACGGCGCTCGCGGCGTTCGATGCCCGCCGCAGGCCCTACGGAAGCGCGGTCGTCGCCCGGGGGCGGGAACTCGGCGCCTACCTGCAGGCGCAGCAGCATGGCGCGGCGGAGCATGCCGCCGCGGAGCGGTTCCGCAGCCCCGAAGCGGTGATGGCCGGGACGGCAGTCCCGCCGGATGAGGGCATCCGCTAGGCCGGATCGCGCGCGGCCCCGGCACGAACGGCGGCCGGAAGAGCGAGGGGCGGGTTCGCGCTGTCGAGGAACTCGACCGTCGTGAAGATCAACTCGGTATCGCCGATATTGGCGAGGTCGTGGGTCATCGCCTCGCCCGGCCCGAAGGTGAGGTGCCGGATATCGCCGGCGCGGTAATCGACCTCCGCGATCCGGCCGTCGCCGTGACGCGAGCGGGCACGTCCCGCGGTCACCGCGGTCCAGAAATAGTCGAGCACGTGGGTATGGAAGCCGATGCGCGCGCCGGGCTCCAGCACGATCGTCCAGACGCGGCAGCGCGCATCTTCCGACAGCAGGCGGGTGCCGACGCAGCCGTTCCCGCGCGCCGCCGCGAATTCCCGCGCGAGATCCGGTGGCAGGGGGGCGATCGCGGCCTGCTCTGCTCCCTGGGGCATGGTCGTCTCCTCCGGCACTAGGCTTTTGTTTTGACGCGCGCTCTTGCGCCGAACCGGTGGCCACTTCGGCGGAGAGCGTTCTAGTCCTACAGCCGGGTTTGTGCGTTGTCGTGGTGGAGGTGAGCCATGACGCGGGTAACGGGAGCGGACGCAGCGGGCTGGGCGCAGAGCTTTGATGAGGTGCTGGAGCGGATTGGCGGCCGGTTCGGGCGGGCCG
>CANEZL010000002.1 GCA_947444195.1 Methylobacteriaceae bacterium | reverse complement strand
TGCAGCACCTTCAGGCCCGAGGCCCCGTCCGCGGCCTCGATCGCCGCGTAGCCCAGATCCTCCAGAACCTCCGTCACCAGCATCCGCACCGTCGGCTCGTCGTCCACCACCAGAACCGTCTCCCCGGCCTCTGCCCGCGGCACCGTCGCGAAGTCGGGGGGAAGGTCCGGGTCCTCGGCGGAGCCGTAATGGCGCGGCAGGTAGAGGCACATGGTGGTGCCGATGCCGACCTCGGAATAGATCCGCACCTGCCCGCCGGACTGGCGCACGAAGCCGTAGATCATCGACAGGCCGAGCCCGGTGCCCTGGCCGATGGGCTTCGTGGTGAAGAACGGATCGAACGCCTTGGCGATCACCTCCGGCGTCATGCCCGTGCCGGTGTCCGACACGCACAGGGACAGGTACTGGCCGGTCTCCAGGTCGCGGGCCCGCGCCGCGGCACCGTCGAGCCAGCGATTGGCGGTCTCGATGGTGATGCGCCCGCCGTCCGGCATGGCGTCACGGGCGTTGATGCAGAGGTTCAGCAGGGCGTTCTCGAGCTGCGAGGGGTCGATCAGCACCGACCAGAGCCCGCCCGCGGCCACGACCTCCAGGGTGATCTGCGGACCGATGGTGCGGCGGATCAGCTCCTCCATCCCGGCGACCAGGCGGTTCACGTCCGTCGGCTTGGGATCGAGGGTCTGGCGGCGGGAGAAGGCGAGGAGGCGGTGGGTGAGCGCCGCCGCCCGCTTGGCCGCCCCCTGCGCGGCGTTCACGTAGCGGTCGATCTCGGTGAGGCGCCCCTGCGCGAGGCGGCTCTGGAGCAGTTCGAGGGATCCGGAGATGCCGGTGAGCAGGTTGTTGAAGTCGTGGGCGATGCCCCCGGTGAGCTGGCCCACCGCCTCCATCTTCTGGGACTGGCGCAGGGCCTCCTCGGCCTTCATCAGCTCCGCCGTCCGCTCGGCCACCTGCTGTTCGAGCCCGGCGCTGAACGCCTCGATCTGGGCCTTGGCCCGCAACTCGTCCTCGATGTTGCGCGCCTCGATCACGGTGCCCACCGGGCGGTCGGCATCGTCGCGGATCGGGCTCGCGGTGAAGGCGACGGGGTAGAAGGTGCCGTCGCGGTGGACGAAGACTTCCTCGCCCTGTTCCTGGTTGTTCTCGGGGAAGGCCTGGTCGATCGGGCACTCGCACAGGGGATAGGGCGTCCCGTCCGGCCGGGTGTGGTGCACCACGTCGTGCAGGGCGCGCCCCGTCGTCTCGGCGAGGGTGTAGCCCGTCAGCGTCTCGGCGGCGCGGTTCATGTAGATGCAGTGCTGGCGCTCATCCATCATGAAGATCGCCATCGTGGTGTTGTTCAGGACGGCGTCGAGGCGGCGGCGCGCCTCGAACAGGCGCTCCTCGGCGCGCTTGCGGTCCTCGATGTCGACCACCGAGCCGATATAGCCGGCAAACGTACCGTCCGGCCCGAAGCGCGGGCTCGCCGCGTCGATGGCCCAGTGGTAGCTGCCGTCCGCGTGGCGCAGGCGGTATTCCAGCCGGAATGGGACGCGCTGCGCGTTGGCCCGGACGAAGGTCTCGCCCGACCAGCCGCGATCCTTGGGATGGACCGCGTCGAGCCAGCCGAACCCCTGCGCCTCGGCCTCGCTCTGGCCGGTGAACTCGTACCAGCGCCGGTTGAGATAGGTGCAGGCGCCCTGGGCATCCGTGACCCAGAGGATCACCGGCGCGTAATCCGCCATGTTGCGGAACCGGATCTCGCTCTCCGCCAGGGCCGCGGTGGCGAGAACGCGCTCGGTCATGTCCGAGCCCGCGACGAGGACGCCGGTGATCCGGCCCAGGCCGTCGCGCATCGGCTGGTAGACGAAATCGAGGAAGCGCCGCTCGGACCCGCCGCCGGGGGAGCGGATCAGGGTCACGGGCGCCGCGTGCGCGGTGAAGGGCTCGCCGGTGGCGAAGACGTGGTCCAGACGCTCGAAGAAGCCCTGGCCCGCGACCTCCGGCAGCGCCTCGCGCACGGGGCGGCCGATGATGTCGCGCTCGGCCACGAGCTGCCGGTAGCCGGGATTGGCGAAGGCGAAGCGGTGCTCGGGGCCCTCCAGCACCGCGACGAAGCCCGGCGACTGCTCGAACAGGCTCGCGAGGCGCTCCCGGTCGGCGACCGCCTGCCGGCTGGCGCGCACGGTGGCGGTGGTCTCCGTGCAGGCGCAGAACATGCCCGCGACCCGGCCCGCATCGTCGCGCACCGGCGTGTAGCCGAAGGCGAAGTGGGTCTCCTCGGGGAAACCGTTGCGGTGCATGACGAAGGCGATGTCGTCCATGTGGGTCGCCTCGCCCGCGTAGGCGCGGGCGAGGATCGGCTCCACTTGGTCCCAGATGTCGTGCCAGAGCGCCTCGAAGGAGCCGCCGAGGGCCTGCGGGTGGCGCGCCCCGCACATCTGCGCGTAGCCGTCGTTGTAGAGGGTGGTGTGCCGAGGTCCCCAGACGATCAGCATCGGCTGGCGCGAGCTCAGCATCACCTCGACCAGGGTCTTGAGGGCCTGCGGCCAGTCCGGCGCCGGCCCGAGGGGCGTCCGCGACCAGTCCTGGGCACGCATCAGCGCGCCGGATTCGCCGCCGCCCGAGAGGAAAGCGAGCGTTTCAGGAAGCACGATCGAGAACGGGATCGACTGGCAAGAGCGGAATCCGGCGGCGCGGGCTGATCGGCGGGACGGCGCCCATATAGGGCGCCGGCTCGCATGGTCCCGTCGTGAACCGCCCGGATCGCCCGGTGTTCCGGATCGCCCGGCGCCGCCGGTTCAGCGCGTGCGCGGGGGCCGCGCCATCCACTCGGACCGACCGCCGGCGCCGGCCTGCGAGAGTTCCGCCGCGCGGGACGCGATCCAGCCCGTATGCTCGGCCACCGGCGTGACCGCGGTGAAGCCGCCGCAGGCGGTGCGGCGGCGGGTGTTCTGCTGCAGCGCGCCGCTCGACCAGCTGACGACGCCGACGATGCGGTAGCCGCCGGGGCCGCCGCTGAGGATCGGCCCGCCGGAATCGCCGAGGCAGGCACCCGCCCCCGCCGTCTCGGCGAAGCGGCGCCGGTCGGTCACCACCGTGACCCGGTTGGCCACCTGGAGCGAGCCGATCGAGACGAGATGGGCCTGGCGCAGGGTGCGGGCGGTGTTGCGCCGGTTCTCGGCCACGACGCCGAACCCGGCGATGTCGACCGCATCGCCCGTGCCGATGGAGCCGGCGCCGCGCGGGTCGAGGGGCACGAAATCGGCGCCCAGCGGCTGGGCGAGCTTGATCAGGGCGAGGTCGACCCCCGGCTGCTCCTCGGGCGTGGTGCCGGGCACGAAATCGGGATGCATCGAGACGGCGGAGGCGTTCACGCGGCGCTGGCGGAAGGCGCGGTCCACGGCGATGACGTTGTAGCCGGCCCGGTGCATCACGCAGTGGGCGGCGGTGAGGACGAGATCGGGCGCGATCAGGGTGCCCGAGCAGATCTCGCCCTGGGTGCTCTCGATGCGCACGACGAAGGCGCGGGCGCCGTTCGGATCCCGCGACACCTCGCCCTGGATCACCGCGCCGGCCGAGGCCGGCACGAGGCCGAGGCTGGCGCCGAGGGCGGCCGCACGGAGGGTTCTGGCGAGCATCGAGCGTTCCTCGGATTCCTGCGCAAAGCCTAGCCCAAGGCAAACCGCCGGCCAAGCTGCGGTTCCCCACGGAGGGGGCCGCCGCGGCCGGGTGTCGCCGGGTGCGGGGCTCAATCGGCCCAGCGCGCCGCCCGGTCCCAGCCCTGGAGCGTGCGGTCGAGCCAGGGGCGCTGCGGGCCGAGGCGGACGCCCTGGGTGAGGCCGCCGCAGGCTCCGCCGATCCAGGCGGTGACCGCCACCACCGCCCCGCCCGGCGCCGTGACGGGGCCGCCGGAATCGCCCTGGCAGCCCCCGGCCTTGCCGGCGGGCGCGCGCAGCCAGACCAGGATGCGGCTCGGGCCGTGGGGCTCGACCACCGACAGGGCCGCCCGGCGGAACGTGCCGGTGGAGCGGGGATCGCCCGGGCGGGCCGCGCCGTAGCCCGCGAGGTCGAGGGTCTCGCCGGCCCGCGGCTGCGCGCTGCCGAGGGTGGCGGGCGCGAAGCGCGCCGGCAGGGGGGTGGCCGTGCGCAGGAGCGCGAGATCCACGGAGGGGCGCCGCCCCGCGACGGCGCCCGCATCGTAGCCGGGATGCACGGCGCGGGCGGCGAGGGTCACCAGGACCGGCTCGCCGGCCTCGTTCCGGTAGTGGACGCGCTGCTCCAGGCCGGTGCCCGCGCAGTGGGCGGCGGTGAGCACGACGTCGGGGGCGAGGGCGACGCCCGTGCACACGCCCCCGTTCGAGGACAGCACCATGACCGCCGCGCCCGGCGACGCCTCGACGCCTCCGACGACGGCCGCGGCCGGCGCGGGAAGCAGCGCGAGGGACAGGAGCGCGGGCGCGGCGAGCCTCGCGGCGCGGGACGACGGCATCCGGGAAACCTTCGAGGAGGCGGAGAAGACCATGGTCCCGATACGCGTGGCCGAGACCGGCGTCGAGCCGGTGAGCGTGGCCGACCTGCGCCTCTACCTGCGCCTCGACCCGGACGAGGCGAGCGAGAACGCGCTGCTCGCCGACCTGATCGCGGCCGCGCGCGCCGGGCTGGAAGCGGCGAGCGGACGCATCGTGAGGCCCGCGACCTTCCGCATCGTGCTGGCCGCCCGGCCGCGCGGCTTCCTGCCCGTGCCCCTGAGCCCCCTCGTTGCCGTGGAGCGGGTCGTCCTCATCGCTGCCGATGGCGGGCAGACGCCCCTCGATCCGGCCCTGGTGCGCCTCGGCGACGACCCCGTCGAGGCGCCGGGCCTGTGGCTCGATCCGGGCCCGCCCGACCACGCCGGAGGCCGCCTGCTGATCGAGCTGCGGGCGGGCTACGGGGGGGCCGGCCCGGCGCTGCCCCCGCCCCTCAAGCTCGCCGTGCTGCGCCTCGCCGCCGCCCGCTACGAGCACCGCGGCGACGCGGCCGACCCGCCCGATCCCGCCGCCTTCGCCGCTCCCTTCCGCCGCCTCAGGCTCTGACCGCCGAGGCCGGCGCGCGACCTCCGGAGACCCGCCATGGACAAGACCCCACGTCCCGCCCTCGGCGCGCGGCGGCGCCGCTTCGTGCTGGAGATGCCCGTGGAGGAACCGGACGGCTTCGGCGGCGTGCTGCGGCGCTACGTCGCCGGACCAGTCCTGTGGGGGGCGCTCGGCCCCGCGGGCTCCGTCGAGCGCCTCCGGGGCGGGCGGAGCGACCGGGCCGTCACCCACCGCATCACCCTGCGCGCCCGGCCGGGCCTGACCCCCGCCATGCGCCTCGCCGCGGGGCCGCGCCGCTTCGCCATCCGCGGGGTGGACGAGGCGGCGGGCGACCTCGTCTGCCATGTGGAGGAACTGCTCGAGACCCCGGAGATGCGGGCATGAGCGGCATCGTCGAGAGCCCGCTCCTCGCCCTGCGGGCGGCCCTCCTCGCCCTGTTCGCGGGGGATGCCGAGCTCGCCCGGCTGATGGGCGGGGCGGTGCGCATCCACGACGAGCCGCCCCGCGGCGCGGTGCCGGTCTACGCCCTGTTCGCCGCCGCCGAGATCCGGGACGATTCCGTCGACGGCGCCCGGCGGCACCGGCACAGCCACGCGCTCACCGTCATCGCCCGGCCGGGCTCGACCCGCACCGCCCTCGACGCGGCGGCGCGGATGGCGGCCCTGGCGGAGGCGGGCGCGCCGGCGCTCGCGGGTCACACCCTGGTGAGCCTGCGCGCCGAGAGCGTGAGCGCCGGGCGCGACGAGCGCAGCGGCGAGGGCCGCGCCGTCCTCACCCTCCAGGCCGTCACCGAGACGCCCTGACCCCGCCATCGCGAGACAAGGTGCGAGAAGGAGAGAGTGCATGAGCGCGCAGAAGGGCAAGGATCTCCTCATCCGGGCCGGCGACGGCGCGGGGGGCTTCACGGCGGTGGCGGGCCTGCGCACCCGGCAGATCGCCTTCAACGCCGAGACCGTGGACGTCACGAATGCGGATTCCGCCGGCCGCTGGCGCGAGCTACTCGCGGGCGCCGGCGTGCGCCGGGCCGCGATCTCGGGGGCGGGCGTGTTCCGGGACCAGGCCTCGGACCTGCGCCTGCGGCAGCTCTTCTTCGACGGGCTGATCGAGACCTTCCAGGTGGTGGTCCCGGCCTTCGGCATCCTGGAGGGCCCGTTCCAGATCACGGCCCTCGAATACCGGGGCGACCATGCGGGCGAGGTCACCTTCGACATGAGCCTCGACTCGGCGGGCGCCCTCGCCTTCACCGCGCTCTGAGGGGGATGCCATGGCCAACCGCCGACGCGGCGAGGTTCCGCTCCAGCTGGGGCGCGAGCGCTACACCCTCTGCCTGACCCTCGGGGCGCTCGCCGAGCTCGAAGCCGCCCTGCAGGCCCCCGACCTCGCCGGGCTCGCCGAGCGCTTCGCGGCCGGGCGCCTCGGCGCCCGGGACCTGATCGCGCTCCTCGGCGCGGCGCTCCGCGGCGGCGGGCACGACCTCGACGACCGCGCGGTGGCGGCGCTGCCGCTGGCCGGCGGCTTCGCGGCCCTGACCGAGGCGCTGGGGGAAGCCCTGCTCGCGGCCTTCGGCGAGACCGGGACCGAGCCTCCGCCGGGCCCTTGAACGCCGCGGGAGACCTCGAACCGCCAGGGTCGCCCCCCCTCCCGCGGCCCGCCTTCCCCTGGGACGACCTGATGACGATCGGGCTGAACCGCCTGCTCTGGCCGCCCGCCGCCTTCTGGGCGGCGACGCCGCGGGAGATCGCCGCCGCCCTCGGACCGCGCAGGCAGGCGCTGTCCCGCGGCGACCTCGACCGGCTGCTCGCCGCCCATCCCGACTGACGGAGCCTCACCATGCCGGAGACCGACGGCGACCGGGCGAACGCCGCCCGCATCAAGCAGCTCCAGACCCTCGACGCCCTGGCCCAGCGCTTCGGCCGCAGCCTGTCCACGGCGCTCGCCGGCAGCCTCGGCTCCGGGCGCCAGCTCGACGGGCTGCTCGGCTCGCTGGGCAGCCGCCTCGCCGGCGCCGCGACGCGCGCGGCCCTGACGCCTGTGCGCGCCGGCATCACCGGCCTCGTCAACGGCCTCCTCAGCGGCGGCGAGAGCGCCTTCGCGCGGGGCGGCGTGCTGCAGGGGGGCCGAGTCCGGCCCTTCGCGGAGGGGGGGATCGTGTCCGCGCCGACCTACTTCCCGATGCGGGGCGGCACCGGCCTGATGGGCGAGGCCGGACCCGAGGCGATCCTGCCGCTGCGGCGCGGGTCCGACGGGCGCCTGGGCGTGTCGGGTGCGGCGGGCGCGCGGCCCGTCTCCGTCAACGTCACCATCGCCACGCCCGACCCGAACGCCTTCCGCCGTTCGGAGGCGCAGGTCGCCGCCCAGCTCGCCCGCGCGGTGGCCCGCGGCCAGCGCGCCCTGTGAACCCGAGGCACCCGACATCGGGCCCGCGAAGCGCCAGCGCGACCGCGCGCCGGCGCCCGTGCGCCGGACGCGCGGGACCGGCATGCGGTCCCGCGCACACAACTGAAAGGATCCCCCATGCCGGCCGATTTCCACGAGGTGCTGTTCCCCCTCGACGTGGCGTTGCGCGGCAGCGGCGGCCCTGTGCGGCTCACCGAGATCGTCGCGCTGGCCTCGGGCCGGGAGCACCGCAACAGCCGCTGGGCCGATTCCCGGCGCCGCTACGATGCGGGCTTCGGCATCCGCAGCCTCGACGCGCTCCATGCCGTGCTCGCCTTCTTCGAGGAGCGGCGCGGGCGCCTCTACGGCTTCCGCTACCGCGACCGGGTCGATTCCCGCTCCGGGCCGCCGACGCGCCCGATCGGGCCGGGCGACCAGCCCCTCGGCCTCGGCGACGGCCGGACGGCGGTCTTCGCGCTCGCCAAGACCTACGGCAGCGGCCCGAGCGCCTACCGGCGCCCCATCGCCAAGCCGGTGGCGGGCAGCGTGCGGGTGGCGGTGGCGGGCACGGAGGTACCGCCCGCCCATTTCGCCTGCGATCCGGAGACGGGCCTCGTGACCTTCGCGAGCAACGCCGTCCCACCCCCCGGCGCCCCCGTGACGGCGGGTTTCGCCTTCGACGTGCCGGTCCGCTTCGACACGGACGACCTCACCGTGAACCTCGAAGCCTTCACCGCGGGCGAGATCCCGAAAGTGCCGCTCATCGAGATCGTGCCCTGAGGAGACAGCGATGCGCGACATCCCGGCGGACTTCGCCGCGCGGCTCGCGGGGGGCGTGACCACGCTCTGCCGCTGCTGGGCGCTCACCCGGCGCGACGGCCTGCGCCTCGGCTTCACCGACCACGACCGCGACCTCGCCTTCGGTGGCCTCACCTACGCGGCCCGCACTGGGCTGGAGGCGGCGGAGGCGAGCGCCGAGCTGGGCTTCGCCGTCTCGGGCGGCGACGTGGCCGGGGCGCTCACCGCCCTCGGCCTCACCGAGGCCGATATCGCGGCGGGCCTCTACGACGGGGCTGGCGTCGAGACCTGGCTCGTGGACTGGAGCGCCCCCGAGGCCCGCCTGCTCCTCGACCTCGCCACGATCGGCGAGATCCGCCGGACGGGGGACGCCTTCGTGGCGGAATTGCGCGGCCTCGCCGACCGCCTGGAGGCGGAGCACGGCCGGAGCTTCCGGGCCACCTGCGGGGCCGAACTGGGCGATGCCCGCTGCCGGGTCGACCTCGCGCCCTGGTGCAGATCCGGCAGCGTGCGTGCCGTGCCGGAGCCCGGAACCTTCGCGGCAACGCTCGCGGGGGCCGCGGAGGACGATCTGTTCACGGGCGGGCGGCTCGCCTGGACGGGGGGCGCCAATGCGGGCCGGGCAGCGGACGTGCGGGTGCAGGCCGGCGGGCTCATCACCCTGTGGGAGGCGCCCGCGGCCCCGGTGGCGGCGGGCGACGCCTTCACCCTGACGGCGGGCTGCGACAAGCGGCTCGCCACCTGCCGGGACCGCTTCGCCAACGCGGTCAACTTCCAGGGCTTCCCGCACATGCCGGGCAACGATTTCGTGGTGCGGGCGGCGCCCGAGGCCGGCCTCGACGGCGGCAGCCTGTTCCGATGACGGCTCCCCTCACCGGCGCCGCAGTCCTCACCGGCACCGCCGTGGTCGCGGAGGCGCGCCGCTGGCTCGGCACGTCCTACCGGCATCAGGCCTCCCTGCACGGCGTCGGCTGCGACTGCCTCGGGCTGGTGCGCGGGGTCTGGCGCGGCGTCCTCGGCTCGGAGCCCGAGGCCGCCCCGCCCTATTCGGGCACCTGGGCGGAATCGGCGCCTCCCGGCCGCGACCCGCTGATGGAGGCGGCCGGGCGCCACCTCGTGCCGGTCCCCGGTCCGCTGCCGGATTACCGGGCCGAGCCGGGGGACGTGCTGCTCTTCGCCTTCCGCGCCCATCTGCCGGCCCGGCACTGCGCCATCGCCACGGGCCCGGACGGGATGATCCACGCCCACGACCGCGCCTGCGTCGCCGAGGTGGCGCTGACGCCCTGGTGGCGCCGCCACCTCGCGGGCGCCTTCCGCTTCCCCGAGATTGTCTCCCGGTGACCGTCCAGGCCGCCCCTAGAGCGCTCTCCGCCGAAGTGGATACCGGTTCGGCGAAAGAGAGCGCGTTAAAACAAAGAGTTAGAGCCGTGGACGATTGCAACGCGATCGGGCACGACTCTAAGCCGCCCGCACGGTGGCGAGGAAGCGGCCGACCTCCGCCGAGAGCTGATCGGACTGGTGCGCGAGCGTGCCCGCCGCCTCGCGCAGGCGAAGCGCGGCCGCCCCCGTCTCCTCGGCCGCCCCCGCCACGCCCGTGATCGTCTCGGTGACCGATCCGCTCCCCGTCGCGGCCTGGGCCACGCCGGCGACGATCTCCTGCGTGGCGAGACCCTGCTGCTCGATGGAGGCGGCCATCGCGGCGGTGACGCCGCTGATGTCGCGGATGCGGGTGCCGATGTTCCCGATCGCGCGGGCCGCCTCGTCGGTGGAGGTCTGGACCTGGGCGATCTGGCGCCCGATCGTCTCGGTGGCCCGGGCCGTCTGGCTGGCGAGTTCCTTCACCTCGGCGGCGACCACCGCGAAGCCGCGGCCCGCGGCGCCGGCGCGCGCGGCCTCGATGGTGGCGTTCAGGGCCAGGAGGTTCGTCTGGCCCGCGATCTGCGAGATCATCCCGGCCACGTCGCCGATCTCGGCGACCGCGGCATTCAGGGCGGCCACGTGGCGTCCGGTCTCGTCGGCATCGGCGACGGCGGTGCGGGCGAGGCCCGCGGAATCGGTGGCCTGGCGACCGATCTCGTCCACGGAGGCGCCGAGTTCCTCGGCAGCCGCCGCCACGGCGGCGACGGTCTGCGAGGTCTCCTCGGCGGCCGCCGCCACGCTGGCCGAGCGGCCCGCGGTGTCGCCCGCGGTCGCGCTCATGGCGGCGGCGGTGGCCTCCAGGGCCGCGGCGGAGGCCGAGACCGTGCCGAGGATGCCGCCCACCGCCGCCTCGAAGGCGTCGGCGAGCGCCGTGGTGGCGCGCCGACGCTCCGCCTCCGCGGCGATGTCGGCGGCCCGGGCGAGTTCGGCCTGCTCGGCGGCCTTGCGCGCCACCAGCACGCGGATCGCCTCGACCGCGCGCCCGACGGCGCCGATCTCGTCGCTGCGGCGCGCCTCGGCGATCTCCGTCTCCTCGCCGCGGGCCATGCGCTCCAGGGCGGCCACGAGGCGGCCGAGCGGCCGGCTGATGCCGAACACGGCGACCACGGCCGCGGCCGCGAAGCCGGCGAGCAGGCCGAGGAGGCTCAGGCTCCACAGGCTGCGGCGGGCGGCCTCGATCTCCGCGGCGACGTCCCGCGCCCCCGCCTCCATGGCGGACGCGATGTCGGTGCCGAGCTTGCTCGCGTCCCGGATGAGGGCGTTGAAGTTCGGATCGACCGCGCGGTGGATGAGGTCGAGGGCCTCGGTCTTCAGGTCGGCCTCCCCGAGGGAGCGCGCCTCCGACACGTCCGAGATGAAGCGTTCCACCTGGGCCCGCACCGCGCCGACCTGCTCGGCGAAGGCCGGCTGGTCCGCCTCGATCTCGAGGAGGATCTTCCGGAGGGTCGGCGGCGACAGCTCGAACTGCGCGTTCGCCCGCTGGATCTGCTCCGGATCGCGCTCCGCGATGGTGCGGTAGACCGTGTAGTACATCTCGTAGATGAAGCGGTTGATCCGCCGCGCGCTCGCGGCGGCACGGGCGTCGCGGTCGATGAACTGCGCGTAGCGCACGCCGAGTTCCTGCATCCGGCCGGTCGTGTGCCAGACGCAACCGCCGACGATCACCCCGATCAGGGCGATGACCGCCGCGATCTTGTGCAGGATCTTCACGCGCGCGAGCAGCGACATGAGATGGGCCTCTATCCGTCCGAACGTGTTCGCATCATGAACTCTCGTTCTTAAAGGTATCTTGCCGGCGCATCGGCGATATCGTCAACGCATCATCTTGCAGATGACGAGGCATCTTTCCCGCGTTGCTGGAGACGAACGTCGGCTCATCCTCGCCAAGCGGAAATTTAATTCAGATCTCGCCTGCCGAGCGCGCGGGTTCTTCGATCGATACCTCTGCCGGAGACCCGAGATGGCCACGCTGATCCTGTCCACGGCTGGGGCGGCGGCCGGCACGGCGCTCGGCGGACCGCTCGGAGGGGTGGTCGGGCGCGTTCTCGGCGCGGCGGCGGGCGGGGCGATCGACGGGGCGCTCCTCGGGAACCGCGCGGGCCCGCGCCACGTGGAGGGCCCGCGGCTCTCGGAGGTCGCGGGCCTCACCTCCACGGAGGGCGATCCCATCCCCCGCGTCTACGGCCGCGCCCGCATCGGCGGCACCCTGATCTGGGCGACGCGCCCGCTGGAGGTCGCCAACACCGCGGTGGAGCGCGCGGGCAGCGGCGCCAAGGGCGGCGGCGGCCGGCGCACCACGCGCACCGCCTACGCCTACTACGCCAACCTCGCCGTCGGCCTGTGCGAGGGCGAGATCGCCTTCGTGCGGCGGATCTGGGCGGACGGGCGCGAGATCGACCAGAGCCTGATCACCTGCCGCCTCCATACCGGCTCCGCGGCTCAGGCGCCCGACCCGCTGATCCTCGCCAAGGAGGGCGCTGCGAGCGCGCCCGCCTATCGCGGCCTCGCCTACATGGTGTTCGAGGGCTTGGCCCTCGCCGATTTCGGCAACCGCATCCCGCAATTCGCCTTCGAGGTGATCCGCCCGGTCAACGGGCTCGCGCCGCTGATCCGGGCCGTCGACCTCATCCCCGGCGCCAGCGAGTTCGGCCTCGATCCCGCCCCCGTCACCGTCGATCTCGGCCTCGGGCGCACCCGGCCCGCCAACCGCTTCCAGCTCCAGCGCGCCACCGACGTCACCGCCTCCCTCGACGCCCTCCAGGCCCTGTGCCCGCGGCTGCGGCGGGTGGCCGTGGTGGTGTCGTGGTTCGGCGACGACCTGCGCGCCGGGCGGTGCCGGGTGGTGCCGAAGGTGGAGGTCCAGGACAAGGAGACACAGGGCGACGCCTGGGCGGTGGCGGGCCTCGCGCGGGCGCAGGCCGGGACCGTCTCCGCCGCGCCGGGGGGCGCGCCTGCCTTCGGGGGCACCCCCTCCGATGCGGGCCTGACCCGGCTCGTGGCCGATCTCGCCCGGCGCGGTCTCGAGGTGGTGCTCTACCCCTTCGTGATGATGGACGTGCCCCACGGCAACGCCCTGCCCGACCCGCGCGATCCGGACGCCCCCGGCCAGCCGCCCTATCCCTGGCGCGGGCGCATCACCTGCGATCCGGCCCCCGGCAGGCCGGGCAGCCCGGACGGGACGGCGGAGGCCGCGGCGCAGGTCGTGGCCTTCTTCGCGAACGGCTACCGGGACCAGGTGCTGCACTACGCGGGCCTCGCCGCCGCCTGGGCCGCGGCGGGCGTGAACCTCGCGGGCTTCCTGATCGGCAGCGAGCTCGTCGGGCTCACCCGCGTGCGGGGCGCAGGCGGCTATCCGGCGGTGGACGCGCTCCGGGATCTCGCCGCGGCGGTGCGGGCGCGGCTCGGGCCGGCCGTGCCCCTCGTCTACGCCGCCGACTGGACCGAGTACGGCGCCCATGTGCGCGACGGGGGCAGGAGCGTCCGCTTCCCCCTCGACCCGCTCTTCGCCGACCCGAACATCCACGCGGTCGGTATCGACTACTACCCGCCGCTGACCGACTGGCGCGACGGGCCGGACCACGCCGACCGCGCCCGCGCGGACACGATCCACGACCGGGCCTACCTGAGGGCGGCCTGCGCCGCGGGCGAGGCCTTCGACTGGTTCTACCCCGACGCCGAGGCCCGCGCGAGCCAAGCCCGCCAGCCGATCAGCGACGGCGCCTACGGCAAGCCCTGGATCCACCGCGCCAAGGACCTCGTCGGCTGGTGGTCGAACGCCCATGTCGAGCGCGTGGACGGCATCGAGACCGGGGCCACCGCCTGGATCCCGGGATCCAAGCCGATCTGGCTCACCGAGATCGGGGTGCCCGCCGTCGACAAGGGCACGAACGGCCCCAACGTCTTCCCCGACCCGAAATCCTCGGAGGACGCCTATCCGCCGGGCTCCCGGCGCACGCGGGACGAGCTGATCCAGCTGCGCGGGCTCGCGGCGATCCTCGCCCGCTTCGATCCGGCGGCACCCGGCTTCGCGCCCGCCGACAACCCGGTCTCGCCCCTCTACGGGGGCCGGATGGTGGACCCGGACGCGATCTTCGTCTGGGCCTGGGACGCCCGGCCCTTCCCGGCCTTCCCGGAGGTGGCCGCGGTCTGGGCCGATACGGGCAACTGGCGGGTCGGGCACTGGATCACCGGCCGGGTGGAGGGCTGCGAGCTCGACCTTCTGGTGTCCGCGATCCTCGCCGATCTCGGCCTCGACGTGCCGGCCCGGATCGAGGCCGCCGCCTTCCTCGACGGCTACGTGATCGACCGGCCGCTCTCGGCCCGCGCGGCCCTGGAGCCCCTCGCCCAGGTCTACGGCCTCGACGTCTCCGCCGTCGCGGGGACCTTGCGGATCCGCGGGCCCCGCCGCGAGACGGCCCTCGCCCTGGCCGCGGGCGATCTCGTCCGCACGGGCGAGGCCGCGCCTCTGGCCCAGGTCCGGGCCGAGGAGAGCGCCCTGCCCCGCGCGCTCGAACTCGCGATCACCGATTCGGAGAGCCCCGCCTATCGCCGCGCCAGTGCCGCGGCGCTGCGGCCGGCGGGCGGGCGCCGCCGCGAGGCCCGGATCGAGGCGGCGATCGTGACCCGGCGGGAGAGCGCCGAGGCGCTGGCCGAGGCGATCCTCGACCGCGCCCTCGCCGGGCGCGACACCGCCCGGCTCACCGTGAGCCCGCGTCTCCTCGCCCTGGAGCCCGGGGACCTCCTCGCGCTGCCCGCCGAGCGCGGCGCGGGCGCCGCCCTCCAGCGCATCCTGCGGATCGACGACGGCCCGGGCGGGCGGCGGCTGGAGACGGGCGGCGTGCCCCTGCACGCGCCCGCGCCGGTCCGCCCGGGCGCGCCGGTCTCCGCGGGCAGCGGCGCCGCGCCGCCGGGCCTTCCCGGGCCGCCCTTCGCCCGCATCCTCGACCTGCCGGTGGACCGCTCCACGCCCACGGCCCTGCAATATCTGGCCGTGGCCGCCGAGCCCTGGCCGGGCGCCCTCGCGGTCTGGCGCGGGGCGGCGCCGGACGGGCCCCTCGACCTCCACGCCATCCTCGACCACCCCGCCTGCCTCGGCCGGACGCTCGGCGCCCTGCCCCCCGGCCCCCTCTGGCGGATCGACCGCGGCGCCCGGCTCGACGTCACGCTCCGGCACGCGGGCGCCCTCGCGAGCATCGACGAGGCCGCGATGCTGGCCGGCGGCAACCTGTTCGCCGTACTGGCCCCCGACGGCGCGGTGGAGATCCTCGGCGCCGCCGAGGCGGCGCTCACCGGGCCCGAGCGGTACCGGCTCGGCCACCTGCTGCGGGGCTTGGCCGGCAGCGAGGCGGCGGCCTCCCGCGGCGCGCCCGCGGGCAGCCTGATCGTGCGCCTCGACGGCGGCGCGGTCGCGCCCCTGGTGGACCGCCTCGACGAGGCCGGGCGCCCCTTCCGCTACCGCATCGGCCCGGCGGAGCGCGACCCCGGCGACCCGGCCTTCGTGGAGCTTCACGCCACCGCCGGCCTCGCGGCGCTCCGGCCCCTCGCCCCCGTGCATCTGCGGGCGCGGCGGGAGGCGGCGGGCGTGCGCCTCGGCTGGATCCGCCGGGCCCGGCGCGCCGCGGACGCCTGGGAGCCCGCGGAGGTCCCCCTCGACGAGGCGGCGGAGGCCTACGCCGTCGAGATCCTGGCCGAGGACGGGCGGGTGCTGCGCCGCCTGAGCGCGAGCGGCCCCGGCCTCCTCTACGCGAACGCGGACGAGATCGCCGATTTCGGCGCCCCCCGGACCGCGATCGCGGTGGCGGTGGCCCAGATCGGCGCCGCCACGGGCCCCGGCGCCGCGGCGCGCGGCCGTCTGCCCGTGCGCGCCCCCTGATCCGCCCGGAACCCCGGAGAAGTCCCGATGTCCACGACGCGAAACCTCGCGCTGCCCCTGCTCGCGGCCGCGCAGGCGCAGAAGCACGTCACCCACAACGAGGCCCTCGCCCGCCTCGACGCCCTGGTGCAGATCGCCTGCCTCGACAAGGACCGCGCCGAGCCCCCGGCCGGCCCCGCCGAGGGCGACCGCTACCTCGTCGCGGCGCCCGAGCCCCGGGGCGCCTGGGCCGGCCTGTCGGGCCAGATCGCCCTGTTCGAGGACGGCGCCTGGACCGGCCTGCCGCCGCGGCCCGGCTGGCTCGCCTACCTCGTGGACGAGGCCGATCTCTACATCTTCACGGGGAGCGGCTGGACGAGCTTCCGCGGCACGCTCACCGTCCTCCAGAACATCGCCCGGCTCGGCATCAACACCGCCGCCGACGCGACGAACCGGCTCGCCGTGAAGGCGGAGGGCGCCCTCCTCTCCTGGGACGAGGCGGGCACCGGCTCCACCCGGCTCACCGTGAACAAGCGGGGAGCGGACAGGGACGCGTTCCTCGCCTTCCAGACGGGGTTCTCGTCCCGGGCGCTCTTCGGCACCTTCGGCAGCGACGACGTCGCGCTGAAGGTGAGCGCCGACGGCGCGGCCTTCGCGCCGGTCCTCACCGCGTCCGCCGCCACCGGACGGCTGGCCCTGGCGCGGATCGACGCGCCCCTCGAGGTCAGCGGCAACGCCGCCGGCCTGCCGGCCGCGCCCGCCAGCACGCTGTTCCGCGTCTCGGGGGCGGATGGCGGCCAGTGCCGGGTGGTCCTCGACGCCTACGGGAGCGCCGGGAACCTGATCTTCCGGACGGCGGCGGGGACCGCCGCGGCGCCGGCCGCCGTCGCGGCGGGCACGGTGCTCGCCGGCCTCTCCGTCTTCGGCTACGGGGCCACCGGCTACAGCGGCGGCGCGCGCGGGCAGGTCAACTTCGCCGCCGCGGAGACCTGGACCGACACCGCCCAGGGCGCGCGCGTGGCCTTCCGCACGACCCCCGTGGGCGTGCTCGGCTCCGTGGAGACGGTCTCGTTCGAGGCGAACGGCTCGATCCGGCTCCTGCCCCGCGCCGCCGACCCGCCGGACGGCGCCTTCGGGCAGATGCACGCCAACAGCACCGCGACCGCGCTCCGGTGGCACACCGGCACGCGCTGGGCCCGGCTGTGCAACTTCGCGAAATTCGCCGCGGCCGTGAATTTCGACGGCTACGTCCCCGCCGGCGCCTGGACGAAGGTGCCGTTCAACCTCGCCGAGAGCAACGACCACGGCGCCTTCAGCGCGGCCGGCGGCCGGTTCACGGCACCGGAGGCGGGGCTGCACCGCTTCGACGCGGCCCTCGCCTACAAGCGCAACGGCACGAGCGCGCCGACGCAGTTCGAGGCGCAGTTCTACCGCAACGGCGCCCCCGCCGGGCGGGGCCGCGCCGCCGCCGGCCCGCCCCTCGACGGCGTCAGCACCCTCGCCCTCGGCGCGACCCTGGACCTCGCGGCGGGCGACACGGTCGAGGTCTTCGTCCGCCTCGCGGGCGGCGACGGCTTCGTGGCCGCGGCCGATTCCGCCTTCTCCGGCCATCAGCTCCCCTGAGGCCGCGGCATCCCCCGTCGCTCGCACCACACGGAAGGTCCCATGCAGCTCACCCCCATCGGCGAGGCCGCCCTGATCGCCCGCGAGGGCCGGCGCCTGAAGGCGTACCGCGACTCGGTGGGCGTGCTCACCATCGGCATCGGCCACACCTCGGCCGCCGGGCCGCCGAAGGTCACGGCCGGCCTCACCATCACCGCGGCCGAGTGCGACGCGATCTTCAGGCGCGACGTCGCGACCTACGCGGCCTGCGTCCGCGCGGGTCTGGCCGTTCCGGTAGGCCCGCACGCCTTCGATGCCCTGGTCTCGGTCTGCTACAACATCGGCGCGACCGCGTTCGCCCGCGCCACCTTCCTGAAGCGGATCAATGCCGGGGACATGGCGGGCGCCCGGGCGGCGCTGCTGTGGTGGGACCAGCCCGCCGCGATCCGCGGGCGCCGCCGCGCCGAGGCCGACCAGCTCGTCACCCCCTACGGCGAGGCCCTGCCGCGCCCGACCGCGGACCGCCCGCCCGTCGCCGTGGCCGCCTCCGTGGCGGATCTGCTCGATCCGGCGGTCCCCACCCCGGCGCTCGCCGCCCCGGTCCGGCCGCGGGCCCGGCGCCTCGCCCGCCCGACGGAGCGGACCGGCGCCTGAGCCCCTCCGGAGAACGCCCCTTCCCGCCCCATCCCTCGCACCGCCCGGAGACCGCCATGGTCCGCACCTTCCTCGTCGCCCTCGCCGTCCTCTGCACGCCCACGGCTGCCCGCGCCGAGGCGGCGAGCCTCGTCCTGCCCTGGGGCGCATGGCTCGTCGCCCTGGCCGAGACCCTTCAGACGATCCTGAACCCCCTCCTCGTCGCCCTCGTCACCGGGCTGATCGCCCGCTTCGCGCCGCTCGCCGGCTACGTGATCTCCCGCGGCCTCGTCGAGGACATGGTCGGGCGCGTCACCGACTACGCCCTCAACGCCGTGGAGGGGGCGGCCAAGGACCAGGTCTTGACGGTGCCGGTGGGCTCGGCGGTGATCGCGGCGGCGGTGCAGCGCGCCGCCGATGCGGTGCCGGGCTTCCTGATCCGCGCGGCGGGCGGCCTGCCCGGCATCGCCGAGCGGGTGTTCCGCCGCCTCCGCCTCGAGGCCGCCGCCACGGCCGCCAACACCCTCGCCCCGGCCCTGTCCGCGACCGGGCTCGCCGCCCGGTAGAGCGGCGGCGAAACGGCGGGATCCCACGTTCCGGGATCCTCCCGCCACGACGGGCCCGCGCCCATGCCGGGCGCGGGCCGGACCGACGGAGACCGCCATGGCCCCTTCACGCGCAGCCGAGGCGGAGGCCGGGGCCGCGGCCCGCACCTGCCGGCGGGCGGCCCTCGACGCCCTCGGCGCGGATGTGGGCCGGGCCCTGCCGCCGCCGGCAGGGACGCTCGGCGAGAACCTCGTCCGGCACGTGCAGGCGGAATCCTCCGAGCCGGAGGAGGAACGCCGCGTCGTCCGGTTCGGCACGGAGTGGCGGACCTTCATCCGGCGCCAGAACCCGGACCGGCTCGCCGCCCTCGACGAGCTGATCGACGCGCGCATCGAGCAGCGGGCGCTCGCCCGCTTCTACCGCCGCCTGCGCCACGCCGCCGTCGCGGTGACGGTGGCGGGCTTCGCGGTCGCCCAGTTCGGGATCGACCGCCTGCCGATCCTGCGCCAGGTCTGGCGCCTGCTGAAGGGAGACCTGCGATGAGACCGCCTCCGTCGCGCCGGCTGCGCGGCCTCTGCCGCACCCTGAGCGCGGCCGTGTTCCTCGTCCTGTGCGGGCTGGCCTCCTACGCGGCGGGGACGCGGGCCCGGGCCGCCGTCCCGGCCCTGGGCTGGGCCGCCGGGGCGCCCGCGGATCTCTGCCCACCGCGATGATGCCGCACGCGCGCTCCCGCGGGAACCGCGACGGGCCTCGATCGTCAACGACGGCAACCCACGGCCCACGACGCGCCCCGTCCCGTCAGAGAGCGCCCAGCACCACGACGACCGCCATGTCCCCAGAGCCGATGCCGACCCCGCCCCACGGTGGTATTCAGGGCGCATTCAGTGCCCTTGGCCGACAAGGCGATCCCATGCGCTACGCCCTCGCCTTCGTTGCCCTGAGCCTGACCGCGGCGGCCTTCGCCGTGAGCGGCCTCGGCTCGATGGCCGAGGAGACCGCCGTCAGCCCCGTCCGCACCGTGCAGGCGCCCGCCGCCCCCTTGCGCATCGAGAGCTGCCTGTCCCCCGCCGACATGCGCGAGGAGGTCTCCGAGAAGCGCGTCATCGAGCCGGTGACGGCGATCCGCGCGGCCCGCACCGTGATCCCGCGGGCCGACATCCAGCGGGCGAGCCTGTGCCGGCACGAGGACGGCCTCGTCTACATGCTCACCGCCTTGCGCCGGGACGGGCATTTCGTGCACGTGATGGTGGATGCCAAGACGGGTCAGGTCGCCGGCCAATACTGATCCGGCCTCGCCGATCCGGCCCTTTCAGGCCCTCGGGCCGACCGATGGAGTGAATCCGTGCGTCTGCTCGTCGTGGAGGATGACAAGGACATCAACCGGCAGGTCGTGGCCGCCCTGGAGGAGGCCGGCTACGTCGTCGACAAGGCCTTCGACGGCGAGGAGGGCGGCTATCTCGGCGAGAGCGAGCCCTACGACGCCATCATCCTCGACATGGGCCTGCCCAAGGCCGACGGCGTCAGCGTGCTCCAGAAGTGGCGGCGTGCCGGCATCAAGATCCCCGTGATCATTCTCACCGCCCGCGACCGCTGGTCGGACAAGGTCGACGGCTTCGACGCGGGCGCGGACGACTACGTGACCAAGCCCTTCCACATGGAGGAGCTGATGGCCCGCGTGCGCGCGCTCCTGCGCCGCGCCGCCGGCCACGCCTCCAGCCAGATCGCCTGCGGGCCCGTCACCCTCGACACCCGCTCCGGCAAGGTCTTCGTGGACGGCAATCAGGTGAAGCTGACGAGCCACGAGTACCGGCTGCTCTCCTACCTGATGCACCATACCGGCCGCGTGGTCTCCCGGGCCGAGCTGACCGAGCACCTCTACGACCAGGATTTCGACCGGGACTCGAACACCATCGAGGTCTTCGTCGGCCGCCTGCGCAAGAAGCTCGCCGTCGACCTGATCCAGACCGTGCGCGGCCTCGGCTACCTCGTCGATCCGACCCAGCCGGCGCCGCGGGTCTGACCGGGGGCGGATGCGCGCGCCCCTCCCGCCCGGCGGCCCCGGGCCCTCGCCGTCCCGTTCCCGCACCGACAGCCCCGTGGCATGACCGAGCGCCCCCGTGCCGCCTCGCCCTTCGCGGCCATCGCCCAGTTCATCTCCCTGCGCCGCCGCTCGATCGCGGTGCGGCTCGCCGTCTCCGCGTTCCTCGCGAGTTCGGCGATCCTGCTCACCGCCGCCTGGATCCTGACGACGCTCTACCGGGAGAACACGGAGCGGGCCTTCGACAGCCGCCTGCTCGTCTTCGCCAACAACCTCGCCACCGACCTCGTCACCCCCGCCGATCCCGAGACCCGCTCCTTCTCCCTCGGCGATCCGCGCTTCGACCTGCCGCTCTCGGGCTGGTACTGGCAGGTGGGGCGGCCGGACGCGAAGCCGCGCGACCTGCGCACCTCGCGCTCCCTCGTCGGCGTGCCGCTGAAGCCCGCGACCACCCCGGACAACAAGGCCGGCATCGGCCAGATCCGCCAGGGCTACGGGGTCGCGCAGGACGACCGGCCCTTGCGCATCATCGAGCGCGACGTCGATCTCGGCGAGGAGGGCCGCTACACCGTGCGCGTCGCCGGCCCCGCCGACGAGATCGTCAACGACGTCGACCGCTTCCGCTTCTCCCTCTACGTCACCTTCGGCCTGCTCGGGCTCTCCCTCGCGCTCACCACCCTCCTGCAGATCCGCTTCGGCCTCGCGCCCCTGAAGCGGATGCGCGCGGCCCTCGGCTCCGTGCGCCGGGGCGAGGCCGACCGCATCACCGGCTCCTACCCGCAGGACATCGCGCCGCTCGCCGGCGAGATGAACCTCCTGATCGAGACGAACCGCGAGATCCTGGAGCGCGCGCGCACCCAGGTCGGCAACCTCGCCCACGCCCTGAAGACCCCGCTCTCGATCATCGTGAACGAGGTGGGCGCCGCGGACGCGCCGCAGGAACTCGGCGACAAGATCCGCGAGCAGGCCGCGGTGATGCGCGACCAGGTGAATTACCACCTCGACCGCGCCCGCGCGGCGGCGCTGGCGGGCACGCTCGGCACCTCCACCGAGGTGGAGCCGGCGCTCGCCGGGCTGGTGCGCACCTTCGGCAAGATCTACCGCGACAAGGACATCGCCTACGAGGTCGACGTGCCGCCGGGCCTGCGCTTCCGCGGCGAGCGCCAGGATTTCGAGGAGATGGTCGGCAACCTCGTGGACAACGCTTCGAAATGGGCGCGCGGCCGCGTGGCGATCCGGGCCGAGGCGGTGGCGCGCGACGATTACCCCCACCTCCTCGTCGCGATCGAGGATGACGGGCCGGGGCTGCCGCCGGAGGCGCGCAAGGAGGCGCTGGGCCGGGGCCGGCGCCTCGACGAATCCAAGCCGGGCTCGGGGCTCGGCCTCTCCATCGTGGCCGACCTCGCCGCGCTCTACCGCGGCCGCTTCAGCCTGGAGGAGGCGGCGCTGGGCGGCCTGCGCGCCGTGCTGGAGGTGCCGGGGGACGCCGCGGCCGGCAGCGGCGGCCACTGACCCCGCGGGCTCCCGGTCTTGATTTATGGCCACGATTCGCGTGACACCGTGTCGCCGAATCCGGGGATCGTGCGGGGCGGCGCCCGTCCCTACCCTGGCGCGCGGGCCCGCGTTCGGTCCAATCGATAGGGTCCGATGACGCCGATCTGGTTCTTACTGGCGGGCATGACCGCCGCGGCGGTGCTCGCGCTGCTCTGGCCGATGTCCCGCCGCTCGGCGATGCCCGCGAGCGAACCGGGCAACGTCGCCACCGAGACCGGCTTCTACGCGGACCAGCTCGCCGAGATCGAGCGCGACCTCGCGCGCGGCCTCATCGCCCCCGAGGAGGCGGAGGCCGCCCGCGCCGAGGCGGCGCGCCGCCTGCTGCGGGCGAACCGCGGCGCGGCGGCCGGCGACGAGGCGACGCTCGCCGAGCCGCGGCTGCGGCAGCGCCGGGCGGCGGCCGCCTTCGCGCTCTCCACCGTCCCGCTGGTGGCGCTGCTGGCCTACGGGCTCTACGGCTCGCCGAACCTGCCCTCCCAGACGCCTGCCGACCGGCAGGCCATGCTCGGCGGCGACCGCGACCTCCTGAAGGCCATCGGCCAGATCGAGGCGAAGCTCGCCGGCAATCCGGGCGATGCCCGCGGCTGGGCCGTGCTCGCCCCCGTCTACATGCGCATGGGCCGCTTCGCGGACGCCGCGCACGCCTACGAGGCGGTGGCGCGCCTGAAGGGCGACACGCCGGAGGTTCTCGGCAACTGGGGCGAGGCCCTGGTGGCCGCGGCCAACGGCACCGTGCCCCCCGAGGCGAAGGCCGTGTTCGAGCGGGCCCTCGCCCTGGACGAGAAGGCCGCCAAGCCCCGCTTCTACCTCGCGCGCGCCGCCGAACAGGCCGGCGACACCGCCGAGGCGATCCGCCAGCTCGAAGCCCTGGAGGCGGCGAGCGCGGCCGACGCGCCCTGGCTCGGCCTCGTCCGCGAGACCCTCGCCCGCCTGAAGGGCGAGCCCCAGCCGGAGCCGGCCCCGCCCGCCGGAGAGACCGCGGCGGGCAAGCCCGCGACCGCCGACCGCGAGACGGCGATCCGCGGCATGGTCGACGGGCTCGACCAGCGCCTCGCCAGCGGCGGCGGAACGCCGGAGGAATGGCTGCGCCTCGCCCGCTCCCGCACGGTGCTGGGCGAGCGCGACCGGGCCCATGCCGCCCTGGCGCGGGCCCGCACCGCCCTGAAGGACGACCCCGCCGGCCTCGCGCGCTTCGAGGCGGGGGTCCGGGAACTCGGCCTCGCGGACCAGGCCCCCGACGCGGCCGCTCCCGGGCAGGGGCCGGCCGCCCACGCGGATACCGAGGCCGCCGTCGCCGCCGTCACCGCGATGCCGCCGGCCGAGCGCGACGCCGCGATCCGCGGCATGGTGGCGGGGCTCGACCGGCGGCTCGCGGCCAAGGGCGGCAGCGCGGACGAGTGGCTGCGCCTCGTCCGCTCCTACAGCGCGCTGGGCGACCGGGCGCGGGCGACCCAGGCCCTGGAGCGGGCGCGCATGGCCCTCGGTGCCGACGCCGCCGCCTCCGGGCGCCTCGATCTGCTGGCGCAGGAACTCGGCCTGCCGGGCCGCACGGCCAAGCCCTGACCTTCATCCGGCCTGGGCGCCCGGACAATCGGTCCCGCATTGCGGACTTGACCGGCGGCGCGCCGGGGTCGACACCGCTAAGTGGACCGGACGGCGTCGGCGCGGGCGAGCGGCGACGCCGTCCGGCCCGCCGACCGCGCGGAGAAGGACCCACGTGACCCGCAAGCGCCGCCGCCTGATCCTGATCTGCATCTGCGGCGGCGTCCTCGTGGTGGCCGTCGGCCTCATCCTCAACGCCATGAGCGGCTCGATCGTGTTCTTCCGCTCGCCCTCCGAGGTGGCCGCGCAGGCCGTGGCCCCCGGCACGCGCTTCCGGCTCGGCGGCCTCGTCGAGGCGGGCTCGCTCCGCCGCGGGCCCGACCAGACCGTCGATTTCATCATCACCGACACGGGTTCCACCGTGCCGGTGCACTACAAGGGCCTGCTCCCGGACCTGTTCCGCGAGGGCCAGGGCGTGGTGGCCGAGGGGCGGCTGGAGCCCGGCGGCCTGTTCCGGGCCGATACCGTGCTCGCCAAGCACGACGAGGCCTACATGCCGCGCGAGGTCGCCGATGCCCTCAAGGCGCAGGGGCGCTGGCAGGAGGGGGGCAAGGCCGCGACCGCGCCGTCGGCGGACGCCTCGGCGGGACCCGACAAGGCCCTCGGGCCGCGCAGCGCGCGCTGAGCGGGGGCGGCATGGCCATCACACAGAAGGACGCTTGAGGCGGTGCTCGTCGAGACCGGTCACTTCGCGCTGGCGCTGGCGCTGGCGCTCTCCCTCGTCCAGGCGGTGCTGCCCGTCTGGGCCGCCCGCTCCGGCGAGCCCGCCCTGCGTCAGGCGACCGTCCAGGCCGCGCTCGCCAGCTTCGCCTGCGTGCTCTTCGCCTTCGCGGCGCTGACCTTCGCCCACGTCACCTCGGACTTCTCGGTCCAGAACGTGGTCGAGAACTCCCACACCGCCAAGCCCTTGATCTACAAGATCTCCGGCGTCTGGGGGAACCACGAGGGCTCGATGCTCCTCTGGATCCTGATCCTCACCCTGTTCGGCGCCCTGGTGGCGGTGGCCCGGAACGCGGTGCCGCCGGTGCTGCGCGCCAACACGCTGGGCGTGCAGGGCTTCATCACCTTCGTGTTCGTGCTCTTCCTCGTGACGACCTCGAACCCGTTCGCGCGGGTGAGCCCGGCACCGCTGGAGGGGCGCGACCTCAACCCGCTCCTGCAGGATGCCGGCCTCGCGATCCACCCGCCGCTCCTCTACGTCGGCTATGTCGGCTTCTCGATCACCTTCGCCTTCGCGGTGGCCGCCCTCATCGACGGGCGCATCGACGCGGTCTGGGCACGGGCGGTGCGGCCCTGGACCCTGGCGGCCTGGAGCTTCCTGACGCTCGGCATCGCCATGGGCTCGTACTGGGCCTATTACGAGCTCGGCTGGGGCGGCTGGTGGTTCTGGGACCCGGTCGAGAACGCCTCGCTGATGCCCTGGATCGCCGGCACGGCGCTCGTGCACTCGACCGTGGTGATGGAGAAGCGGGACGCCCTCAAGGTCTGGACGGTGCTGCTCGCCATCCTCACCTTCTCGCTCTCGCTGCTCGGCACCTTCATCGTGCGCTCGGGCGTGCTGACCTCGGTGCACTCCTTCGCGGTCGACCCGACCCGCGGCGTCTTCATCCTCGCCATCCTCGTCCTGTTCATCGGCGGCTCGCTGACCCTGTTCGCGTGGCGCGCGCCGCTGCTGCGGCAAGGCGGATTGTTCGCGCCGATCTCCCGCGAGGGCAGCCTCGTCCTCAACAACCTCTTCCTCGTCGCCGCCTGCGCCACCGTCCTCGTGGGCACGCTCTATCCGCTGCTCCTCGAGATGCTGACGGGCGACAAGATCTCGGTGGGCCCGCCCTTCTTCAACGCCACCTTCATTCCCCTCGCGGTGCCCCTCCTGCTCATCGTGCCCTTCGGACAGGCGCTGGCCTGGAAGCGCGGCGACGTCCTCGCCGCCGCCCAGCGCCTGTTCACCGCCCTCGCCCTGGCCCTGGTCGTGGGGCTCGCGGCCCTCGCCCTGACCTGGGGCGGGCCCGTGCTGGCGCCGGTGGGAGTCGGCCTCGGCGCCTACGTGATCGTCGGCGCCGCCCTGGAGATCGTGGGCCGCGCCCGCGGCTACGGCGCGAACCGCGCCCGCAGCGCCGGCGTCGTCGCCCGGCGCGCCTTCGGCCTGCCGCGCTCGGCCTGGGGCACGGCGCTCGCCCATGCGGGGGTCGGCGTCGCCGTGATCGGCATCGCCGCGCAGGGCTGGGCCACGGAGGCGCTCGCCACCCTGAAGCCCGGGGGCACGCTCGCGAGCGGCTCCTACGTGGCGACCCTCGACCGGGTGGCCCCGCGCAGCGGCCCGAACTACGAGGAGACCGCGGCCTTCCTCACCATCCGCGACCGGGACGGCCACGTGATCGGCCATCTCGACACCGGCAAGCGCTTCTATCCGAGCCGGCAGATGGCGGTGACCGAGTCGGGTCTCCTCACGGTCGGCCTCAGCCAGGTCTATGCGAGCCTCGGCGAGGTCCAGCCGGACGGGGTGGGCCTGCGCCTCTACTACAAGCCCCTCGTGCTGCTGATCTGGCTCGGCGCCGCGGTGATGGCGGCCGGCGGCGGCCTCTCGCTCACGGACCGGCGCATGCGGGTCGGCGCACCGGTGCGGGCGAAGGTGAAGCCCTTGCCCGGCGCGGTGCCGGCCGAATGAGCCGGGCCGGGCTCAAGTCGATTTGCTTGGCGGCCTGCCTCGCCGCCGGCCTCGGCACGGCCGCGGCCGTGCAGCCGGACGAGGTGCTGAAGGACCCGGCCCTGGAGCACCGCGCCCGCGCGATCTCGGCCGGCCTGCGCTGCCTCGTCTGCCAGAACCAGTCGATCGACGATTCCGACGCGCCCCTCGCCAAGGATCTGCGCCTCATCGTGCGCGAGCGCCTGAAGGCGGGCGACACCGACCAGGGGGTCGAGGATTACGTGGTGCGGCGCTACGGCGAGTTCGTGCTGCTGCGCCCGGTCTTCGGCCTGCACACCGTGCTGCTCTGGGCGTCGCCGCTCCTCGCGATCCTGCTCGGCGGCTTCGGCATCTGGCGGCTCGCCCGGCGCAGGACGCCGGCACCGGAGCGCAGGCTCACGGCCTCCGAGGAGGCGGAGATCGCCGCGTTGCTCAAGCGGGAGTGAGGAACCCCCTTGCCTGCGGGGGCCGCGCGGCACGAGTCTTGGATGCAGCGAATCGGATCGAACCGATCGCCCGCGTCACGACCGAAGTCGGCGCGGGTGCCCACCGGGAGGTGACGGGCATGACCGAGACAACGCTCACGATCTCCAGCCGTAACTACTCGTCCTGGTCCTTGCGCGGCTGGCTCATCTGCCGGATGGCGGGGCTCGATTTCCGGACCGAGATCCTGTCCGGCGACGACGCCGCGAGCCGGGCCGAACTCCTCCACCTCTCCCCCTCTTTCCTCGTGCCGCGGCTCAGGCATGCCGGGATCGTGGTCTGGGACACCCTGGCGATCGCCGAGTACCTCACCGAGCGCTTCCCCGCGGCGGGTCTCCTGCCCGAGGATCCGGCCGCCCGCGCCCATTGCCGCTCGATCGCGGGCGAGATGCATGGCGGCTTCGTCAACCTGCGCTCGGCCCTGCCGATGAACCTGAAGGCCTTCCACCCGAACTTCAGGCTCTTCAACGGCGCCCGGGGCGACATCGAGCGCATCGTCACCATCTTCGACGATTGCCTCGCCCGCTACGACGGCCCCTTCCTCTTCGGCCACCGCCCGACGCTGGCAGACGCCATGTACGCGCCGGTCTGCACGCGCTTCCGCACCTACGACGTGACGCTCCCGCCGCGCGCCGCCGCCTACCGCGACACGGTCCTGCGCTGGGCTCCGATGACCGAGTGGACGGAGGCCGCCGCCTACGAGCCGGACGAGATCGAGGAACTCGACATGGAGTTCTAGGGCGGCCTCACGTGCAATGCGCCGGCAGAAGATGCCGCGCGATGCGCTGAGCGCGCGGCTCCCTGCATTTTAATGCATGACGCAAGTCCATTCTGTCCCGGAACGCCGCTCCAGGGCCAAGCTCGACAAAAATTTCGTTACGAAACAATGACCGTTCCGGGTATCGGGACGCGTCACGCAAGGGGTTTGCGGCGTTCGGTGCGACGGATGGGGTTACAGCCCGACAGCCATCCTTTGTCAGACGACCGGACCGTTTGATTGAATACAGTTTGCATTTCTGTTCCACTCCCCACTTAGAAATGGAACAATGTGGGTAGGGAACGATGCCGCGTTTCGAACCCTGGAGCGCTCCGCGCGCCGCCGGGATCATCGCCGAGCACACGCATCTCGAAGGGGCGACGCTGCCGATCCTGCACGCCCTGCAGGAGACATTCGGCTACGTGGATGCGGGGGCCGTGCCGCTGATCGCGGACGCGCTCAACCTGTCGCGGGCCGAGGTGCACGGCTGCATCACCTTCTACCACGACTTCCGCGCCCATCCCGCCGGCCGCCACACGGTGAAGCTCTGCCGGGCCGAGGCCTGTCAGGCGCAGGGGTGCGACAGCCTGCATGCGGACATCCTCAAGCGCCTCGGCATCGCGTGGCACGGCACCACCGCCGACGGGAACTGCACCGTGGAGCCGGTCTACTGCCTCGGCCTCTGCGCCAACGGCCCGGCCGCCCTCATCGATGACGAGCCGGTCGCCCACCTGACGGCGGACGCCCTCGAAGCCGCCCTGACGGAGGTGCGCCAGTGAGCGTCACGATCACCGTTCCGCGCGACGCGGTCGCCCTCGGGCTCGGCGCCAACAAGGTCGCCCGCGCCCTCTTCGCCGGGGCCGAGCGCCGCGGCCTCGATGTGGCGGTCAAGCGCACCGGCTCCCGCGGCCTGTTCTGGCTGGAGCCGATGGTCGAGGTCGAGACGCCCGAGGGCCGGATCGCCTACGGCCCGGTCAAGCTCGAGGATGTGGACGCTCTGCTCGATGGCGGCCTGACCACCGGCGGCGACCATCCCCTGCGCCTCGGCGACCCCGAAAAGATCCCCTTCCTCGCCCGCCAGCAGCGCCTGACCTTCCACCGCTGCGGCGTGGTCGATCCGGTCTCGGTGGAGGATTACCGGGCCCATGGCGGCTATCGCGGGCTGGAAGCCGCGCTGAAGCTCGATGCCGAGGGCATCGTGGCGCAGGTGCGCGATTCCGGCCTGCGCGGCCGCGGCGGCGCGGGCTTCCCGGCCGGCATCAAGTGGAACACGGTGATGCTGGCGAAGGCCGACCAGAAATACGTGGTCTGCAACGCCGACGAGGGCGATTCCGGCACCTTCGCCGACCGGATGATGATGGAGGGCGACCCCTTCAACCTCATCGAGGGCATGACCATCGCCGGCGTCGCGACCGGCGCGACCCGCGGCTACATCTACCTGCGCTCGGAGTACCCGCAGGCTTATCAGACGCTGAAGGAGGCCATCGCCAACGGCGTGAAGGCCGGCGTGCTCGGCGAGAACATCCTCGGCTCGGGCAAGAGCTTCCATCTCGAGGTGCGGCTCGGCGCCGGCGCCTATATCTGCGGCGAGGAGACCTCGCTGCTGGAGAGCCTGGAAGGCCGCCGCGGCATCGTGCGGGCCAAGCCCCCGATCCCGGCGCTCAAGGGCTTCCTCGGCAAGCCAACCCTCGTCAACAACGTGATGACCTTCACGGCCGTGCCCTGGATCCTGGAGCACGGCGCCAAGGCCTACGCCGATTACGGCATGGGCCGCTCGCTCGGCACCTTGCCGATCCAGCTCGCCGGCAACATCGCCCAAGGCGGCCTGATCGAGGTCGCCTTCGGCATCACCATCCGCGAGGTGATCGAGCAGTTCGGGGGCGGCACGCGCTCGGGCCGTCCGGTCCGCGCGGTGCAGGTCGGCGGCCCGCTCGGCGCCTACTTCCCCGACGAACTCCTCGACACGCCCCTCGACTACGAGGCGATGGCGGCGAAGAAGGGCCTCGTCGGCCATGGCGGCATCGTGGTCTTCGACGACACCGTCGACATGGCGAAACAGGCCCGCTTCGCCTTCGAGTTCTGCGCCGCCGAGTCCTGCGGCAAGTGCACCCCCTGCCGCATCGGTGCGACCCGCGGCGTCGAGACGATGGACAAGGTGATCTCCGGCATCCGGTCCGAGGCGAACCTGAAGCTGGTCGAGGATCTCTGCGAGGTCATGACCGACGGGTCGCTCTGCGCCATGGGCGGGTTGACCCCGATGCCCGTGATGAGCGCGATCACCCATTTCCCCGAGGATTTCAGGCCGGCGGGGTCGCTCCCCGTCGCGGCCGAGTGAGGAGGCGTCGATGGGCCTGATCAAGGAAATCGACTACGGCACGCCGATCCGCGTCAACGAGCAGACGGTGACGCTCACCATCGACGGCATGTCTGTGACGGTGCCCGCCGGCACCTCGGTGATGGCGGCCGCGATGAACGCGGGCACGCAGATCCCGAAGCTCTGCGCCACCGACTCGCTGGAGCCGTTCGGCTCCTGCCGCCTCTGCCTCGTGGAGATCGAGGGGCGGCGCGGCACGCCCGCCTCCTGCACCACGCCCGCCGAGAACGGCATGGTGGTGCACACCCAGTCGGACAAGCTCGCGCGCCTGCGCAAGGGCGTGATGGAGCTCTACATCTCCGACCACCCCCTCGACTGCCTGACCTGCGCGGCCAACGGCGACTGCGAGCTGCAGACCCAGGCCGGCGTCGTGGGCCTGCGCGACGTGCGCTACGGCTACGAGGGCGACAACCACGTCCGGCCGTCCTCCGAGCGCTACCTGCCGAAGGACGAGTCGAACCCCTACTTCACCTACGACCCGTCGAAGTGCATCGTCTGCAACCGCTGCGTCCGGGCCTGCGAGGAGGTGCAGGGCACCTTCGCGCTGACGATCGCTGGCCGCGGATTCGACTCGCGCGTGGCGGCGGGCCCGACGAACTTTTTCGAGTCCGAGTGCGTGTCCTGCGGCGCCTGCGTGCAGGCCTGCCCGACCGCGACGCTCCAGGAGAAGTCGATCCACGAATACGGCCAGCCCGAGCACGCGGAGGTGACGACCTGCGCCTATTGCGGCGTCGGCTGCGCCTTCAAGGCCGAGATGCAGGGCGACCGCGTGGTGCGCATGGTGCCCTACAAGGGCGGCAAGGCCAATGACGGCCATTCCTGCGTGAAGGGCCGCTTCGCCTACGGCTACGCCACCCACAAGGACCGCATCACCAAGCCGATGATCCGCGAGAAGATCACGGATCCCTGGCGCGAGGTCTCCTGGGAGGAGGCGATCGACCGCGCGGCCTCCGAGTTCAAGCGCATCCAGGCCCAGTACGGCCGGGATTCGGTCGGCGGCATCACCTCGTCGCGCTGCACCAACGAGGAGGCCTACCTCGTCCAGAAGCTCGTGCGCGCCGCCTTCGGCAACAACAACGTCGATACCTGCGCCCGCGTCTGCCACTCGCCGACCGGCTACGGCCTGATGTCGACGCTCGGCACTTCGGCGGGCACCCAGGACTTCGCCTCGGTGGCGCATTCCGACGTGATTCTCGTCATCGGCGCCAACCCGACGGACGGCCACCCGGTCTTCGGCTCGCGCATGAAGAAGCGCCTGCGCGCGGGCGCCAAGCTCATCGTCGCCGATCCGCGCAAGATCGACCTCGTGAAGTCGCCCCACATCGAGGCCGACTACCACCTGCCCCTGAAGCCCGGCTCCAACGTCGCCTTCATCAACTCGCTGGCGCACGTCATCGTCACCGAGGGGCTGGTCGACGAGGCCTATGTGCGCGAGCGCTGCGATCTCGCCGAGTTCGAGTCCTGGGCCCGCTTCATCGCCGACGAGCGCCACGCGCCGGAGAACCAGCAGCAGTTCACCGGGCTCGATCCCGAGCAGGTGCGCGGGGCGGCCCGCCTCTACGCCACCGGGGGCGCTGCCGGCATCTATTACGGCCTCGGCGTGACCGAGCACAGCCAGGGCTCGACCATGGTGATGGGCATGGCCAACATCGCCATGGCCACCGGCAATATCGGCATGCTCGGCGCCGGCGTGAACCCGCTGCGCGGCCAGAACAACGTGCAGGGCTCCTGCGACATGGGCTCGTTCCCGCACGAGCTGCCGGGCTACCGCCACGTCGCCGACGACGCCACCCGCGAGAGCTTCGAGTCGCTCTGGGGGGCCAAGCTCGACAACGCGCCGGGCCTGCGCATCACCAACATGCTCGACGAGGCCGTCGAGGGCACCTTCAAGGGCATGTACATCCAGGGCGAGGACATCGCCCAGTCGGACCCCGACACGCACCACGTCACCGCGGGCCTCATGGCGATGGAGTGCATCGTCGTCCAGGATCTCTTCCTGAACGAGACCGCGAAATACGCCCACGTCTTCCTCCCCGGAGCCTCGTTCCTGGAGAAGGACGGCACCTTCACCAACGCCGAGCGTCGCATCTCCCGCGTGCGCAAGGTGATGCCCCCGATGGGCGGCTACGGCGACTGGGAGGGCACGGTGCTGCTCTCGAACGCGCTCGGCTACCCGATGAACTACAGCCACCCGTCCGAGATCATGGACGAGATCGCGGCGCTGACGCCGAGCTTCACCGGCGTGTCCTACGCCAAGCTGGAGGAACTCGGCTCGGTGCAGTGGCCCTGCAACGAGAAGGCGCCGCTGGGCACCCCGATGATGCACGTGGACCGCTTCGTGCGCGGCCTCGGCCGGTTCATGATCACCGAGTTCGTAGCCACCGAGGAGCGCGCGGGGCCGAAATTCCCGCTCATCCTCACCACGGGCCGCATCCTCTCCCAGTACAATGTCGGCGCGCAGACCCGGCGCACCCACAATTCGCGCTGGCACGAGGAGGACGTGCTGGAGATCCACCCCTTCGACGCGGAGCTGCGCGGCATCGTGGACGGCGACCTCGTCGCCCTGGAGAGCCGCTCCGGCGACATCGCCCTGAAGGCCAAGATCTCGGAGCGCATGCAGCCGGGCGTGGTCTACACCACCTTCCACCACGCCAAGACCGGCGCCAACGTCATCACCACCGACTACTCGGACTGGGCCACCAACTGCCCCGAGTACAAGGTGACGGCGGTGCAGGTGCGGCGCACCAACCGGCCCTCGGACTGGCAGGCGAAGTTCTACGAGGAGGACTTCTCCCTGACCCGCATCGCCAATTCCCAGGGCAGCGCCCTGGACGCGGCGGAGTAGGCCGATGAGCGCCGCGACGCAGGCGGACAAGCTCGTCCGCATGGCCAACCAGATCGCCACCTTCTTCCGGTCCTACCCGGAGGAGGAGGCGGTCGCCGGGGTCCAGAAGCACATCAAGGCCTTCTGGACGCCCAGGATGATCGCCCATCTCGAGGCCGCCCTGCCCGAGCAGGGCGCCCGGGTCGACGGCCTCGTCCAGCGCGCGATGCGCCACGGCGAGACGACGGCGCAGAGCCCGGTGCGGTCGGCCACGCACGATCCGCACAAGCTGGGCGAGGGCGCGAGCGACGCCGGCTGACCCGGCCCCCCGCGCGATCGACTTCGGACTGATGTTCGCGAGAGGCCCCGCCACCCCGGCGGGGCCTTTCTCGTTCGTCCGAGGGATTCGCGAAATATCTTTCAGTTTGCGTCGGATTAAATTTCCGACCGGACCGTGTCGTTTGCTGACGGAGGGGGGCGGGACTGCTAATCGGTTCTTCGTGCGCGGCCTGGGATGCGGCTGCCGCGGAGGAGATCAGCATGAGTCTCGGGATTGCCGGCGCGGTCGCGCCGGATGGCGCACCGGGTTTCCTGTCGCGGGAGCGCATCGTCGCGAAAGCCGGTTTCAACCGCTGGCTCGTCCCGCCCGCCGCACTCGCCATCCACCTCTGCATCGGCATGGCCTACGGGCTCTCCGTCTTCTGGCTTCCCCTGTCCCGCGCCCTCTCGGTCGGGCAGGCCGGGCCTGCCGCCTGCCCCGAGATGGGCGTGGCGACCGTCCTGTTCACCACTACCTGCGACTGGCGGGTGAGCGACCTCGTCACCGTCTTCTCCATCGGCATCGTGGTGCTCGGTCTCTCGGCGGCCCTATTCGGCGGTTGGCTCGAGCGGGCGGGACCGCGCAAGGCCGGTCTCGTCGCGGCCCTGTGCTGGAGCGGCGGCTTCCTGATCGGGGCCCTCGGCGTCTACGTCCACCAGCTCTGGATCGTCTGGCTCGGCATGGGCCTGATCGGCGGGATCGGGCTCGGCCTCGGCTACATCTCCCCGGTCTCGACGCTGATCAAATGGTTCCCGGACCGCCGGGGCATGGCCACCGGCATGGCGATCATGGGCTTCGGCGGCGGCGCCATGATCGGCTCGCCCCTTGCCGACAGCCTGATCAAGACCTTCCGCACGGCGGACACGGCGGGCGTCTGGCAGACGCTCGCGGTGATGGGCCTCGGCTATCTCGTGTTCATGACGGCGGGCGCCCTGGGCTACCGGGTGCCCCCTGCCGACTGGCGCCCGGACGGGTTCGCCCCGAAGAATGCGGGCAAGGCGATGATCGCCTCCGGCCACGTGCACCTGCGCGACGCCCACAGGACCCCGCAATTCTGGCTGCTCTGGCTCGTCCTCTGCCTCAACGTCTCGGCGGGCATCGGCGTGCTCGCCCTGGCCTCGCCGATGCTGCAGGAGATCTTCGGCGGCGCGCTGATCGGACAGCCGGGCACCGCGCTCGGGGCTCTCGACGGCGCGCAGAAGGCGCAGGTGGCCGCGATCGCGGCCGGCTTCGTCGGTCTCCTGTCCCTGTTCAACATCCTCGGCCGCTTCTTCTGGGCCTCGATGTCGGACAAGCTCGGCCGCAAGGTCACCTACGCCACCTTCTTCGCCCTCGGCTGCGCCCTCTACGCCGCGGCGCCCTGGGCCGCCGCGATCGGCTCGCAGGCCCTGTTCGTGGCGATCTTCTGCGTGATCCTCTCGATGTATGGCGGGGGCTTCGCCACGATCCCGGCCTATCTCGCGGACGTGTTCGGAACGCAGTTCGTCGGCGCCATCCACGGGCGCCTGCTCACGGCCTGGTCGACGGCGGGGATCGTCGGGCCCTTCGTGGTGACGAAGATCCGCGAGATGCAGGCCGCCGCCGGCGTGCAGGGGGCCGACCTCTACGGGCGCACCATGTACATCCTGGCGGGCTTCCTCGCCTTCGGCTTCCTGTGCAACCTCGCCGTGCGGCCCCTCGCCCGGCACTGGTTCATGGATCCGGCGAGCGTGCCCGGCGCCGGAGTCCCGCCGACCGCGGCCTCCGTCGGCGGCGGCTTCGGCATCGGCCGCGGCGGCTTCTCGGCGGGCGTCCTCGTCGCCTGGGCGATCGTCGGCCTGCCGATCCTCTGGGGCATCGGCATCACCCTCTCGAAGGCCCTGATCCTGTTCCGCTGAGGCGCGTGCGGGACGATCCGAACCGGGGCCTGCCGCATTCCGGCGCGTGCCGCCGTCTCGCGGAACCGGCAGCACGCTCTATCTTCTTCTGATCGCACGATGATTTCGGAAAACCGGATTTCACTTTTCCGCAGCGTGCTCTAACGTCCGCGCGATGCCCCGCGGATGCGGCGGCCCGCCTGGAAGACCGGCGTGATCGACAAGCTCGACTTCCTGCTCGCGCTGGCCCGCGAGCAGCATTTCGGTCACGCCGCGGAAGCTTGCGGCGTGACTCAGCAGACCCTGTCGGCGGGGGTGAAGCAGCTCGAGAACCGCTTCGGCGTGCAGCTCGTCCTGCGCGGCTCCCGCTTCCAGGGCTTCACGCCGGAGGGCGAGCGCGTGCTCGAATGGGCGCGCCGCATCGTCGCCGATGCCCGCGCCATGCACGAGGACGTGAGCGCGCTGCGCCGCGGCCTGACCGGGCATCTGCGCATCGCCGCGATCCCCACCGCCCTGCCGATGGTGGCGAGCCTCACCACCCCCTACCGGGCCCGCTACCCGGACGTGCGGCTGACGGTGGAATCCACGACCTCGGCGGACATCTTCTCCCTGATCGAGAACCTCGAGGCCGATGCCGGCCTGACCTATCTCGACAACGAGCCCCTCGGCCGCGTCATCGCCGTGCCGCTCTACCGCGAGCGCTACACCCTGCTCACGGCCGCGGGCGGGCCCTACGACGACCGCACCTCGGTGACCTGGGCGGAGATCGGCCGCATCCCCCTCTGCCTGCTCACGCCCAACATGCAGAACCGCCGGATCATCGACCAGCAGATCCGGGCAGCCGGCGGCGAGCCCTCGGCGACCCTCGAATCGAACTCGATGATCGTGCTGATGACCCATGTGCGCACCCTGCGCTGGGCGAGCGTGATGCCGGCGATCCTCGTCGACGCCCTCGGCCCCATGGACGGCGTGCGCGCGATCCCGATCACCGCGCCGAACCTCGAACACACGATCGGCCTCGTGGCCGCCCGCCGCGAGCCCTCGACGCCGATGATCACCGCCCTCGTCGCCATCGCCCGCAGCCTCGTCAGGACCCTCGACGAGGACCTCCACGGCTTCCGCAACCTGCGCACCGATTGAGGGGCCCGCGCAGGGCCGGCGCGCCTGCGGGCAGGCGCGCCCGTACTTGACCTTCACGAGCAGATCGGGCATTCACCGGCCCGTATTCGGCCGGGCATGCCCGGCCCTTTTTCGTTCTTGCGTTTCGCTCACGCGGAATGCCGCGAAACCCTGGAGCGCCGCAACATGGCCAAGGCCGTTACCGTCAAGATCAAGCTCATCTCGACCGCCGATACGGGCTACTTCTACGTCACCAAGAAGAACTCCCGCACGCAGACCGAGAAGCTCAGCATGCGCAAGTACGATCCCGTCGCGCGTAAGCACGTCGAGTTCAAGGAAGCCAAGATCAAGTAAGCGTCGAAGCCCGGCCTCGGCCGACCTCGCGAAAGAGCCGCCCCGGCAGGGCGGCTTTTTTCATGCCCGGAACCCGGAGCGGTGCCGGATCGGCGGTCAGAACTGGCGCGTTCCGCGCATCCGCATGAGGTCGTAGGCCGCGATCCCGAGAGGCGGACCGATCAAAAGCAGGGCGAAGACGAGACCCATGGCTGCACACTCCCCGTGATGGACGGGCATCAACGCACGAAACGGGGAGAGGGTTCGGCGCTGGAGTAGCGTCCCGAACGGCGGCTGCCGGCTTCCGGAAGAGGACGACGCGGAAGCGATGAACGAGGGTCTCGTCCCGGAGCCGATAGCCGGGACGAGACCCTCGGAAGCCGCCCCCGCGGGCGGCTTCTTCCGTTCGGCGCGCGGCGCGGGCTCAGCCGCGCTGGCCGATCGTGACGTATTCCCGGCGGTCGGAGCCGATGTAGAGCTGGCGCGGACGGCCGATCTTCTGGGAGGGATCCTCGATCATCTCGGCCCACTGCGCGATCCAGCCGACGGTGCGGGCGACGGCGAACAGCACGGTGAACATGTCGGTGGGGAAGCCCATCGCCTTGAGGGTGATGCCCGAGTAGAAGTCGATGTTCGGGTAGAGCTTCTTCTCGATGAAGTACTCGTCCTTGAGGGCGATCTCCTCGAGCCGCATCGCCACTTCGAGCAGGGGGTCGTCCTGCTTGCCGAGCTCCTTCAGGACCTCGTGGGTGGTGGTCTGCATGATGCGCGCGCGCGGGTCGTAGTTCTTGTAGACCCGGTGGCCGAAGCCCATCAGACGGAAGGGGTCGTTCTTGTCCTTCGCCTTGGCCACGTACTGATCGACGCGGTCGGGCGTGCCGATCTCCATGAGCATCTTCAGCGCCGCCTCGTTGGCCCCGCCATGGGCCGGGCCCCACAGGCAGGCGATGCCGGCCGCGATGCAGGCGAAGGGGTTGGCGCCCGAGGAGCCCGCGAGCCGCACCGTCGAGGTGGAGGCGTTCTGCTCGTGATCGGCATGTAGGATAAAGATCCGATCGAGCGCGCGGGAGAAGATCGGGTTGACCTGGTATTCCTCGCACGGAACCGCAAAGCACATCCGCAGGAAGTTCGAGGTGTAGTCGAGCTCGTTCTTCGGATACACAAAGGGCTGGCCGATCGAGTACTTGTAGGCCATCGCCGCGAGGGTGGGCATCTTGGCGATCATGCGGATCGAGGCGATCATCCGCTGGCTCTCGTCCGAGATGTCGGTCGAGTCGTGGTAGAAGGCCGAGAGCGCGCCGACGCAGGCCACCATCACCGCCATCGGGTGGGCGTCGCGGCGGAAGCCGGAGAAGAAGCGGTTCATCTGGTCGTGCACCATGGTGTGGCGCGTGACCCGGTAGTCGAAATCGGCCTTCTGGGCGGCGGTCGGCAGCTCGCCGAACAGCATCAGGTAGCAGGTCTCGAGGAAGTCGCCCTTCTCGGCGAGCTGCTCGATCGGGTAGCCGCGGTAGAGCAGCACGCCCTCGTCACCGTCGATGTAGGTGATCTTCGATTCGCACGAGGCCGTCGAGGTGAAGCCCGGGTCGAAGGTGAAGGCGCCGGTCTGAGCGTAGAGCTTGGCGATGTCGACGACGTCCGGACCGATGGTCCCTTTCTTGATCGGAAGCTCGATCTGCTTCCCGTCCACTGTGATGGTGCTGGTAGCGCTCATGGGACGTGGACCTCTCCTGGCAACGGGTGCGGTGCCGCCCGCGCGCCGCATCGTCCGGCGGCCCGGGCCACGAGCCCTGCATCTATGCTGCACGTGCTCACAGGACCAGCGGGTTAGCGGATCGGTGGGTCGCCTTCAACGGGGCGGCCCCCGGCCGCCCCCCGCGCCGAAGCGAAATCCGGGCCGCGTTGTCAGGTTCGTGTCAGCTCTGCGCGGCCTGATCGCGCAGGCGCGCGAGGCTCTCGTCGCGGCCGAGCACGGCCAGCACGTCGAACAGCGGCGGCGAGGTCGTGCGGCCGGTGAGCGCCGCGCGCAGGGGCTGGGCGACCTGCCCGAGCTTGACCCCCGACGATTCGGCGAACTGCCGGACCGCGGCCTCCGTCGTGGCCGCGCTCCAGTCCGGCAGCTTTTCGAGATCCGGGATCACCGCGGCGAGGCGCGCGCGGGCCTCCGCCCCGAGCAGGCCCTTCGCCTTCTCGTCGAGGGCGAGCGGGCGGGCGGCGTAGAGGTAGTAGGCGCTGTCGAGCAGCTCGATCAGGGTCTTGGCCCGCTCCTTCAGGCCCGGCATCGCCTGGACGAACCGCTCCCGCAGGGCCCCGGGCAGGGGCGCGCCGAGGCCGCGGGCGGCGCCGATTCCGGGCAGCATCGTCTCGATGGCGGCGACGAGATCGGCATCGGACGCGCCGCGGATGTAGAGCCCGTTGAGGTTCTCCAGCTTGGCGAAGTCGAACCGGGCCGGCGAGCGGCCGATGGCCTGCAGGCCGAAGGCGTCGATCATCTCCTGCGTCGAGAAGATCTCCTGGTCGCCGTGGCTCCAGCCGAGGCGCACGAGGTAGTTGCGCAGGGCCGCCGGCAGGTAGCCGAGGTCGCGGTAGGCATCGACGCCGAGCGCGCCGTGGCGCTTCGACAGCTTGGCCCCGTCCGCTCCGTGGATCAGCGGAATGTGCGCCATGGCCGGCACCTCCCAGCCGAGGGCGCGATAGATCTGCGTCTGCCGCGCGGCGTTGGTGAGGTGGTCGTCCCCGCGGATGATCTGGGTCACGCCCATGTCGTGGTCGTCCACCACCACGGCGAGCATGTAGGTCGGGCTGCCGTCCGAGCGCAGCAGCACGAGGTCGTCGAGGTCGCGGTTGGCCCAGGTCACGCGGCCCTGCACCGCGTCCTCCACCACGGTCTCCCCCTCGGTCGGCGCGCGCAGGCGGATGACGAAGGGCATGCCGGCCGGCGCCTCGGCGGGGTCGCGGTCGCGCCAGCGCCCGTCGTAGCGGGCCGGCCGGCCCTCCGCGCGGGCGCGCTCGCGCATCTCGGCGAGTTCCTCCGCGCTCGCGTAGCAGCGATAGGCGTGGCCCGAGGCGAGCAGGCTCTCGGCGACCTCCCGGTGGCGGGCGGCGCGGGCGTACTGGAAGATCACCTCCCCGTCCCAGTCGAGGCCGAGCCAGCGCATGCCCTCGATGATCGCGTCGATGGCTCCTTGGGTGGAGCGCTCCCGGTCCGTGTCCTCGATGCGCAGCAGCATGCGCCCGCCGTGGTGGCGGGCGTAGAGCCAGTTGAACAGCGCGGTGCGGGCTCCCCCGATATGGAGGTAGCCCGTGGGCGAGGGCGCGAAGCGCGTGACGACGGCTGACGACATCGAACTCGGATAGCAGGTGCTGGGCGGGCGTCCAGCGCTGGCGCCGGAATCGCGGGATGGGGACGGCGCCGGGGGGCCGGGCGGGCGCCTGTAGCATGGCCCCGCCAATGCGTTAAGAAAGGGCTCGCGCCGTTCGGCTTCCCGCCCGCGGCCTCGGGCGGTGGCGATGGAGCGGATCGGCGCAGGTCTGACCGGTGGGGCGCTCGCGCTCGCCGGCACCCTGCGGCACGCGCCGGGGCGGACGCTGCCCGCCCTGCGGGCCTGGCTCGGCCATTGCCTCGCCGTCGAGGCGGAGCAGCGCCGGCTGTTCCCCTGGCTCGCCGTCGCCTTCGGTCTCGGGATCCTCGCCTTCTTCGGCCTCAGCGACGGGACGCCCGTTCTGGCCGCCCCGCTCGTGGCCGCCGCCCTGTGCCTTCTGCCGATGCCCTGGCTCGGCCACCGCCCCGCCGCCCTCGCCGCCGCCCTGGTCCTCGCTGCGGCCTTTCTCGGCTACGCCGCGGCGACCTGGCGCGTGGCGCGCGTCGCGGCACCCGTGCTCACGCGGGTCACGGTGGCCCCGCTCACCGGCCTCATCGAGACGATCGAGGAGCGCGAGGAGGGCGCCCGCCTCGTGGTCGTGGTCGCGCGCTTCGGCACTCTCGCGCCGGCGGCGACGCCGACCCGCGTGCGCGTCTCCTACCGCAAGGCGCCGCCCCTGCGGCCGGGCGATCAGATCGAGGCGACCGCGCGCCTCCTCCCTCCGCCGGAGGCCGCGCGCCCGGGCGGCTACGATTTCGCCCGCGACGCCTATTTCCGCGGGATCGGCGCCGTCGGCTCCCTCGTCGGACGCATCACGGTCCGACCGCCCCCCGCGGCGCCGTCCGCGTCGCTGCGCCTCGCGACCGCCGTCGATGCCGCCCGCAACGCCCTGACCCGGCGCATCGCCGAGGCGATCGGCGGGCAGGCCGGCGCCGTGGCGGCGGCCCTGGTGACGGGCAAGCGCGGCCTCATCGCGCCGTCCACCAACGACACCCTGCGCGCCGCCGGGATCTATCACGTGGTCTCGATCTCCGGCCTGCACATGGTGCTCGCCGCCGGCGTGGTGTTCTGGCTGGTGCGGGCGGCGCTGGCCCTCGTGCCGCATCTCGCGCTGTTCTGGCCGATCAAGAAGATCGCCGCGGGCGCCGCCATGGCGGGGGTGAGCGCCTATTGCGTGTTCTCCGGCTGGGACGTGGCCGCCCAGCGCGCCCTCGTCATGACCCTGATCATGCTGGGGGCGATCCTGGTCGACCGTCCGGCTCTGTCCATGCGCAACCTCGCGCTCGCCGCCTTCGCCGCCCTGGCGCGCGAGCCCGAGGCCCTGCTCGGCCCGAGCTTCCAGATGTCGTTCGGCGCCGTGGCGGGCTTGATCGCCTGCGCCCGCCTGCTCGACGGCCGCCTGTTCCGGCGCGAGGGTGCGGGCCGGCTCGGCCGGCTTCTCGCCCTGGCGCTCTCGGCGATCGTCGGCACCCTGGCCACGACGCTCGTCGCGCAGATCGCCACCGCCCCCTTCGCGACCTACCATTTCCAGACGATGCAGCCCTTCGGGCTCGTCGGGAACGCGCTCACGCTGCCCCTCGTCTCCCTGGTGGTGATGCCGGCCGCGGTGCTCGGCGTCATCGCCTACCCCTTCGCCCTCGACACGCCGGTCTGGTGGACCATGGGCCTCGCCGTGAGGGGCATGCTCCAGATCTCAGGGTGGGTGGAAGGCTTTCAGGGTGCGACCGTCGTGGTGCCGGCCTTCGGCTCCGCCGCGCTCGGCCTGCTGGCCCTCGCGCTCCTGACCGCGACGGTCCCGGGCTCGGCCCTGCGCTGGCTCGCCCTCGCCCCGGCCCTCGGCGGCCTCGCCCTCGCCGCGGCACCGGAACGGCCGGACCTCTACGTGGATCGGCAGGGTCTCGGCGCGGCGCTGCGCGGCACGGACGGCCGCCTCGGCACGCTCGGGCGCCCGCCGCCCTTCGTCGTGGAGCAGTGGCTGCGTGCCGACGGCGATGCCCGCAAGCCCGGCGATGTGGGGGGCCGCGGCACCTGCGACCGCCTCGGCTGCGTGGGCCGCCTGCCGGACGGCCGGGCCGTCGCCGTGGTGCGCGACCGGCGCGCCTTCGCCGAGGATTGCGCGCGCGCCGCCGTGGTGGTCAGCAATCTTCAGGCCCCGGCCGATTGCGCGGCGGCCCTCGTCGTCGACCGTGCCTATCTCGCCCGCCACGGCGCGACGGCTCTGCGCGCCAAGCCGGGGGGCTTCACCGTTCTCCACGCCCGCACATCGGCATCCCGCGATGGGCCTGCGGTCGCTCCCGAACCCGCCGGTCCGCCGACACGGACGCCGAAGGCCGCACCCGCCGAGGAAGCGGACGAGGTTCCCCCGGTCGAGGCCGAGGATCAGTAACGCCGAACGAGGCTGACGAGGCGGCCCTGGATGCGGACGCGGTCGGGTCCGAGCACGCGCGTCTCGTAGGCCGGGTTGGCGGCCTCCAGAGCGATCGAAGAACCGCGCTTGCGCAGGCGCTTCAGGGTCGCCTCCTCGTCGTCGATCAGCGCCACGATGATGTCGCCCGTATTGGCCGTCTCCTGCTTGCGGATGACCACGAGGTCGCCGTCGAGGATGCCCGCCTCGACCATCGAGTCGCCGCGCACTTCGAGGGCGTAGTGCTCGCCGCCCGCCAGGAAATCCGGCGAGAGCGTGAGGGCGGAGTTCTGGTTCTGGATCGCGGAGATCGGCGTGCCGGCCGCGATGCGCCCCATGATCGGGATCGAGACGGCACGGCCGTGATCGTCCGTCATCTGCGTGGTCGGGCGGGACGGCGGACCCTGCCGGCCGCCCTCCACCACGCTCGGCGTGAAGCGGCGCGCCGGGCTCGCCGCCGGCGCGGGTGCGGGCTCGCTCGATCCAAGGCTCTCGGGCAGGCGAATCACCTCGATCGCCCGCGCCCGGTTGGGTAGACGGCGCAGGAAGCCGCGCTCCTCCAGAGCGGTGATGAGCCGGTGGATGCCCGACTTCGACTTCAGATCGAGGGCGTCCTTCATCTCGTCGAAGGAGGGCGGAACGCCGCTCTCCTGCAGGCGCTGCTGGATGAAACGAAGCAGATCCAGCTGTTTACGCGTCAACATCGTGCAGCACCCGCTTCCGAAACGAGATGGCGGAATCGCGACTCTAGAAACAAACCGCGAACACGGTAAACGTTCCGCAAGTGTTCCGCAAGAGCCTTTGGGACGGTCCGTGGAGTGCGGGTGTTTCGGCCGAGTGCGGCGCCCATCGACGGCATCCTGGGACGGCCTTGCGCCCCGTCTGTACCCGCCAGCTCGCGCATGAAGCCTGTCAGCCGCACTTTCGCGTGAGACACCGTCCTTGCCCAGGCATTCTTCGATCCGCGGGGTTGCGCGGTCGATCGCCCCCATGCATGGCCCACGGCGACGAGTAGGGCTCTTGCCCCCGGCGCGTCGGACAGCTGTCCGCCCGCATTCACCGCTGAAGAAGTGTCATGTTTGTCAGCGCTTTGGCATGGACCCATCCGCGCGTCCCCGTCGGTGGGTGTGCGCTCTGGAAGCGAGAGATTGCCATAAGTTATGCGCCCCTCTACAAGCGGGGCCGCGATCTGAGCCGCTTCGCACGAAACCAACATCCCACAACATTCATTATGCAGGAAAGTGTATTAACTATAGTTCACACCTGATCGCGCCAGCAGAAAGATTTGTTCTTTCTCGAAAATCCGAGATAACAGTCAGACGAAATATTTTAAAATAATTATTTTTGTGTCGGCTTGAAGTCTGTAAAGTAAATCAATTACGGCGGCTCACTTGGTCACTGGGAGAAAGAGGCGATCGGTTCGATGCAAATCAATACAGTGCATGACCGATGCGCGGAAGGGCTCGTCGCAGATCGGCTCCATTCCACCCCCCGCGCCGCCGTGCTCCGCTTTCCCCTCGGCGGCTCGTGCGGGATCCCTCTCATCATCCTGTCTCCGGTCGGGATCGAGATCCTGACCTGGGCCTTCATGGGGTTCGACTCGCAGTCGGCGGGAGATCCGAGCTGCGTGCTCGTTCTCGGCCGCACGGATGGCGGCCCCATCGCCGCGGAGGCTTCGCTCACCGTCAGGGCCCATGTGCGTGACCTTAACCTGACCGTGAGCCCCTCGTCCGCAGGGGCATCGCTGTCGCAATCCGAATCCCTGCTTCTCGCAGAGGCGGTGATCACCGCCCTCGCCCCGGCCACGTTCGAGCCGCTCGCGACGCTGCTGCCCCTTCTCGGGCCGGCGCTCGATGCCCTGGCTCCGCAGCCCGGCGCGCCCCTGCCGCGCCTGGACGACCGCTCCGACGACCTCGTGGTCGAGGAACTGGACTTCATCCCGGCCTTCGTTCTCGCCCGCACGAACGACGTCTACGCCTGCGCTCCGGTGACGTCGGTGCGCGCGCGTGCCACCCCGCGCCGGACCCTGCGGCTGACGACGGACAACCGCCTCGGCGCCGCGAGCGCGATCGACCGAGCCATTCTCGTCGGTGAAGGTCGCTACGCCGTCGCGGGCCGGATGCCGAGGGTCTGAGGCCATGAACCGTGAAGCACGCCCGCCGACGGTGCTCGTCCTCGCACCGATGCCGGCCTTTCCGACGAGCGCGGGCAATCGCGCTCGGCTGGTCGCCACCTGCGACGCCCTTCGGCGCGGCGGCTTCGCCGTCGATTTCGCCTATCTGGAGCACGAGGATCAGATCTATCGCCGCTTCGGCCAGCAGCCTCCGACCGACGTGCCAGGGATGGCTGCAGCCTTTCAGCGGCTGTTCCTCATCCCGGTCGCCGAGCGGATTCCGCTGAAGACGCAGTCCTGGGGCTTCCCGATCGACGCGTGGTGCCCGGACGAGGCCGTGGCCTTCGTGGATTGGTACTTCGAGACCCATCCCGAGACCTGCGCCATCGTCGTGAACTACGTCTTCCTGTCGCGCTGCCTCGAGGCCGTCCCCGACGGCGTCGCGCGCATCATCGACACCCACGACCGCTTCGCGGACCGGCAGCTCCAGTACCTGCCCTTCCGCAGCGAGCCGAACTTCTTCTACACCGACAGGACCAACGAGGCGCTGGGCCTCGCGCGCGCCGACACGGTGCTCGCCATCCAGCCCGAAGAGGCGGCCTATTTCCGGACCCTCGCCGACACCGAGGTTCGCCTCCTGCCTCCGCGTCTGTCCGAACGAAGGGCCTTCAAGGCGCCTCAACGCATCGAGACGGTGGGTTTCATCGGTCACGGCAACGACGCGAACCTGTTCTCGATCGGCAAGTTCGTGCACGCCTGGGCCGCGGAATGGCAGCCGGGATTACCGACCGTCCTCGTCGCTGGCGAGATCTGCACCAGCCTAGGCAAGCTCAGCCTGCCGGGCGTGCGGCTCGTGGGCTACGTGGATCGCCTGGAGACGTTCTACGAGCAGGTCGACGCGGTCGTCGCACCGATGCTGATGGGCACCGGCCTCAAGATCAAGGTGGCCGAGGCTCTGTCGATGGGAAAGCCGGTGATCGGAACCCGGATCGCTTTCGACGGCTTCGAGACCCGCATCCCGCCCCAGCAGCTCACGGGGACCCAGGACTGCGTCGCGATGATCCGCGCCCTTCACGCCTATCCGAGCGCCCTCGCGGAACTGACGCAGGCGAGTGAGGAGCTGGCGACGCGCTTCGACACGCGATCGGCCACCTGCGAGGCCGAGTGGCTCGCCGCCCTTCCCCGTCGCCCAGGGCAATCGCATGTGGAAGCCGAGCTTGGATCTCGACCGAAGCTTGGCAGCACATGGTCTCTCAAGCTTTCCCGAAACGCACCTGCTTGGATGCCCTTTCTGGGAAGGCGATCTTCACCGCAGCCAGCTCGACTTCCAGATATGATGGCCTTGCCCCCCCGGCCCGGCTCCGGATTTGGGACTGTAGAGGAGCCCACGGTGGCACGGTCCGCCCTCGGTTCCGTTCTGCTCACGCACGCGCGCTCCCTCGGCTCGGCTCCGGGGGATCCGGACTTCGGTGTCCTCGTCGCGACGGAGAAGCCGGCCGCGGACGAGGCGCGAGCCGCCGGCTATACGCCGATGCGGCGGCGCTGGTTCGCCCGCCCCCTCCGGCACGGCGAGCGCGCGGACGGCTCGACGTCCCTTACTGATGAGCTGAGCAGGGCCGCTCTCAGCCTCTCGCCGGAATGGGTGCGGGAGCGCGCTCTGCCCCGGTCGAGCCGGGAAGCGCTCGCCGCGTATCTCGCCACGATGCGCACGGACTGGACGGCGCAGGCCCGGCTGATCGGGCATGCGGCCGACATCGTCGAGGTCGCCGCCTCGCTGCCGAGCTTTCTCCTCCGCGACCCGCGTCAGGCCGCCGCCTTCCTGATCGACGAGGCCGGCGCGGCGCGGGAGATGCGTCTGACCGGTACCGCGCCCCTGGCCCGGTCGACCGGGCTCGGCTTCACCGGTGCCGACGACCTCACGCCGGCTCCCGGGCTCCTGACGCTCGCTCCGACCGGCGAGGCAACCCCCATACCGATGCCGGTCCGGATCCTCGTCCTGACCGATGATCTGACGGGACAACTGACGCTCGGGCAGAGCCCGACCCTTGTGGGTCGTCGATCCGGTGGTGCCGATGAAGCTTGAGACGATCGATCCCCATTACGGGAAGCTCTCGGCGCTCGTGGAAGCGCGGCTGCTCGAGAACGCGGTGGAGCGCAACGCGTTGCGCATCGGCTTCGCGCCGGTCGCCGAGCCGGCCGTCTCGATCGTGATCGTGTCGCGCAATTCCCATCTCCTGCTGGGATTGACGCTCTACCGGCTGGCCTGCCAGCAGGCTTTCGCGGGCGCGACCTTCGAGGTGATCCTGGTCGACAACGCCTCGGGGACGGAGACCCAGGCGCTTCTCGGCCGCCTCGACGGGGTCACGGTGATCCGGAACCCGGAGAACACGGGTTTCGGGCCGGCCTGCAACGACGGCGCGGCCGTGGCCCGGGGAGAGCACCTCCTGTTCCTCAACCCGGACGTCGAGCTGATGCCCGGCGCGATCGGTGCCCTGATCGAGCCGTTCGCCGACGCGAGCGTGGGCATCGTCGGCGCCCACCTCGTCTTTCCAGGCGGCTATCTTCAGGAATCCGGCGCGTTCTTCCGCAACGACGCGCAGATCACCCACGCCTACGGCCGCGGCTGCACGGATCCGCTGCTTCCGGAAGGCGCCTTCCGCCGCGAAGTCGCCTACGTGTCGGGCGCGGTCCTCATGATCGAGCGCAAGCTGTTCGATGCGCTCGGCGGCTTCGACAACCTCTACGCGCCGGCCTATTTCGAGGACACGGATCTGTGCGTCCGCTGCCATCAGGCCGGGCGGCGCGTCGTCTATCAGCCCCGCGCCACGGCCATCCATTTCGAGAACGCCACGAGCGCGCGCCGGGCGGATGTCGACGCACTGATCGACCGCAATCGCGTGCGCTTCCTCGACCGGCACCGCTCCTGGCTGTTCCCGGATCCCGGCGCGGCCCCGTGCTTCGGCGACCGCGACCACGACCGTTTCGCGCTCCGGGTCCTTTATATCGACGACACCGTCCCGCACCTCGACCTGGGCTCCGGCCTGCCGCGGGCGAACTTCATCATCAAGGCGATGGACAGCCTCGGGTATCGGGTGACCGTCTACCCGGCCTACAAGGCCGACGAGAAGATCGCCCAGCGCTACCGCGACCTGCCCGATACCGTGGAGATCCTCGATTCCGGTCAGGCCGACGGTCTCGCCCGCCTCCTCGATGAGCGGCGCAACTACTACGACACCCTGTGGGTCAGCCGCCCCCACAACATCGATTTCGTCTGCCAAGTTGTCTTCGACAAAGGTCTCACCCTGCGCGACGTCATCCGCAAGCGCATCATCTTCGACTCGGAGGCCCTGTTCTGCGTCAGGGATTTCATCGAATCCGCGCTGAAGGGTGGGCACGCGGCGGCGCCGGCCCTGGCGCAACGGGCGCGCCAGGAGATCCGCAACTTCGCCCAGGCCGATCACGTGGTCTGCGTGTCGCCTGCCGAGGCCCGGGTCCTGTCGAAGTTCGGCAACATCGACGCGTCCGTGCTCGGACACGCCTTCGACCTGCCGGAGCCTCCCCGCGCGGACTTCGCCCAGAGGAACGGCTTCCTCTTCATCGGCTCGCTCCTGGACGAGGTGTCGCCGAACACCGATTCGATCGACTGGCTTCTCGACGCCGTCTGGCCGCTGGTTCGGCGGCGCCTGCCGGACGCGAATCTCCAGTTGATCGGCCAGATCGCCCCGGAGATCCGCAAGCGGTTCGAGCGGCCGGGCGTCGAGGTCCTGGGCCGGATCGCCGATCCGATACCGTATTTCGACCGCGCCCGCGTCTCGGTCGCGCCGACCCGCTACTCGGCGGGCGTGCCGCACAAGGTGCATATGGCGATCGCGCACGGGCTTCCATGCCTCCTGACCCCGATCCTGCACGAGCAGATCGGCTGGCCCGAGGGAGCGGGTTTCCGGGCGTGCGACTGGCGCGATCCGCACGCCTTCGCCGAGGCCCTGATCCGGCTCCACACGGAACCGGAGGAGTGGGCCGCAGTTCAGCGCGCGGGGCGTCGACAGGTCGAGGAGGAGTGCGATCCCGTCGCTTTCGCCGCCGTGCTGCGAACCCTGTGCGAGGCACCCGTCTTTGCATGACCGTGAATGCCACTATGAATAAGACAACGAGACTGGCGACCCTCGTCGCCCGTCGCATCCTTGTCGGACGCGTCCCGAAACTCTTCGATCGCGACTACTATCTCAGAAGCAATCCCGGCGTGGCCGCGTCGGGGATGGACCCCTACCTTCATTACGTCTGGTTCGGCGCATCCAAGGGACGCGACCCGGCTGGGGATTTCGACACGGAGTTCTACCGCAGCCAGAGCGGACCGACCCGGCTCGACCCGATCCGTCACTACATCAGGCAGGGCGTGAAGGCCGGTCTCGATCCGAGTCGGAACTTCAGTACCAGTGCCTATCTGATGCGCTATCCCGACGTCGTCGCGATCGGCGTCAATCCGCTGCTGCACTATCGAAACCACGGCCGTCGCGAAGGCCGCGAGGCGCTGCCCGCCACCGAAAAGCTCGAGCAGACCGTCGCCATTCGGGGCGTTCGTTCCGAGCATGTCCTCAGCTTCCCGGCGGAAGACGCGAACCCGTTCGAGATCCACCTCCGCGGGGATCTCCCGGCACAGCGCGAGGCGGTGCACGTCAAGCGGTTGTGCTTCCTGCTGAAGCTGACGAACGACGAAATCGTGCTCGTCCTCGACGCGTTCCAGACCGCTGGGTCCGACCGCCAGACAAGTATCGTCCTCGAGATGGCGACCGGGGCCGAGCCGCAGCCGTCCATGAATACGCTGCTTATCGCGTTCGAGCATTGCTACACGACACGGCCGAACGACAAGGGTTCGGTCCGGCTGCGGTACGGCGAGGTCCGGCTGTGGGATCTGCGGAAGCCCACGCCGTCCGTGATCGAGATCTTCGGTCCGGGTGCGGCCGAATTCTGTTCCAGCTCCGGAGCCGGATCGTCCGCGTGACGGGGAAGAGGTGAGCCGTTCGCGGCGGTGACGCGCCGAGACCGAGCGCTTCGGGACTGGAGCGTGCTGCATTTTCACGGAAACGGCAGCCGGCTTTACCCTCTTGTGGTCGCACGATGATCCCGAAAAATAGGTTTCTACTTTCTCGCATCGTGCTCCGAGGCCGATCGCATGCGGACGCGAGCTATCGTCGAAGCCGCGTTCAGCCGCGGCTCCAACGAGTGGTCAGCGCGCGACGGAGGCGCCGCAGCCGTCCGGCGATGCTGCGGCCCTGGCGCGCCGCCTCCGCCTCGACCGCGGCATCGTAGAGCTCGATCCGGTCGATGTTCTCGGCGCGTGCCACCATCTGCGCCGCGACCCGCCGCGGATCGGGGATCAGCCAGCCCACGTCGAAGCCCGCCTCGGCGAACGAGGTCGTGCCCGGCGTGAAGTAGTAATAGGAGCGGTTATCGTTGATCGCGTCGAACATGATGTGATTGGCGTGCAGGTGCAGCATCCCCGATAGGGCGATGGTCCGCCGCCCCCGCGCGGAGAAGGGCGCGGTGTGGAACGCCGAGCCGTTGATGCCCATCACCACCCGGCGCTGCGCGAACTGCCGAACCTGCTCGGCAAAGGTCAGTTCCTCGGGGAAGAGGATGTCGACGCCGAGGCGCGCCAGCTCGTCCACGAGGTCGGCCTCGTTCACCAAGCGCTGGATACCCGTCGACAGGCGCGACTTCGACAGATAGACGGGTGTCTTGACCGTATCGACCTCGGCTTCGCTCCAGTAGCGACGTCCGACGGCCTGGCAAAGCTCTCCGAAGACGCCGTGTACGCTGTGCAGGCTGCGGAAACTCGGCTCGGGGATCATGGCCCGGGGCAACACCACGGGTTCCTCGAAACTCACCACGACATCGACGGTCAGGCCGAGGCCGGCAAGCATCTCGCCCAGGAACGGGTAGCGCTCCCAATAGGCCCGGCCGGTTGCAGGCTCGCAGACCAGCCATACCGGACCGGCGACCCGGCCCGCCAGAGGCCAGAGGCGCGAGAGGATGTCGACGATGAAGTGACCGTAATGATGGGTCATCCTGTCGATCGGAATGTACAACCCATCGGGCGCCGTCGGAAGTCTCCCGCATGCGGCATCCGGATCAGCATCCGCACCGCGATCTCCCGGCTCCTGTGCAGGAAATCCCGCTTCGTCGATCGGCCCCACGTGATGGGGGGCCCCGCCGGAGGCGGGCCGATAGACCGCCGGCGCGATCGTCCGCAGATCGGGTTCCGCGTCGATCCGACTCGTCTCGCCCCAGATGGCGTGAATACGCTGGATGCGGGTGGCCATGGCCTATCGTTTTCGCCTTCCCCGATGCGAGGGCCGGTCAACCGTAGCAGTTGTCAGAAGGATTGCGTCATTGCAAACCTGTGGCGTGCAACGACTGCACAGGCCATACCGATGCGGAAGAGCGGTGCACCGCCTCGATTCCGCCGCGCATCGCAAACCGTTCGATACCCGCGCGCCTGGGATTGCCGCGTTCGTGCGGGCCGCGGCCTCGGAGATCTGGTCTCGCGTCCCTGTTGCCGACTTGGATCCGGCACTGTCCCGTCCGCGACGGCGCGCCGATCGAAGCCACCTCCAGCCGGGTTCAGGGCCGCCCCGCGTGCCAGTCGCGCAGGGCCGCGAGGGTGACGACGCCGTCGGGCCAGGTGCGGCCGGCGATGTGGCGGTGGGGCCTGCCCGGCTCGCCGAGATCGGACACCGCCGAGAAGGCGCCGTCGAGGGAGTGGTCGTCGGTGTAGCGGCTGCGCGTGGCCAGGACCGGCAGGCCGGCATCGAGGGCCGAGCGGATGCCGGCCGCGGAATCCTCGAAGGCGACCGCCCGGGCGGGGCCGATGCCGAGCCGGTCGAGGGCCAGGGCGAACACGTCCGGCGCCGGCTTCTTGCGGGCGGCCTCGTCGCCTGCGGCGACCGCGTCGAAGGGCTGCTCGCCGCCGGGAAAGTTCACCGCGATCAGGCGGTCGACGTTGGGCCGGCTCGTGGTGGTGGCCACGGCGAGCCGCACCCCCGCCGCCCGCGCCTCGGCGATGAGGCGGCGGATGCCGGGGCGCAGGGCGAGGCGGCCGGCGGCGACGAGGTCGCCGTAGATCGCGGTCTTCAGGCCGTGGATCTCCGCGCAGCGCGCGAGCAGGCGGTCGGCCTCGTCGGGGAAGCGGGTCTCGATGTAGTGGGCGAGGCGCTCCTTGCCGCCCATCACCCAGAGCAGGTCGGCATAGGTGTCCGGCTCCCAGTGCCAGGGCAGGCCGAGCCGGGCGAAGGCGCCGTTGAAGGCCTGCCGGTGCAGGTCCTCCGTCTCGGCGAGCGTGCCGTCGACGTCGAAGATCAGGGCTTCTAGCATGCGCGGGGACCGGGGCCGCCCCGAGCCGCCTCCGCCCCGGCGCGGATCGCCGCGATGCGCGCGGCATAGGCCTCCGGCCCGTCCTTGAACACGGCGTTGCCCGCCACGAACACGTCGGCGCCCGCGCGCGCGGCGGCCTCCACCGTGGTGGCGTCGATGCCGCCGTCGACCTGGATGCGGATGTCGCGGCCCGCCGTCATCGCCTTCACCCGGGCCACGGTCTCCAGGGCGCTGCCGATGAAGCTCTGGCCGCCGAAGCCCGGATTGACCGTCATCACGAGGACGAGGTCGACCGCCTCGATCAGCGGCTCGACGAGGGCGGCCGGCGTGCCGGGATTGAGGGCGACGCCCGCGCGCTTGCCGAGGCCGCGGATGGCCTGGAGCGAGCGGTGGATGTGGGGGCCCGCCTCCACGTGGACGGTGATGCCGTCCGCGCCCGCCTCCGCGAAGGCCGCGAGGTAGGGATCGGCCGGGGCGATCATCAGGTGCACGTCGAAGAACGTGTCCGTGTGTCGGCGCAGGGCCTTCACCACGGGGGGGCCGAAGGTGAGGTTGGGCACGAAATGCCCGTCCATCACGTCGAGATGGATCCAGTCGGCCCCCGCCTCGGCCACGGCCCGGGTCTCCTCGCCGAGCCTCGAGAAGTCCGACGCGAGGATGGAGGGCGCGATGAGGGGGCGGGTCGTCATGGGTCGCCTTTCGACAAGGGGGAGATAGGGCGCCGGCCCGCCGCATCAGGCCAGGCGGCGGCGGCGCTCCACGAGCTGCATGATGATCGGGGTCAGGATGAGCTGCATGGCGAGATCGAGCTTGCCGCCGGGGATCACGATGGAGTTCGCCCGGCTCATGAAGCTGTCGTGGATCATCGAGACCAGATAGGAGAAGTCGATCCCCTTCGGGTTCTTGAAGCGGATCACCACCATCGACTCGTCGGCGGTGGGGATCCAGCGGGCGATGAACGGGTTCGAGGTGTCCACCGTCGGCACCCGCTGGAAGTTGATGTCCGTCCAGGAGAATTGCGGGCAGATCGTCTGCACGTAGTCGGGCATCCGCCGCAGGATCACGTCGGTGACGGCCTCGGTGGAATAGCCCCGGAACGCGCGGTCCCGGTGCAGCTTCTGGATCCATTCGAGGTTGATCACCGGCACGACGCCGATCTTGAGGTCGGGATAGCGGGCGATGTCGACGGCGTTGTCGACCACGCAGCCGTGCAGGCCCTCGTAGAACAGCAGGTCCGAGCCCGGCGCGAAGGTCTCCCAGGCGGAGAAGGTGCCCTCCGGGATGCCGTGGAGCGCGGCCTCGCGGGCGTCGTGGGCGTAGTGCCGGGTGCGGCCGGTTCCCGAGACGCCGTAGGCGCGGAACACCTCCTCCAGTTCCGGCAGCAGGTTCGCCCGCGGCGCGAAATGGCTCAGCGTCGGCTCGCGGGCCATCATCGCCCGCATGGTCTCGCGGTCGTAGGCGTGGAAGGCGTCGCCCTCGATGTAGACCGCGCTGACGTCCTCGCGCCTGAAGATCTGCTCGAAGGTGTTGCGCACCGAGGTGGTCCCGGCCCCCGAGGAGCCGGTGACCGAGATGATGGGATGACGCGCCGACATGCGCTTCTGCGGCTGGCGGGATCTAGCTGCGCATCAGGCCGCGCTGGCCGAAGAGTGGCGAGCGTCCGGCATCGTGGTTGCGCCCGTCGAAGTAGCGGGCGACGCTGGCCACCTCCTCGACGGAGCCGAAGACCAGCGGCACGCGCTCGTGGATGCCGGCGGCTTCGATGTCGAGGATGCGGCGCTCGCCGTCCGTGGCGCCGGCATTCGCCTGCTCCATCAGCATGGCGATGGGGGCGGCCTCGTAGAGAAGGCGCAGGCGCCCCTGGGCGTAGCCCTTGCGCTGGTCCCCCGGATACAGGAACACGCCGCCGCGCAGGAGCACGCGCTGGGCGTCGGCCACCAGGGAGCCGAGCCAGCGCATGTTGAAGTCCTTGTCGCGCGGGCCGTCGGCGCCGCGCAGGCAATCCTCGATGAAGGCCTTGATCGGCGCCTCCCAGTGGCGCGCGTTCGAGGCGTTGATCGCGTATTCCTTGGCCTGGACCGGCACGTCGAGCTGCGGGTGGGTCAGGCGGAAGGCGCCCTCCGCCCGGTCGAGGACGTAGACCTGCGTGCCCGCCCCGAGCGTCAGGACGAGGGCGGTGGCCGGCCCGTAGGTGACGAAGCCGGCCGCCAGCTGCGCGGTGCCGGGCGTCCGGAAGGAGGCGATCGGGTCGGCCGCGTCCTGCACCGCGGGGCGGATGCCGAAGATCGTGCCCACCGCCATGTTGACGCCGATGTTCGACGAGCCGTCGAGGGGATCGATCGCCACGGCCAGCGGCGCGCCGGGGTTGAGGCGCATCACGTCGTCGGCCTCCTCCGAGGCCACCTCGGCGACGGGGGCGGCCTGCAGCGCCTCGGTGACGCGCTGGTGGGCGATCACGTCGAGGGCCTTCTGGACGTCGCCGTCGCTGTTCTGGCTGCCCGCGGCGGCGAGATCGCCCCCGAGGGCGCCGCGGCCGATCACCTCGCTGATGGTCTTGGCCGCCCCGGCGATGGCCGCGACCACCGCGGCGGTGTCCTTCAGGGCCGGGTTCCCGGCCACCGCCTGCGCGAGGCAGGCGTCGAGCCGCGATCCGATCTCCAGAGCCCCTGCCGCCATCGATACCGCCCTCGTTGCCCGAAAATGAGTGCTGCGCGCGGGGGTCGACCCGGCGCCCATGCGGGACAGGCTCTAACCGCCGCCGCGCGCGGATGATACTGCGCGCGGCGGCGGAACCGCCAGAGGCGGGGACGGCGCCGCTCAAGAATTCTAAAATATCTTGCGGCCGCTTACAAAAAAACTAGAACCGGACCCATGCGCAACCTGTCCCTCAAGCAGCTTCAGGCAGTGGCCGCCGTGGCGCGGCTCGGCACGATGACGCGCGCGGCGCAGGAGCTCAACGTCACCTCCGCCGCCCTCTACGCCCGCATCCGCCAGCTGGAGGAGGAGGCCGGGCTGCTCCTGTTCGACCGCACCCCGAACGGCCTGAAGCCCACCGATGCGGGCCGCGAGATGCTGTGGGCCATCGACAGCATCAACACGGTGCTGGAGACCTGCGCCGAGCGCCTGCGCACCCTGAAGGGCGGGGCGGGCGGCCGGGTCGCCATCGGCGTGGTCTCCACCGCCAAGTACTTCGCCCCGCAGGCCATCGCCGGCTTCGTCGAGCAGCATCCGGGCGTCGAGATCAACCTCTCCGTGCGCAACCGCGGCGACACGGTGGAGGCCCTGCGCAACTACGAGATCGACTTCGCCATCATGGGCCGGCCCCCGCGCGACTTCGCCATCGAGGCCGAGACCTTCGGGCCCCACCCCCTCGTGCTGATCGCCGCACCCGGCCACCCGCTGGCCGGCCGGCGCGACGTGCCGAAGACGGAACTGGCCGAGCAGGCCTTCTTCGTGCGCGAGGACGGTTCGGGCACGCGCACGGTATTCGAGGAGTTCATCAGCGGCATCATCATCCGCCGGGCCAAGCTCGGCATCGACACCGGCTCGAACGAGACGATCAAGCAGGCGGTGATGGCGGGCCTCGGCATCGCGCTGCTCTCCGCCCACACGGTCGCGGCGGAGGTCGAGACCGGGCGCCTCGTCCTCCTCGACATCCAGGGCCTGCCGGTCCGGCGCGACTGGTACGTGGTGCGCCGGGCCGACAAGGTGCTCGGGCCCGCCGCCGCCGCCTTCTGGGACTATCTCGTGGCGGAGGGCGCGCGCTGCCTGCCGCAGCTCGATGCGGCGGGCACCGGGGTCGTCCCGTGAGCGAGCCCGGCATCGTCGTCCTCGGCGGCGGGCAGGCGGGCTTCCAGACGGCGGCCTCCCTGCGGGACCTCGGCTTTGCCGGGGCGATCACCCTTCTGGGCGACGAGCCCGGCCTGCCCTACCAGCGCCCGCCCCTGTCGAAGGCCTATCTCGCCGGCAAGACGGACGCTGGGGGGCTCGCCCTGCGCCCGGCCGCCTTCCTCGCCGAGCACCGCATCGCCTACCGCCCCGGCCTGCGGGCCACGGGGATCGACCGGGCCGGCCGGCGCCTCCTGACGGCCGAGGGTCCCCTCCCCTACGCGCATCTCGTCCTCGCCGCCGGCGCGCGCAACCGGCCCCTGCCGGTGCCCGGCGCGGCGCTGGCCGGCGTGCACCGGCTGCGCGACCTCGCCGATGCCGACGCCCTCAAGGAGGCGGTCGCGGGGGCGCGGCGGGCGGTCGTGGTGGGCGCCGGCTTCATCGGCCTCGAATTCGCGGCGGTGGCCGCCGCCCGCGGCCTCGCCGTCAGCGTGGTCGAGGCCGCACCTCGGCCCATGGCGCGGGCGGTCTCGCCCGAGACGGGGGCCTTCTTCCGGGAGGCCCATGCCGCCGCCGGGATCGCGTTCCTGTTCGAGGCGGGCGTCGCCGAGATCCTCGCCGCGGACGGGCGCGCCCGCGGCGTGCTCCTGACGGACGGCCGGGAGATCGCCGCCGACCTCGTCCTCGTCGGCATCGGCGTGCTGCCGAACCAGGAACTCGCCGCCGAGGCCGGGCTGGCGGTGGCGGACGGCATCCGGGTCGACGCGATGCTGGCGACAGAGGATCCGCACATCGCGGCGATCGGTGACTGCGCGCGCTTCCCGACCCGCTTCGCCCACGGCCTGCCCGGCGACGGCACCGTGCGGATCGAATCGGTGCAGAACGCCATCGACCAGGCGCGCTGCCTCGCCGGGCGCCTCGCCGGCCGCCCCGCCGCCTACGACGCCGTACCCTGGTTCTGGAGCGACCAGGGCCCCTACAAGCTCCAGATCGCCGGCCTCGGCGCCCCCGGCGACCGGAGCGTCCTGCGCGGCACGGCGGAGGCGTTCTCGGTGTTCCGCTTCCGCGGGGACCGGCTCGCCGCTGTGGAATCCGTGAACCGGGCCGCCGACCACATGATCGCCCGCCGGCTGATCGCGGCCGGCACCCCGCTCACGGCGGAACAGGCGGCGGACCCGGACTTCGACCTGAAGGGCTTGGCCGGCGCGCGCCGCTGAGGCGATGTTTCACGTGAAATTAACCCTCGCGCCACCGGGCACCGGGGCGAGGATCCGCTGCAACAGCCCGGCGCGGAGCGTGCGCGGCGGCCCCACCCGCGATTGACGGCGGGGCGCCGATGCCCAAGTCTGATCCGAAACGCCGCGCTGGCGCGGCCACGCTTTCTCGAGACAGGTCGATGACGACGCGTCGTTCCAAGGGCTTCGGCGCCCTTCTCGTGCTCGCCCTGGCCGGTCAGGCGGCGGGCTGCGCCTCGCTGCCCCGCACCAGCTACACCGCGTCCCAGGCCGCCGTCGCCACGGTGCCGAACATCCCCGAGGCCCGCGTCTATTCCGACGCCTCGGTGGAGACCTTCACGACGCTGGCCGCCCAGCAGCAGAACCGTAAGGGGTTCAGCTACCTCGCCCTCTCGGGGGGCGGCGGCGACGGCGCCTACGGGGCGGGCGTGCTCAACGGCTGGACCGCCTCGGGCACCCGGCCGGACTTCACGATGGTCTCCGGCGTGAGCACGGGCGCGCTGATCGCGCCCTTCGCCTTCCTCGGCCCGGCCTACGACGCCTATCTCACCGAGTTCTACACCAGCGGCGTGGCCGCGACCCTGGTGCAGTCCCCCGACATCACCAACGTGCTGTTCGGCTCCGGCCTGTTCGGGGACGACCGCCTGCGCGACCTGATCGGCCGCTACGTGACGCCGGACCTGCTCGCCGCGGTGGCGACCGAGCATGCCAAGGGCCGCCGCCTCCTCGTGGTGACCGCCAACCTCGATTCGCAGCGCGCCGTGATCTGGAACATGGGCGCCATCGCCGCGAGCGGGGCGCCGAACGCCGTCGCCCTGTTCCGCGACGTGCTGGCGGCCTCGGCCAGCGTCCCCGCGGTGTTCCCGCCCCAGCTCATCGACGTGCGGGCCGGCGAGGCCGGCTTCCAGGAGATGCACGTGGACGGTTCGGTGGTGACCCCGGTCTTCACCCTGCCGCAATCCCTGCTGCTGCGCGACGGCCGGCTACGCACCGCCGGCAAGGCGGACATCTACGTGGTCATCAACGGCCGCCTGGAGCCCGAATTCGCCGTGACGAGGAACAACACGCTCTCCATCGTCGAGCGCTCCTTCACCACCGCGAGCCGCGCCCGCAGCCGGGCCACGCTGACCACGACCTACGCCTTCGCCCGGGCCAACCGGATCGGCTTCCACCTCACCTATATCGACGATGCCGCGCCCACCGTGACCGCCGCCCGCGGCTTCGACACGGGCTACATGCGCGCCCTCTACGAGGCCGGCTACGCCAAGGGCCGCACCGGCCGGTTCTGGGAGAACACGATCCCCGCCGTGCCGATCGTGAAGGAAGCCGTGGCCGCCGCGACGCGCTGAAGGGACGCGGCCGGCTCGAAAAGCGCCCGCCCGCTTCCTAGATTCGCGGACGACCACGAACAGGGAGCGGAGACCCGATGACCGAGAGCGCAGGCCCCAAGCGCCCGAAGGCGGCCGCGAAGGCCCCCTCGAAGGACACCGCCCGGCCGGAGGCTTCCGCGGACAGCCCCCGCCTGCCCCCGCGCGAGGCCGCCGTCGAGGCGCTGATGCGGCTCGCGGCCGAGCAGCCCTGGAACGACATCGAGATCGGCGACGTCGCCCGCGAGGCAGGGCTGAGCCTGGCCGAACTGCGCGAGCTCTACCCGTCCAAGGGTGCCATCCTCGGCGGCCTCGCCCGCATCATCGACCGCAAGGTCCTGGCGGAGGACGGGGCCGACCTCGCCGACGAGCCCGCCCGCGAGCGCCTGTTCGACGTGCTGATGCGGCGCCTCGACGCGATGGCGCCCTACAAGCCCGCCCTGCGCCGGATCTCCTACGCCCTGCGCGGCGACCCGCTCTCGCTGCTCGCCCTGAACGGCGTGTTCCTGAACTCCCACCGCTACATGCTGGCAGCCGCCGGGATCGACAGCGAGGGGCCGCTGGGCCGGATCAAGCTCCAGGGCCTCGTCGTCGCCTTCGGGCGGGTGACCGAGACCTGGCTGGAGGACGACGATCCGGCGCTCGCGCGCACCATGGCGCGCCTCGACCGCGAGCTTCGCAACGGCGAGCGCTTCATGGAGCGGGCGGAGGATGCCCGCCGCCTCAGCGCGCCCCTGCGCGCCCTCGGCCGCGCCCTGCTGGAGCGCCGCCCGAGCCGCCGCGACCGGCAACGGGACGAGTCCGAGGAGAGCGACCCCGCGGCGGCGATCTGAGCGCGGGCGCCGCCCGGGTTCTCAGTTCCGGAGACCCGGGTCGGAGGGAGAGAGCACGGCCCGCACGGCCCGCGCCACGGCGGGGGCCGCGGGATCCTCGGCGACGGTGACCGCCTCCGGGAACAGGCCGGCGAGATCGTCCGGGTGCGTCTCGCCGGGATCGTTCAGGGTCAGGACGATGCGCAGGCCGGGGCGCAGTGCCCGGGCCTCGGCCGCGAGCCCCGCGCCGCCGGGCTGCCCCGCGAGCCCCGCGCCGATCACCAGCACGTCGATGGGCAGGCCGAGCACCAGCACGGCGAGGGCGTCGCGGCCGTTGTCGCAGGCCGTGACCTGATAGCCGACCCCGCGGATCGCCGAGCTGACCCTTCTGCTCCAGCGCAGGTCGCGGCCGGCGACGAGGACCTGCGTGCGGTAGCAGCCCCGCGGCGGTGCGACCGCCCTCCTGACAGCGGATCCGATGACGGCTCGCGGCATACCGCGCTCGACTTCGTGTTCGCGTTGCATTGCGGCATGCTAGGCCGAGATGCGCGAGCGGCACAAGCCCCGTGCCCTGGATACGCCGCAATTGGCCACGGCCTCCTCCGAGAGCCGAACCTGCCCCGTGGAGCGGCGCGGCGGCTCTCGCGCAGGACGCGGGCCGGCGGGAAGCGCGCGGGGAAGCGGTTGACGCCGGCCGCCGGAGCGGGGCAACACCGCGGCGCCGCGCGCGCGGCCGCGAACCGCCGGAGATCGAGCCCTTGTCGTCCGCAAGCCCGCCCCCCGTCTCGCCCCTCGCCCCCGCCAGCCAGCCCGATCTGCCGCCGGTGCCGGGCGTCCGCCTCGCCACCGCGCAGGCCGGCATCCGCTACGCCGGCCGCACCGACGTGCTCTATGTCGGACTCGCCGAGGGCACCGTGCCCGCCGGCGTGTTCACGCGCTCGAAATGCCCCTCCGCCCCCGTCGACTGGTGCCGGGAAGCCCTGAAGGGCGGCGCGGCGCGCGCCCTCGTGGTCAATTCGGGCAACGCCAACGCCTTCACCGGGCAGCGGGGCCGCGATTCGGTGGCGCTCACCGCCCGCATCGCCGCCGCCGCCGCGCCTTGCGCCGAGACGGATGTATTCATCGCCTCGACCGGCGTGATCGGCGAGCCGCTGGACGCGGCCAAGTTCGAGGGGGTGCTCGCCGACTGCGCCGCCCGCGCCGAGGACGGCGCCGAGGCCTGGGCGGCCGCGGCGCAGGCCATCATGACCACCGACACCTTCCCGAAGCGCGCCACGCGCCGGGCCGAGATCGCGGGTACGCCGGTGACGATCAACGGCATCGCCAAGGGCGCGGGCATGATCGCCCCCGACATGGCGACGATGCTCTCCTTCGTCTTCACCGACGCCGCCCTGCCCCAGCCCGTGGCGCAGGCCCTCCTCGCGGCGGGCGTGAACACGAGCTTCAACTGCGTCACGGTGGACGGCGACACCTCGACTTCCGACACCCTGATGCTGTTCGCCACCGGCCAGGCCGGCAACGCGGCGGTGAGCGACGCCGCCGACCCGCGGCTCGCCGGCTTCAAGGCGGCCCTCGACGACCTGCTGATCGAGCTCGCCCAGCTCGTGGCCAAGGACGGCGAGGGCGCGCGCAAGTTCGTCACCGTGGCGGTGGAGGGCGCCGAGAACGACGCCTCGGCGCATCGCATCGCCATGTCCATCGCCAACTCGCCGCTGGTGAAGACCGCGGTGGCCGGCGAGGACGCCAATTGGGGCCGGGTGGTGATGGCGGTGGGCAAGGCCGGCGAGCCGGCCGACCGCGACCGCCTCGCGATCTGGTTCGGCGACGTGCGCGTGGCGGTCGCCGGCGCCCGCGACCCCGATTACAGCGAGGCGGCGGCGAGCGCCGCGATGCGCGAGCCGGACATCCTGATCCGGGTCGATCTGGGCCTCGGCCAGGGCAGGGCGCGGGTCTGGACCTGCGACCTGACCAAGGCCTATGTCGAGATCAACGGGGATTATCGCTCGTGAGGCTGGCGCGCGCGGCCCTCGCCCTCGCCGCCGCTCTCGCAGGCCTTCCGGCCCGGGCCGAGGACGGGCCCTGCGCCCGCCTGATCAGCGTGGTCGGCCGCGCCGAGGCGGCGCGCGCGCCCGATTTCGCCGAGGTCACGGTGGGGATCGAGACCAAGGCTGCGAGCGCGGCCGCGGCCCTCGACGCCGCCTCGAAGGCTGTGGCCGGGGTGATGGCGCTCGGCGGCGAACTCGGCGTGCCCCCCGGTGACATCGGCACCGCCGCCGTGTCCCTGGAGCAATCGACCCGCGCCGTCATACATCCGAGCGGCGCGAGCACGAGCGAGCCGGACGGCTACCGGGCGACGAACGCGGTCACGGTCCGCCTCGCCGACATGGGAAGGCTCGGCGAGCTCCTGCGCCGGGCGCTCGATGCGGGCGCCAACCGCATCGACGCGGTCGGCTTCGGGCTGACCGAGCCGGCCAAGCTGGAGGCGGAGCTCCAGGTGGCCGCGGCCAAGGATGCCCGCGCCCGCGCAGCCAGCATCGCCGAGGCGGCCGGCGCCAAGCTCGGGCCCCTGTGCAGCCTCACCCCCGGCGGCGGCCCGCAGGCCCTGCGCATGGCGGCCCCCATGGCCGCGCGGGCGGCCAAGGCCAACCCCCGCGTCCCGCTCGCGGCGGGCACGATCCAGACCAGTGCCGAGGTCACGGCGAGCTTCGCGGTCCTCCCGTGAGCACGCCGCCCCTGCGCCTCCTCCTCGTCGTCGCGGTGGCCCTGGTCGACCGCGACGGGCGCGTGCTGGTGAGCCAGCGTCCGCCGGGTAAGCAGCTCGCGGGGCTGTGGGAGTTTCCCGGCGGCAAGGTCGAGCCCGGCGAGCGGCCCGAGGCGACGCTGATCCGCGAGCTCGCAGAGGAGATCGGGGTGGCGGTGGAGGAGCCCTGTCTCGCCCCCCTCACCTTCGCGAGCCACCCTTACGACGACTTCCATCTCCTGATGCCGCTCTACGTCTGCCGACGCTGGTCGGGCACACCGCGCCCCCTGGAGGGGCAGGCGCTCCGCTGGGTGCGGCCCGGGGCGCTGCGCGACCTCGCCATGCCGCCGGCCGACCTGCCCCTGATCCCCTTCCTCGTGGACCTGCTCGGCCCCTGAACGCGCGAAGGCCCCGCACCGGGGTGCGGGGCCTCGCGAACCGGACGATGCCGTGGCCTCAGTGGCCGCCGGCCTCCGCGTTGCGGGTGGCCTCGAACAGGAACCACGTGCGCTCCTCGGACTGGTCGATCCACTCCTCCAGGAGGCTGGTGGTCGAGACGTCGTTGGCCTCGTCGGTGATCTCGTGCAGCTCGCGCATGTTGGCGGTGAGCGCCTTGTTGTCGTCCCGCAGCTCCTTCAGCATGTCGAGCGGCCCGACGTAATCGGCGTCGTTGTCCTGCACGCGGGCCAGGGACTTGGCCTGCCCGATGGAGCGCAGGGTGGTGCCGCCGATCTTGCGGGCGCGCTCGCCCACGGAATCGATGATCGCGAAGATCTGCTGCGACTGCTCGTCGAGGAGCAGGTGGTAGTCGCGGAAGTTCGGCCCGCTCACGTGCCAGTGGAAGTTCTTGGTCTTGATGTAGAGGGCGAAGAGGTCCGACAGCAGGACCGTGAGCCCCTCCGAGATCTTGGCGACGTCGTTCGGATCGAGATCGGTCGGCGTGTTGAGGCGGTCGCTGCCGAGGCGGGCGACGGGCTTGGCCTTGGCCATGAAAGTCTCCGTTCGTCTTGGGATCAGTCCAGGCGCGGCGCTTCCGGGGCAGTCGGGGAAGCGTCCGTCTCGCTCATCGGCAGAATGAGCCGGGACCCGGGATTGTTCCTCGATCGCCGGGTGCCGCATGGCCGGGATGCGGCCCTCGCACGGATCGAAGAGGTCAGGCTACCCAGCCTCGGATCCTGGGCCGAACGGATCACGGCCCGGGGCTTGGAGGCCGGCTCGCCCAGGCTGTTGGAAGGGTAGGCGGCGCCGCGAGGTGTCAGCGCCGATGTCGGGGCGGGCGACATGCCGCATGTCGAAGTCCTCCGCCGACATGGGTGCCGATGCGAGGCGAGAGCGCGCGCCGGACCCCGGATCCGGACCCGGATCCGCATGCAATCGGGCCGGGAACGGCTCGGCCGATGAACCGGAGTTGCCGCCTCCCGAAACGGTCAATACGGTACGGAAGCCTTGACGGAAGCCTTGCGCGAGGGAAGCCGATCCAGAGCGCTGCCGACCTCGGAAGCCCACCGACGGCACCCGCACGGGAGGTTGTCGGATGCCGGCCCTGCGCCCCGGCTGGGGACCGAACGCCGTTTTGTGAAGAACAAGCATATTATCTTATGAAAATTGCCTTTTTTGGGAATTGTCAGCTCAGGACGATGGCCGATATATTCGCCGTTTTACGAGATGACATTGAAACTTCTTACTTCAGCAACAATTCCAGAACCGGAAATTTTCTCGATCAGGATATCATACACGACGCCCTGCATCGTTGCGACGCGATTGTGTATCAGCATCTCGACGACAGGCACGGAATCCTGTCATCGTCCGCCATGCGCAGAAACCTCTCGGACAAGATTCTGGTTTCCGTTCCGTATGTTTTCAATTCCGGCCTGACAGTGATCGGCTATGCACCCATGTCTCCGAAAAATTCCTTCGGGGAAATATTCGGCGCCGAGGAGATATACGAGATCCTCGATCACAGGGAATCTCACGACGAGGTAATCGGACAGATCGAGCTGGGCAACGATCTCGGAAGCGTTGCCCGGTTTTCGAAATGCATGTCCGAATTGAAGGAGCGGGAGAAAAACCTGGATGTAAAATTACACGATTTTATCTGCGAGCACTATCGCGACCGTTTGTTGATGATAACACATAATCATCCAACGAATAAGATTATGTGCCATATGATTGGTGCAGTATCCAAAATCATCTCGACGGAGATCGATGACGACAAGCTGGATGTCTTCAGGAATCAGGACAACGGGATGATCTATACGGGCGCCCCTTATGTCCCACAGGACGCCCGAAGGCTGGGTCTGGGCTTCGGCTGGCATTCAGACTGGAAGGTAAAGGTCGCACATCTGGTGAGCATCTTGATCCGCCATCGACAAGGCCATGAAGATCCTGCAAGGATCTACGAGGGCGTTCGGCTGCCGGACATGCCAAGTCTCTGATTCATGTCTTATCTCCGTTTACTTTGTTCAATATACCCTTGGACGGCTCACCCTCGTGGATCCAGCCCTGATCGAGTTTCACGGAGGTCCGCCGACATGGGCCATCCCACGGACAGACCTCGGGCATCGTCTTTTGCCGAAAGCCGACGGTCACCCGCTGGAACGATTCTTTGGACGCGCCGAGTGCAGCGAGGTCCGGTGTCGCAGGCCTGATCGGATCGCGTCGGCCACGGCACGCGGCGACCGGCGGAGCCGATCGAGGCACGCTCGCGGTGGCGGCGCGTCAGGGAGCGGCGCGTGAGGGGGACGGCACCGGCTTCGCGGTGCGGGGCGGGGCGATCGTACCTGTCGCCGCCGGTTCGGTGCCCTTGTCCGGCGCCGCGGTCGCTCCGGTCCTCGCTCCGATCCTGGCGGGCTTTACGGCCGCGGCCGATGCCGGGGCGGCGGGGGTGTCGAGCCCGTAGATGTCGTCGCGGAAATGCACGCGCCCGTCGGGGGTGGCATAGCCGGTGAGGTAGACGAAGGTCACCGGCACGGGCTTGGGCAGCTTGATGTCCCGGCGCGTGCCGTCGGCGATGCCGGTCTCGATCTCGATCGGGCCCCAGGCGGAGCCCGGCCCGTTCGGGCCGTCCACGCCCTGCAGGAGCCAGCCGACGAACTCCTTCACCTGCCCGACGCGGACGCAGCCGTGGCTGTGGAAGCGGACGCTGCGGGCGAAGTAGGACTTGGCCGGCGTGTCGTGCATGTAGACCGCGTGCCGGTTCGGCATATCGATGCGCACCTGGCCCAGCGAATTGTCGAAGCCGGGGTCCTGGCGCAGCGTGTAGTTCGCGGCCTTGTCGGTGTTCCAGTCCAGCGTCGTCGGATCGACCTCGACCCCGCCGGGGCCGAGGATGCGGATGTGGTTCTTGGCGAGGTAGCCCGGCTCCTTGCGCATCTTCGGGATGATCTCGTTCTTCACCACCGAGATCGGCACGGTCCAGGTCGGGTTGAAGTTCACGTCGGTGACGCGGGTCTCCACCATCGGCGTCGCCTTGTCGGGGCTGCCGACCACGGCGACGTAGCGGCGCGCCACCTGCCCCCGCTCCACCGCCTCGACCGCGGCGGAGGGGATGTTCACCACCACGTAGCGGTCGCCGAAGGGGAAGTTCGAGCCCATCAGCCGCTGGGCCGAGGCCGCGAGCTGGCGCTGGCGGACCGCCGCCGGCACGTTCAGCGCGGCAAGCGTCTGGCGTCCGAGAAGCCCGGTGGCGGGCAGGCCGTGGCGCTCCTGGAAGGCGGTGATCGCGGCCACCAGGGCGGCGTCGAGCCGGTCGCTGGGGGGCGCGTCTGCGGGCAGGTCCCCGGTGAGCGTGAGGTGGTGGCGCAGGCCCGGCACGGTCGGGTGGCGGGCGCCCGGCTTGAGAACGAGGTCGGCGGGCAGCGCCTCCCAGCCGCCGGCCTCGGCATAGGCCTGGTAGCGCTCGGCCGCCGCGAGGGTGTCGAGGAAGGTCCGCGCGGTGAGCGTCGGCGTCGGATCCTCGGAGACGCGGGCATAGACCAGGGGCGCCGGCTCCCGCTTGCGCGGGGCGGCCTCCGCCTTGCGCGGCGCGTCCGTGCGGGCCTCCGCCCTGGCGGGCTCGGCCGGAGCGGGTGGGGACGCCTGCGGGGCGGGCGTGAATTGCGGAGCCACGGCCTGCGGCGCGGGCGCTGCGACCGGAGCCGCCGGCGCCGGCACGGGCTGCACCTGCGGCACGGGCACCGCCTGGGGCGGCACCGGCGGTGCGCCCTGCGCCGCGGCGGGTCCGAGCGCGAGGAGGAGCGCCAGGGTTGGCAGGGCCGCGCGGCGGCAGGCGGAGGTCGAGAGCTTACGCATGACCCTTGGATCGTCACCCCTGACGCGCCGGCCCGGACGCGGACGGGCGGATCATGCGGGCGGATGGTTACCAATCCGCTCCGCGGCCCGGCCCAGGCCGTCCGCGAGCGGCCGGACTCCGGCCACGCCCCTCGACAAGCGGGCGCGGCGCCCCACCCTCCCCCTCGGCCGAACGGATGGCCGTTCCGAGGGTCTGGGAGAAGACAGCCGATGGCGCATGCAGCGATCAGCCCGGGCCGCGACGCGGTGGTGACGGGGGCGGCGAGCGGGATCGGCCGCGCGGCGGCGCGGGCCTTCGCGCGGGCGGGCATGAACGTCTGGCTCGCGGACCTGCCCGGCGAGGCCCTGGAGAGCGCCCGCGCCGAGGTCGCGGCGCTCGCCGCCGTCGAGGTGCGGGCCTGCCCCACCGATGTGGGCGACGCGCGCGCGATGGAGGCCCTGCACGAGGCCGTGACCCGCCGCGGGGCGCCCGCCGTGGTGATGCTGAACGCGGGCATCGAGGCGGGCGGGCGCCTGTTCTCGGACGCGGCGACGTGGCGGCGCATCCTCGACACCAACCTCTGGGGCGTGATCAACGGCGTGCAGGCCTTCGCGCCCGGCATGCGGGCGAGCGGGGAGCCCGGCGCCGTCATCGTCACCGGCTCGAAGCAGGGCATCACCACGCCGCCGGGCAACACGCCCTACAACGTCTCGAAGGCGGGGGTGAAGGTGGTGGCCGAGGCGCTGGCCCACGAGCTGCGCGGGCAGGAGGGCTGCCGCACCAGCGCGCATCTCCTCATTCCCGGCTTCGTCTATACCGGCCTCACCCGGGCGCGGGGCGTCGCCGAGCAGCCCGCGGGCGCCTGGAGCCCGGACGAGACCGTGGCCTTCATGCTGGAGCGCCTGGAGCGGGGCGACTTCTACATCCTCTGCCCGGACAACGAGACCACCACCGAGCAGGACCGCCGCCGCATCGCCTGGGCGGCGGGGGACATCATCGAGAACCGCCCGGCCCTGTCCCGCTGGCACCCGGACCACGCGGCAGCGTTCCGGGCGCATATGGCGGACTGATACGATCTCCGCTCGATCGAAGCGGGGATCGGATCGACCGAGCCCGCGCGGCGCAGGAGCGAGGCACAGATCCGCCGTCCCGAAGGGACCGATCGGATCCGATATGAGAGCGGCACCGCCCGCTCATCCCGGGTCCGGACGCCCTCTTCGAGCGAGCCGGAATGACGGCCGCGCGAACCTGATCGCCGTCTGCGATCGCCCTGCCGCGAGGGGGCGGGGAGGCCCGGGCGGAACCGGCGCGATCGACCGGAGACGGCCCCGGGAAGCCCGCGGGCCGCCCTGGCGAAGGACTTGCGAGGCGTATAAGCGGGGGCCGATACCCCGCCTCCTCCGGGTCGGCACCCGAGACCCGAGGCCGTCAGCACACGGGAGCCGCCCTTGGCCAGCATCATCCCCGTCGCCTCCTTCGACTGCGTCGTGTTCGGCGCCACCGGCGACCTGACCACGCGCAAGCTGCTGCCGGCCCTGTTCTACCGCTTCCAGGACGGCCAGATCCCGGAGACGAGCCGCATCATCGGCGCCTCGCGCACGGAGATCGGCGTCGCGGAGTTCCGCGAGCGGGCGCGCGACGCCATCAAGCGCTTCGTGCCGCCCCAGGACATCCGGGACGGCGCCCTCGACGGCTTCATCGCCCATCTCGACTACGTGGCGGTGGACGGGGCGGGCGACGACGGCTGGGAGGCGCTCGCCGCCAAGCTCGCCGAGCGGCCCGACCTGGTACGGCCCTACTACCTCGCCACCTCCCCCGACCTCTACGGCTCGATCTGCCGCAACCTCGCCCGGCACGGGCTGATCGGCGAGAAGTCCCGCGTGGTGCTGGAGAAGCCCATCGGCAAGGACCTGAAATCGGCCCGCGCCATCAACGACGCGGTGGGCGAGGTCTTCCCCGAGGAGCAGATCTTCCGCATCGACCACTATCTCGGCAAGGAGACGGTCCAGAACCTGCTGGCCCTGCGCTTCGCCAACACCATCTTCGACCGCCTCTGGACCGCGGACGTGATCGACCACGTGCAGATTACGGTGGCCGAGACGGTGGGCGTCGAGGGGCGGGCCGGCTACTACGACAAGTCGGGGGCCCTGCGCGACATGCTGCAGAACCACCTCCTGCAGCTCCTCTGCCTCACCGCGATGGAGAGCCCGCTCAACCTCGACGCCAACGCCGTGCGCGACGAGAAGCTGAAGGTGCTGCGCGCCCTCAAGCCCATCACCGCCCACGACGTGCAGCAGGTCACGGTGCGCGGGCAGTACACGGCGGGCGCGGTCGGCGGGAAGCCCGTCGAGGGATACCTGACGGAGCTCGATGCCGCGAGCCGCACCGAGACCTTCGTCGCCATGAAGGTCGAGGTGCAGTCCTGGCGCTGGGCGGGGGTGCCGTTCTACCTGCGCACCGGCAAGCGCATGCCCCAGAAGCTCTCCGAGATCGTGGTGCAGTTCCGCGCCTCGCCCTTCTCGATCTTCCCCGGCGAGGCCTTCGGGCGCGAGCCGAACCGCCTCGTCATCCGCCTGCAGCCGCAGGAGGGCATCAAGCTCGAGGTGATGACGAAGGATCCCGGCCCCGGCGGCATGCGGCTGCGGCCGACCAACCTCGACATCTCCTTCGAGGAGACCTTCAAGCAGCGCTATCCTGACGCCTACGAGCGCCTGCTGATGGACGTGGTGCGCGGCAATGCCACCTTGTTCATGCGCCGCGACGAGGTGGAAGCTGCCTGGGCCTGGGCGGACGGGGTGCTGGGCGCCTGGGCCGACCGGCCCGAGACGCCCCGGCCCTACCCGGCGGGCACCTGGGGGCCCACCGCCGCGATCGCGCTGATCGAGCGCGACGGGCGCACGTGGCACGAGGAACTGCGATGAGACGAAGCGCCCTTGCCGCCCTCGCCGCCCTGCCGCTCGCGGGCGGCCCGGCCGCCGCGCAGCCGCGCCCGGACGTGACGGCGATGACCTGCGCCGCCGCGCAGGCCCTCGTCGCCCGCTCCGGCGCGGTGGTGGCCACCACCGGGCCCGGCACCTACAGCCGCATCGTCGCGGATGTCGGCTTCTGCACCGTCGAGAAATCGACCCGCCCCGACTACGAGCGCACCCGCGACGTGGCCGAATGCTTCGTCGGCTACCGCTGCGTCGACCCCTTCTCCGAGGGCCGGGACGGGCCCTGACCGCCTCGCGGCGTGGGCCCCCTTTCCCCATGCGGGCTATGGGTTTTGCACCACGCCGAGGGCGTGCGCGCGCTCCCCCTCCGCGCGTGACGGGCGCGGACGGGCCCGATCTGGGGAATATCTCACGGCCAAGCTGCCCGATTCCCGCCCGCCAGCGCCCTTCTTTCGGCCAAGCCGCGCGGCGATGGTGCCGGCACGCCCGCCTCGATCCGCGGCGGGCCCCGCGCGACAGGATGAGGCCCGCCCATGTCCGATCCGGATGCCGTCCGCCTCCAGCTCTCCGTCGCCGCCACCCTGTGGGCGATCGCCGAGGCCCGGGCCGAGCGGCAGGCGCCGCGGGTCCACGCCGCCCGCCGCCATCTCGGCACGGTCCACGGGGCGACCCGCCTGCGCAAGCGCCTGGAGCGCGAGGGCCGCCCGGCCTGAGCGGGGCGCTCGGGCGTTCAGGCGGCCGCGTCCCAGATCTCGCTGATCGGGCGGCCCGCCTTCTCCAGATGGGCGCGCAGCACCACGTCCCCCGCCGGCAGGGGCTCGGGCGGGCGCCACTCCACGTAGATGCGCCAGCCGCCGGTCTGCGGCACGAAGGCCGCCACCGGATCGTGCAGGGTGCCGGCTGCCGCCGAGACCACGGCGGTGACCGCCTCGTCCGGCTCTTTGGGCAGGTTCGGCCCCTCGAAATCGATGGCGTAGAGGCGCCGCCGCGGGCTCGGCGGCGTGGTCGGGCGCAGGCGCTCGGCCGAGCCCACGCGGGTCGAGACCACCCGGGCGAGGTCGCCCGGCAGCGCCGCGCTCGGCTCCGCGCCCACCGTGGTCAGGCGGTAGGCGAGGCGCAGGGGCCGGCCGGGCGCGGCGGGCGCGGCGGGCACGAAGGCCGCCACGATGTTGTCCATGTACTCCTCGCGGGACGGGATCTCGAAGAGCTGCACCGCCCCGTCCGCGAAGGCATCGGCCGCGCGCGGCGAGGCGCCGGCGGCCACCGTCTCGGGCCGGGCCGGCAGGTCCAGGGGCTCGACCCAGAGGCCGGGGCGCGCCTCGTGGCGGGCCTCCACGTCGAGATAGGGGGCGAAGGTCCGCTCCCGCTGCATCAGGCCGAAGCCCGCGAGCGGCGCCGCGCGGAAGGCCGAGATCTGCGGGGCCGGCCGGCCGTTGACCAGGGGCCGCCAGAGCCGGTCGCCGCCCGCGCGCACCACGAGCCCGTCCGAATCGTGCACCTGCGGGCGGAAATCGTCGAAGGGCTCGGCCCCGCGCGCCCCCGGCCCGTTCTGGCCGATCAGGAACATGCTGGTCAGCGGCGCGAGGCCGAGCCGGGCGATCGGCCGGCGCGGATGCAGCGCGGCGGTGACCGTCATCCGGGCGGGATCGCCCGGCTCGATCTCGAAGCGGTAGGCGCCCGCCACGCTCGGCGAATCGAGGAGGGAGAGCACCGTGATGCGGCGCGCCTCCGCCTCGGGCTCCAGGATCCAGTGGGCCACGAAGTCGGGGAATTCCTCGCCCTCCGGCGCGCCCGTGCCGATGGCGAGCCCGCGGGCGGAGAGCCCGTATTCCTGCCCGTCGCCGCGCAGGCGGAAATAGGAGGCGCCGAGGAAGACGAGGAACTCCTCCTGGAAGCCCGGCACCCGGCCCTCGGGGGCCTCGGAGAAGGCGTAGTGCAGGCGGAAGCCCGCGAAGCCCAGATCGGCGGGAAAGCTCTGCCCTTCGAGGCCGCGCCCGAGATCGAACAGGCGCGTCTCGTAGGCGAGAGGGCGCGGGGCGCCGGTCCGCGGCTGCACGAACAGGCGCACGCGCTTCCTCTGCAGGAAGCCGCGGTGGAACAGCTGCGCGCTGAAATGACGCCCGAGGCGCAGGGCCTCCGCGGGGCGGAACACGATGCGGCGGTAGCCGTCGTAGTCGAGGCCCGCGAGCGCGGGGGGCAGATCCTCGGCCGGCGCGGCGTAGGGGGCGGCGGCCAGCCGCTCGGCCTCCGCCGCCACGCTCTCGAAGGTCACGGGGGCGTCCCCCTGCGCCATCGTTCTGGCTGTATTCAGGTCGATGGCGCTAGGGAGGAACGCTCCGGCAGCCGCGGTCGCAGCCGTCCGGAGCACGGATCGACGGGAGGGAAGGCCAGGGCCGTCCGGCGCCTCCATCGGTCGGTCCGGCCGCTGTTCGTCATCCCGCTCGACGGCGTCCCCGCTCATTCGCGTCCCCGATCCGCAGGGCCGGGACCCCTTCCTCCGAGGCCCAGGCGCCATGTCCACCACACCGTCGCTGCACGAGACCCGGGCGACCGAGGCCCCGCGATCCGATACGGCCCGCGCCTATGTCGAGGCTTGGGAGCCGCGGGACAAGGGTGGCGCGAACCGGATTCTTCTCCTTCGCCGCCTCGCCCTCGCGTTGCCGGCCCTCGCCACCGCCGCCGCCATCGCCGCCCTGGCGGGGACGGCCTATCCGGCGGCGGGCTGGCTGGAGGCCGCCGTGCTCGGCCTGTTCTGCACGGTGATGGCGTGGCAGTCCTACACCGCCTGGCAGTACCTCTACGGCCTCCTCGCCGCCGCGCGGGGCGAGCGCGTGAAATCCGTGCTGGAGATCCGCTCCGAGGGGCCGGTGCCCCCCCCGAGCGGGCGCTCGCGCACCGCCGCCGTGGTGGCGATCCATGCCGAGGACGCGGTCGCGGTGTTCGCGGCCCTGCGGGTGATGGCCCGCTCGCTGGCCCGGGCGGGCGCCGAGGACATCGACCTCTTCGTCCTCTCGGACACCCGCGACGGCGCCATCGCCGCGGTGGAGGAGCACGAATTCGCCCGCATCCAGGCCTGGCGGGAGCAGGGCGGGCCCGGCCTGCCCCTGGTGCGCTACCGCCGCCGCCGGGAGAATATCGGCCGCAAGGCCGGCAATATCGGCGAGTTCTGCACCACCTACGGCCCCGAATACGACTTCATGATCGTGCTCGACGCCGACAGCCTGATGACCGGGGCCGCCATGCGCCGCCTCGTCGGGCTGATGGAGGAGAACCCGCGCCTCGGCCTGATCCAGACCGTCTCCTACGCGGCCGGGCGCGACACCCTGTTCGCCCGCATCCAGCAATTCGCGGTGCGCCTCTACGCGCCGCTGGCCCTGCGCTGCCTGGAGACCTGGCAGGGGCCGGACGGCAGCTACTGGGGCCACAACGCCATCCTGCGGGTCGCGGCCTTCACCGACAACGCCGCGCTGCCGGTCCTGCCCGGCAAGGCGCCGCTCGGCGGCGAGATCCTCTGCCACGACATCGTCGAGGGGGCGCTCCTTCGCCGCTCGGGCTGGGAGGTCCGCCTCGTCCCCGAGATGGGCGGAACCTGGGAGGAGATGCCGACGAACCTCGTCGACCTGCTCGGGCGCGAGCGGCGCTGGTGCCAGGGCAACCTGCAGCACCTCGCCGTCCTGCCCTGGCCGGGCCTGAAGGCGGCGAGCCGCTGGCACCTCGCCACCGGCATCCTCGCCTACCTGATGCTGCCCCTCTGGATCGCCTTCCTCGGCCTCGGCACCTGGCTCGCCGCGCGCACCGGCGATCTCGGCCTGCTGGGCTACGGGCTCACCGGCGCCTCCCCCGCCGCGCACGGGCTCGCCGCCCTCACGATCCTCGTGCTGGCGCTGCCGAAGCTCCTCAGCCTCGGCCACGTCCTCGTCTCGGGCGAGCGCCGGGCGGCCTTCGGCGGCACGCGCAACCTGCTCGCCAGCGCCGCCCTGGAGCAGCTGGTCTGGGTGATCCTCTGGCCGGTGATGACCCTGTTCACGGCGGTGGCCGTGGTCGCCACCTTCTTCGGCCGCGTGGTCCGCTGGGACACGCAGGCGCGCGACGACCGCCAGGTGCCCTGGCGCGAGGCCTTCCGCCTCCAGGCCGACGCGGTGGTGGTGGGCCTCGTGCTCGCCCTCGGCCTCTGGCTCGCGGGCGATCCCGTCCTCGCCGTCTGGATGGCGCCGCTGGCGCTGGCGCTGATCACCAGCCCGGCCCAGAGCGTGCTCACCAGCCGGGCCGATCTCGGCCGCCTCGCCCGGCGGCACGGCCTGTTCCTCACGGTGGACGACACCGCCCAGGCGCCGGAACTGGCCGAACTGCACCAGAGCCGGGCCCCGGCTCCGCCCGCCAAGGCGGCGCAGCCCCGCACGGCGGAGGCGATCCGCCTCGCCGCGGACGAGGCCTGATACGATCTCCGCTCGATCGAAGCGGGGATCGTATCGACCGAGCCCGCGCGGCGCATGAGCGAAGCCCAGATCCGCCGTCCCGAAGGGATCAACCGGATCTGGTATGAGACGGGCGGCTACTTCCGCTCCAGCACCTGGATCGGGTTCGTGCGCTGGCTCGCGGCGGGCTCCTGCGTGAGCGCGCTCGCGCCGCGCTCCTGCGGGGCCTGGGTCGCGCCCTTCGGCGAGCCGGGACCGGTGACCGCCTTGCCGTCGGAGCCGGTCTGCGTCGGCACCGTGCCGCTCGCGAGTTCGAGGCAGGTCACCATCTCCACGTAGGAGGGGTAGCCGCCGGCCTCGAACTGGCTCTGGCACTGCTTCTTGGCGGCCGGGGTGTAGTCGCCCCAGCGGCGCTCGGCCTCCCGCTTCGCCTCGTTCTCGGAGCGCAGGCAGCCCCGGCGGCTCTCCTCCTCCGTGGCGCTGGAGCCGATATCGGCGCGGCCCGCCGAGTTGCAGGTCTTCTCGACATCGAGGCGGGGGACCGCATCGGCCCGGGCCGGGCCGGCGAGGAAGGCGAGGGCGAGCGCAGCCGGCAGGGCGGTGCGGAGGGCGGACATGGTTGAATCTCCGGTTCGGTCGGCGGGACCGGGCGGGCGCCGGTCGCGAAGCTGCCGGCTCAACGCGGCGCAGACCCGATCGTCGCCGGACGCGGCGCAATTTCCTTGTCCGCGCGGCGAGAATCCCGTGACCGCGGGATCAACCCTGGGTTAACCATGCGGGCGCCGCGGCGGAGCCAATGCCGCGCGGCCCCGTTGATCGGGCATGCTGAAGCTCCTGCCCGCTTTTCCCCTCCTCGCCCTGCTGACGGCCGCGCCCGCCACTGCGGCGAGCTTCCCCTGCGACAAGGCGGAGACGCCGGACGAGCGGGCGATCTGCGCCACGCTCTCCCTCAACGACCGCGACGTCGAGATGGCGACGCGCTTCGAGATCCTGAAGGACGTGCTGCCCATGGGCGGGCGCACCAAGATGCAGGAGGACCAGGAGACCTGGCTGAAGGAGCGGCGCGCCTGTGCCGGCGACACCGCCTGCCTGCGCGACCTCTACGACGCCCGGCTGAAGACCCTGCGCGGCCTGCTCTCGGAATTCGCCAAGCAGGGACCGCAATAGGTCTCGAGCCTCAAAGCCGGGCCAGCAGCCGCTCGGCGAGCGGGTTCTCGGCGGCGAAGGCGTAGTCGATGCGGCGCACGCTCACCGCGCGGGCACCGGCCGAGACCAGCGCGTCGGCCAGCGCGAACACCGCGGCCTCCGGACAGCGCAGCACGATCTCCCCGTCGAGCCCTTGCGGGGCGCCGTAGGGCAGGTCCGCCTCGTGCAGGGCGCTGATCCCGGCCAGATCGATCGCGCCGGACTCGGGCATCCCGGCCCGGACCTCGCGGGTGGTGCGGGCCCGCTCCTCGGCGCTGATCCGGTCCATCACCGCGCGGAAGGCGACGCGCTGGTCCGGGCCCCAATCGGCCTTCAGGCTGGCGACGAGGTTCGCCTCGGAGCGCAGGATGACGCCGTCGTCGAGGATCTTCAGGGCGTTGGCGGCGAGCGTCGCGCCGGTGGTGGTGATGTCCACCACGATCTCGGCCGATCCGGCCGCGGGCGCGCCCTCGGTGGCGCCTAAGCTCTCCACGATGCGGTAGTCGGCCACGCCCTTCTCGGCGAAGAAGCGCCGGGTCAGGTTCACGTACTTGGTGGCGATGCGCAGGCGCCGGCCGTGGCGGACCCGCATCTCGGCGGCGACCTCGTCGAGGTCGCTCATGGCGCGCACGTCGATCCAGGCCTGGGGCACGGCCACCACCACGGTGGCGTTGCCGAAGCCCAGCGGCGTCAGGAGTTCCACCTGTCCCCGGGCGTCGGGCAGGGTCTCGCGGATCAGGTCCTCGCCGGTGACCCCGAGATGGGCCGCGCCCGAGGCGAGCTGGCTCGCGATCTCGGAGGCCGAGAGGTAGCGCACCTCGACGTTCGGCACGCCCACGAGCTTGCCGCGGTAGTCGCGGGCGCCCGCCCCCTGCGCGAGCTTGAGCCCCGCGCGGGCGAAGAAGGCGTTGGCGTTCTCCTGCAGCCGGCCCTTGGAGGGCACGGCCAGGACGAGAGGCCCCTCGGACGCGCTCACCGGCCGCCTCCCACAACGCTGCTGCCGCCCACCACGCTGCTGCTGCCCACCACGCGATCGACCCAGAAGGTGCAGCCCACCGCGGGCTGCGGCTCGGGCGCCCCGAGATGGGTGAGGAGCCCGTCGTAGCGCCCGCCGCCCACGAGGACCGGCCCGCCCGCGGCACCCGTCACCTCGAAGATGAAGCCGGTGTAGTAGTCGAGATTGCGCGCGAAGCCCCCGCTGAAGCGGAAGCGCTCCAGGGGCAGGCCGCGGGCGGCGATGAAGCCGTTGCGCTCCTCGAACAGGTCGAGGGCGGCGCCGAGCGCGTCGTGCCGGATGCCGGCCTCGTCGGCGAGCGCGCGCAGGGCCCGCGCGGCGGCATCCGGATCGCCGGAGATCGCCCGGTAGCGGTCGATCAGGGCGCGGTTCTCGGGGTTCAGCCCTGCGCCGCCGCTGGCCTGGGCCGCGGCCTTGGCGAGGAAGCGCTCGGCGATCTCGCCGGCCGAGCGCCCGCCCACCGCCGAGATGCCGGCGATGGCGAGCACGTCCTCCACGAAGGCGCGCACCCCGCGCGGGTCCTGGCCCTGGATCGCCGCGAGCAGGCCCGCATGGGGATCCTCGGGCAGCGCCGCGTTGGCGACGGCGTCGAGGGAGCGGCCGGCGGCGAGCGCCCGCAGCGTCCGGCGCTTGGCGGCCGGCGGCACGCCGAGCCCGTCGAGGAGCGCCACGGTGAGGCCCATATCGCCGAGGCGGACGGCGGGGTCCCCATGGCCGAACAGGGCGAGCCCTTCCAGCGCCAGCCCCAGCACCTCGGCATCGGCCGCCGGGATGTCGCTGCGGCCGATCGATTCGATGCCGGCCTGGAGGAACTCGTCGGGCTCCTCGGCCGCGAGGCGGAACACGGGCCCGAGATAGCTGTAATCGGCGGCCTGCGCCTCGCCGCGCGCCCGGTGCAGGCGGCAGACGGGAATGGTGAATTCCGGGCGCAGGCACATCTCGGCGCCGGCGACGTCCTGCGTCACGAAGATGCGGCGCCGGATGTCCTCGCCCGAGAGTTCGAGGAAGGGCTCGATGGGCTGCAGCACCGGCGGCGTGACGCTGGCATAGCCCGCCGCAGCCAGATGCGCGAGGAGCCGCGCCTGCTCGGCCCCATCCGCCCCCGTCTCCGCTTCCGGTCGTGTCATCGGCTCCACTCGCCCCTGTCCGGCGGCTCTGTAGCAACCGGGGGCGGCGTTGGCGACCGTTTCGCATACGCAGACCGGCGGGATTGCCGCCGGATGCTTGCCGGACGGTTGCCCTTGCCCCGACCGGGGGCCGTACTCGGTGGATGCGGGGGCGACGGGGCGCCCGACCAAGCTCTCGCGCGATGCGGATGATAGAACTCCGCTCCCGAACCGTCTTCTCGAAAACGTGACCTGAGGCCGAGCCGGCGAGAGCGGAACCGCGCAGTATCGGTTGCCCTTGTCGAGACGGAACATCACCGGAGAACGGTCATGAAACCCGCTGTACCGGCATTCGTGAGCTTGGTCGCCCTGGTTTCGGTCTGTCACGCGGCGGGCGCGGCCGGTCCCGATGCCGCCGGGCAGCGGCCCGTCACGATCAGCGGCTCCGCCGACCCGAAGAGCGCGGGGGCGTCGCAGCCCGCCAAGGTCCAGGACGGCCAATACACCGACCGGAACGGCGATCCGACCTACCACGTCAGCGACGGCGGCCGGAAGGTCGACTGGTACACGATGTCCGGATACGTGCGCTACAGCGCGAACTGCCTGGCCTGCCACGGGCCCGACGGCCTGGGCTCCAGCTACGCCCCGTCCCTGGTCGATGCGCTCAAGGGCATGGACTACGCGCATTTCGCGGGCATCGTCGTGGGCGGCAAGAAGGACGTCAGCGCCGCGCAGGATCTGGTGATGCCGGCCTTCGGCGAGAACCGGAACGTGATGTGCTACCTGCCGGACATCTACACCTACCTGCGCGCCCGCTCGGACGGCGCCCTCGGCCGCAACCGTCCCCCGGAGCACGAGCCGAAGCCCGCCGCCTTCACGAAGGCGGAGGATGCCTGCATGTCGTGAGGCGTCGAGCGTGCGACCCTGGTCGCGCGCCTCTCCGATGTCCGATCCGGTTCGTACCGGCGACCGGAAAGGGCTGTTGTCCCCTCCCCCTTGCGGGGAGGAGAGGCCCGTCTGGAACCGAGCGGGGAACCGGAGACGGTCTCACCCCTCCGGGAAGTGCCGGGCCAGCACCGCGCGCACCTGCGCCACCAGCTCGGATTCGGGGCAGGAGAACTGCGCGGGCCGCGCGGCCTTCCACTCCGCGTTGCTGGCGATGGTCTCGGCGGCGCGCGCGCCCTCGATCAGGTCCTTGATCTGGACCTCGTTCGCCGCGCGCTCGTTCGAGCCCTGGATGACCGCCACGGGGGCGCGGCGGCGGTCGGCGTACTTCATCTGCGCCTTCATGCCGGCGCCGCCGAGATAGAGCTCGGCCCGGATGTTCGCGGCCCTGAGCGCCGCCACGAGGCGCTGGTAGTCGGCGACGTTCTCGCGGTCGAGGACGAGCACCACCACGGGGCCGGGCTTGGGCGAGGCGGACAGGAGCGGGCTGCGCACGAGCTGGAGCGCCGAGAACAGGCGCGAGACGCCGATCGAGAAGCCGGTGGCGGGCACCGGCTCCGTGCGGAAGCGCCCCACGAGCCCGTCGTAGCGCCCGCCGCCGGCCACCGAGCCGAAGCGCACCGCCTGGCCGTCCTCGTTGGTGACGGGGAAGGTCAGCTCCGCCTCGTAGACCGGGCCGGTATAGTACTCGAGCCCGCGCACCACGCTGGCATCGGCCCGGATGCGGTCGTGGCCGTAGCCCGCCGCCTCGCAGAGCCGCATGATGGCGTGCAGTTCCGCGATGCCCTCGCGCCCCGTCTCCGAGGTGCCGACCACGTCGCGCCAGGAGCCGAAGAACTGCTCCCAGAAGGCGAGCCGGTCGGCGCCCGCATCCGCCGAGGGCTGGAAGGCGACGTAGGCGAGGATGCGCCCGACCTGCTCCTCGTCGAGACCCGCGCCCTTGGTGAAGTCCCCGCTCTCGTCCTTGCGGCCCGGGCCCAGCAGCTGGCGCACCCCGTCCGCGCCGAGGCGGTCGAGCTTGTCGATGGCGCGCAGCACGGTGAGGCGCTGGCCGGCCCGGTCGTCGCCGGCCAGCCCGATCGCCTCCATCACCCCGTCGAGGACCTTGCGGTTGTTGACCTTGATGACGAACTGGCCGGCCAGCCCGAGCGTCTCCAGGGTGTCGGCCATGAGCATGCAGGCCTCGGCATCGGCCGCGACGGAGGCGGAGCCCACGATGTCGGCATCGAACTGCATGAACTGGCGGAAGCGGCCCGGCCCCGGCTTCTCGTTGCGGAAGACGGTGCCGGCGCGAAAGCTCCGGTAGGGCTTGGGCAGGGCGTCGTAGTGCTCGGCGACGTGCCGGGCCAGCGGCGCGGTGAGGTCGTAGCGGAGCGAGAGCCAGGATTCGTCGTCGTCCTGGAAGGAGAACACGCCCGCGTTCGGCCGGTCGAGATCGGGCAGGAACTTGCCCAGCGCCTCGGTGTACTCGACGAAGGGGGTCTCCAGGGCCTCGAAACCGTAGAGCTCGAACGTCGCGCGGATGCGCTCCAGCATGCGCTCCTGGGCGGCGATCTCGTCGGCGCGCCGATCGACGAAGCCGCGCGGCAGGCGGGGCTTCAGGGTGTCGGCCTTGGCATTATCGGCCTTGGCGGCATCGGCCTTCTTGGGATCGGCCTTGGACATGGCGGGTCGCTTCGCGTCTGAACGGGTGTTTGCCGGGCTCTAACGCAGGGCGCGGGCCAGCGGCAACCGCCCGTCAGTAAGGCGACATCAGCTTCAGCACGAGGAGCGCGGCGAGGCTCAGCACCGCGATCGGGATCTGGAGGGGGCGCAGGCGCGCGAAGAACAGGGGCGCCTCGCCGCGGCGCGCCGCGATCGGATCGAGGATCGCCACGGCGACGAAGCCGGCGATGAGAAGATCGAGGGCGATCACCCGGTTGCCGAGGATCACCACGACGAGGAGGGCACCGAGCCCGAGGCAGAACAGGGCGAGCATGGTCGCGATCTGCATGAATGTCGGCCCGCCGGGGGTGCGGAAGCTGACGCCGCGGCGCACGCCCGAGAGGAACAGCAGGATCGCCGCCCCGTAGAGGATGGTGGCGAGCAGGATCAGCTCGTCCCAGGCGCCGCGCTGCCACCAGGCCGCGGCGGCGCCCGCCACGAAGGGCAGCATCGGGCCGTAGCCGAACACCACGCTGAGCCACGGGGTCTCCCGCGGCTCCTGCGTGACGAGGGTGCGTCCGGCGGCGTTCTCGACCTGCGTCATGGCTGGCACCGACCTCCCGCGCTGCACCACGGGGGACGCAACCGATGGCCGCCGCGGGGGTTCCGCCCCTCGCGGGCCCGTGAGCCCGCGGGGCATGTCCCGGGGCGAGGCCCCGGGCTCAGGCGCCCTGCGCCGCCGTGCGGGCCTGCCGCCGCCGCGCCCGCCGCCCGGGCTCGGGCGTCGCGTCGAGCCAGATCACGAGGGCGAGGGCGGCGAGCGCCGGGGCGCCGAGCGCCAGGAAGGCGCCGCTCCAGCCCAGCAGCCCCTGGGCGAGGCCGCCGTACCAGGCCGAGAGGGCGCCGCCGATCCCCTGCACCGCGTTGAGGCTGCCGAGCGCCGTCTGCGTGCGGCCCGAGCCCCAGGTGAGGTCGGCCACCACGATCGGCACGGCGACGCCCACGATGCCGGAGGCGACGCCGTCGAGCACCTCGGCCGCGATCAGCCAGTAGGGATCGTCGATCGTGGCCGAGAGCAGGGCGCGCACGGGGAGCACGGCGAAGGCGACGAGGAGGAGCCGGCGCCGGCCGCTGCGGTCGGCCAGCGAGCCCGCGAACAGGGCCACCGGCACCATCACGAGCTGGGCCACCATCACGTAGCGGGCGGTCCAGGTGGTGGCGTCGGCGGCCGTCGCCACGAGCTTCTGGCCGAGCAGCGAGAGCATGCCGCCGTTGCCGAGGTTGAACAGGGCGAGCGCGACCGCGAGCACGAGCAGGCGGCGATTGCCGACGATGCTCTTCAGCCCGGCCCGCTCGGGCTTGTCGTCGGCATCCTCCTTCCAGCCCACGGCCCGGCGCTCGCTGTAGCAGTGGCCGGGGGTCGTCACGGTCGCGACGATGGCGAGCACCGCCATGGCGCCGAGCACCCAGAAGGCCACCGCACCGCCGAGGAGGCCGGTGCCGAGGCTGATCAGCCCGGCCGCGAGCAGGATGCCGAGATGGTTGAAGGCCTGGTTGCGGCCCTGCTGCTGCGGGAACCGGTCCTTGCCGACGATGCCGAGGGTGAGCGCCGTGACCGCGGGCAGGAGCAGGGTGCCGCCGGCCGCGGCCAGCATCTGCGCGGCGAAGACCCCCCCGAAGCTGCGGGCGGGCAGGATGGCGAGGGTGCCGCACAGGATGGCGCCGCAGGCGAGCGCGATGAGCAGGCGCGGCCGCCCGAGCCGGTCGACGAGGGCGCCGAAGGGCGCGCTGAGCAGGAGCGAGCCCACGCCGACGAGGGTGGTGACGAGGCCGATCCGCGCCGGGCTCCACGCGGCGGCGCCCGCGAGCCAGGTGCCGAGGAAGGGCCCGAGGCCGCCCTGGATGTCCCCGGTGAAGACGTTGATCAGGGCGAGATGGGTGGTGGCGAGCATGCGATCCCGTGGCGCGAATCCGGACCGCCGGTTCCGCGACCGCGGCCGGCAAGCACGGCCACGGTCACGGCCAAGCCGTCCTCGCCCCCGGAACGCACCGGACGGCCGGATGGTTTGGCGACCGCGACACAAAAACGCCCCGGCGTGCGGCACGCCGGGGCGGATGGCCGGGATGGGACGCTCTCCGCCGGATCGGATGCCGGGCCGGAGGAGAACCGAACGGTCGTCCGGCGCCGTTCCCGACCGCGGCGCGACCGGGAACGATCCCGAGATCTCAGGAGGCGAGCGGGCCGCCGGCCTGCTGCTGCGCCTCGAACGCCTTCTGGCGGTAGAGGCCGACGAAGTCGATCGGGTCGATGTAGAGGGGCGGGAAGCCGCCGTTGCGCACCGCCTCGGCCACGATCTGGCGGGCGAAGGGGAAGAGCAGGCGCGGGCACTCGATCATCACCGCGGGGTGGAGCTGGTCCTGCGGGATGTTCAGCATGCGGAAGATGCCGGCATACTTCAGGTCGAAGGCGAACAGCACCTCGTTGTTGATCTTGGCGTCGCCCTCCAGCGTGAGCTCGACCTCGAAGTCGGTCTCGGCGAGCTGCTGCGCGTTGACGTTGACCTGGATGCTGATCTGCGGACCCTGGCCCTCCTGCGGCTGCAGGGAGCGCGGCGCGTTCGGGTTCTCGAAGGAGAGGTCCTTGGCGTACTGCGCGAGCGCGTTGATCGTGGGTGCGCCCTCGCCCTGCGGCGCGCCGCCGTTGCCGTTCGGTGCCGGAGAGTCGGCCATGGCGGTATCCTCCTCAGGTCAATGGATGGTCCGCGCCCCCTCGCGGGCGACGGCCAGCGTCGTGGCGCGCCCCGCGCGGGCGCTTCGGCTCAGGCCCGCGGGCCGGATCGGCAGGCCGCTAACACGCCCGTCCGGTGCCGACAAGCGAACCGCTTCCGAGGCCGTTGCCGCGACGACGCGGCGCGGGATCCGGGCCGGTCCCGGGCCCGATCGGCGCAGGTGCCGCCTGGAACAGGCCGCGCGCCTGTCCCATATGCAAGCGAATGTCGGTTGTCCGCGCCCGACAGGATCCGGCTCGATCCCGGCGCGGCTGTCGGATATGACGAATGCGTGCGACGCCGCCCGGCCCCGGTGCGGCGCTTCGCGGAACGGGGCCGGGGTGCTTGCCGCAGGGGAAGCCCCGGGTCCGTCGCGGAATTTTCTCGAGGCCGGCCGGCTTCCGGCAGCCGCCATCGGATCGGTGATGCAGGATACCTTGGATCTGACGACGATCATCTTCCTGGCGCTCGCGGTCTTCGTGATCTGGCGCCTGCGCTCCGTCCTCGGACAGAAGACCGGTGCCGAGCGCTCGCCCTTCAAGCCGGTGGAGCGCAACCGCGCGGAGCAGCCGGGCAACCGCGGCGAGGGCGACAACGTCGTGCGCCTGCCGGGCAGCGACCGGGTCGTGCAGGCCGAGCGCCCGCAGGCGGGCAACGCCCCCGCCCGCGACTGGCGCGGCATCGCCGAGCCCGGCTCCGAGGTCGCCCGCGGCCTCGAGGCCGTGGTGCAGGCCGAGCCGGGCTTCGACCCGCGCGCCTTCGTGGAAGGCGCGAAATCCGCCTACGAGGCGATCATGATCGCCTTCGCCAAGGGCGACCGGAAGACCCTGCGCGGGCTCCTCTCCAAGGAGGTCGCCGAGGCGTTCGAGCGGGCGATCGGCGAGCGCGAGCGCAACCGCCAGACCCTGGAGACCACCTTCGTCTCCATCGACAAGGCCGAGATCGTCGCGGTGGAGGTGCGCAACCGCGTCGCGCAGGTCACCGTGCGCTTCATCTCGAACCTGATCACCGCCACGCGCGATGCCGGCGGCACCGTCATCGACGGCAGCGCCGAGACCGTGGTCGAGGTCCCCGACATCTGGACCTTCGCGCGCACCCTCGGCTCCCGCGACCCGAACTGGCAGCTCGTCGCCACCGAAGCGGGCGCCTGACGCCTGCCCGCGACCGCGCCGTGCCGAAACCTCGCGCCTCCGGCGGCCCTCGGCTCGCGGCGCTCCTGCTGACCGCGGGCCTGCTGCCGGGACCGGTCGCCGCGGCCGGGCCCCCGCGGGTCGGCGAGGCGCGGCTGGAACCGGTCGCCGCCGCGGACCTGGCCGGCTTTCCCGGCCCCGACCCCGCCGCCGCCCTCGACGCCTTCCGCCGGGTCTGCGCGGCGCCGCCGGCGACGATCGCCCCCGCGGCGACGGGCTCGGCCGAGGATCTCGCCGCCGCCTGCGCCGAGGCCGCGGCGACGCCGCCCGAGGGGGCCGGCGCCTTCTTCGCGCAGCGCTTCTCCGCCTACCGGATCGTGCGCCCCCCCGAGGCGGCGGGCGGGCCGGAGCGCGCCAAGGGCTTCCTCACCGGCTATTTCGAGCCCGAACTCGCCGGCGCCCTGGAGCCCGGCCCCGGCTACACCGCGGCGGTGCTGGCGCGGCCGGACGATCTCGTGATCCTGGAGCCCGGCGAGACGCGGCCCGGCCTCGACCCCGCCCTGCGCGCCGGGCGCGCGGTCGCGAGCGGCCTCGAACCCTATCCGGACCGGGCGGCGATCGAGGACGGGGCGCTGGGCGGGCGCGCGCGGCCGCTCCTCTGGCTGCGCGACGGCGTCGATCTCCTCGTGCTCCAGGTCCAGGGGTCGGGCCGGGTGCGCCTGCCCGACGGGCGGGCCGTGCGCGTGCTCTACGACGGGCGCAACGGCCGCCCCTACACCGCGGTGGCCAAGCTGATCGTGCAGGAGGGGCACCTCCCCCTCGAAGGGCTGACGCTCGCCCGCTGGACCGCGTGGCTGCGCGCCAACCCGGAGACCGCGCGCCGGCTGATCCGGGCCAACGCCTCCTACATCTTCTTCCGTCTCGCCCCGGTGGAGGACCCCGCCCTCGGCCCCGTGGGCGCTGCGGGCGCGCCGCTCAGCCCCGGCCGCAGCATCGCGGTGGATGCCGGGCTCTGGCGCTACGGCCTGCCCTTCTGGCTGGAGGGGCGGCTGCCGGGGGCGGGGGCGGAGGAGACCGGCCGGCTCGTGGTGGCCGCCGATACCGGCTCGGCCATCGTCGGGCCGGCGCGGGGGGATCTCTATCTCGGCACGGGCGCGCGGGCGGGCGCCGCGGCGGGGGACCTGCGCGACGCGGTGGGCTTCGTGGTGCTGCTGCCCAAACCCCGCGGCGACGCGTCCGCGGCGGGGCGCTGAGAACCGCCATGCGTCGCCCCCGGCGTCCGCGCACCCTCACCGGCGAAGAGGCCCGGCTCTGGGCCGAGATCGCCAAGCTCATCAAGCCCTTGCGGGGCCGCGCCCGGCCGGAGGCGCCGAAGCCGGACGCCGCCGCGGCGACGGCCGCGCTCGTGCCGGGCCTTGCGGCCACGGTCTCGACGAAGCCCGGAGCCGGCCGGCCCGCCAAGGCCCGGAAGACCGCTCTGCCCGCGGTGCCGCGCCAGCCCAAGACGGAGGCGCCTAAAGCCGGCCTCGCGGCCAAGCCCGGCCCGGCGGCGAAGCCCGTGCGGATGCCCACCGCCGCGCCCTATCAGGCGCCGCCGCCGGTGCCGCGCCCGCCCGCGGGCCTGGAGCGGCAGGCCCGTCTGGGCCTGCGCCGCGGCAGCCTCGCCATCGAGGCGCGGATCGACCTGCACGGGATGTATCAGGACGAGGCGCACGCCGCCCTCACCGGCTTCCTGCTGCGGGCGCGGGCGGCGGGCCACGCCCACGTCCTCGTCGTCACCGGCAAGGGCGGGCCGGACTTCCGCGACGCCTTCTCGGAGCGCGGCGTGCTGCGCCGCTCCGTGCCGCACTGGCTGCGCGGGCCGGACCTGCACGGCATCGTCCTCGGCTTCGAGGAGGCGGCCCAGCACCACGGCGGCTCCGGCGCCCTCTATGTGCGCCTGCGCCGCCGCTGAGCCTCACCAGCGCATGCTGCGGTAGCGGCAGGTGCGGCCCATGTCCTGGTAGCCCGCCGGGCAGCGGCGAACGCAGGCCCCGGCCGCGTATTTCAGCGGCGGCCGGCAGGCCCGGCTGAACTGCCGCTCGCCGAACTGGTAGGCCTTGGCGGGGCTCTCCGCCGCCGCGGGCCGCGCGGCGAGGAGGGGCAGGCTCAGGGCCAGCAGGAAGGCGGCGCGGACGAGGGGTGCGGGCATCGGCGGCTCGGATCGAGGGGACCGCTCCCCAACGTCCGGCCGGGCCTCCGGTTCGACCGATCCGGGGCCGGCACCCGGGATGGACTTGAGCCGGCACGGAAAATGGGCTAGAGCATCTCGGCCCTCCTTAAAAAATAAGTGCCGCACCGCATCCCGAGCCTGTAAGGCTCGATCCCCAGATGCCACGGGTTCCGCCTTCATCGACGCGCGAGCCCGGTCCCCGGCGCCTTCCGTCAAAGGCCCGGCGCGGATCTTATCCATCCCCCGTATTCTCAAGCCTCACGTCGGTTCAAGACACCCCATGACCGCATCCTCCGACGCAATCGTGGCGGCCGATCTGCCCGCCGAGCCCACCGGCGCCGTGACCGAACTCGACGGCATGCGCGAGGTGAAGCTCCAGGATCTCAAGGCGAAGACCCCGACCGAGCTCACCGCCTTCGCGGAAGAGGTCGAGGTCGAGAACGCCTCGACCATGCGCAAGCAGGAGCTGATGTTCGCCATCCTGAAGCAGCTCGCTGCCAAGGAGGTCGAGATCATCGGCTCGGGTACCGTCGAGGTGCTGCAGGACGGCTTCGGCTTCCTGCGCTCCTCCGACTCGAACTACCTGCCGGGCCCGGACGACATCTACATCTCGCCGACCCAGCTGCGCCGCTTCGGCCTGCGCACCGGCGACACCGTCGAGGGCCCGATCCGCGGCCCCAAGGACGGCGAGCGCTACTTCGCGCTCCTCAAGGTCAACACGATCAATTTCGAGAACCCCGAGAAGATCAAGCACAAGGTCCATTTCGACAACCTGACGCCGCTCTTCCCCACGCGGCGGTTCAAGCTGGAACTCGAGAACCCGACCAAGAAGGACTTCTCGCCCCGGATCATCGACATCGTCGCGCCCATCGGCAAGGGCCAGCGCGCGCTGATCGTGGCGCCGCCGCGCACGGGCAAGACCGTGCTGATGCAGAACATCGCCCAGTCGATCACCCTCAACCATCCCGAGTGCTACCTCATCGTGCTGCTCATCGACGAGCGCCCCGAGGAGGTCACCGACATGCAGCGCTCGGTGAAGGGCGAGGTCATCGCCTCGACCTTCGACGAGCCGGCCACCCGCCACGTGCAGGTCGCCGAGATGGTGATCGAGAAGGCCAAGCGCCTGGTCGAGCACGGCCGCGACGTGGTGATCCTCTTGGATTCCATCACGCGCCTGGGACGTGCCTACAACACCGTGGTGCCGTCGTCGGGCAAGGTGCTCACCGGCGGCGTCGACGCCAACGCCCTCCAGCGGCCCAAGCGCTTCTTCGGCGCGGCGCGCAACATCGAGGAGGGCGGCTCGCTCTCGATCATCGCCACCGCGCTGATCGACACCGGCTCGCGCATGGACGAGGTGATCTTCGAGGAGTTCAAGGGCACCGGCAATTCCGAGATCATCCTCGACCGCAAGGTCTCGGACAAGCGCATCTTTCCGGCCATCGACATCACCCGCTCCGGCACCCGCAAGGAGGAGCTGCTGGTCCCGCCGGACTCGCTCAAGAAGACCTACGTGCTGCGCCGCATCCTCAACCCGATGGGCGTCACCGACGCGATCGAGTTCCTGCTGGACAAGCTGCGCCAGACCAAGAGCAACGGCGACTTCTTCGACTCGATGAACACCTGAGCCGTTTCCGGACGGGCGTTTCGCACACGGCGTCGGGCTTCTGCCCGGCGCCGTTCGCGTTTCCGGGGCCCTCGCTCCTGTCGCGCTCGGTCTCGTACCGAGTCCGGTCGATCTCATCCGGAGGCCACTGAATCCCCTCACCCCGCTTGCGGGGAGAGGGATGCGACGACCCCGTCGTCGTCGCATCGAGGCGGCAGCCGAGGGTGAGGGGGCTTGGCCGGAAGAGCCTCGTCCTGAGCCGCCTCCTCACCGCCGCTTCGGCTGCGCCTCCGCTTCCTGTCTGCACGACAGGGTGCAGACAGGCCTCTCCCCGCAAGCGGGGCGAGGGGGATCCGCGGCAGCCGAAGCGCTCGATCGGATCCCGCGTCAGGCCGGCCCGTCGAGGGGCTTGAGCCGGGCTCCAGCCGTGCCCGGGCGCGGTGGGACCCGCTCGGAGCGGCCGAGCAGGCGGGCGAGTTCCGCGAGATCCGGAGCCGGGGCTCCGGCCGGCGCGTAGACCGCGCGGTCGAGGGCGGCGAGGCCGTCGCGGATCGCGGGGCGGTCGCGCCAGAGCGCGGCGAGCTCCGGCTCGGCCCGCATCGCCCCGTCCAGCTCCGCCCGGACGGCGGCCGGGTCCCCCCCCGCCGCGGCCCGGGCGAGGGCGCGGCGGCGCGCGCGCGGCAGGCGCAGGCGCGGGGCGCCCGGCCCGAAGCCGAGCAGCACGAGGCCGAGGCCGAAGGCGGCGAGCCCGGCGGCGATCACGAGGAGCGGTGCGGTCTCCCGCGGGGGCCCGAGGCCGCCCTCCCGGTCCACCAGGCCGCCGCCGATCTGGCGGGCCGGGATCTCCGCCTCGCGCATGGTGCGCGAGACCGTGTCGAACCAGGGGATGGTGATGGCGTCCAGCGGGATGATCTCGGGCACGCCCGGCCGCACGTCCCACTGGTAGGTCACCCGCGCCACCGGGCCGGTGGGCGTGAGGACGGTCTCGCGGGTGACGGGGCCGGCGAAGGTGAGGATGCCGCGGGTGCGCATCACCGGCCGGGGGGGCAGCCCCTCGGCGACCATGCCCTGCGCCTCCACCGTGACGATCCGGCGCGTGGTCTCCCCGAGCTTCACCGTCTCGGGATCGGGGCTCCAGGAATCGGTGACGCTGACGTCGCGCGCGGGCAGCCACCAGGGCTCCTTCACGTCCGGCCCGCCCGTCCCCTGGGTCCAGGGGGCCACCGGGAACGGGATCGCCTGCGAGCGCACCTCCACCAGCCGGCGCGTGCCGGCATCGTTCACGGTGAGGCGGTGGACGAAGGGCTCGATGGTGAAGTCCCCCGCGTGGTGGGGGAACACCGCGATGGTGCGGTCGAAGGCCAAGCCCACCTGCCCGTCGGGCAGGCGGGTCTTCGTCCAGTTGTCGCGGCCGAGCTGGGTCCAGCTGAAATTGGCGAGCGTCGGCTGGACGATCTCCTCCAGCAGGATCTGCTGCCGGTAGACCCCGTGGAGGCGCAGCAGCACCATCTCGCGGGCGTAGGGCGCCGCGTTGCCGTTGCGCTCCGGCGTCACCGTGAGGGTGAGGTCGCCGGGCTCGATCTCGGCGCGCGCGGGCGCGGCGGCGAGGAGGACGAGCGCGAGCCCGCACCGAATGCCCCGCTTCGCGGAAGACCGGGGCCTCGGCGCGCGGGTTCCCCGATCTGTCGTACGCGGTCCGACCGATCGCTCCAGTGGCTGGAAGAACGCCTGTCCCCTCCCCCTTGCGGGAAGGGGTGCGGGGTGGGGGTGGTGCAGAAGGCACCGTCCCGCCTCATCCTGCGCCACCCCCACCTCCGGCTCCGCCCCACCCGGATCGGGCCTGCCCGATCCGGGCAAGCAAGGTGCGGATCTCGGGCAAGCCCGGGATCCGGGGGGAGGAGAGGCCCGTCCGGGACCGGGGCGATCGATCGGGACCGGTCTCACTCCGAGAAGAATCACCACGGGTTGCTCCCGGCGGGCATGGCCGTGCCGGCCTCGACGCGGCGGGTCTGCTCGGCCTTGAGGCGCAGCTTCAGGTAGCGGCCGGGATCGTCCGGCAGGGTCTGGAGCCAGAGCCGGTCGGGCCGGATCTCGTGGGCCTCGAAGCTCTTGGTCACGCGGCGGACCTCCTTCTCGGGGGGCGCGGCCACCATGGCCGAGCCGCCGCCCGTGCGCCCGCGCCCGGCCGCGTCGCTCGCCGAGCCGCGGGCCTCGCCGCGGCCCGAATCGATGGATTGCTGCTCCGCCCGGCCGCGCCGGGCGACCTTGCTGTTGCCGGGCAGCGAGGCGCTGGCCGAGGCCTCCTTGTTGCCGGCCAGACCCTCGCCGCTCGAGGCGGCGTTGATGTCGTCGTTCGGGTCCTGGTTCGCGGTGTTGTTGTAGCGGGCGCCGTACTGCGCCGTGCCGTTGGCGATGCCGCCGCCCTTCCCGCGGTCGATCGCCTCGGCGATCATCCGGGCGATCAGGGAGCGGTTGGCCTGGGCGTCGGCATCGCGCGGGTTGAATTGCAGGGCCGCGTCGTAGGCCGTGATCGCCCCCGGAAAATCGCCGAGCCGGGCGAGCGCGTTGCCGAGATTGTAGCTGTTGCGTCGCCCGCCCTCACGGAAGAGGGCGGCGGCGCCCGCGTAATCGCCCGCCGCGTAGAGGGCCGGCCCCCGCCAGGCGGGATCGGCGATGACCTCGGCCGCCAACCCCGGCAGGCCGACCCCCATGAGGAGCCGGCCGAAGCCGGTGCGCGGCTCGGACAGGGCGGCGAGGCCGAGGAGGCCGGCGCCCGTGAGGACGAGGCCCGCGGCGCGGGCGTGGCGGCGCCAGCGCCGGGGCAGCACGGGACCCGGGGGCAGGCGCCGCACGCCCTCGGGGGTCGGGATCGCGCGCTCCATCAGGCGCTCCTGCGGAACAGGAGGAGGGCCGGCAGGGCCGCGAGCAGCAGCAGCCAGCGGCCGAGATCGGTGAAGGCCAGCACGGTGTAGCCGGCGGCGGCGAGATGCTGGGCGGTCGGCGCGCCCACCGCGTCGAGGACGGGGGCGGGCTGCGCGAGATCGGCCACCACCCCGCCGCCGGCCCGGACGACCCCGTCCAGGGCCGCCCGGTCGGGCTTCGGCGCGCCGGGGGGCAGCGCCCTGGCGCCCCCCTCGCCGGCGGGCACGAACAGGCCCTGGAGGTGCCAGTTGCGGGCCCGGAGCGCCCGGGCCTCGCGCAGGGCCGCGTCGCCGATGCCGTCGCCGTCCGTGATCAGCACCACGTCGGCGGCGACCACGCCGGCCTCGGCGAGCGTTCGGCGGGCAAGCGCGAGGCCGCGCTCGGGATGGCTGCCGCGGTCGGGTACCGTGTCCGCGTCGAGGGCGAACAGGGTGGTGCCGAAGCTGTCGCGGTCGGTCGTCGGCGAGATCGCGAGATAGGCGTCGCCCGCGTAGACCACGAGGGCGACGGCGCGGGTGCCCGCGGCCTCCGCCACCGCCTGCGCCGTCTGGCGCAGGTCCTTCAGGCTGCCGCCATCCGTCACCGAGCGGGAGAGGTCGAGCACGATCACGGTGGCGTCGAGGTTGCGGAAGGCCGCCGCGTCCCCGCGCTCCAGGGCCGGCCCGGTGAGCGCCAGGGCGATCAGCCCGGCCGCGGCGGCCGCGGCGCGGTTGGCCTGCCGCCGCCCGCCGAGCACGGCCCCGCGCCGCTCGAGATGGCGCATCAGGCCCGGATCGATGGCCCGGCGCCAATCCCCCAGCGGCGCGGCGCGCCAGGCCGCGCGGAGCGCCAGCAGGGCCACCACGGGGAGCGCCGCGAGCCACCAGGGGCGCAGCAGGGCGAGGGCGGCGAGGCTCATCGGCTCCTCCGCGTGGCGAGGAGCAGGCCGGCGCAGGCGAGCGCCAGCCCCGCCGGCCAGGGCCAGAGATCGCGGCGCAGGGGGAGCGGCGGCGCCTTGGCCCGGCCGCCCTCCAGCGCGTCGATGGCGTCGGCCACCGCCACGAGATCGTCCGTGGTCCGGACCCGGAAGGCCCTGCCCCCGCTCGCCTCGGCCATGGCGCGCAGGGTCTCGGTGTCGACCACGTCCTGCTCGCCGTCGGCGTTGGCGAGGTCGCGGGGGCCGAGCGCGATGGTGTGGACGCGGATGCCGAGGTCGCGGGCGAGCGCCGCCACGTCCCGCGGCGTGGTCTGGCCGGCATTGTTGGCCCCGTCCGAGAGCAGGATCACCACGCGCCCGCCCGCGCCCTCGGCGGGGGCCGTCCCCGGCTCGCGCACGTCGAGGCGGCGGAGCGCGAGGCCGAGCCCGTCGCCGATGCCGGTGGAGCGCCCGACGAGGCCGATCGTCGCCTCCTCCAGGGCGCGGGCGACGCTCGCCGTGTCGAAGGTGAGGCCCGCCGCGACGAAGGCCTGATCGGCGAAGATGACGAGGCCGATGCGGTCGCCCGCCCGGCGGCGGATGAAGTCGGCGCCCACGCGCTTGACGGCCTGGAGCCGGCTCACCGTCTCCCCGTCGAGGGCGAAGTCGCGCCGCTCCATCGAGCCGGAGAGGTCCATCGCCAGCATGATCTCGCGGCCCGAGGCCGGCAGGGCCAGGGCGGGCAGGACGAGGCGGGGCCCCGCGAGCGCGGCGACGAGGGCGATCCAGAGGGTCCAGACGATCCAGGCCCGGCGCCGGCCGCGCGCGCTGAGGCCGCCCGCCGCTGCCGCCTCCGGCACCAGGGAGGCCGGCACGCGCAGCGCCCCGCTCCCGCCCTCCCCTTCGGCGGGCAGGAGTCGGGCGGCCAGCAGCGGCAGGGGCAGCAGCAGGAGCGCGAGGGGGGTCGCGAGGTCGAAGGCCGTGAGGAAGGCACTCAGCGCGTTCATCGGCTCAGCTTCGCATCCGGCCGATCAGGCGGCCGAGCTCCGCGTCGAGCCCGGTGGGGTCCGGATCGGCCCGGCGGTAGAGCCCGTCCGCGAGGACGCGGCCCGCGCCCTTGCCGAAGAAGTCGGTGGTGAACAGGCGGTCGAGGGCCGCCGCCCAGTCCGCCCCGCGCAGGTCGGCCGCCCCCTCGCCGAGGCGGGTGCGGGCAAGCCGCCGCAGGAGAGCCGCCTGCGCCACCAGACGCGCCTCGGGCTCGAGGGCCCGCGCGGCGGCGAGTTCGGCGAGCGCCGCGCGGCGCAACGAGGCCCCGGCCCGCAGGCGCAGGTGCCGGGCGAGCCCGAGGAGGAGCGCCAGGGCGAAGCCGAGCACGGCGGCGGCCACGATCTCGCCCTGCACGGCGCCGGCGGCGTTGCCGGGCAGGTGCAGCCCGCGGAGCTGGTCGAGGGAGAGGGTGTCGGGGTTCATCGCCCCGCCCCGTCACAGCACCGCATCGAGCCGCTCCATCAGCGGGGCGTAGGCCTCCGGCCCGGCCTCGACGTCGAGCCGGACGCCGGCGATGCCGCGGCGGGCGTAGTCGGCGAGGCGCGTCTCGGCGCTGACCTCCGCGGGCCGGGTGCGGCCGGCATCGAGGAGGCCGCGCCGGCCGTCGGGCAGGGCGAAGGGGTAGAGGCCCGGCGGCCTCGCCCGCTCGAAGACGTCGCTGACGAGGACCAGGCGGATCGAGACGCGCTCGGCGAGCAGGGTGAGGAGGGATTCGAAATCGGGCCCCGGCGCGTCGAGCGCGCTCGCGATGACGAGGTGGCCCCCCGAGGGCAGCAGCTTGGCGGCCACGTTCAGGAGGTCGGCGAGCGGCGGGTCGTCGGTTCCCGCTGCCGCGAGGGCCTCCGCATGGGCCTGGGCCAGGGCGCCGGTCACCGCGGTCATCGCCCGCTCCCCGCCGGCCGGCCGCAGGGCGGTGGGCTCGCCGGCCCGCGCCACCACGAGGCCGACGCGGCCGCCGTCGCCGACCACGCGCCAGCCGAGGAGCGCCAGCGCCTCGGCCGCCGCGACGGAGCGCAGGGCGCGACGCGTGCCGAACAGCATGGCGGGCCGGAAATCGGCGAGCAGCACCACGGCGCGGTCGCGCTCGTCGTGGTGGGTGCGCACGTGGAGTTCCCCCGTGCGGGCGGTGGCGTTGCGGTCGATGTGGCGGGTGTCGTCGCCCTCCGACCAGAGCCGCACGTCCTCGGGCTCGGAGCCGCGCCCGCGCCGTCTCGTCACGATGCCGCCGGGCAGGCCGGCGAGCGTCCGGGTGGCGGGCGCCGAGCCGCGGCGGGCGAGGTGGCGCAGGCCCATCAGCGCCTCGCCGGAGAGGTGGATGCCGGGCTCCCGGGGCTCCGCCGTGGCCGCCACCGTCAGAGCGCCCGCACCCGCTGCACCAGCTCGCCCACGAGGCCGCGCGTCGTCCGGCCCTCGGCGGCCGCCCGCCAGGTCAGGCCGATCCGGTGGGCGAGGGCGTCGGCGGCCAGTTCCGTCACGTCCTCGGGGATGACGTGGTCGCGCCCGTGCAGATAGGCCCGCGCCTTGCCCGCGAGCATCAGGGCGAGCGTCCCGCGCGGCGAGGCCGGGTGCTCGATGGCCGTGCGCAGGTCGGGGGCCGCCGCATCGGTGCGCGTGGCCGCCACGAGCCGCACCAGATAATCCTTGAGCGCGGGGGAGACGTAGGTGGCGAGCGCCGCCGCGCGGGCGGCGCGCACCTCGTCGAGGCCGAGCCGCACCGGCATCGCCTCGGCATGGTGGGTGAGCTCGCCCTCGACGAGGTCGAGGATGCGCCGCTCCGAGGCCTCGTCCGGCATCTCGACCACCACGTGGAGCAGGAAGCGGTCGAGCTGCGCCTCCGGCAGGGGGAAGGTGCCGGCATGCTCGATCGGGTTCTGGGTGGCCACCACCATGAAGGGATCGGGCAGCGGGTGCGTCCGGCCCGCCACTGTGATCTGCGCCTCGGCCATGGCCTCCAGCAGGGCCGACTGCACCTTCGGGGGGGCGCGGTTGACCTCGTCCACGAGGACGAGGGCGTGGAACAGGGGGCCGGCCAGGAACTCGAAGGTGCCCGCATCCTGCCGCCACACGGTGGTGCCGGTGAGGTCGGCCGGCATCAGGTCGGGGGTGCACTGGACGCGGGCGAAGGAGCCGTCGAGCCCGTCGGCGAGGCGCTTGACCGCGCGGGTCTTGGCGAGGCCCGGCGCGCCCTCGATGAGGAGGTGGCCGCCGGTGAGAAGCCCGATCAGCAGGCGCTCCACCAGCCGGTCGGCACCGATCAGGCCGTGGGCCAGCCCGTCGCGCAGGGCGAGGATCCGGGCGCGGAGCCCGTCATCGGCCGCCTCGGACCGGGCCGCGAGGGTGGCGCCGCTCATGCGCGCGGGGCTCCGGCGGGATGGGCGGCTCCGCAAAGGTGCGCGGCTCCGGCGGCACGCGTCGCCGCGGGCGGGAACTCCGTCATCCTGGCCGTCTCCTCGAAACGCGCCGTTGTCCGGCGCCGGACTCTTGTGAGGTCCATGGGCCCGGTGTGCCCGCTGCCTGGGCCGAGCGTCAATCCCGCCCCGGGCCGAACCGCGGGGGGCGGACGATTTGCCTCCGCGCCCCGGGCGGGCCGAACCGTCACGGTTTCGTCACCGGGCGCTGTCTAGGAGGCATCCGATGATCACCCTCACCCCGCTTCCCGAGACCATCAACTCGGCCGTCAGCCTCGTCGTCGCCTTCGGCCTCGGCACCCTGATCGGGGCCGAGCGGCAGTATCGGCAGCGCACGGCGGGCCTGCGCACCGCCGTCCTCGTGGCGCTCGGCGCGGCGGCCTTCGTCGATCTCGGCATGCGGCTGACCGGCGGCGAGGGCGCGACCCGCACCGTCGCCTACGTGATCTCCGGCATCGGCTTCCTCGGCGCCGGCGTGATCATGAAGGAGGGCATGAACGTGCGCGGCCTCAACACGGCCGCCACGCTCTGGTGCTCGGCGGCCGTGGGCGCCTTTGCCGGCGCCGACCTGCCGCTGGAGGCCTGCTTCGTCACCGCCGCCGTGCTCGCCTGCAACACCCTGCTGCGCCCCCTCGTGAACGCCATCAACCGCGCGCCGATCCGCGAGGACCAGACCGAGGCGACCTACGAGGTCCAGCTCACCACCACGCCCGAGGCCGCAGGCCCCACCCGCGACCTGCTCGTGGAGCGGCTGGAGGCCGCGAACTACCCGGTGAGCGGCGTCGAGGTGGTGGAGCGGGGCGAGGAGAGCGTGGAACTCGTCGCCACGCTGCTCGCCGACACGGTGGAGAGCCGGGAGCTCGACGCGGTCACCGACGCCCTCGCCCGCACCCCGAACGTGCGCCACGCCACCTGGTCGGCCCGGGCCGCCGACTGAAGCTTCGCGTGCGACCGCGCACGCGGCGGGCGGGCGACACCTTCTCCAGCCCCGGCCTGTGACCGACCTCGTCGGTCTACGGGCCTCGGAACGGCCCCGGAGAAGATCCCATGGATACGCAGAAGAACGCGCTGATCGTCGGCGCCTCCCGCGGCCTCGGCCTCGGGCTCGCCGAGACCTTCCTGCGGCGCGGCTGGCGGGTGACCGCGACGCAGCGCGGCGCCTCCCCCGGACTGGCGGCCCTCGAGGCGGAGGGGGTGCGGGTCGAGACCGTGGACATCGACGACGACGCGGCGGTGGAGACCCTCCACGGGCGGCTCGGCGCGGAGCGTTTCGACCTGATCTTCGTGGTGGCCGGCGTCGCCACGCAGGCGCACGATCCGGCCCATGCCGTCCCGCGGGACGTGGCCGCGCAGGTCTACCTCACCAACGCGATCGGCCCGATCCGCTTCGCGGAAACGTTTCGCGACCGGCTGGCAACCGGCGGCAGCCTCGCGCTCATGAGCTCGGTCCTCGGCAGCGTGGCCCTCAACGAGAGCGGGGGCTGGGAGATCTACCGGGCGAGCAAGGCCGCCCTCAACACCCTGGCCCGCAGCCTCGCCGTCCGCCACCAGGGGGACGGGCTCGGCGTGCTCCTCGTCCATCCCGGCTGGGTGCGCACGGACATGGGCGGGGCGGAGGCCGACCTCGACGTGGCCACGAGCGTCGCCGGCATGGCCGACGCGGTCGAGGCGCGGCTCGGCCAGCCGGGCTGCCAGTACTTCGATTACAGGGGCGAGACGCTCGCCTGGTGAGGGGCCCGGCTTCCCGTGCGGGCGAGGCTCGACCCGCCCGGCACCGCCCTCAGCGGCGCGGGTCGAGGGGCCGGCCGCGGCGCTCGACCACCACGGGCGCGCGGGTGCGGCGCTCCACGATGACCGTGCGCGGCGCCCGGCTCGGGCCCGCCTGGCTCAGGATCCGCTCCGGCACCCGCTCGGGCTTCTTGCGGGAGGCGGCCACCACGTGCGGGCGCACCTCGTCGGGCGGCAGCCCGATCAGGCCGCAGGCGATCTCCACCTGCTGCTCGATGTCGTCGGCCAGATCCTGGGCGGCGGCCACCGCCTCGGTGACGGTGGGCGGCTCCCGGCGCACCCGGATGGGCGGCAGGTCGGCGAAGCTCTTCGGGGTCTTCTTCACGGCACGGCTCGCACTGGTCATGGCCCGAACATAGTACGCTTCGAGGCTATTGTGCAGTGCATCACGAGAGAACCAGCCCCGTCCGTCGCGCCGGTCGCCGCGCCCGCCCCGTCGCTGGGCATCGGGGGTCATCGCAGAGCGCCCGATGCCGGCTCCCGGTGCAGCGGAGGCGCATTCATTATGCATCGGACCGAGTCCACGACGCCCCGACCCGCACGAATGCGTCAGAATGCCGCGAAGCGGCGGCTCCGGTCATCGATCCGCCGCGGTTGGCGCTGAGGCAGGATCTTTCCGCCGGACAACGTCATGATGTTCCCATGCCCGCCCCCGTGACGTCCCACGTGACGTCTCCCCCCGCCGGCCCGCATCTCGATCCCCGCCTGACCCCGGCCCGGCCCGACCTCGCCGATGCGGGCCTGCGCGGCCGGGTCGAGGCGGCGCGGTTCGTGGAGCCCGAACTCCGCCGGGTCGCCGTGCCGGCCGCGCCCCTGCACCGGGCGCCCAGCCGCGCGAGCGGCCTCGACACCGAGGCGGTGCAGGGGGACGCGGTGCGCGTCTACGCGGTGGCGGACGGTTTCGCCTGGGTCCAGATCGTGCGCGACGGCTATGTCGGCTACCTGCCCGCCGACAGCCTGGGCCCTGCCGCGCCGGAGCCCACCCACCGGGTCGCGGCCCTGCGCACCTTCCTCTATCCCGAGCCCGACCTGAAGCGGCCGGTGCGGGCCCATCTCGGCCTCGGCGCGGGCCTCGCGGTGACGGGCAGCGCGGGCGATTATTACGCCGTGGCGGGGGGCTACGTCTTCGCCGGCCATTGCCGGCCCGTCGCCGCGGTCGCCCCCGACTTCGCGGGCACGGCCGAGCGCCTCGTCGGCACCCCCTATCTCTGGGGCGGGCGGACCAGCCTCGGGCTCGACTGCTCGGGCCTCGTCCAGCTCTGCCTGGAGATGGCGGGCCTGCCCTGTCCGCGGGACGCCGACCAGCAGGAGCGGGCGCTGGGCGACGCCCTGCCCCCGGACCACGCGGACCTGCGCCGGGGCGACCTCGTGTTCTGGCGCGGCCATGTGGGGATGATGCTCGACGCCGCGCGCCTGATCCACGCCAACGGTCACCACATGCAGGTGGAGATCGAGCCCCTGGCGGCGGCGCGCGCGCGCATCCTGGAGAAGAGCTACGGCCCGGTGACGTCCCTGCGCCGCCTGCCGCCGCTCACGCCTTCAGCCGCCGCTTGATCCGCGCGATCAGCCCGTCGCGCACGTCGCGGTAGCCGTCGAGGCGCTGCTCGCGGGAGGCCTCCTGCAGGATCGTCGGGTCCGGCGTCGGCCAGTACTCCACGTCGGCCGCGAGCGAGCGGGTCAGTTCGAGGGCTGCGTGGTGCGCCTCGGGCGCCAGGGTGACGATGAGGTCGAAGTTCAGGCCCTCCCATTCCTCCAGCTGCTCGAGGGTGCGGGGCCGGTGCTTGGCGGCGTCGATGCCGATCTCGTCCAGCGCCGCGACCATGAAGGGATCGACCGGCTCGCCCTCGCGCACGCCCGCCGACTGCACGTAGATCGACTTGCCGAAATAGTGGCGCGCGATCGCCTCCGCCGCGGGCGAGCGCACGGCGTTGAAGTTGCACATGAACAGGACCGACTGGACGCGCTTCCTCTGCGGGGCGGTCCCGGGGACGACCTCGTCCATGGCGGCGCTCACGCCCGCCCCGCGCGGCCGCGCCCCGTGAGACCTCCGCGCCGGGACGGCACGGCCTCAGCCCTTCCAGTGCAGGGCGAAGATCAGGGTGAAGAGCCGCCGCGCGGTGTCGTGGTCGAGATCGACCTTGCCCTCCAGGCGCTGCCGCAGGGTCTCGGAGGCCTCGTTGTGCAGGCCGCGCCGGCCCATGTCGATCGCCTCGATCTGGGTGGGCGAGGCGGTGCGGATGGCGGCGTAGTAGCTCTCGCAGATCATCTCGTAGTCGCGGATCACCCGGCGGAAGGGGGTGAGCGACAGGAGATGGGTCATCACCGGCTCGCGCGCCTCGGTGCTGATCGCGAAGGAGAGCTTGTTCTCCACGAGGCCGAGGGTGAGCCGGTAGGGGCCCTCGTCGCGGCCGGGCAGCGTGAACGCGTTGTCCTCCAGGATGTCGAAGATCGCGATGGCGCGCTCGTGCTCCTGGTCCGGATTGCCCCGGCCGATCGAATCCTCGTCGAGGGTCACCGCCATGAGGCGGTTGCGCCCGCGCTCCTTCTTCCCCTCGGACATGTCAGGCCGGCCTCACAGGTTCAGGCGGATCGCGACGGAGCGGGCATGGCCATCCAGCCCCTCCGACCGGGCCAGCGTTATCGCCGCGGGCCCGAGCGCCCGCAAGCTCTCGGGGGTGCAGGCAAGGATCGTGGTGCGCTTCATGAAATCGAGCACGCCGAGCCCGGAGGAGAACCGGGCCGAGCGGGCGGTGGGCAGGACGTGGTTGGGGCCGCCCACATAGTCGCCGACCGCCTCCGGCGTGTGCGCGCCGAGGAAGATCGCTCCGGCATTGCGCACCTTGGCGGCGAGCGCCTCCGCGTCCGCCGTCTCGATCTCCAGGTGCTCGGGGGCGAGCCGGTCGACGAGCGGCACCGCCGCGTCGAGATCGTCCACCCGGATGATCGCGCCGTAATCGCGCCAGCTCGCCTCGGCGATGGCGCGGCGGGGCAGCGTGGTGAGCGCCCGCTCCACCGCCTCGGCCACGGCATCGCCGAGATCCGCGCTGTCGGTGACGAGGATGGCCTGGGCCGCGCTGTCGTGCTCGGCCTGGGCGAGGAGATCGGCGGCGATCCAGTCCGGGTTGGCGTGGGCGTCCGCCAGGATCAGCACCTCGGAGGGGCCGGCGATCATGTCGATGCCGACCTGGCCGAAGACCCGGCGCTTGGCCGCCGCGACCCAGGCATTGCCGGGGCCGACGATCTTGGCGACCGGCGCGATGCTGGCCGTGCCGTAGGCCAGCGCCGCGACCGCCTGGGCGCCGCCGACCCGGTAGACCTCGTGCACGCCCGAGAGACGCGCCGCGGCGAGCACCAGGGGGTTCACCCGGCCCTCGGGGGCGGGCGCCACCATGACGATGCGCGGCACCCCCGCGACGCGGGCCGGCACCGCGTTCATCAGGACCGAGGAGGGGTAGCTCGCCGTGCCCCCCGGCACGTAGAGGCCGACCGATTCGAGGGCCGTCCAGCGCCAGCCCGCGGTGACGCCGAGCGCGTCGGTCTCGCGGTGGTCGGCGGGCATCTGGGCCCGGTGGAAGCTCTCGATCCGCGCGGCGGCGGTCTCGAGCGCCGCGATCTGCTCGGCCGGACAGGCCGCGACGGCGGCGGCGATCTCGTCCTCGCCGACGCGCAGGCGCGCGTGGGTGAAGTCCTCGCCGAGCCGGTCGAAGCGGCGGCTGTAATCGACCAGCGCCTCGTCCCCCCGCTCGACCACGCCCGCGATGATGCCGCGCACGGCCTCGTCCACGTCCTCGGCGATCTCGCGCTTGACGGTGAGGAGGCGCGCGAACCCTTGCGCGAAATCCGGGCTGGAACTGTCGAGGCGGACCATCGGGTTGTCTTCGTTCTCTCTGGCTCAGGCGCCGGCGGCGTCGTGGACCGGGCGCCCGTCAGCCTCCCAGACGGGGCCCAGATCCTTCATCTGGACCTCCACGCATTCCACGTCGAGGCGGATCGCCACGTCGCCGGAGAAGACGAGGGTCACCGTGCCGGAGGGCGCCTCGGCGGGGGTGAAGGTGACGGCGAGCAGGTTGAGGGCGGCGTCCGGCTCGCGCCCCGGGGCGAGGCCGCGGGTGCGCACGCCGAGCACCCGCTCGAAATGGACGCCCGCGAGCCGCCGCCGGGCCGGCTCGCCCTCGGGGACCGACCAGTCGAACCGGCGCAGGACGAGGACGAAACGGTGCTCGGCGGCGAGATAGGTGAGGTCCCCCGCCCGCAGGACAGCGTCCTGCAGGTGCGCCGAGAGCACGGTCAGATCCTCGGGGTCGAGGGCTGCGAGCTTCAGAAGCTCCAACGGACGCTCCATGCGGGTCCCTCGCGCGGGGGCGCCCTTCCGGAGGGGCGCGGGATCAGGGTGAATTTCACGTGAAACGCCGGCGCGGAGCCGGCGCGGCAACGGATCTGGGCGGAGGGCTCGAGCGGAGGGCTCGGGCCGGGGTTCAGGTGATCGGCAACTCGGGCGGTAGGTAGCGGCGGAAGCGCCCTCCGGCAACAGCGGCGCGCAGGGGCGGCGATGGGCGGCGGCGCCTGTTCCGCCGGGCGGATCATGCGCCGTTCAGCCGGCGCCCTATATGCCTTCGCCGCAGCACCGGATTTTTCCCCGAGGAGACGACACTCGTGAAGCGCATCACCCTCGCCGCCCTCGCCGCCCTGAGCCTCGGGACGGCTTTCGGGACCGTCTCGGCCAGCGCCCAGTACTACGACGACCGCCCCCGCCGCTACGACCGCGGCTACGACGATTACCGCTACGAGCGTCGGCCCCGCTACGACGAGGATCGCTACGAGCGCCGCCGGGATTTCGGCCGCCGCGGTGGCGGCAGCATCTGCGTCACCTCCCGCGGCAACTGCGTGACCCGGCCCGCGCCCTTCAACACGCCCTGCGGCTGCGAGGTGCCGGGCTTCGGCTTCAAGCGCGGCGCCATCGGCGGCTGAGCGCCCCGGCCAGGGTTTTCCCGATCGGGCCGCCGGTTCTCCGGCGGCCCTTTCCCGTTCAGGCCCGCACGCGCTCGATCTGCGCGCCGCAGCGGCCGAGCTTGGCTTCGAGCGCCTCGAAGCCGCGGTCGAGATGGTAGACCCGGTTGATCTGCGTCTCGCCCTCGGCGGCGAGCCCCGCGATCACCAGGGAGACCGAGGCGCGCAGGTCGGTCGCCATCACCGGCGCGCCCTTCAGCCGCTCCACGCCCTCGACGATGGCCGCATCGCCGTCGAGCCGGATCCGCGCCCCGAGGCGGGCGAGTTCCTGCACGTGCATGAAGCGGTTCTCGAAGATCGTCTCGCGGATGCGCGAGGAGCCCTTGGCCAGCGTCATCAGCGCCATGAACTGCGCCTGCAGGTCGGTGGGAAAGCCGGGGAAGGGATCGGTGGTCACGTCCACGGCGGCGATGCCCCCGCCGTTGCGGCGCACCCGGATCCCGTCCGGCACCTGGGTGATCTCGGCCCCCGTGGTCGCGAGGATGTCGAGGGCCGCGTGCAGGAGGTCGGCGCGGGTGTTCTCGAGGATCACGTCGCCGCCGGTCATGGCCACGGCCATGGCGTAGGTGCCGGTCTCGATCCGGTCGGGCAGGACCTCGTGGCGGGCGCCGTTGAGGCGGGCCACGCCCTCGATCTCGATGCGCGGGGTGCCCGCGCCCCGGATGCGCGCGCCCATCTTCACGAGGCACTCGGCGAGGTCGACCACCTCCGGCTCGCGGGCGGCGTTCTCGATCACCGTGGTGCCGTAGGCGAGGGCCGCGGCCATCAGCGCCACGTGGGTGCCGCCCACCGTGACCTTCGGGAAGCTGATCTCGCCCCCGCGCAGGCCGTTCTTCGTCTTGGCGACCACGTAGCCGCCGTCGATCTCGATCTGCGCGCCGAGCTTCTCCAGGGCCATGATCAGGAGGTCCACCGGCCGGGTGCCGATGGCGCAGCCGCCGGGCAGCGAGACCTTGGCCTCGCCGAAGCGGGCCAGCAGCGGGGCCACCACCCAGAAGCTCGCCCGCATGGTCGAGACGAGTTCGTAGGGGGCGGTGGTGTCGATGACGTTGGAGGCGGTGAGCCGGATGGTCTGGCCGGTCTCGGTGGTCTGCCCCGGACGCTTGCCGACCACCATCTGGTCGACGCCGTGGTTACCCAGGATGCGCGTCAGCGCCGTGATGTCGGCGAGCCGCGGCACGTTCACGAGTTCCAGCGTCTCGCCGGTGAGCAGGCTCGCGATCATCAGGGGCAGCGCGGCGTTCTTGGCGCCCGAGATCGGAATGGTGCCGTTGAGCGGGGCGCCGCCGGTGATGTGGATGCGGTCCATGCGGGTTCCTTCGGGCGCCCGGTCTCGCGCGGCGCCGCCAATCGTGTCCGGATGGGCGCGACGCAGCGCCCGGGCCCTTAGCCGGAGCCTATAGTCGAGTTTTGCCGGAATCGGGAGCGGCGCCCGCATCGGGGGTCCGATCGGCCTCCGCGGCCGTTTCAGCGGCGGGTTCCGGCGGGGCGTCCCGCGCCCGCTCCTGCGCCTTGCGGCGGCGCAGATTGTCGCGCAGCGCCGCCTTGAGGCGCTCGCCCCGCCCGTCGTTCCTGCCCGTCATCCGCGATCCCCTGTCCGATCCTTCGTCCGCTCCGGGCCCGGCGCCCCGTCTTTCCGCCCGCGCGGCGATGCCTGATGCGCGCGTGACGATCCGCGCAGAGCAGGAATGTTGGAACTCACCTTGAACCGATTCCAGAACAGCCTGTATCGTGTCCCCGACAGCGCCCGAAGACGCTGCCGCAAGGAAACCGCCGCCACGTTCGACAGGACCACCGCGAGAGCGGATGCCGACCTCCGGTTCCCGGAGCGCCGCCCGACCGATCCCGCGCACCGGCGGTTCGCCCGTCCGAACAAGCCAGCCGAAGGACGCTCATGCCCGTGACCCGGATGCCCGCTGCCTCGAAGTCCGCTCCGGCCGGACCCGGCATCAAGGCCGATTACGAGGGTCATTTCCGCGCCGCCCTGGACCGGCTGCACGGGGAGCGGCGCTACCGCGTCTTCGCCGACATCGAGCGCATCGCCGGCCGCTTCCCGACCGCCAACTGGCGCCGCGCCGACGGCTCGACCCGCGAGATCACCGTGTGGTGCTCCAACGACTATCTCGGCATGGGCCAGCACCCCGAGGTGGTGGGCGCGCTCACCGAGACGGCCCGGCGCTGCGGCGTGGGCGCGGGCGGCACCCGCAACATCGCCGGCAACAACTCGCCGCTGGTCGACCTCGAGCGCGAGCTCGCCGACCTGCACGGCAAGGAGGCCGGCCTCGTCTTCACCTCGGGCTACGTCTCGAACCAAGCCGGCATCTCGACGATCGCCAAGCTGATCCCGAACTGCCTGATCCTGTCGGACGCCTTCAACCACAACTCGATGATCGAGGGCGTGCGCCACTCGGGCTGCGAGAAGCGCATCTTCCGCCACAACGACCTCGCCCATCTCGAGGAGCTGCTCGTCGAGGCCGGCGACCGGCCGAAGCTCATCGTGTTCGAGTCGGTCTACTCGATGGACGGCGACGTGGCGCCCATCGGCCGGATCTGCGACCTCGCCGCCCGCCACGGGGCGATGACCTATCTCGACGAGGTCCACGCGGTCGGCCTCTACGGCCCGCGCGGGGCCGGCATCGCCGAGCGCGACGGCGTGATGGACCGGGTCGACGTGATCGAGGGGACGCTCGCCAAGGGCTTCGGCTGCGTGGGCGGCTACATCACCGCCTCGGCCGCGATCTGCGACGCGGTGCGCAGCTTCGCGCCGGGCTTCATCTTCACCACGGCGCTGCCGCCGGCCGTGGCCGCCGCCGCCCGGGCCTCGGTGCGCTACCTCAAGCGCTCGAGCGCGGAGCGCGACGCGCACCAGCGCCAGGCCGCGCGCACCAAGGCGGCGCTGGAGGCGGCGGGCCTGCCCGTGCTCCCCACCGAGACGCATATCGTGCCGGTGATGGTGGGCGATGCCGAGCTCTGCAAGGCGGCGGCCGACCACCTGCTCGAGTTCCACGACATCTACATCCAGCCGATCAACTACCCCACCGTGCCGCGCGGCACCGAGCGCCTGCGCATCACCCCCTCGCCGTTCCACGACGAGGCGCAGATCGGCAAGCTCACCGCGGCGCTCGCCGAGACCTGGGACGCCCTCGACCTGCCGCGCGCCGGCACCGTCTTCGTCGAGGCCGCGGAGTAGCGGCCCCGTCACAGGTCCAGCACCAGCCCGTCCTCGGCGGCGATGTAGCCGTCGGGCCGATGCGCCAGCATCTCCGGGCTCATATGGGTCAGCATCAGCCGCCGCGGGGCGATCTCGGGCAGGCGCGCCCTGAGCGCGGCCCAGGACAGGTGGAAGGGCACCGGCCGCTCCACCGTGTAGCCCTCCGCGATCAGGAGATCGGCTTCCCGGCCGGCCGGGACCAGCGCCTCCACCCACTCCGTGTCGCCCGTATAGGCGAGGACCCGGCCGCCCTGCTCCAGGCGCAGGGCGTGCGAGGCCGCGCCGGAGGGGTGGTTCACCGCGAAGGCCGTCACCCGCACGTCGCCGACCGTTTGCGGCGCGCCGGCCTCGATCTCGCGGATCTCCACGGCAAAGCTCCGCTCGGCGCTGGCGGAGCCCGGGAACAGGGCCTCCATCGCGGCCGGCAGGCGGGTGCGCAGGCCCGGCGGACCCACGATCACCAGGGGCTTCTCGCGCCGGCTGACGAGCTGCCCGTCGAGGATCAGCCAGGGCAGGCCGCCGAAATGGTCCCCGTGCAGATGGGTGAGGAACACCGCGTCGATCCCGTTCGGATCGACGCCGAAGCGGCGCATGGCGATGAGCGCCGAGGCGCCGCAATCGACGAGGAAGCCGCTGCCCGCGCCCGCCACGTGGAAGCAGGTGTGCAGGCGCCCGCCCGAGCCGAAGGCGTCGCCGCACCCGAGAACCGTGACCCGCATCGCCGACCTCCCGTCAGGATCGCCGCGCGCCGTTGCATCGCGGCACGGGATGCGCTGTAGCTCCCCCGCCTTCGCGAATCATAGGGGACGGAGCGGCGATGTCGGGTGGTCACGGAGCGGTCGATGGCTCGAACAAGCGCGTGGCGCTGCTGATCTCGGTGCTGGCCCTGTTTCTGGCCTTCAGCGAGACCCTGGGCAAGGCGGCCCAGACCGACGCGATCGGCTCCAACGTCGAGGCGTCGAACCAGTGGGCCTATTTCCAGGCCCGCACCATCCGCGGCACGGTGCTGAAGACCGCCGACGAGGTGATCGCCCTGCTGCCGCCGGGGGCGAACCAGGACATCGTCCAGGCCAAGCGCGCCGAGTGGGCCAAGACCATGGCGCGCTGGGATTCCGAGCCCGCCACGGGCGAGGGCCGCAAGGAGCTCGCCGAGAAGGCCAAGGCCGCCCAGGAGAAGCGCGACCTCTCCCTGCACCGCTACCACCACTACGAACTGGCCTCGGCGGCCTTCCAGATCGGCATCGTGCTGGCCTCGGCCGAGGTCATCACCGGCATCGTCGCCCTGGTCTTCGCAGGCGGCCTGCTCGGCGCCGCCGGCGCGGTGCTGCTCGGCTTCGGCTACTTCGCGCCGCACGCCCTGCACCTGTTCTGAGGGTTCGGCCTACTTCCGGCCGCCGGGTGCGCCCTTGGCGAGGGCCGCCCGGCGCAGGGCCTCGGCCAGGGCACCCGCCGGTTCCGCCGCGGGCTCCTTGCGAGGCGGGGGCGAGGCGGGTCGGCCGGGCGCGGGCGGTGCATCGCGGCGGGGGGGCCGCGCGGGGGCCTCGTCCGAGCGCATGGAGAGCGCGATGCGCTTGCGGGCGGCATCGACCTCGACCACCCGCACCTGCACCACGTCGCCGGGCTTCACCACCTCGCGGGGGTCCTTCACGAAGCGGTCGGCCAGCATCGAGATGTGCACCAGCCCGTCCTGATGCACGCCGATATCGACGAAGGCGCCGAAGGCGGCCACGTTCGTCACCGCCCCTTCGAGGCGCATGCCGGGGCGCAGGTCGGCGATCGTCTCGACGCCGTCCGTGAAGGTCGCCGTGCGGAAGCTCGGGCGCGGATCGCGGCCGGGCTTCTCCAGTTCGGTGATGATGTCGGTGACGGTGGGCAGGCCGAAGCTCGCATCCGCGAAGCTCTTCGGCGCGAGGCCGCGCAGGGTCGCGGTGTCGCCGATCAGCGCCGTGATCGGCTTGCCGGTGGCCGCGAGGATCTTCTTGACCACCGGATAGGCCTCCGGGTGCACGCCCGAGGCGTCCAGCGGATCCTCGCCGCCGCGGATGCGCAGGAAGCCGGCCGCGAGCTCGTAGGCCTTGGGCCCGAGTCCCGGCACCTTGCGCAAAGCCCCCCGCTTGGCGAAGGGCCCGTTGGCGTCCCGGTGGACGACGATGTTGCCGGCGACCCGCTCCGAGAGGCCGGAGACGCGGGCGAGCAAGGGCGCCGAGGCACTGTTCACGTCGACGCCGACGCTGTTCACGCAATCCTCCACCACCGCGTCGAGGGAGCGGGCGAGCTTCCCCTCGGCGAGATCGTGCTGGTACTGCCCGACGCCGATGGCCCTGGGCTCGATCTTCACGAGTTCGGCCAGGGGATCCTGCAGGCGCCGCGCGATCGAGACCGCCCCGCGGAGCGTCACGTCGAGGTTCGGCAGCTCGGCCGAGGCGTAGGCCGAGGCCGAGTAGACCGAGGCGCCGGCCTCCGAGACCACCACCTTCGTGAGCTTGGCCTCGGGCAGCTTGGCCACGAGCTCGGCGGCGAGCCGCTCGGTCTCGCGGGAGGCGGTGCCGTTGCCGATGGCGACGAGCTCGATCCCGTGGGCGCGCACCAGACGGCCAAGCGCCATCAGCGCGCCGTTCCAGTCGCGCCGGGGCTCGTGCGGGTAGATCACCTCGGTGGCCACCACCTTGCCGGTGGCGTCGACCGCGGCGACCTTCACGCCGGTACGGTAGCCGGGATCGAGGCCGAGCGTCGGGCGCGCCCCGGCGGGGGCGGCGAGAAGGAGGTCGCGCAGGTTGCGCGCGAAGACCGTGACGGCCCCCTCCTCCGCCACGGCCCAGAGGCGGGCGCGCAGGTCGGTCTCGGTGGCGGGTTTCAGGCGCTTGCGCCAGGCCTGGGTCACCGTCTCCATCAGGAAGCGGTCGCCGGGTCGGCCCCGGTCGGCGATGCCGAGCACCTGCGCGATCCGCGCCTCCTGCCAGACGGGAACGCCGGGACGCGGCGGCTCCGCATCGGCGATGGCGAGGTCCAGAACCTCCTCCTTCTCGCCGCGGAACAGCGCGAGGATGCGGTGGGACGGGAGCTTGGCGAGGGGTTCCGAGAAGTCGAAATAGTCGGCAAACTTCTCGCCTGCCTCCCGCTTGCCCTTGCGAACCGAGGCCGCCATGCGCCCCCGCTGCCAGCCGGTCTCGCGGAGCGCGCCCACGAGTTCCGCGCTGTCGCAGGCCCGCTCGATCAGGATGTTGCGGGCACCGTCGAGGGCGGCTTCCGCGTCGGCAACATCATTTTTGCCGGCAAATTGACTGGCCTGCCTGACGGGATCGAGCTCGGGCCGCGCCAGCAGCGCGTCGGCCAGGGGTTCGAGGCCGGCCTCGCGCGCGGCCTGCGCCTTGTTGCGGCGTTTCGGCCGGAACGGCAGGTAGAGATCCTCCAGCCGCGCCTTGGTCTCGGCCGCGTCGATGCGGGCGGCGAGACCCGCGTCGAGCTTGCCCTGCTCTCGGATGCTGTCGCGGATCGCGGTGCGGCGCGCCTCCAGATCGCGGAGATAGGCGAGGCGCTCCTCCAGGCTGCGCAGCTGCGCATCATCAAGGGCGCCGGTGGCCTCCTTCCGGTAGCGGGCGATGAAGGGCACCGTGGCGCCCCCGTCGAGGAGGTCGACGGCGGCCCTCACCTGCCCCTCGGCCACGCCGAGTTCCGCCGCGATGCGTCCGTTGATGCCGGCCATGGCCCCCTCCCCGCCCGAGGGCGGGGGTGTGGCGCCCGCCTCGGCCCGGGTCAAGCCGGGATCAGTTGAGGCGCAGGATCGCGGCGTTGAGGAGCGTGGCGAAGGACACCCAGGCTGCGTAGGGCACGAGGAGCCACGCGGCCCCCCGGTCGAAGCGCCAGCTCAGGCGGATCGTCCACAGCACCATGACGAGAAGCGCCACCACCACGACGAGGGCCGCGCCGACCGCGTGGGCCGTGAAGAAGACCGGGGTCCAGGCCGCGTTGAGCGCGAGCTGCACCGCGAAGGCCGCCACCGCGAGCCACCAGCCCTGGCGCGAGGGGCCGGTGCGGGGCATCGCGCCGAGGAGCCGCCAGGCCGAGAGGGCGATCATCGCGTAGAGGATCGTCCAGGCCACCGGGAAGACCCAGTTCGGCGGGTTGAAAGCGGGTTTCGTGAGCCCCGCGTACCAGCCGTCGATCTCGCTCTGCGTGGAGAGCGAGCCGAGCACGGCCGTGGCGGCCACGGGCAGGATCGCGGCCGTCAGGCGCAACCAGGGGCGCAGGGCCGGCTCTTCGGGAACGTGGGTCGCGGTGGTGCTCATCGGGCGGTCCTCACGGGGCGCGTCGCGGCCCTGTCCGGCGGTTTGGCGCCTTGCGAGGCGGGCTGGCCTCGTGTCACGCGGGCCGGAAGCCGTGAGGAACGGCGCCGACCCGCCCCCTCGAGATAGGGCGCGGCCGGGGCGCGGATCAGATCCGCGCGCGCTCTCCGCCGGGATGGATACCGGGTTCGGCGCAGGAGAGCCCGTCGGAACACGAGATCGGAAGCGGAGACCCGCCATGTCAGAGACCAACACGCCGGCCGCCTTCTCCCGGCGCAGCCTCGCCGCCCAGGCCCTCGGACACGTGGACCCGATCACCCGGGGCGTGGTGGCGCCCCTGCACGTCGCCACCACCTTCATCCGCGACCCCGACAACGGCTATTCCTCGGGCTTCTCCTACGCGCGCCCCGACAACGCGACGGTGCGCGAGGCCGAGGCCGTGCTCGCGATGCTGGAGGAGGCGGAGGCCGGTGCCCTGCTGTTCGGCTCAGGCATGGCCGCGGCCACCGCCGTGTTCGGCGCCCTGGAGCCGGGCGACCACGTGGTGGCGCCCAACGTGATGTACTGGGCGCTCAAGCGCTGGCTGCGCGAGGAAGGCCCGCGCCGCGGCCTCGCGGTCGATTTCGTGGATGCCGCCGACGGGCGCGCCCTGGGGCAAGCGGTCCGGCCCGGCCGGACCCGGCTCGTCTGGATCGAGACGCCGGGCAACCCGCTCTGGACGGTCACCGACATCCGCGCGGCGGCGGCGATCGCGCACGGGGCCGGCGCCCGGCTCGCGGTCGACTCGACGGCGGCCTCGCCGGTCCACACACGGCCCCTGACGCTCGGCGCCGACCTCGTGATGCATTCGGGCACCAAGATCCTCAACGGCCATTCCGACGTGGTGGCCGGCGTGCTGGCGGCGCGGAGCGCGGATCCGTTCTGGGCCCGCATCCAGGCGATCCGCGCGAGCGGGGGCGCCATCCTCGGGCCCTTCGAGGCCTATCTGCTGATGCGCTCGCTCCGCACCCTGCACCTGCGCGCCGGCGCCCAGGCGGCGGGCGCCCTCGCCCTCGCCACGCGGCTGAGGGACCATCCGCACGTGGCCCGGGTGCTCTATCCCGGCCTGCCCGAGGATCCCGGCCACGCGGTCGCCGCGCGGCAGATGGAGGGGGGCTTCGGCTACATGCTCTCGATCCGGGTGCGCGGCGGCGAGGCGGCGGCGATCGCGACGGCGGCCGCGGTGCACCTGTGGAAGCGGGCGACCTCGCTCGGCGGCGTCGAGAGCCTGATCGAGCACCGCGCCTCGGTGGAGGGGCCGGGCACCCCCTGCCCGCCCGACCTCCTGCGCCTCTCCACCGGCATCGAGGATGTGAGCGATCTCTTCGCCGATCTCGACGCGGCCTTGCGGGCCGCGCACGGGTGATACGCATTCCAGGGCTCCGCCCTGGACCCGCGAGAGGGCTCGCCCTCTCGACACCATGACCATCAGCCGCCGGGTTTGACCACGGCCAGGATGACGATGGCGATCATCAGGAGGGTCGGCACCTCGTTGAGCACCCGGTAATAGGTCGGGCTGCGGGTGTTCCGCTCGGCGGCGAAGTCCTTCACCGCGCGGGCGAGGAAGCCGTGCAGGCCGCTCATGGCCAGCACCAGCACGAACTTCGCCTGCAGCCAGAGGCTCGCGTAGTAGCCGCTCATCCAGGCGAGGCTCAGGCCGAAGATCCAGGTCGCGATCATGGCAGGCGTCATGATCGCCTTGAGGAGCCGCCGCTCCATCACCTTGAAGGTCTCCGCCTGGATCACCGAGCCCGGCGGCAGGCCGGCATGGTAGACGAACAGGCGCGGCAGGTAGAGCATCGCCGCCATCCAGGCGATCAGCGCGATGATGTGCAGCGCCTTGATCCAGTCGTAGAGCACGGCTCAACCCCGCAAGCGGGCGAGCATGCGCTCGACATGGGCGACCGGCGTCTGCGGGGTGATGCCGTGGCCGAGGTTGAAGATGTGCGGCAGGCCCCGCGTGGCGGCGAGCACCGCGTCGACCGCAGCGTCCAGGGCCTCGCCGCCCGCGATCAGCGTGTCGGGATGGAGGTTGCCCTGGGTCACCGTGCTGGCCGGCAGGCGCGCCCGCAGATCCGCCAGATCCACCGCCCAGTCGACGCCGACGGCGTCCGCCCCCGTCTCGGGCACCACGCGCAGATGCCCGTCGAGGCCCGAGCCGCGGGCGAAGACGATGATCCGCGCGCCCGGCACCCGGGCGCGGATGCCCGCGATCATCCGGGCGATGGGCTGGAACGACCAGCGCGCCAGCGCGTCCGCCTCGGGACCCGTGGCGTCGGGCAGGCTGCCCGCGTGGGACTCGAAGATCTGCACCGCGTCGGCGCCCGCCTCGAACTGGCGCACGAGGTACTCGGTCTGCACCGCGACGAGCCGGTCGATGAGCGCGTCGACCAGCGCGGTGTCGGCGGCGGCGAGCGCCCGGGCGGGGGCGAGGTCCGGCGTGCCACGCCCGCCGATCATGTAGCTCGCCACCGTCCAGGGCGCGCCGCAGAAGCCGAGCAGCGTGGTCTCGCGGGGCAGTTCGGCCCGCAGGCGCCGCACCGTCTCGAAGACCGGGGCGAGATGGGCGAACACCGCCGGATCGTCCGCCTCCCGCAGGCGCTCGAACTCGGCCCGGCCGGCGAGCGGATCGAGGCGCGGCCCCTCCCCTTCCACGAAGCGCACGTCCTGCCCGAGGGCGTGGGGGACGACGAGGATGTCCGAGAACAGGATCGACGCCTCGAAGCCGAAGCGGCGGATCGGCTGGAGCGTCACCTCCACGGCGAAGTCCGGGCTGTAGCAGAGGTCGAGGAAGGAGCCGGCCTCCGCGCGGGTGGCCCGGTATTCCGGCAGGTAGCGGCCGGCCTGCCGCATCATCCAGGCCGGCGGCGGGGTCAGCGCCTCGCCCGCCAGCACCCGCATGAGCCTGCGCTCCGTCCCCTCGCCCTGCGCCATCCCGTCCCTCGGCCGTTTCCGAAAACCGTCTTGTCGTCTCGATGCGCGCTCCTGCGCCGAACCGGCGGCCGCTTCGGCGGAGAGCGCGCGAGCCGGACGGGGCGCGACGACGCCATCCCCACACCGGCCCTCTTAGAAGAGAAAAGAGATTCTAGGACTCTGTTTTTTCTGTTGGAGGCTGGATCACGGGGCCGCAAGGGCATCCACAGGCCGTCCCCGCCGCCGCGGCGTTAAGAGGGCTTTAACGGGTTCGGGCTAATGTCTCGGATAGGCTAGGCCGAACAGGGCCTTGCGCGCTCCGGTCCCGGGACCGGCCTTCCCGCGTCCCGGATTCTCCCAGACGCCCGGAATCCGGCCGTCCCGCCGCACGCCCTGTTGAGGGCGGAGTCGATGGTTCCGGCCGCCCCCGCCCTGGACCCCGGCCGTCGGGCATCCTATCCACATCTATCGACTCCCCCGAGGGCGACCGGTGGAAAAGGGTTGCCGGCTCGCACATCGGACGATGCGCCGGGCTCGATGATCCCGCATCGTCCGCGTGAGGCGGGCCGGCGACCACCTTTCGGGACGGTGCTCCAGCTCCGCGAGCGACCGGATTTCGTATGAGCCGCAGCTACTTCCACCTCCATCTCGTCTCCGACTCCACCGGCGAGACCCTGATCAATGTGGGCCGCGCCGCGGCCGCGCAGTACGAGGGCATCTCGGCGATCGAGCACGTCTACCCCCTCGTCCGCTCCGCCGCGCAGCTCGAACGCGTGATCTCGGAGATCAACGCGGCCCCCGGCCTCGTGCTCTACACGCTCGTCGGCGGCGATCTCGGGCAGCGGCTGGAAGCGGCCTGCCGGGAATGCGGCTCGCCCTGCCTCTCGGTGCTCCAGCCCGTGCACGCCCTGCTGCAATCCTATCTCGGCGCGCAGACCACGGCGCGGCCGGGCGCGCAGCACATGCTGAACGCGGAGTACTTCAAGCGCATCGACGCGATGAACTTCACGCTGGCCCACGACGACGGCAACCTGCCCGACGATCTGGAGGATGCCGACGTGATCCTGCTCGGCGTCAGCCGCACCTCGAAGACGCCGACCTCGATCTACCTCGCCAACCGCGGCCTGAAGACGACCAACCTGCCGCTGGTGCCGGGCATGCCCCTGCCCCCGGCCCTGGAGGCGGTGAAGCGCCCCCTCATCGTCGGCCTGTTCGCGAGCCCCGAGCGGATCGTGCAGATCCGCCAGAACCGCATCCTCAGCCTGCAGGCCGACGAGTCGACCCTCTACGTCGACCGCGAGGCGGTGGCCGACGAGATCACCGCCTCGCGCCGCCTGTTCACCCGCAACCGCTGGCCGACCATCGACGTGACCCGCCGCTCCATCGAGGAAACGGCCGCCGCGATCCTCGACCTCTACCGCGACCATCGCCTGAAGTTCATCGCGGTCTGATACGATCTCCGCTCGATCGAAGCGGGGGTCGTATCGACCGAGCCCGCGCGGCGCCTGAGCGAGGCCCGGATCCGCCATCCCGAAGGGATCGATCGGATCTGGTATGAGCCCGGCTCGACCCGGGACAGGTGCCCGCCCGCCCCTTTGAGCTTTGGCTAAGGTTGACCTGCCAGGGTGCGGTCAAGGGAGCCACGTCGCGTACCGGTATCCCCGATCACCCCGCCGCCCGTTCCTCGGGCGGCGGGGTTTTGCGTTTCAGGGTCCTAGAGCACGATGCGAAAAAGTGGAATCCGGTTTTTCGGGATCATCGTGCGATCACAGATAGATAGAGCGTGCTGCTGTTTCCCTGAAACAGCAGCACGCTCTAGCGGCCCGGCTTGCCCGCCGCGCCGGTTCCGTGACACTGGCGCCGATGAACGCCCCCTCGCCCTGGCTCGGCCCCGCGCCGCTCCTCCTCGCCTCCACGAGCGCCACCCGCCGCCTGCTGCTGGAATCGGCCGGGATCCCCGTGGAGACCGAGGCCCCTGGCATCGACGAGCGCGCCCTCGAGGCGGCCTGCGCGGGCCTCGCCCCGGACGACCTCGCCCGGCGGCTCGCCGAGGCCAAGACCCTCGCGGTCGCCGCGCGCCATCCGGACCGCATCGTAGTCGGGGCCGATCAGGTCCTGGCACTGGGCGAGGCCGTCCTCCACAAGCCCGCGGACGCGGCGGCCGCCCGCGACCAGATCGCGCGCCTCGCCGGCCGCAGCCACCACCTGCACGCGGCCTTCGCCGTGGCGCACGGGGCGGCCCTGCAGCTCAGCGCGGTCGAGACGGCGCGCCTCGCGGTGCGGCCCCTCGATGAGGCGCAGATCGCGGCCTATGTCGCCTGCGCCGGCGAGGCGCGCGTCTGCGCGAGCGTCGGCGGCTACCAGCTCGAAGGTCTCGGCATCCACCTGTTCGAGGCCGTCATGGGCGAGCACAGCACCATCCTGGGCCTGCCGCTCCTGCCGCTCCTCGCGCATCTGCGCGCGGACGGATGGCTCCGGTTCTGAAGGGGGATCCCTTGCACGATCACGGGCACGATCACGGCCATGCCCACGACGATCACGGGACCGGCGGCCACCGGCACGCGCACGGCCACGGCGCGGCCGGCCACGTCCACGCGCCGGCCCGCTTCGGCACCGCCTTCGCGGTGGGCATCGCGCTCAACACCGCCTTCGTGGTGATTGAGGCCGGCTACGGGTTTGCCAGCAATTCCATGTCCCTGGTGGCCGATGCCGGGCACAACCTGTCCGACGTGCTCGGCCTCCTCGTCGCCTGGATCGCCTCCGTGCTGGTGCGGCGCCGGCCGAGCCCGCGCTTCACTTACGGCCTGCGCGGCTCCTCGATCCTGGCCGCCCTGTTCAACGCGGTGTTCCTGCTCGTCGCGGTGGGGGCGATCCTGTGGGAGGCCGTCGTCCGCCTCGTCCATCCCGAGCCCGTCGCCGGCACCACGGTGATGGTGGTGGCGGCGATCGGCATCCTGATCAACGGGTTCACCGCCTGGCTCTTCGCCCGGGGCGCGAAGGACGACATCAACATCCGCGGCGCCTTCCTGCACATGCTGGCGGATGCCGCCGTCTCGGCGGGCGTGGTGCTCGCGGGGCTCGCGATCCTGCTCACCGGCGCCGTCTGGATCGATCCGGCGGTGAGCCTCGTCATCGGCGGGCTCATCATCTGGGCGAGCTGGGGGTTGCTGCGCGAGAGCGTGGCGATGTCGCTTTCCGCCGTGCCCTCCGGCATCGCCCCGGAGGCGGTGGCCGCCCATCTGCGCGCCCTGCCCGCGGTGGCCGACCTGCACGACCTGCACATCTGGCCGATGAGCACCACCGAGACGGCGCTGACCGCCCATCTCGTGATGACGGGGGGCCACCCCGGCAACGCCTTCCTCGCCGCCGCGGCGCAGGACCTGCGCGCGCGCTTCGGCATCGCCCACGTCACCCTTCAGATCGAGGAGGCCGGCGGCCCCTCCTGCCGGCTCGCCGATGCCTGCGCGGTCTGACATGCCGGCTTTCCTCCGCCGGCTCCCATCCCCAACAGGCGGAATCCTGCGATGAGACGCGCCTTCGTCGTCGGCCACCCGATCGCCCATTCGCGCTCGCCGCTGATCCACGGGCACTGGCTCGACGCCCACGGCATCGCCGGATCCTACGAGCGGCTCGACGTCGCGCCGGCCGACTTTGCCGACTTCGTGAAAAATCTAGCCGGCTCCGATTATGCCGGAGGCAACGTGACGATCCCGCACAAGGAGGCCGCGCACGCCCTGGCCGACCGGCTGACGCCGCGGGCCGCGCGGATCGGCGCGGTCAACACCCTCGTGGTCGAGGCGGACGGGCGCATCCGCGGCGACAACACCGATGCACCGGGCTTCATCGGCCATCTCGACCAGAGCCTCGGGGCGGATTGGCCGGAGCGGACGGGGGGCAGCGCCCTGATCCTCGGCGCCGGCGGCGCGGCCCGGGCGATCATGGTGGGTCTGGCCGAGCGCGGCCTGCGGCGGATCCGCGTGGCCAACCGCAGCCCGGAGCGGGCCGTGGCGGTGGCTGCCCTGGCGCCGGAGATCGCGGAGGCCGCGTCGTGGTCGGACATCCCCGGCCTCCTCGCCGAGACCGGGCTTCTCGTGAACAGCACCGCCCTCGGCATGCGGGGCCAGCCGGCCCTCGACCTCGACCTCGCGCCTCTGCCCGCGCGCGCGGCGGTGGCCGACATCGTCTACGCGCCCCTGGAGACCCCTCTGCTGGCGGCCGCGCGGGCCCGGGGGCTCGCCGCGGTCGACGGGCTCGGCATGCTGCTGCACCAGGCGGTGCCGGGTTTCGAGGCTTGGTTCGGCACCCGGCCCGCGGTGACGCCGGACCTGCGCGCCCGCATCGTGGCGGATCTCGCGGACCGATGAGCGCTCATCCCCGCCCCGAGGGCCGTCCCTTCGTGCTCGGACTGACCGGCTCCATCGGCATGGGCAAATCCGCCACCGCGGCGATGTTCGCCGCCCGCGGCGTGCCGGTGCACGATGCGGACGCGGCCGTGCACCGGCTCTACGGGCCGGGCGGCGCCGCCGCAGCAGCGATCGGCGCGGCCTTTCCGGGCACCCTCGGGCCGGAGGGCGGCGTCGACCGCGCCCGCCTGCGGGACGCCGTGCTCGACCAGCCGGACGCGCTGGCCCGCCTGGAGGCCATCGTCCACCCCCTGGTCGGCGCCGTGGCGCGGGACTTCCTCGCCCGCCACGCGGACGCGCCCCTCGTCCTCCTCGATATCCCCCTTCTCTACGAGACCGGGGGCGAGAGCCGCTGCGATGCCGTCCTCGTCGTCACGGCCCCGCCCGAGGTGCAGCGGGCCCGGGTGCTCGCCCGCCCCGGCATGACCGAGGCCGCCTTCGCCGCGATCCTGGCCAAGCAGATGCCCGACCCCGAGAAGCGAAACTTAGCCGATTTCATAATCGACACGAGCCGGGGCTTCACCGCGGCCGAGGCCGAGGTGGACCGGATCGTCGCCGCGGTCACGGGCGCCGCTCCGTTAACCGACGGCGGCTAGCCTCGACCCTTCTCCAACCCTGGCCGCACGGGCGACGACATGCTGCGCGAGATCGTTCTCGACACCGAGACCACCGGCACGGACGCCAGGAACGGCGACCGCCTCATCGAGGTGGGCTGCGTCGAACTCATCAACCACGTCCAGACCGGGCGGACCTTCCACCGCTTCTGCAACCCGCAGCGGGCGGTCCACCCCGACGCCTTCGCCGTGCACGGGATCTCGGACGCGTTCCTCGCCGACAAGCCGCTCTTCGCCGATATCGCCGCCGACCTCGTGGCCTTCTGCGAGGGGGGCCGGCTGGTGATCCACAACGCGCCCTTCGACGTGGGCTTCCTCAACATGGAATACGCCCGGCTGGGGGCGGGCGCGCCGCCGCCCATCGTCCTCGGCGAGGTGGTCGACACCCTGATCCTCGCCCGCAAGAAGCATCCCGGCGCCGGCAACAGCCTCGACATGCTGTGCAACCGCTACGGCATCGACCGCAGCCGGCGCACGAAGCACGGCGCGCTCCTCGACGCGCAGATCCTGGCCGAGGTCTACGTGGAGCTCCTCGGCGGCAAGCAGACGGGCCTGGATTTCGCGCCCGCCGCGACCGCGCCGATGCCCGGCCTCGCGCTGGAGGCCGGCCCCGCCCCCCGGGCGGCCCGCCGCCACCGCCCGCGCCTGACCGAGGCGGAGCGCGCCCGCCACGACAGCTTCCGGACCGGCCTCGGTCCCGGCGCGATCTGGGCGGAGTATGTCGGCGCGGACGAGCCGGCCTGATCGGCCGCAGGCAGCCGCCGCGCCGCGCTCAGGTCGTCGCATCACGTTTTGGTGCAATGCATCAACGCCTATTGCAACGCACAACACCTGCCCCATATCCATCCCCGTGGATGGTGAGGGGATGGCGAGCATGTTCGACGTCGGGCAGCCGGTGATGGTTCCAGCACGGCCGGCCGCGCGGGCGGCCGACAGCGAGAAGATCACGATCAATCTCGGCCATGTCGATCTCGGCCATGTCGACCTCCTCGTGGCGGAGGGCGTCTACGCCAACCGCAGCGACTTCATCCGCACGGCGATCCGCAACCAGATCGACCGGCACGCCGAGGTGACGCGGCAATCCGTGGCCCGGCGCAGCGTCGAGCTCGGCCTGCGCCAGATCGACCGCCCGAGCCTCGAGGCGGCCCTGTCCGAGGGGCGGATGCTCGAGATCCGCGTCCTCGGCCTCGCGACCATCGCCCCCGACGTCACCCCCGATCTCGCCCGCGCGACCATCGCCTCCCTGGAGGTGCTGGGAAGCCTGCAGGCGAGCCCCGCGGTCAAGGCCGCTCTCGCCGACCGGCTGCGCTGAACCCTGCGAGGACCCCATGACCGACCGCACGCACCGCGCCCCGCCCCATCTCGACGACATGCTGGAGGCGACCCGCCTGACCCAGCTCGGCCGCCTCGAGGAATCCATGGCGGTGATCCAGCGCAGCCTCTTCGGGGTGTCCGCACGGCCCCAGGCGCCGGACGCCCTGCTGGAGCCGCCCGCCTCCCCCGCTCCGGCCGCGCGCACTAGGCCCGAGACCACCGCCGAGGCCTCGGCGCTCAACCCCGACCGTGTGCGGGCTGCGGTCGACACCGTGGTGCGCGGCTTCGGCCGCGGCGTCGCCCCCGTTCTGAAGGGCCTCGAAGGTCTGGCGGGCGGCGGCCTCGGCCGCGCCCCCTCGCAGCGGCCGGTAAGCCCGTCCGGCGGCGCGTTCGAGGACGGCCACTTCGCCTGCGCCGCGGGATCCCGCGACTACAAGCTGTTCATCCCGAGCCAGCCGCAGCGGCCCGCGCCCCTGGTGGTGATGCTGCACGGCTGCACGCAGTCGCCGGAGGATTTCGCCGCCGGCACCGGCATGAACGCCCTGGCCGAGCGCGACGGCCTGTTCGTGGTCTATCCGGGCCAGACGCGCCGCGCCCACGGCCAGAAGTGCTGGAACTGGTACGAGCCGCGCGACCAGGGCCGCGAGGGCGGCGAGGCCGCCATCGTCGCCGGGCTCACCCGCGCCCTCATCGCCGAGCACGGCCTCGACCCAGCCCGGATCTACATCGCCGGCATGTCGGCAGGCGGCGCCGCGGCGGCCAATATCGGGCAGGCCTATCCCGATCTCTACGCGGCGGTGGGCATCCATTCCGGCCTCGCGGCCGGCTGCGCCCGGGATCTCCCCTCGGCGCTGATGGCGATGCAGGCGGGCGCGCCGGGCGCGGCGCCCGCCGCTGGCTTCGGTGCCCCCGCAGCGGGCGCGGCCCTGCCCACCATCGTCTTCCACGGGGACGACGACGGCACCGTGAGCGTGCGCAACGCCGACCAGATCCTCGCCCAGGCCGGCATCGCCAGCCTCGAGCCGACCCGCGAGAGCTTCGAGGATGCCGGACATCCCTTCACCCGGACCCGCTACCGAGACGCCGACGGCCGCGTCCGCGTCGAGGATTGGCGGGTGCGCGGGGCGGGCCATGCCTGGTCCGGCGGCGATCCCCGCGGCAGCTACACGGACGGCCGCGGACCGGACGCCTCGCGGGCCATGCTCGACTTCTTCGCCCAGCACCGGCTGACGCCGCGGCGCAGAGGGTAAGGGAACGGCCGGGGATCCGGCCACCCGGGATGGGCGATCCGATCAGACCGCGACGTTGTCGATGAGCCGCGTCCGGCCGAGATAGGCCGCGGCCAGCACGCGGGCCGGGCCGGCGACCCGTTCCAGGGGCCGCAGGCTCCCGGCATCGCAGACGGCGAGGTACTGCACCTGGAAGCCGGCCGCTTCCAGGGTCGTGGCGCCTTCCGCGATGGCGGGCGCGGTCTCGGCGCCCGTGCGGGCGGCGGCGGCGACCGCGTTCAGGACCGCGTGCAGGTTCGGCGCGACGGCGCGCTCCGCGGGATCGAGATAGCGGTTGCGCGAGGACAGGGCGAGGCCGTCCGCCTCGCGCAGGGTCGGCACGCCGCGGATCTCGACGGCGAGGTCGAGGTCGGCGACCGCGCGGCGGATCACCTGCAGCTGCTGGTAATCCTTCTCCCCGAACAGGGCCACGTCGGGACGGACCTGATTGATGAGCTTCGTCACCACCGTGGCGACGCCGGCGAAGTGGCCGGGGCGGAAGGCGCCGCACAGGCCCTCGGACACGCCCTCGACGCTGATCCGGGTGGCGAAGCCTGGCGGGTACATGGTGGCCACGTCCGGGGTCCAGGCCGCGTCGGCGCCGCCCTCCCCCAGCCGGGCGAGGTCGGCCTCCACGTCGCGGGGATAGCGGGCGAAATCCTCGTTCGGCCCGAACTGCGTCGGGTTCACGAAGATGCTCGCCACCGCGCGCCCGATCCGCCGCGCCTCGGCGACCAGGGCGAGATGGCCCACGTGCAGCGCGCCCATGGTCGGCACCAGCGCGACCCGCTCGCCCGCCCCCCGCCAGGCCGCGACCTGCCTCCGCAGGGCCGCGAGGTCCGCGAAGCGCTGGGGGGTGCCGGGCGAAGGATGGGTCACGGGTCGGGGCTCCGGGATCGGCCTGCGGCGCCGGATCTGCGCATTCGCGAGGATCCCCGTTCCCGGGCATTCGCCCCCGTGCGGGCGCGTCCGGCGCGTCCGGAGAGGCTTAATCCGGCAGGTCCGCGGGCGCCAGCCCGGCCGCTCAGGGGCAGTAGGGCAGCAGGGAGCGGCCGAAGGGATCGTCGATGCCGGGTGGCGGGGTCAGGCCGTAATAGCTCGGCCGCGACAGCCCGTAGGCCGAGCCCACATAGCTCGGATCGTCAGGGGCGTTGGTGGGCACGGGCACGCGCCGGGGCACGCAGCCGAGGGCCACCGGCGCGGGCGGCGGGCGGCGGACGACGCGCTCGTTGCCGTCGCTGCGGGGAAAGTAGCGGGGGGCGCCCCCGTAGATCGGAGCGGGTGCCGGCCCCGGGGGCAGGAACAGGTCCGCCGCGCGGGCGCCCGGCACGAGGCCGAGGGCGGCCAAGTGGAGCGCGCAGAGCCGTCGTGCCGTTCCCGCGCGCATGTCCTCGTCCCGCAATTCTCCCGGACCCTGCCCAAACGCGGTAAACCGTTCGTTAAGGACCGCATACGGGTTCCGGTCGATCGCTTCGGGACAGGCACCGCACCGTCATCCCGGGGCCGCGGAGCGGAGTCCGGCCGCGGAGCGGAGCCCGGGATCCCTGCACACCGAACTATCGGGACGAGGACCTGCGGTGTTCATGGATCGCACGCTCCACGCGCCCCTTCGGGTCCGGGCTCGCTCGGCGAGCGACCCGGAATGACGGGGGCAAACGCATACGAAGCGATCGACCGGGACCCGTCTCAGACCAGGGGCGCGGTGCGGGCGGAGAGGGCCCGGAGGAGGTCGGCCGGCCGCAGGCGGATCTGCAGGCCGCGGCCCCCGCCGTTGACGTGGATCTCCGCGTCCCCGGCCAGCGAGCCGGCATCGATCACCGTCGGCACCGCGCGCTTCTGGCCGAGGGGGCTGATGCCGCCCACATGGTAGCCCGTGAGGCGCTCGGCCTCGGCCGGCTTCAGCATCGCGGCCGATTTGCCCCCGAAGGCCGCGGCCACCCGCTTCATGCCCACCTCCCGGTCCGAGGCCACGAGGAGGCAGACGGGCTTTCCGTCCACGGAGGCCATCAGGGTCTTCAACACCCGGTCCGGCGCCACGCCCAGGGCCTCGGCGGCCTGGAGGCCGATGCGCTGGGCATCGGGATCGTAGGCGTAGCTGTGCAGGGTGTAGGCGATGCCGGCCTTGTCCAGGGCGCGGGTCGCGGGGGTGGCCTTGGCCATGCTCTCGACGTCTCAGCGGGCGAGGGCGGCGGCGATGCGGCCGATCTCGGCATGGGCGGCATCCCGCGCCTCGGGGGCGGCGGAACTCCGGGTGATGTAGACCGCGGCCAGGAGCGGCGCACGCCCCGGCGGGCGGACGATCGCGACGACGTTGGCGGTGCCGTTGGCGCCGGACCCCGTCTTGTCCCCCACCACCCAGTCCGCGGGCAGGCCGGCGCGCAGGCGCCTCAGGCCGGTCCGGGCCTCGCGCATCCATCCCTCGGTCCGCGCCCGGTTCTCCGGGCTCAGGGCGGAGCCGAGCAGGATCCGCTCCAGGCTCGCCAGCATCGCGGCGGGCGTGGTGGTGTCGCGCGCATCGCCCGGGATCGCCGTGTTCAGGTCCGGCTCCCAGCGGTCGAGGCGCGTCGTCGCGTCCCCGATGCCCCGCAGCCAGGCGGTGAGTTCCTCGGGCCCGCCGAGCGCGCGCAGCAGGAGATTGGCCGCGGTGTTGTCGCTCCACACGATGGCGGCGGCGCAGGCCTCCTCCACGGTCAGGCTGGCCCCGCCCTCGGCGAGCCGCTGCCGCGCCACCGGCGCATAGCTGTCGAGATCCGCCGCCGTGTAGGGCAGCGCCCGGTCGAGTCGCTCCGTGCCGCCCCCGCAGCGGGCGAGGATCGCTGCCGCCAACGGGACCTTGAAGGTGCTGCAGAGGGGGAAGCGCTCCTCCGCCGCGTGCGCGAGGCCGCGGCCGTCTCCGGTATCGCGCAGCGCCACGCCGAGCCGCCCGTCGAGACCCTTCGCGACGGCATCGAGACGCGCCTGGAGATCCGCGGTCGCCGCGGCCGCGCCGCAGCCGGGGAACAGGCCGGCGAGGAGCCCGAGGCCGAAGCCGCGTCGGTGCATGTCCATCCGCTTCCTCCCCGATGCCGTGCGTATGCGCCTCGGCATCGCCCCGGAAGCCGGCAGCCCTGCTTCCGGACGATGCCTTCTCCGCACTCCCGCCCCCGGCGTGCCCTGTGATAGACCCCTGCCCATCACGAGTGAAATGGCGAAATGACGGATCAGAGCACGATCTTCGCGCCCGCGAGCGGCTTCGGGCGGGCGGCCGTCGCGGTGATCCGGTTGAGCGGCCCGGCCTGCGCCGGCGTACTGGAGACCCTGGCCGGCGCCCTCCCCCCGCCGCGGCGGCTCTCCCTGCGGACCTTGCGCGATCCGGGCGATGGCAGCGTGCTCGACAAGGCGCTGGTCTGCTGGATGCCCGGTCCCGACACCTTCAGCGGCGAGGACATGGCCGAGCTCCATCTGCATGGCGGCATCGCCGTGCGGGCCGGGGTGCTCCGGGCTCTGGCCGGGCTGGCGGGCTGCCGGGCGGCCGAGCCGGGCGCCTTCACCCGGCGCGCGGTGCTCAACGGGCGCATGGACCTCACGGAGGCCGAGGGCATCGCCGACCTGATCGAGGCGGAGACCGAGGCCCAGCGCCGGCAGGCCCTGCGCCAGCTCGAAGGCGCCCTCGGCCGGCAGGTGGAGGCGTGGCGCGGCGAGGCCATCGCCTGTCTCGCTTCCGCCGAGGCCGCCCTCGATTTCGCCGACGAGGGCGACGTGGACGATGCCGCCCTCGACGCGGCGCTGATCCGGCGCGTGGCCGCGCTGCGGGACGCGGTGGCGGCCGCGCTGGCCGACGGTCGGCGCGGCGAGCGCCTGCGCGACGGCTTCACCGTGGTCCTCGCCGGGGCGCCGAATGTCGGCAAGTCGACCCTGCTCAACGCCCTGAGCCGGCGCGACGCGGCGATCGTCTCGGACCGGCCCGGCACCACCCGCGACGCCATCGAGGTGCGGCTGGATCTCGGCGGCCTGCCGGTACTCCTCGTCGACACGGCCGGCTTGCGCGACACCGAGGATGCGGTGGAGGCCGAAGGCATCGCCCGCTCGCGTCGGCGGATCGCGGGGGCCGACCTCGTGCTCTCGCTGTTCTCGGACGCGCAGCCGCCAGTCATGCACGACCATGCCCGGCCGGTCCTCCTGGTGCGGACCAAGGCGGACCTCGCGGCACGCCTGGGAGACGGCGCGGCGGTCGCGGTCTCGGCGACCACGGGGTCCGGGATGGAACGCCTCCTGAGCGCGATCACGGCGCAGGCCGAGGCGGCGCTCGGCGGGGGCGATGCCCTCCTCACCCGGGAGCGGCATCGGGAGGCGCTGGCGCGCTGCCTGTCCTTCCTCGACCGCGTGGCCGGTGCCGATGCGGGGACGCCCCCCGAACTGGTGAGCGAGGATCTGCGCCTGGCCGTGCGCGCCCTCGGCGAGGTCGCCGGCCGCGTCGGCGTCGAGGACGTGCTGGACCGGCTCTTCGCCAGCTTCTGCATCGGCAAATAGGCCCGTGGCCGACGCGGCGCTGTTTCACGTGAAACAGGAATCTAGCCCCGGCTGAGGAACATCCCGGTGAGGAGCAGCCCGAAGGCGAAGAGGCCGAACGCGTCCTCGCGGCCCGGCGACCGCCCCCTGAAATGCGCGTAGGCGCCCACCGCCACGCAGGTCGCACCGAGACCGATCGCCACGAGATGCATGTTCGCCTCCCCAGACAGAAACCAGGACGCCGACACTGCACAGGACCATGACGGGTGGGCCGCATCACGCGTGTCCCGACCCGTCACGATGATGTCACGCTCGCCATCCAAGGACCATGCCGCGAGTCCCGGCGTTTGCGTGGGAGCTTGGCCCTGACCTGTGCCGCCGGAGCATGGGAATCGTCGCGTTGACGCTGGCCGGCGGCTGCGCCTAATCACCTCTCCATGCTCAGCGACTCGTCCTCCTCCTACGATGTGATCGTCATCGGCGGCGGCCATGCCGGCACCGAGGCCGCGGCGGCCGCGGCCCGGTGCGGTGCGCGCACGGCCCTCGTGACCCACGCCGCCGCGACCATCGGCGCCCTGTCGTGCAACCCCGCCATCGGCGGCCTCGGCAAGGGCCACCTCGTGCGCGAGATCGACGCCCTCGACGGGCTGATGGGCCGCGTGGCCGACGCCGCCGGCATCCAGTTTCGACTGCTCAACCGTCGCAAGGGTCCGGCCGTGCGCGGCCCGCGCACGCAGGCCGACCGCAAGCTCTACGCCGCCGCCATGCGGGCCGCCATCGCCGAGACCGCCGGCCTCGCGGTGATCGAGGGAGCCTGCGAGGATCTGCTCCTTCGGGACGGCCGTGTGCGCGGCGCGGTGCTGGGCGACGGCCGCGTGCTCGGCTGCGGTGCCGCGGTTCTCACCACCGGCACCTTCCTGCGCGGCCTCATCCATATCGGCCCGGTGCAGATCCCCGCCGGACGCGTCGGCGAGGCCCCGGCCATGGGGCTCGCCCGCACCCTCGACGGGCTCGGGCTCCGGCTCGGCCGGCTCAAGACCGGCACGCCCCCCCGCCTCGACGGCGCGACCATCGACTGGTCCGGCCTGGAGATGCAGGAGGCCGATGCCGACCCGGTGCCCTTCTCGACCCTGACCGAGCGGATCACCACGCCGCAGATCCGCTGCGGCATCACCCGCACCACGCAAGGCGTGCACGATCTGATCCGGGCGAACCTCCACCACTCGCCCATGTATTCCGGCGGGATCAGCAGCCGCGGCCCGCGCTACTGCCCTTCCATCGAGGACAAGGTGGTGCGCTTCGGCGACCGCGAGGGGCACCAGATCTTCCTTGAACCCGAGGGGCTCGACGATCCCACGGTCTACCCGAACGGCATCTCCACCGCCCTCCCCGAGAGCGTGCAGCACGCCCTCATCGCCCTCATCCCGGGCCTGGAGCGCGCCCGGATCGTCCGACCGGGCTACGCCATTGAGTACGATTACGTGGACCCGCGCGAGCTCGACGCGAGCCTGGAGGTGAAGCGGGTCTCCGGCCTGTTCCTGGCCGGTCAGATCAACGGAACCACGGGGTACGAGGAGGCCGCCGCGCAGGGGCTCGTCGCCGGCCTCAACGCGGCGCGGCGGGCGGGCGGCGGGGAGACGACCGGGTTCGACCGGGCGGAATCCTATCTCGGCGTGATGATCGACGACCTCGTCACCCAGGGGGTGAGCGAGCCCTACCGGATGTTCACCTCGCGCTCGGAGTACCGGCTCTCCCTGCGGGTCGACAACGCCGACGAGCGCCTGACCCCGCGCGGCCTCGCCCTCGGCTGCGTCGGGTCCCGGCGGGCCGCGCATTTCGCGGCGGCGCAGGCGGAGCTTGCCGAGGCCCGACGCCGCCTCGATAGGCTGAGCCTCACGCCGAGTCAGGCCGCCGCCCACGGGATCGCGCTCAACCGGGACGGCATCCGCCGGAGCGCCTTCCAGCTGCTCTCCTATCCGGAGATCGACTGGCCGCGCTTGGCCGCGGTCTGGCCGGAGCTCGCCGCCGTGTCGCCGCGGATCGCCGAGCGTCTGCGGACCGACGCCACCTACGCGGTCTATCTCGACCGCCAGCAGGCCGACATCGTTGCCTTCCGGCGGGACGAGGCGGTGCGCATTCCGGCCCAGCTCGACTATGCCGGGATCAGCGGGCTCTCCAACGAGATGCGGGTGAAGCTCGAGGCCGTCCGGCCGGGCACCCTCGGTCAGGCTGCGCGGATCGAGGGGGTGACGCCCGCTGCCCTCACCCTGCTCGCGGCCCATGCCCGGCGCGACGGCCGATCCGCGGCGCGGGCCTGATGACCGCCGCGACAGACCGCGAGCGCGTCCTCGCGGAGGCGTCTGTTTCACGTGAAACAGCGCGCAAGCTCGACATCTACGTGGAGCAGCTCCGGCGCTGGCAGGGGGTGAAGAACCTTGTCGGACCGGCCACCCTGGCCGAGGTCTGGACGCGCCACGTGGCCGATGCCCTGCAGTTGCGGGCGCTGGCCCCCGATGCGGGCCGCTGGCTCGATCTCGGCTCCGGGGCCGGCATCCCCGGCCTCATCCTGGCGATCGCCGGCGGCGAGGGGATCCAGGTCGATCTCGTAGAGAGCAACGCCCGCAAATGCGCCTTCCTGGCCGAGGCGGCGCGGCTCACGGGCGCCCGGGCACGGGTGCACAACGCCCGCATCGAGGCGGTGATCGAGCGTTTCGCGCAAGTCGACGTGGTCTGCGCCCGCGCGCTGGCGCCCCTCGACCAGCTGCTCGCCTGGACCGAACCACTGTTGAAAAAGAGCACCATCGGCCTGTTTCCGAAGGGGCGCGAGGTCGAAGCGGAATTGACCCAGGCGGCCGCGCGGTGGACAGTCACCTACGACCTCGTTCCGAGCCGAACCGAGTCGGCGGCCCGGATCGTTCGCGTCACCGCCCTCGCGCCCAAAAATCCATGACCCGCGACGTCCCTCCCCCGCCGGCCGAGCCGGTGCCGTCCGCCGTGAGCAAGCGCCCGCTGCGGATCCTCGCCCTCGCCAACCAGAAGGGTGGCGTGGGAAAGACCACGACGGCGATCAACCTCGGCACGGCGCTCGCCGCCATCGGCGAGCAGGTGCTGGTGATCGATCTGGACCCGCAGGGCAACGCCTCGACCGGGCTCGGCATCGACCGGCGCCAGCGCAGCGTCTCGACCTACGAGGTGATGGCCGGCGAGGCACCTCTGGGCCGGGCGGTGACGCCGACGGCGGTGCCGCGGCTCGCCATCGCCCCCTCCACCATGGACCTGCTCGGCCTCGAACTGGAGATGGCGGCGAGTCCCGACCGGGCCCACCGCCTGCGCGGCGTCCTCAAGGATCTCGCCACGCAGCCCGAGACGGCCGGCATCACCTACGTGCTGATCGACTGCCCGCCCTCGCTCAACCTGCTCACCATCAACGCCCTTGCCGCCGCGGACGCCGTGCTGGTGCCCCTGCAATGCGAGTTCTTCGCGCTGGAGGGTCTGAGCCAGCTCCTGCGCACGGTGGAACAGGTGCGCAGCGCCCTCAACCCGCGCCTGACCATCCAGGGCATCGTGCTGACGATGTTCGATCCGCGCAACAACCTGTCCAATCAGGTGGTGGCGGACGTGCGCAGCTTCATGGGCGAGAAGGTCTACGAGACGATGATCCCCCGCAACGTGCGGATCTCCGAGGCGCCCTCGCACGGCAAGCCCGCCCTGCTCTACGATCTGAAATGCGCGGGCAGCCAAGCCTATCTCCGGCTCGCCTCGGAGGTGATTCAGCGCGAGGGGCGCGTGCCGGCCGCCGCCTGACGGCGCCGGGCGATCGAGACCGACGATGTTGCGTAACAGGGTGGACGCTATGGCGGATGAGGCACCACGGCCTCGGTTGGGGCGCGGGCTGGCGGCCCTGATCGGCGATTTCGGGGATGCGGCGCCCGAGGCGGCCAGGGCACCGGCCGGGCAGCGCAAGGCGGCGGTGGAGTTCCTGCGCCCGAACCCGCGCAATCCCCGGCGCCGCTTCGAGGAGACCGACCTCGAGGAACTCGCCGCCTCCATCCGCGCCCGCGGCCTGATCCAGCCCATCGTGGTGCGGCCCCTCGCGGACGTGCCGGGCGCCTTCGAGATCGTGGCCGGCGAGCGCCGCTGGCGGGCGGCGCAGCGGGCGGGGCTCGACGAGGTGCCGATCGTCGTCGTCGAGATCGACGACCGCGCCTCCCTCGAATTCGCCATCCTGGAGAACGTGCAGCGCACGGATCTCAACGCCATTGAGGAGGCGGCGGGCTACGAGCGGCTGATGAGCGAGTTCGCCTACAGCCAGCGCGAACTCGCCGAGATCCTGGGCAAGAGCCGCAGCCACCTCGCCAACACCCTGCGCCTGCTCAACCTGCCCGCTTCCGTGCAGGAGCGCGTGGTGGCGGGCGAGATCACCGCCGGCCACGCCCGCGCGCTGCTCGCCGTGCGCGATCCGGAGGCGGTGGGCCGCCGGGTCGTGGAGGAGGGGCTGTCGGTGCGCGAGGTCGAGGCGATCGCCGCGGCCGAGGTGCCGCAGACGGAGGGCCCCCGCCCCGGCCGGCCCCGCGGCGTGGAGCGCAGCCCGGAGATGCGCGGCCTGGAGAGCCGCATGGCGCTGGCCCTCGGGCTCGGCGTCGTGCTCAAGGCGAAGACGGCCGATGCCGGCGAGATCCGGATCCGCTACGAGAGCGCCGAGGAACTGGAGGCCCTGTGCCGACGCTTCCAGGTGACGGACGGGGATCCCGCCTGAGGGCTCAGGAGTCGTCCAGGCGGTCCGCCTTTCGGCGGTAGAGATCCGCGTCGGCCGCCCGCAGCAGGGCATCGACGCTCATTCCCGGCTGGCTCCGGGCGATGCCGACGCTGGCATCGACCTGGACCCGCTCCGGGCCGAGACTGATGGGAAGGGCGATGCACGCGCGCAGCGTCCGGGCGAGGCGCCGGATGCCCTCGGGCCCGGTCTCCCGCACCACCAGCACGAACTCGTCGCCGCCGAGTCGGGCCGCGAAGGCCCCCTCTTCCCGGACCAGTTCGGCGAGGCGGCCGGCCACCGCCCGCAGCACGATATCCCCCGCCTCGTGGCCGAGCCGGTCGTTGACCGGCTTGAAGCGGTCGAGGTCGAGCGCGAGGAGGTAGAGCGGCTCCCCGCCCCGGGAGAGATGATCGGTGAGGTGCTCGCGCAGGTAATGGCGGTTCGGCAGGTCCGTGAGGGAATCGTGGCGCGCGAGATGGCGCAGGCGCGCATCGGCGGCCTCCCGCTCGGTGACGTCCCGGTCGACGCCGCGATAGCCGAGCAGCGTGCCGTCGGGCGCCAGGAGCGGGACGCCGCTCGTCTCCAGCGTGACGAGCCGCCCGTCCCGCCGCAGATTGAGGTTCAGCAACTGCGAGAACGGGCGCTTGGTCTCCACGATGGCACCGAACAGGGCGCCGATCCGGGCGGCCTCGTCGGGAGGCATGAAATCGAAGGGCGTGCGTCCCAGCATCTCCTCGGGCTCGTAGCCGAGGAGGGCGAGGCAGTGGCGGGATACGTAGGTGTAGCGGCCCGCGGCATCGACCTCCCAGATCCAGTCCGAGTTGAGATCGAGCATCTCGCGCAGGCGGGCGATCTCCCGCTGCAGGGAGGCCGGATCGCTTGCCGGCAAATTGTCGTCGGGACCGGGCGGTCCGTGGGTGCTGGACGGCATGGTTCGTCAGTCGGACGTGCGAGCGTGGAACAATGAATGCAACAAGGTTAACGAGATACTGCATTCGCGGTTCGACGCCGCCTTGCGGGAGGGCGCGTCGACTGCCTCGTCCGATCGACGCTGCGGCGGGAATTTCAGGAGACGGCTCATAAACCGCTCCCACAGCTCGTTTCCCGGCGGCGGAAGCGGGCGTCCCCTCCCCTTGCCGGAGGGGTGGTCGCATCCGGCGGCCCCGCTCCCCCTGCCGTCACTCAGGGCGCGCCTCCGCGGGTCCGGACCCGCGGAGGCGCGCGGAGCGTGCAACCGAGGAACGGCGGGTCCCGGCTTCGCAGCTTCCGTGGGAACGGATCCCGGCCTCCGCTGCGCGGCCTCAGGCGGCGCGGCGCCGGGCGGCTTCCGCGGCGATGCGCAGGAGGGCGCCCGCCGCGTGGGCGTGCGCGAGCTCCGGATCGGCGCGCCGACAGGCGAGGATCGCCTCCTGCAGGATCTGGACGGCCTGGCGCAGGCCGGCCGGGCTCCAGCGGGCGAGATGCGCCTCCACGCTGGCCTTGCGCCGGAAATGCAGGCCGCGCCAGCCGGCGACGAGGATGCTCGGGCTCTTGTCCGGCCCCTCCAGGCGGCTCGCCAGGAGGGCGAGGGCGTGGCGCAGGGCCGCGCCCAGCATCGTGGCGGGGTCGAGTCCCTCATGGCGGAAGCGGCGGTAATCGCGCTCCGCCTCTCCGGCCCGGCCGGCGAAGGCCGCATCGATCAGGGTGTTGAGGACGCTCGGGGCGACGTCGCTGACCACGGCCTCGACATCGTCGAGGCCGACGCCGTCCTGCCCGCGCGCGTAGAGGGCGAGCTTCTCGATCTCGGACAGGCTCGCGCGCCGGTCGCTGCCGAGGCTCTGGCTCAGAATCTCGCGGGCCTCGCGCGCGATGCGCAGGCCGTGCTCGCCGAGCGTCCGGTCGATGAGGTCGCCGAGCGCGCGCTCGTCGTCGGGGTAGCAGGGCAGGGCGAGCGCCTGGCCCGCGCGCTCGCACAGGGTGCGCAAGGGAGCGGATTTCGCGAGATCCCCAGCCTCGACCACGATGCGGGTGCCGGTGACCTCGGCCTTCAGGACCGCCTCGACGGCGGGGGCGTAGTTGCGGCTGCCGGGCCTGACCCAGATGCTGCGCCGGTCGCCGAACAGGCCGACCGTGCCCGCCTCGTCCACGAGGCGGCCGGGATCCCCCGCGAGGGCGTCCCCGTCGATTCGCACGAGGGCGAAGGGGTCTCCGGGATCGGTGACGAAGCTCTCGGCCAGCCGCTTGGCGCGCTCGGTGACGAGGCCGGTATCGGGGCCGTAGACCAAGATCAGGAACGCGCGCGGGTCGGGCCCGCGCCGGATCAGGCCCTCGACCTCGTGCGCCTTGACCGCGGTCACGCTGCGGCGGTCACGGCTTGGCCACCAGCACCGAGGCGATGCGGGTCTTGATCTGCTCGGAGAGCACCTTCGCGAGGCGGATCTCGGCGTCGCGGGCGGCGCGCTGGCTCGCGAAGCGCTGGACCGAGCGGTCGTAGGTCGCGGTGGCGGTGGCCACGCCGTCGGTGATCACCCGGCCCCCGTCCAGGCTCTCCAGGCTGTAGCGCACGCTGCCGACGAGGGTGCCGGCCTCGGCCCGGCCCGTCTGCGTGGAGACGATGGGCGTCTGGACCGTCTCGCTGCCCTGGAGCTTCAGCCGGTAGCGCTTGGGCGCGGGCCGGCCCGACCCGTCGAGGTCGAAGATCAGCTCGCTGCGCAGGTAGTGTCCGAGCCGCTCCTGGCCCTGGCTGGTGACCACGTCGTCGACCTGGATCGCGGCGAGCAGCGCGCCCATGGGCTCGCCGGAGGCGGTGGGCCCGTAGAGCGGGCGGAAACAGGCCGACAGGCCCATCACCAGAAGGCCCGCACAGGCGAGCCGGCCCGCCGTCCGCCGCCTCTGTCCCGCCCGCTGCTGCATCCGCACGTGTCCCGGCCCCTGTCCCGATCCGCTCTTTAGCGCGCGAACGCGCCCGCACGCCATCAGCTTGCGGCACAAGCTTTACGATTTCTCTGCGGCGCCCCTGTGGCCGGTCGCGGCCCCTGCCCCTGCCCTGCCCCTGCCGGCGATAGATCGGGCCGCCGATCAGGGTGGCGGGAGGCAGCCCGAGAAGGCTTCTCGGGACATGGACCTGTGCAGGTCCGGAAGTGCCGGCGCCGCCTCAGAACTGCAGCGCCGGCTCCTTCAGGACGTTGCCCTCGCGGGTGCAGGCCGCCGGGTCGGGGGGCGGTCCCTTGCCGTCGAGGACCTTGGCGATCTCGGCGCGCGCCTTGTCCATGTCGGCCCGGAAACCGCTATCGCCCATCAGGGCGGCGAAGACGGCCGCGCCGTTGGTGCGCCCGGCCGAGACGTCGGTGAGCCAGTGGACGCCGCAGACGATGCGGCTCTCGCCGTAGATCCGGCCGCGGGCGAGGATGGCGCTCGCCTTATCGGGCACGAGGGCCGCCATCATCAGCGCGTAGGTCCAGCCCTGCGTGGCGTGGCCGGAGGGATAGCTGAAGCTGTCGGCCAGCATCTGGGTCCGCTGCACGCAGATCGGCGCGTCGTTGCCGACGAAGGGGCGCAGGCGCCGGTAGTGCAGCTTCGGCCCGCGGGTGCCGCGGGCGATGTCGAGGCGCGCCCGGTCGAACAGGTTGATGAGGGCAGGCACGCGCGCCGCGTCGATCCGGGTGCCGAGCACGCAGGCATAGGTGTCGAGGAGGGCGCTGGCCCCCTCGGCCACGTCGCTCGCGGCGAGCTCCCAGCGCGGCGTGCCCTTGAGGGCGCGGGTGTTGTTGAAGGCCGCGCGGTCGGCGTTCTCCAGGGGCGAGTGGCTCGCGGGCGGCGGCGACAGGATCTTCACCGTGTCCGGCGCCTCGGCGTCGCCGAGATAGGGCTTGGTCGCCGGCTTGCCGGGCTTCAGGGAATCGGCGGCGAGGGAAGGGGCGGCGCCCGGTGCCGCAGCCTCCGGGGGCGCCGCCGGTTTCGGCTGGGCCTCGGCGCGGGCGGCGGTTCCGAGAAGGCAGAGGGCCAGGACCGCCGAGGCGGCGTGCGGGCGAAAAAAGCGAGGCATCGGGTCCGGGTTATCACGATCCTGCGAGGATCGTTAAGAATAGGTCCAGTTTCACGACACGCCTATGGCGGTAGGGCCCCGCCCGGCTCCGCGCCCGCGTTTCGTGCTACAAAATCCCCGCACTTCCGCCGGTTTTCGCGCGGGCTCAGGCCTCGGCGCGAATCGCCGCCGCCACCGCTTCCGGAAACTCCTCGTGCGGGCACAGGGCGCCGGGCACCGTCCGGGTCCGCACGCGGCCCGTCCGGGCCAGGGCGTCCATCTCCGCGCCCGAGCGCGGCGGTGCCCGCTCCGGCCGCAGCATCAGGACCGGGGGGAGGGGGCCTTCGAACAGGGCGAGGAAGTCCGCCCGGCTCTCCACCGGGTCGAGGCCGCCGGTCACGAAGGCGGCCGTGCCGAAGCGCCCGTTGCGGTGGCGGGTGAGGGCGTGCTTCGCCCGGACCAGCGCCGGGGTGACGCGGCCCGCCTCGGCGTAGACATGGGCGCGCATCATCCGGCCGATGATCGGCGGGCTGATGTTGAGGCGGTAGAGCGCCTCGCCGAGCACCGGCGCCTCCACCGCCCGGCGGATCCGCCCGAAGAGCGGGCGGCGCTCGGGGCCCATCGCGGTGGGCAGCGGCCCCCGCCAAGTGGGCGCCACGAGGACGAGGCGGGCGAAGCGGCCGGGCTGGCGCCGGGCGGCGGCCACGAGATAGCCGGCCCCGTGGCCCGCGGCGACGCCGAGCGCGTAGGGGCCGGGCCGCGCCGCCAGCAGGGCGTCGAGGAAGGCGTGCAGCGTCGCCGGGTTCAGGGGCAGGTGCGGGCGGTCGCGGTCGCCGAAGCCCGGCCAGTCCGGCACGAGGCTGCCGTGGTCGGACCCGAGCGCCGCGGCGAGCCCCGCCATCTCGCTGCGGGCCGAGATGGTGGAGAGGGCCGGCAGCAGGAGCGCGTCCGGCCCCGTTCCGAGGCGGTCGCACGGGGTGGGGCAGGGGTGCCCGGCGACGGTCAGGTCGAGTGCCTCCCGCCCCATCGGAACCTCAGTCGCGCAGGAGCTCGTTGATGCTGGTCTTGGCGCGCGTCTGCGCGTCGACCCGCTTCACGATCACGGCGCAGTAGAGCGAGGGACCCGGCGCCCCGTTCGGGAGCGGCTTGCCCGGCAGGGCGCCCGGCACCACCACCGAGTAGGCCGGCACGCGTCCCTGGAAGACCTCGCCCGTCTCGCGGTCGATGATCTTGGTGGAGGCGCCGATGAACACGCCCATGGAGAGCACGGCGCCCCGCTCGACCACGACGCCCTCGACCACCTCGGAGCGCGCACCGATGAAGCAATCGTCCTCGATCACCACGGGGCCGGCCTGGAGCGGCTCGAGCACGCCGCCGATGCCGACGCCCCCCGAGAGATGCACGTTCTTGCCGATCTGCGCGCAGGAACCCACGGTCGCCCAGGTGTCCACCATCGTGCCGGTGCCGACATGGGCGCCGAGATTGACGAAGGACGGCATCAGGATGACGCCGGGCGCGATGTAGGCCGAGCGGCGCACCACCGCGCCCGGCACCACGCGGAAGCCGGCGGCGCGGAAGCGGTCCTCGTCCCAACCCGCGAATTTCGAGGGGACCTTGTCCCAGGCCGGCGCGCCCGCCGCGCCCGCGGGCACCGCGACCATCTCGTTGAGGCGGAAGGAGAGCAGCACCGCCTTCTTCAGCCACTGGTTGACCTGCCAGGCGTCACCGGACTTCTCGGCGACGCGGGCCTTGCCCTCGTCGAGGAGGTTCAGCGCCGTCTCCACCGCCTCGCGCACGGGGCCGCGGGTGCCGGCGTCGATGGTCGTGCGCTCCTCCCAGGCGTTCTCGATGGTGTGCGCGAGATCGGCATGGGCGTCGGACATGGCTCTTCCGGTCGAGTGAAGGTTTGCGGGACGGGCCCGTGCTTACAGAGGCGCACGGAGCCTGTCACCCTGGCCGCGGGCGGCCCGGTCAGGGCGCGGCGAAGCGGGTGCCGATCCGGGCGAGCCCGTCCGAGAGGTCGGCCAGATCCCCGGCCAGCGCGTCGCGCATCGCGGCACCGGCCTCGGGGAATTCCAGGATCAGCCGGCGCATCAGGAGGGGCGCCATCCGCATCACGGCCGCCGGCCCGGCCGCCCGGGCCTCGCTCGGCCGGGTGCCGCCCGCGAACAGGGCGTGCTGCCCGATGAGGGCGGCGGGCCCCGCCTCCACCGGCGCGGCCCCGGCCACCCGCGGGGCGAGGCGGATGGTGCCCGTGAGCACGATGTAGGCGCCGTCCGCGGGATCGCCCGCCCGGAACAGGATCTCGTCGTCGGCGAGGTCCCGCCGCTCGGAGGCGAAGGCGAGCAGCCGCAGGGCGTCCGGCCCGAAGAAGCGGAACAGGGGGGCGGCCGCCAGGATCGCGATGTCGTCCTCGAAGCTCAACGGTGCGGGCCCTCGTGTGTCGGGAGGTCGGTTCGAGCGCGGGCGCTCGCGGCCGAACTCGCAGCCGAAGTGGTGCCGGTTTGGCGCGGCGATCTCAAGCCGCATCCCGGTGCCACCGCGTCCCGTTGCGAGTCCCGGATCCGGTATGCTCCACTCGCGGCCCGGCGCGATCCCGGTTCGCCGTCGCCGGGCGTCGTCCCTCGGGAGCCCGGAAGAGCGTCCGCACGAGGCCGGACGCCTCATGGAGGAGCGTTCGGCCATGCCGACCTACACCGTCAAGACGGCCAACGTGGCGCTGACCGAGACCCAGCGGCAGCGGATCGCGACCCTGATCACCGAGGCGCACAGCCGGAACACGGGCGCCCCCGGATATTTCGCGCAGGTCTTCTTCGAGGCCGCCGGTCCGGGAGCCCACTTCATCGGCGGCCGGCCGAACCCGGTGCCGCACGTCTACGTGCACGGCCTCGTCAGGGCCGGGCGCACGCCCGAGCAGAAGCGCGGCCTGACGGAGGCGCTCTGCGCCCAGCTCGGGCCGGCGGCCGGGGTCGGCCCCGAGGATGTCTGGGTCTATCTGCAGGAGATCGCCGCCGAGCAGATGATCGAGTTCGGCCGCACCCTGCCGGCGCCCGGGCAGGAGGCGGCGTGGCGGCAGGGGTTCTCGCCGGAGAAGCTCGGCGCCTTCCAGCGCGCCGGCGTGGCGATCTGAGCGATGCATTACATCGCCTGGGCGAGCCTCGGGATGGTCGGCTACTCGACCGTGACCCTGATGGTGAAACTCGCCACGCGCACCGGCGACCTGAACGCCTTCGCGGTGCTCGCCATCGCGACCTCGATGGTCGCGGTCGCCGCCGTCGCCAACGCCTGGCTCGGCGGCAGCTTCGCGGGACTGACCGTGTCCGATCTCGGCAAGCCGGGGGCCCTGTACGCCTATGCGGCCGGGGTGGCGCTGACGATCGCGGTCGGCTCGCTGTTCAAGGGCCTGTCGCTGGGGCCGGCCACCGTCGTGGTCCCGGTCTACGGGATGTTCATCGTCGGCGGTGCCGTCCTCGGCGCCGTCGTTCTCGGCGAGCCCGTCAACGTCAAGCGCGCGATCGGCATGGTGCTCGCCGTGATCGGCGTCCTCCTCGTGGCGTCCTGACCGGATCCGTGCCCGAAACCGCGGCCGCCCGACCCTTGCGGGACCAGCTCCGGCCGAGGGCCGGGCCCGCTCCCCGACGGGCAACGCGGTCCGCGTCAGGGCAGGAGCTTGTAGCCGCCGCCCTCGGTGACGAGGATCGCGGCGGTCGCCGGGTTCGGCTCGATCTTCTGGCGCAGCCGGTAGATATGCGTCTCGAGGGTGTGGGTGGTGACCTGGGCGTTGTAGCCCCAGACCTCGGCGAGCAGGGTGTCGCGGCCCACCACCTCGCGGCCGGCCCGGTAGAGGAAGCGCAGGATCGCCGTCTCCTTCTCGGTGAGCTTCAGCTTCGAGCCGCGCTCGCCGATGAGCAGCTTCGCGCCTGGCCGGAAGGTGTAGGGGCCGATCTGGAAGACCGCGTCCTCCGAGGCCTCGTGGCTGCGCAGGTGCGCCCGGATGCGGGCCAGCAGGATGCCGAACTTGAAGGGCTTGGTGACGTAGTCGTTGGCGCCCGCCTCCAGGCCCTCCACCGTGTCCTCCTCCGAATCCTGCGCGGTCAGCATGATGACGGGCCCGCGATAGCCGTTGCGCCGCATCAGGCGCACCGCCTCGCGCCCGTCCATGTCGGGCAGGCCGACATCCATCACCGCGAGGTCGATGCGCGCCTCGGCGATCTGGGCCACCGCCGCCTGGGCCGTGCTGACCGCGATCACGCTGAACTCGTCGTAGGCGTCGAACTGCTCGGTCAGCGTCTCGCGCAGGACCGTGTCGTCGTCGCAGATCAGGAGGCGGTAGGCGTTCATCGTCCGTGATACTCTCGTACAGGTGCCCGGCCCGTGCGGGCCGGGTTCGGACGCCCGCAAACCCCGCCGGCCCCGGCCAATGCCGGTTCGGGCCCGCCGCGCAGAATAATCCGGATTTCGTGCCTGGGAATTGGATCGTGCACAAGAGATAACAATTTTGTCCTTTTCGTCGCCGCGCCGTAGAGGGAGCCGCGACGGCCCCCCGCGATCCGAGCTGCGATGAGACCCACAGGCAAAGCCTCCGCGCCGGTCCGGACGACGCTGACCCGCCTGCGCGTCCGCCCCGCGGTGGCGGACGGGCGGCGCGGCCATCTCCTGGTGCCGGGGGCCGTGATTCCCTGCGCGCTGGGCAAGGGGGGCATCGTGCGCGCCAAGCGGGAGGGGGACGGCGGCTCGCCCCGCGGCAGCTTCCGCCTGCGGGGGGGCAGCTTCCGGCTCGACCGGCTCGGGCGCCGGCCCGCGACCCTGCTGCCGCTACGCCCGACCCGGCCGCAGGACGGCTGGTGCGACGAGCCCGGCGACCGCCGCTACAACCGGCCGATCCGCCTGCCCGCCCCCGGCATCAGCGCCGAGCGGATGTGGCGGGAGGACGGGCTCTACGACGTGGTGATCGACCTCGACCACAATCGCGGCCCGATCCGCCCGGGGCGGGGCTCGGCGATCTTCCTGCACGTGGCGCGGCCGGGCTTCCTGCCCACGGAAGGGTGCGTCGCCCTGCGCCTGCCCGATCTCCTGCGCCTGCTCCGGCGCCTCGGCCCGCGCACGCGGATCCGCATTCCGTGACAGGCCGCCCGTCCGTCGCGGTGCCGTCTCCGGAAAGGCGTTGCCACCGGGGGAGCGAGCCGGCAAAGGCGGGAGCGGTCGGGAGCCGGGTGCTCCCGGACCGAGGCCGGACGCCCCGCGGGGGGCATGCGCATCCGTGAGATTCGAGGAGGCCGGGCCGATGCCGCCAGCCCGACGCACCCGCCCGGTCGTCCCGGCCGCGCCCGCATCCGCCGAGAGCCGCCCCCCGGCGGTCACGCCCTGCCATTGCCTCGCCGTGCGGCAGGCCGCGCGGCACGTCACCCAGCTCTACGACCGCCATCTCGCCGCCTGCGGCCTGCGCGCGACCCAGTACGCCGTGCTGGCGGCCCTGGACCGGGACGGCCCCCTCGCGGTGAACGAACTCGCCCGGCACCTCGTGATGGACCGCACCGCCACCGGACGGGCCCTGCGCCCCCTGGCGCGCGCGGGCCTCGTGGAGATCGGCAGCGGGCGCGACGCCCGCACCCGGGCGCTCGCCCTCACCCCCGCGGGCCGCGCGCGGCTCCAGGCGGCGCGGGGGCCGTGGCGGGCGGCGCAGGCCGCCTTCGAGGCGCAGTACGGCCCGGATCGGGCCGAGGATCTACGCCTCGCCCTCGCCCGCGTGGTCGGTCGGGCCTGAACGGGTTCAGGCCGGCCGGGCGCGCGCGCCGAAGATCGCCGTGCCGACCCGGACATGGGTGGCGCCGAGCTGGATCGCGGCCGGGTAGTCCGCGCTCATCCCCATGGAGAGGATCGGCAGGTTGTGCCGCTCGGCCAGGCGGGCGAGCAGGGCGAAATGGGCCGAGGGCGGGTCCGCGACCGGGGGCACGCACATCAGCCCGTTGATGGCGAGGCCGTGCGTGTCGCGGCACTCGGCGAGCAGGGCCTCGGCCTGCTCGGGCAGGACGCCGCCCTTCTGCGGCTCGGCGCCGGTATTCACCTGGATGAGGAGCCGGGGCGTGCGGCCCGTGCGGGCGATCTCCTTGGCGAGGGCCGCGGCGAGCGACAGCCGGTCGAGGGCGTGGATCACGTCGAACAGCTCCACCGCCTCCCGCGCCTTGTTGGATTGGAGCGGCCCGACGAGGTGCAATTCGGCATCCGGGAAGCGCGCCCTCAGCTCCGGCCACTTCGCCCTGGCCTCCTGCACGTAGTTCTCGCCGAACAGGCGCTGGCCGGCCTCCAGGGCCGGCAGGATGCCGGCCGCCGGCACCGTCTTCGAGACGGCCACGAGATGCACCGTTGCCGGGTCGCGCCCGCTGTCGCCCGCGGCCTGCGCGATGCCGGCGCGCACCTCCGCGAGCCCGGCGGCGACGTCGGCCTCGCCGACCGGCAGGGCCGCGGCGGGGGAGGGGGCAGGCTCGGTCGTGGGATCGGTCATGGGGCGCGGGTCCGGAATCCTGAAGGGGCGCGCAGGCCCTGTCTGAGCCTCACGAGACGAGTGCCGCGCCGTCCCGGCCGGCGCCCGTCTCGCGCGGTGCACTACCAGCCCGAACGCGCGCCGCAAGGGCCGGGCTCCCCGAGGGTCCGCATGGCGGTGCTGCGTTGACCGCCCGACCTGCGAATATGCTACTGCCGCGCGACATGCGCCCGCGCCGCCCGCGGGCCGGCACCCCGATCTGCGAGCCATGACGAGCACCCCAACTCCCGCCGCGCCCGAGCGCTACAACGCCAAGGAGGCCGAGCCGCGCTGGCAGCAGGCCTGGTCGCAAGCGAAGATCTTCGAGACGCCCAACGACGACCCCCGCCCGAAATACTACGTGCTGGAGATGTTCCCCTACCCGTCGGGGCGCATCCACATGGGCCACGTGCGCAACTACGCCATGGGCGACGTGGTGGCCCGCTACAAGCGCGCCCGGGGCTTCAACGTGCTCCACCCGATGGGCTGGGATGCCTTCGGCCTGCCGGCCGAGAACGCGGCCATGGAGCGCAAGGTCAACCCGCGTGACTGGACCTACGCCAACATCGCCGCCATGCGCGGCCAGCTCCAGGCCATGGGCCTGTCGCTGGACTGGAGCCGCGAGATCGCCACCTGCGATCCGGCCTACTACAAGCACCAGCAGCGCATGTTCCTGGACTTCCTGGCGGGTGGTCTCGTCACGCGCCGCACCGCGAAGGTGAACTGGGACCCCGTCGACCACACCGTGCTCGCCAACGAGCAGGTCATCGACGGGCGCGGCTGGCGCTCGGGCGCGCTGGTGGAGAGCCGCGAGCTGACCCAGTGGTTCTTCAAGATCACCGACTTCGCCGAGGATCTGCTCGGGGCGCTGGACGGGCTGGAGCGCTGGCCGGAGAAGGTCCGGCTGATGCAGAAGAACTGGATCGGCAAGTCGGAAGGGTTGGAGCTCCGCTTCGCCCTGACGAACCCGGTCGGCGGCGAGGGCGAGATCAAGGTCTACACCACGCGCCCCGACACCCTGTTCGGCGCGAAGTTCCTGGCGATCGCCGCCGACCACCCGCTCGCCGCCGCGCTCGCCGAAGGCGATCCGGCGCTCCAGGCCTTCATCGAGGCGTGCCGCCGCATCGGCACCGCCCAGGAGGCGATCGACACCGCGGAGAAGCTCGGGCACGACACGGGCCTGCGGGTGCGCCATCCCCTCGACCCGGCCTGGGAACTGCCGGTCTACGTCGCGAACTTCGTGCTGATGGAGTACGGCACCGGCGCCGTGTTCGGCTGCCCGGCCCACGACCAGCGCGACCTCGACTTCGCCAACAAGTACGGGCTCGGCAACACGCCGGTGGTCTGCCCCGAGGGGCAGGATCCGGGCGACTTCGTCATCACCGACACGGCCTTCGACGGCGACGGCCGCATGGTCAATTCCCGCTTCCTCGACGGGATGACCACCGACGAGGCCTTCGACGCGGTGGCGAACCGCCTGGAGGGGGAGATCCTGGCCGGCCGGCCGGTGGCCGCCCGCAAGGTGCAGTTTCGGCTCCGCGACTGGGGCGTCTCGCGCCAGCGCTACTGGGGCTGCCCGATCCCGATCATCCATTGCGAGGCCTGCGGCCCCGTGCCCGTGCCGGTCGAAGACCTGCCGGTGACGCTGCCCGAGGAGGTCTCCTTCGACCAGCCCGGCAATCCGCTGGAGCGCGACCTTGCCTGGCGCGACGTGCCCTGCCCGCGATGCGGGGCGGCGGCGCGGCGCGAGACCGACACCATGGACACCTTCGTGGACTCGTCCTGGTACTTCGCCCGCTTCACCGCGCCCTGGCTCGCGAACGCGCCCACCGACCGCGCGGCGGTCGATCACTGGCTCGCGGTCGATCAGTATATCGGCGGCATCGAGCACGCGATCCTGCACCTGCTCTACGCGCGCTTCTTCACCCGGGCGATGCGCGAGACCGGCTGGTCGGGGGTGGCCGAGCCCTTCGCCGGCCTGTTCACGCAGGGCATGGTCGTCCACGAGACCTACAAGGACCCGGGCGGCGCCTGGGTGCCGCCGGCCGAGATCCGCTTCGAGAGCGGGGAGGGCGAGCGCCGGGCGTTTCACGTGAAAACCGGCGCGCCGGTGGACATCGGCCCCATCGAGAAGATGTCGAAGTCGAAGAAGAACGTGGTCGACCCCGACGACATCATCGCGAGCTACGGGGCCGACACCGCGCGCTGGTTCATGCTCTCCGACTCGCCCCCCGAGCGCGACGTGATCTGGACGGAGGAGGGTGTGCAGGGCGCCGCCCGCTTCGTGCAGCGGGTCTGGCGCCTCGTGAACGCGGCCCTGGCGGCCGGGGGCGGGGGGGGCGCCGACCTGTCCCTGCGCAAGGCGGCCCACCGGGCGCTCGCCGGCGTCGAGGAGGATATCGAGCGCCTGCGCTTCAACCGGGGCGTCGCCCAGGTCTACACCCTGGCCAACGCCCTGGACGAGGCCCTGCGCGCCGGCGCCTCGAAGGCGGCGGCGCAGGAGGCGGCGGGCATCCTCGTCCAGCTCATCGCGCCGATGATGCCCCACCTCGCCGAGGCCTGCTGGCAGGTCCTCGGCCGTCCCGGCCTCGTGGCGCAGGCGCCCTGGCCCCGGGTCGAGGCGGCCCTCCTCGTCGAGGACGAGATCACGCTGCCGGTGCAGATCAACGGCAAGAAGCGCGCCGACGTCACCGTGCCGCGGGACGCCGACGCCGCCGCCGTCGAGGCCGCGACCCTGGCGCTGGAGGCGGTGCAGAAGGTGCTGGAGGGCCGGGCCCCCCGCAAGGTCATCGTCGTGCCGGGCCGGATCGTGAACCTCGTGGTGTGAGCAACCCCACGCCAACGCTTCGAGCCGGTCTCCAAGACACCACCTCATCCTGAGGTGCCGCGTCAGCGGCCTCGAAGGAAGGCTCCAGGGAACGCGGCGGCTTCCGGAGGTCTCCTTCGAGGGGCCGCTTCGCTACGCACCTCGAGAAGGGGTGGAGGATCGGAGTGCCGGGTCAGTCGCTCGGATGACGGGAAAACCTCTCCGATCGAGCACCTCAGGACGAGGTGGGCGTATCGGACATTCATTGCGATCCCGGGCGTTTTGCGAGTCGGGTCAGTGCGTCCCAATCACCGCGGATGAGGGCTTCCTTCTTGGCACGGCTCCAGCCTTCGATGCGCCGCTCCATCGCGATCGCGTCCGTGATCTGGAGAAACTGCTCCGCATAGACCAGGGTCACAGGCCGTCGGCGGCTGGTATAGCCGGCAAAGGTGCCTGCCTGATGTTCCCCCATACGCCTCTCAAGGCTCTCGCCTCGGGCGGAACCGACATAGTAGCTGCCGTCGGCGCAGCGCAGAATATAGACGAAGGCGCTCACGAAGGTCCCCGGTGGAGGCGGTCATTCGCTTGAAATCGACGCCGCTGACGAATTCTTGCCATCCTGTCGCGGGCCCCCAAGGCGCAGGCGTATCGTGACGCTCGTCAAGCGCTGGAGGATATTCGATCCATGCCCCGATGCGTTTCACGGCTTCCCGTCTCAGAGCCCGCTGAAATTCTCAATCCTTCCGCTTGATCGGCCCTGTTCCAGCCTCGCCCTCATCCTGGGTTGCCGGAGCGGCGGCCTCGAAGGAGCCCTCCGGGCATCGCTACGCCTTCTGGAGGCCCCCTTCGAGGCCGCTGACGCGGCACCTCAGGATGAGGGCGAGTTTCGGAAAAAACCTCGAACAGGCCCTCGGAGGAACACGGGCCCGGCCGATACCGCCGTCCTCCGCGGGCGGCCTGGAGGTCTCCGCAGTTCGGCTCTGAGCAGTCGGCACGGATGGCGGTGGGAAGCCGGCCCACTCGATCGACCTTGTCCCCGCCCGGGCCCGGTGCTACCGGCAAAATATCCCGCGCCCGCAAGCACCTGCCGAAAAGACGCCCCGATGCCGAGCCCGACCGTCCGCCTGCACCGGGGCGACCTGCCCGAGGATTACGCGCCCGGCCCGGCCATCGCCATCGACACGGAGACGCTCGGCCTGAACCCCCACCGGGACCGGCTCTGCGTGGTGCAGATCTCCACCGGGGACGGCAGCGCCGACGTGGTGCAGATCCCGGTGGCCGGTCCCGAGCCCGTCGTCCTCAAGCGGGTGCTCGCCGATCCGGACGTGCTGAAGATCTTCCATTTCGCCCGCTTCGATCTGGCGGTGCTCCAGCGCTATCTCGGCGTGATGCCCGCGCCCGTCTACTGCACGAAGATCGCCTCGAAGCTCGCGCGCACCTACACCGACCGGCACGGGCTGAAGGACGTGGTCCGCGAACTCGTGGGCGTCGATCTCTCGAAGCAGCAGCAATCCTCGGATTGGGGGGCCGAGGCCCTGAGCCAGGCCCAGATCGAGTACGCGGCCTCCGACGTTCTGCACCTGCACGCGGCCCGCGGGCGCCTCGACGCCATGCTCGCCCGCGAGGGCCGGACCGACCTCGCGCAGGCCTGCTTCGCCTTCCTGCCGGCCCGGGCCCGGCTCGACCTCGACGGCTGGCCGGAGACCGACATCTTCGCCCATAGCTGAGGGCCGGACGCGCGCGCCGCGTGCGGAGGCGCACGCCGCCGAGGCCCCGGCGCCGTCACAGCTGATGGTTGAAGATTCGGAAACACTTGGGCGATAAGTTTGGGCCATAACTTCGCCATCGCCCGGGCGCATCCGGACAATTCCTCTCTGCCCTCTCTCGCGGGCATGCGCCGCAAGGCCGCGCCGCTCGGACATGTCATGCAGGTGGTCGACGCGATCGGGACGGACGGCCCCGCCGGCGGGAACGCGCGGCGGGTGCGCGCGCATGCCAGGGCCCACCGGCACAGCGCCCGCGTGCGCAAGCTCCGGCGCCTCATCCCCTGGCTCGCCGGCGGCGCGGTGATCGCGGTGGCCGTCCGCGTGCTCAATCCCTTCGGCGCCGCGCTGCCCGACGTCAGCGTCGGCCCGGTGACGCTTGCCGGCACCAAGGTCCGCATGGACAACCCGCGCCTGTCGGGGTTCCGCAAGGGCGAGCGCGGCTACGAGGTCACCGCGAGCGCCGCGCTGCAGGACATGCGCAAGCCGAGCCTCATCGAGCTCGAGACCATGCGCGGCCACATCGCCACCGACGACCGGGGCGGCCTCGCCCGCCTGGAGGCGGCGCGCGGCCTGTTCGACACCGCCCGCGAGAGCCTCGACCTCGATCAGGACATCCGGATCTGGACCGACAAGGGCGAGGAGGCGCGCCTCAAGTCGGCGGCCGTGAACTTCAAGGCCGGCAGCGTCAGCTCGAAGGAGCCGGTGACCGTCACCGTGCCGAACGGGTCGGTGGTCGCCGACGGGCTGGAGGTGGTCGAGAACGGCCGCGTGATCTCCTTCGTCGGCAACGTGCACGCGAGCTTCAGCGGCGCCGACAAGCCGGAGACGCCGCGCCGCAAGGCCGACGAGGCGGGCCCCACCGTCGACACGCACGGGCTGCGCATCCTCACCTCCGCGGCCGAGCCGCAGGACGGCCAGCGGTGAGGGCCCCCGGCCGCCTCGCCGCCGCGCTCCTCTGCGCGGCCTCCGCCCTCGCGATGCCGGCCCTCGTGGCGCCGGCCCTCGCCGCGCCGAAGGAGGGCAGCCCCTTCGGCTCCATGGGCGGCGGCAAGGACCCGATCAAGATCGACGCCGACCGGCTCGACGTGTTCGACCGCGAGAACAAGGCGGTCTTTGCCGGCAACGTGGTCGCCGTGCAGGGGGACAGCACCATCCGCTGCTCGACCATGACCGTGCACTACAAGCGCGGCAAGGAGAAGGACGGCGACAAGGCGGGCGATGCCAGATCCGCCGAGGCCAAGCCGGCGGAAGCGAAGCCCGCGGAGGCGCGGCCCGAGAACGGCATCCAGAAGGTCGAGTGCGCCGGACCCGTCACGGTGGTGCAGAAGGATCAGGTCGCCACCGGCGACAGCGCGGTCTTCGACCAGGCGGCCAAGCGCATCGTGCTCACCGGCAACGTCGTGCTGAGCCAGTGCCAGAACGTCACCCGCGGCCAGCGCCTCGTCTACGACATGAATACCGGCCGCGCGAACATGGACCCCGTGGCGGGCGGGCGCGTCTCGGCGATGTTCGTGCCGGGCGAGAAGGCCGAGGCGAAGGGCGGCGCCAAGGGCGGCTGCCCGACGCCGCCCGCCCTGGCGCGCGGTCGCGAGGGCAAGCCCGGCGAGAAGCCGGCCGATGCCGAGCCGGGCCGGACGCGGGCCCAGGCCAATTGAGCGAGGCCGTGTCGTTCGATCCGGGCCCCGCGGCGCCGGCGCGGCGTCCCTCCCTGTTCGGGCGCCTGCTCGGGCGCGGGAGCGCGACCGCGGCGGGCTTCGATCCGGAGGGCGGCCCCGGCATCCTCTCCGTGCGCGGCCTGCGCAAGAGCTACGGCGCCCGCACGGTGGTGCACGAGGCCGGCCTCGTGGTGCGCACCGGCGAGGCGGTCGGCCTGCTCGGGCCGAACGGGGCTGGCAAGACCACGATCTTCTACATGATCACCGGCCTCGTGGCGGCCGACCGCGGCCAGATCAGCCTCGACGGCCTGCCGATCACGCAGCTGCCCATGTACCAGCGGGCCCGCCTCGGCATCGGCTACCTGCCGCAGGAGGCCTCGATCTTCCGCGGGCTCACCGTGGAGGACAACATCCGCGCGGTGCTGGAGGTGGCCGAGCCCGACCGCAAGGAGCGGGCGCGCAAGCTCGAATCCCTGCTGGAGGAGTTCGATATCGCGCGGCTGCGCAAGTCGCCCTCCATCGCGCTGTCCGGCGGCGAGCGGCGGCGCTGCGAGATCGCCCGGGCGCTCGCCTCCTCGCCCACCTTCATGCTCCTCGACGAGCCCTTCGCCGGCATCGACCCGATCGCGGTGGGCGACATCCAGGACCTCGTGAAGCACCTGAAGCAGCGCGGCCTCGGCGTGCTCATCACCGACCACAACGTGCGTGAGACCCTCGGCCTCATCGACCGGGCCTACATCGCCCATTCCGGCCGCATCCTCACCGAGGGGACGCCGGAGGAGATCGTGGCGAACCCCGAGGCGCGCCGCCTCTATCTCGGCGAGGACTTCCGGCTCTGAGGGGCCCGCCGCGTCGGACGCGGCTTGCGCGCAAACCTTCCTTAAATGATGCTGCCCGAGAGTCGGGGATGCCGGCCGCCCGCGGACCGCTCGTCGAACCGCACGCTTTGACGGAAGGCCGGGAAGGGGCTAAAGCTGAAGCGCTAGACAAGCAAGAATCGTGCCGGCCATTCCGAGGGGGTTCGGCCGAGCCGCGTGCGTAGAGGCAGGGGATCCATGAGTCTGCTGCAGAGGCTGGAGATGCGCCAGGGCCAGGCCCTGGTGATGACGCCGCAGCTTCTCCAGGCGATCAAGCTGCTCCAGTTCTCGCAGCTCGATCTCGCGGCCTACGTGGAGGCGGAGCTCGAGCGCAACCCGCTGCTGGAGCGGGCCGAGGGGCCGGCGCCGGAGGCGGCCGCCGAGGCACCGGAGCCGCGCGAGGAGGCCTGGAGCGCGGAGGCCGAGCTCGACCCGGCCCGCGGCGAGATCGATACCGGCTTCGAGACCCGCCTCGAGAACGTCTTTCCCGACGACGCGCCGGTCCAGGCGCGGGCGGAGGAGCCGGGCGGCGACATGCTCGCCCTGACGCCGGCCCCCTACGGCAATACCGGCGGCAGCTTCGAGGGGGAGGCCCCGGATTTCGAGGCCACCCTCACCGCCGAAACCTCCCTGCGCGAGCACCTCGCCGCCCAGCTCGAACTCGCGACCCGCGATCCCGTCGACCGGCTGATCGGCGGCTTCCTGATCGACGCGGTGGACGATGCCGGCTACCTGCGCGAGGACCTGGAGGCCGTGGCCGAGCGGCTCGGCGCCTCCCTCGACCGGGTCGCGGGCGTCCTGCGGCTGGTCCAGGGCTTCGATCCCCCCGGCGTCGCCGCCCGCGACCTCGCCGAGTGCCTCGCGATCCAGCTGCGCGAGCAGGACCGCTTCGATCCGGCGATGCAGGCCCTGGTCTCGCGCCTCGACCTCGTGGCCAAGCGCGACCTCGCGGCCCTGCGCCGCCTCTGCGGCGTGGACGACGAGGATCTCGTGGAGATGCTCGCCGAGATCCGGCGGCTGGAGCCGAAGCCCGGCCGCGCCTTCGGCGGCAGCGCCGTCGAGGTGCTGGTCCCCGACGTGTTCGTGCGCGCGGCCCCCGACGGCTCCTGGCTGGTGGAACTCAACAGCGAGACCCTGCCGCGGGTGCTGGTCAACCAGAGCTACTACGCCCGGGTCGCGCGCGGGGCGCCCGAGACCGACAAGGCCTTCCTCTCGGACTGCCTGCAGACGGCGAACTGGCTGACCCGCAGCCTGGAGCAGCGGGCGCGCACCATCCTGAAGGTCGCCACCGAGATCGTGCGCCAGCAGGACGGTTTCTTCATGCACGGGGTGGCGCATCTGCGCCCCCTCAACCTGAAGACGGTGGCCGAGGCCATCGGCATGCACGAATCCACCGTCTCGCGGGTCACCTCCAACAAGGCCATCGGCACGAGCCGGGGCACGCTGGAGATGAAGTACTTCTTCACCGCCGCGATTCCCGGCGCCGCGGGCGCCGCCGCCCATTCCTCCGAGGCCGTGCGCTACCGCATCAAGCAGCTCGTCGACGGCGAGACGCAGGACGACGTGCTCTCCGACGACGCCCTGGTGCAGAAGCTGCGCAGCGAGGGCGTCGACATCGCCCGGCGCACGGTGGCGAAGTACCGCGAATCCCTGCGCATCCCCTCCTCGATCGAGCGCCGCCGCGCCCGCTACGGGCAGGGCGGCGCGGGGGTCGGCGCGGCGTCGGCGCGCTGAGATCGATGGACGTGCCGTCTCCGCCCCCGGCCGGACTCCGTTGACTTCCGCGAGCCCGGCTCCTTAACTCTTCGCCAACGAAGTGTGACAGCCGGAGGAATTATGGGGGGTTTGCGCGTCACGGGCCACGGCCTGGACCTCGGGGAGGCTCTGCGGAGCCGCGTGGAGGATCGGATGGCGGCGACGCTCACGAAGTACCTCGACAGTCACATGAGCAACACCTGCAACGGCCACGTCACCCTGCGGCGCGACGGCACGGCCTACCGGACGGATTGCGTCATCCACCTCGTCTCCGGCCTGACCATCGAGGCGACGGCGTCCGCCCACGACCCGCGGGCGAGCTTCGAGCAGACGGCGGACCGGCTGGAGAAGCGCCTGCGCCGCTACAAGCACCGGCTCAAGGACCACGCCGCCGCGCAGACCAACGGCGCCATCGAGGCGGCCTACGCGGTGCTCGCCGCGCCGGAGGAGGACGAGCCCGATGCGGAGGCCGCGGAGGAGGCCTCCCACCCGCCCATCGTCGCCGAGAGCACCCGGACCCTCAAGCGCCACTCGGTGAGCGAGGCCGTGACCGCCCTCGACCTCACGGGCGCGCCGGTGGTCGTCTTCGTTCACGCTGGCACGGGGCGCATCAACGTCGTATATCGGCGCAGCGACGGAGCGATCGGCTGGGTCGACCCCCCCGAGGCGGCCTGAGGCCGGGGGACAGGGAAACCGCCGACCGGGACCGGCGATTGACGATCGGGGGCCGTCCATGCGCAATGCGGCGATGGCCCCTCGTGGCGCTTGCTCGGGTTCGCCGCCGAACCCGGCCGAAGGGGCGACGGTCCTCCCATGCCAATCCTGGAATTCCTCGATCCGGATTCCGTGGTGCCGTCCTTGCGCGCGCGGACCAAGAAGCAGGTGCTGCAGGAACTGAGCGCCCAGGCCGTCCGCCGGCTGCCGGGCCTCGACGAGCGCGCGGTGCTCGAGACCCTGGTCCAGCGCGAGCGCCTGGGCTCCACCGGCATCGGCGACGGGGTGGCGATCCCGCACGGGAAGCTGCCGGGCTTCGACCGGCTGTTCGGCCTCGTGGCCCGCCTGGACAAGCCGGTGGATTTCGAGGCGCTGGACGGGCACCCCGTCGACATCGCCTTCCTGCTGCTCGCGCCCGAGGGGGCGGGCGCCGACCATCTCAAGGCGCTGGCCCAGGTGGCCCGCGTGCTGCGCGAGCCCGGCATCCTGGAGCGCGTCCGCACCGCCCGGGACGCCAGCGCCCTCTACGCCCTCCTGACCCGCACCTCGGCCTCGCAGGCGGCATGAATCTCCCGCAGGTTCGCCGCTCCCTCGTCCTCGCCGCGCTCCTCCTGAGCCCGGCCGGCGCCGCCGCGCAGGCGGGCGCCGACGGCACCTGTCCGCGCGACGTGCTGGTGGCGCAGTCCATGCAGCGCCAAGCCATCGACCAGCTGGAACAGGCGGACGGGGACGAGGCCAAGAACTGCCGGATCTGGCGCCGGCACGTGGACACCATGCGCCGCGTCGCCAGCGTCTACGCCCGCTGCCTGTCGGGCTCCGAGCGCAACGAGCGCCTCGCCCAGGTCCAGGGCTCGGAACGCGAGTTCGGCACGGCGATCAAGAGCCGCTGCCGCGGCCTGTAGAGCGCTCTCCGCCGAAGTGGATGCCGGTTCGGCGCCGGAGCGCGCGTCGAAACGGAGGCTCCAGCAGAACCGCCCCGCCGCCCGCGACAGGCAGCCTGCCGGCGCCCGCTGTCTCCGGAACGCCGCTCGCGAAGGCTCGGGGCGAGAGCAGCGGCACCCGCGCTCCCGGGACGCCGAGAACAGCAGATCCGTATCGCGATAGGCCCCCGCGACGGGCCGCCGGACCGTCGGCCCCGTGCGGAACGGCCACGAGGAAGCCCGCCGCGGCGGGCCGGGCGGGCTGAACGGCGTCCAGATCGGGTCTGGGCGGCGGGTTTCGGCTCAGGCGAGGGTCGGGACCGGGCCGGCGAAACCGGCGGCCTGCTTGTCGCCGTCGAAGTAGCCGGCCAGCGCGACCACCACGGCGACGTTCGCCGCGGCGGCGACGGGGAGGAGGGCGAGTGCAGCGAGGAGGGTCATCGGTGTCATCCCGGTTGGTGCGGTGCGATGAGCCTGATATCGCATCGCACGCGCCATTTTGGCATACCAAATATCGCGTACCAATCGTGCGTGGCATGCATGGCTGCGGCCCGGCGGATCGGCACATCGCGTCCGTGAGCGATGCGCCGATCCGGCTCCCACGCCATGCGCCTTGCCCTCGCCACGCGTCAGCGAGCGACGACGGTGGCGACGGTCCGGGCGCCCGCCGGTGCGGCGGGAACGAGGTGCGGGATCGTGGTGAGCTCGGAGGCGGGACGGACGGCCGCGGTGGCGCGGGCCTGCTCCCGGTAGAGCGTCGGGGTCACGTCGATCCGGTCCTGGGCGGCGGCGGAGCCGACGAGGGCCGTCCAGACGAGGGCGGCGCGGGCAAGGGTGCGAACGGTCATGGTCTGATCCTCGAATGTCAGGGGCGATGCCCTGTTCCGAGGAGACATTTGCGGTGCGCCGCACAATCATTCAAACCGATGGAATGAATATCCGCTATCGATCCTGTCGATGATCGGTGCGCATGTCCCGGACGGGTGCGCCTTCCCCGCGGGACGCGCGAAACGTTCGGGGGCGCCGCGGCGGCGCCCCCGGATCCTCATTCAGTAGCTGTAGCCGCGGCGCGGATAGGCCGGCCCGGGCCCGTATCCCGCCCCGCGGGGCTGGACGCGGGAGCCGTACTCGATCTCCCGCTGCGCGCGCCGCTTGGCGAGCGCGCGCCCCGCGAGGCAGCCCGCGACCGCGCCGACCACGCCCCGCTCGGCGAGGTAATGCCCGGCCACGCCGCCGATGATGGCGCCCTTGATGCACCCCTTCGCGTCCGCCGTCCCGACGCTCATCAGCGTCGCGACCGTCACGGCCGCTGCTGTCGCGATGATCCGCATGCTGCTCCTCCATTTCGGTGGCGGAGTAACTTCCCGTGCCGGGGCGCGTTCCGCGTCGCTTGGCCCTCGGCGGCAGCTCGCCGTGGCGGCCCTCAGCGGTCCCGCCCGGCGAGGCGGCGGCGCTCCTCGGCCCGTCCCTGCGCCTCGGTGGCGAACAGGGTCGCGCCGGCCACGGCGCCGAGCGCCGCGGCGAGGCCGAGCTTGAGCCAGCGGGGATCGGCCGCCGCGACCCGGCCGGCGGCGCGGGCGTCGAACCGACCGCGGGCGCCGGGATCGGTGTCCACGGGCTCGTAGAGGTTGTCCGGGCGGGCTGCGGCCTTCATCTGCGTCATCTCCCCGCGATAGACGTGCCGGGCGAGGTAGCGGTCGATCAGGCCCGGGACGAGGACGTTGCCGAGGATCGCCTTCCAGGTCGCCGCGCCGATCCAGAGCTCGCGCGGAGCGTCCTGGGCCGCGCGGTAGACGTGCCGGGCGATGGCCTCTGGCTGGTAGATCGGCGGCACCGGTTGGAGGGCGCGCGGCAGGCGCGAGCGGGCCCAGTCGAACTGGGGCGTGTTGACGGCGGGCAGCTGCACCATGGTGAGACGCACCCGGCTGCCGTCGTGGATGAGTTCGCTGCGTAAGGAATCCACGAAGCCGCGCACGGCGGCCTTGGCGGCGCAGTAGCTCGCCTGGAGCGGGATCGAGCGGTAGGCGAGCGCCGAGCCCACATGGACGATGGTGCCGGCATCCCGCGGCAGCATGTGCTTCAGGGCGGCGAGCGTCCCGTGGACCTGGCCGAGATAGGTCACCGCGGTGACGTGGGCGAACTCGTCCGGACGCGTCTCCCGCACCGGCGCGTAGACCGTCACCATGGCGTTGTTGATCCAGACGTCGATGCCGCCGAAGAACGCGGCCACCGCGTCGGCCGCCTCGGCGACCTGGTCGGCATCGGCCACGTCCACGGCGAAGGCGAGCGGCGTGCCCCCGGCACGCGCCACGTCGGCCATGGCCCCGTGCAGCCCCGCCTCGCCCCGGGCGATCAGGCCGACATTCCAGCCGTGGCGGGCGAATTCCCGCGCGATCGCCCGGCCGACGCCGGCGCTCGCGCCCGTCACCACCACCGTGCGTGCCCTCTTGCGTCCCGACATCGCTCGCCCTCGCTGGCCCCGGCGGGGGCCGTGCCGCATCGGAGCCAGAACGCGCGTCGCCCCCGATCTTTCCGCGCGGTCGGAGCGGAAGCCTCCCGCGTTGCCTCCCGGGGGAGGGGCGGCCTATAACCCGTCGATCCGCGATCCGCGCGGCCGTCGAGGGCCCGAAACCGGGCCCCGGATCCTCCGCCGCGGCAGACGACAGCCCAAGAACCAAAGCCGAAGAACCATGGCCGGCCATTCCCAGTTCAAGAACATCATGCACCGCAAGGGCCGCGTCGACGCGGTCCGCTCGAAGGTGTTCGGCAAGCTCGCCCGCGAGATCACGGTGGCGGCCAAGCTCGGGACGCCCGACCCGGCGATGAACCCGCGCCTGCGCGCGGCCATCCTCGCGGCCCGGGCCGAGAACATGCCGAAGGACAATATCGAGCGCGCCATCAAGAAGGCGGCCGGCGCCGACGGCGAGAACTACGAGGAGATCCGCTACGAGGGCTACGGCCCCGGCGGGGCCGCCCTCATCGTCGAGGCGCAGACCGACAACCGCAACCGCACGGCCTCCGACGTGCGCTCGGCCTTCACCAAGTCCGGCGGCAGCCTCGCCGAGACCGGGGCCGTGGCCTTCATGTTCGACCGGGTCGGCGTCATCGCCTTCCCCGCCGCGGTCGCCGATGCCGACACGATGCTGGAAGCGGCCATCGAGGCGGGCGCCGACGACGTGCGCTCGGACGAGAACGGCCACGAGGTCACCTGCGCGCAGGACGCCTACGGCGAGGTCGGCAAGGCCCTGGAGGCCCGCTTCGGCGAGCCGAGCCGCACCGGCCTCGTCTGGAAGGCGCAGAACACGGTGGATGTCGACGACGAGACGGGGGAGAAGCTCGTCCGCCTCGTGGAGGTGATCGAGGACCAGGACGACGTGCAGAGCGTCTACGTCAACTTCGCCCTCTCCGACGCCCTGATGGCCAAGCTCGGCGCCTGAGGCCGGCCGCCCGCGCATCCCCGATCCGGAGCGTCCGCCCCCGGCCCGGGGTTGGCGGGCGTTGCCGTAACCGGCTCTGATCGGATACAATATACGAGGGGGCGGGTCCCCGAGACGGGCCGGGGCGGGGAATGGCGAAGGCTGAAGCTCTCCGGCCCGAGGGGCGCGGCCTGCGGCACCGGACGGTGGCCGCCGCCGTCGCCGAGGCGATCCGCCAGCGCATCCTCGCCGGCGCGATCCCCCCCGGTGCCCAGTTGCGGCAGGACGCCTTGGCGGAGGAGTTCGGCATCAGCCGCATCCCCGTGCGCGAGGCGCTGCTCCAACTGGAGGCCGGCGGCCTCGTCAAGATCGTTCCCCACCGGGGCGCCGTGGTCTCCAGCCTCTCGGTGGCGGAGATCGAGGACATCTTCCAGTTGCGGGCGGATCTGGAGCCGGACCTGCTCCTGCGCTCGGGCCCGCGCTTCAGCGCCGGCGACTACGCCGAACTGCGCGCCCTGCGCGACGAGTACAGCGCCGCCTTCGCCGCGGGTCAGGTCGACCTCTGGGGCGAGATGAACCGGCGCTTCCATCTCGGCCTCCTGCGCCATGCCGGACGCCCGCGCGCCCTCGGCATCGTCTCCGGCCTCCTGCAGGATTGCGACCGCCCCACCCGCCAGCAGCTCTCGCTCAGCGGCGACGTCGCCCGCGCCGATGCGGAGCACACCCGCATCCTCGACCTGTGCGAGGGGGGCGATGTCCCCGCCGCCGCCGCGCTCCTGCGCCAGCACATCGAGCATGCCGGCCGCTCCCTGATGGACCTCTACCGGCAATCCGCCTGAGCCCCCGTCACGGGCCCGTCACGGCCCGATTGACACCTTGCAGATTTTATACAATCTACAAAACGCAGGTGACGGGGGAGATTCGGCGGTGGCGGAAGTCGCGCTCGAGACGCGGGGTCTGACGAAATCCTTCGGCGGCTTCACCGCCGTGAAGGGCCTCGACCTCGCGGTTCGCCGCCACACCATCCACGCCCTGATCGGGCCAAACGGGGCGGGCAAGACCACGGTCTTCAACCTGCTGACCAAGTTCCACCAGCCCACGGGCGGCACGATCCTCTACGAGGGCGCCGACATCACGCGGGAGGATTCCGCGCGCATCGCCCGCCGCGGCCTCGTGCGCTCGTTCCAGATCTCGGCGACCTTCCCGCACATGAGCGTGCTCGACAACGTCCGGGTCGCGCTCCAGCGGCGGCTCGGCACGCAGTACCATTTCTGGCGCTCGGCCAAGTCGCTCGGCGCCCTCGACGGGGAGGCGCTGCGCCTCCTGGCCGATGTCGGCCTCTCGGACGCGGCCCGCATCAACGCGGCGGATCTCTCCTACGGCCGCAAGCGCACCCTGGAGATCGCCACGACCCTGGCGCTGGACCCGCCCTTCCTCCTCCTCGACGAGCCGACCCAGGGCATGGCCATCGACGACGTCGACCGCATCAAGCGGCTGATCAAGCGCATCGCGGAAGGCCGCACGGTGCTGATGGTCGAGCACAACATGAAGGTGGTCGCCGACATCTGCGACCGCATCACCGTGCTCCAGCGCGGCGAGATCCTGGCCGAGGGCTCCTACGCCGAGGTCTCCGCCGATCCGCGGGTGAAGGCGGCCTATCTCGGGGGCGGGCATGGTTGAGGCAGCCGTCGTCCTCGAGACCCGCGGCCTGGAGGCCTGGTACGGCGAGAGCCACGTCCTCCACGGTATCGATCTCAGCGTCCGCGAGGGCGAGTGCGTGACCCTGCTCGGCCGCAACGGCGCCGGGCGCAGCACCACCCTCAAGGCGATCCTCGGGCTGACCGACCGGCGCGCCGGCTCGGTCCGAGTGCGGGGCCGCGAATGCGTGCGCCTGGCGCCCCACCGCATCGCCCGCCTCGGCCTCGGCTACTGCCCGGAGGAGCGCGGCATCTACGGCAGCCTGACCACGCAGGAGAACCTCACCCTGCTCCCCCGCCTCGGCCCCGACGGCATGAGCCTCGCCGAGGTGCTCGCGATGTTCCCGAACCTCGCCGAGCGGGCCGACAGCTACGGCAACCGCCTCTCGGGCGGCGAGCAGCAGATGCTGGCGCTCGGGCGCATCCTGACGACGGGCGCGCGCATCCTCCTCCTCGACGAGATCACGGAAGGGCTCGCCCCGGTGATCGTGGAGGCCCTCGGGCGCGCCGTGGCGCTCCTGAAGGCGCGCGGCTTCACCATCGTGCTGGTGGAGCAGAACTTCCACTTCGCCCGGCACCTGGCCGACCGCCACTACGTGATCGAGCACGGCCAGATCGCCGCCGAGATCGCGGCCGGCGAGGTGGACGCGCGGGAGGCCGAGGTGAACCGGCTTCTCGGAATCTGAGACCGGCGAATGGGTTCGGGCGAGTAGGCTCTGGAAGGCGGCGCCGGGTCGCGGCGCGGATCGGCAACAGGAGGCTTCAGGCATGCGTGCACGTTTGATCGGGAACGCCCTCGGGCTCGCGCTGTCGGCGCTGGCCGTCACCGCGCCGCGGGCCGCCGAGGTCAGCGACGGCGTCGTCAAGGTCGGCATCCTCAACGACCTCTCGGGCATCTACTCCGACTTCACCGGGCGCGGCTCGGCGGTGGCCGCGCAGATCGCCATCGACGAGATGGGCGGCAAGGTTCTGGGCAGCCCGGTGGAGCTCGTGGCCGCCGACCACCAGAACAAGCCCGACATCGCGGCCAACCTCGCCCGCGAATGGTTCGACCAGGGCCGGGTCGACATGATCGCCGACTTCCCGACCTCGTCCACGGCGCTCGCCGTGATGGAGATCGCCAAGCAGAAGAACCGCGTCACCATGCTCTCGGCGGGCGTGGCCATGGCCGCGATCAACGAGAAGTGCTCGGCCCTCAACGCGCAGTGGATGGTCAACACCTACGCGCTCGCCGCCGGCACCGCCAAGGCGCTGCTCAAGGCCGGCAAGAAGAGCTGGTACTTCGTCACCGCCGACTACACCTTCGGCCATTCCCTGGAGAAGGACGCCTCCGCCGTGGTCGAGGCCGAGGGCGGCAAGGTGCTCGGCGTCTCGCGCCATCCCTTCCCCGGCGGCGACTTCTCCTCCTTCATGCTGAAGGCGCAGGCGAGCGGCGCCCAGGTCATCGCGCTGGCGAATGCCGGCAGCGACACGGTCAACGCCGTCAAGCAGGCGGCGGAGTACGGCATCGGCCGCTCCGAGAAGCAGGTCATCGCGCCGCTGCTGACCTACATCACCGACGTGAAGAGCCTCGGTCTCGCCAAGGCCCAGGACATGTACCTCACCGAGGCCTTCTACTGGGATTACGACGAGCGCTCGCGGGCGTTCGCCGAGACGTACTTCGCCAAGATGAAGCGCATGCCGAGCGCCTCGCAGGCGGCGGTCTACTCGGCGGTGCTGAGCTACCTGAAGGCGATCCAGGCCGCCGGCACCGACGAGGCCGGGGCGGTGATGGCCAAGCTGCGCACCATGACCATCGACGACGCGGTGATCCGCAACGGGCGCCTGCGCGCCGACGGCGCCCTCGTCCACGACCTGCTGCTCCTGCAGGTGAAGAAGCCCGCCGAATCGAAGCGCGACTGGGACTTCTACAACGTCCGCGCCGTGCTCAAGGGCGAGGACGTGTTCCCCAAGCCCTCCGACGCCTGCCCGCTCAACGCCAAGGGCTGAACCCCGGACCCCGGCCCTCCCCCCTTCCGGGGGAGGGCGATCCCGTCCTTCCAACCCCGCCGGTGCCCGCCATGCCCGACATCTCGTTCCAGGCCCTGATGGCCCAGCTCACCATCGGGCTCATCGGCGGCTGCTTCTACGCCATGCTGAGCATGGGGCTCGCGATCATCTTCGGGCTCCTGAACATCATCAACTTCACCCACGGGGCGCAGTTCATGATGGCGGCCTTCCTGGCCTGGATCGGGCTGACGCAGATCGGGCCCTGGCTCGGCTACCCCGAGTTTCAGGTGAACTTCTGGGCGGCGCTCCTCATCGCCCCCGTCCTCGTCGCCCTGTTCGGCATGGCCATCGAGCGCACCCTCCTGCGCCGGCTCTACCATCTCGACCACCTCTACGGCCTGCTCCTCACCTTCGGCGTCGCCCTCGTGATGGAGGGCGGCTTCCGCTACGCCTTCGGCGTCTCCGGCCAGGGCTACGAGCCGCCGGAACTGCTCCAGGGCCCGGTCGACATCGGCTTCATGCTGCTGCCGAAGTACCGCCTCTTCGTGGTCGCGGCCTCCCTCGTGCTCTGCCTCGCCACCTGGTACCTGTTCGAGCGGACGAAGCTCGGCGCCTATCTGCGCGCCGGCACCGAGAACCCGCGCCTGCTCCAGGCCTTCGGCATCAACGTGCCGGTGATGATCACCCTGACCTACGGTTTCGGGGTGGCGCTCGCCGGCATCGCGGGGGTGCTCGCCGCGCCGATCATGCAGGTCACGCCGCTCATGGGCGGCAACCTCCTCAACATCGTCTTCGCCGTGGTGGTGATCGGCGGCCTCGGCTCGATCCTCGGCTCCATGGTGACGGGCCTCGCCCTCGGCCTGATCGAGGGGCTGACCAAGGTGATCTATCCGGAGGCCTCCACCGTCGTGGTCTTCGTCATCATGGCGGGCGCCCTGCTGCTGCGGCCCGCCGGCCTGTTCGGACGCGAGGTCTGAGAGCCATGTCGACCACGCTTCGGATCTTCTGCCTGCTCGCGGCCGCCGCCGCCGCGGTGCCCTTCGTGCCGGGGCTGATCTACCCGGTCTTCGTGATGAAGGTGATGTGCTACGGGCTGTTCGCCTGCGCCTTCAACCTGCTTCTCGGCTTCACCGGGCTCGTCTCGTTCAGTCACGCCGCCTTCCTCGGCAGCGCCGGCTACGTCACCGGCGCGCTGATGATCCGGTTCGGCGCCCACCCGCTCGGCATGCCCGCCGCCTTCGTGCTGGGGGTCGCCGCCGCGGTGGCGGTCGGCTTCGCCATCGGCGGCCTCGCGATCCGGCGGCGCGGCATCTACTTCGCGATGATCACGCTGGCGCTCTCGCAGATCGTCTACTTCCTCGCCGTGCAGTTCCGCTGGACCGGCGGCGAGGACGGGCTCCAGGGCATCCCGCGCGGGAGCCTGTTCGGCCTCGACCTCACCTCCGACACGACGATGTACTACGTGACGCTGGCGCTCTTCGCGGCGGGCTTCCTGTTCGTCTACCGGGTGGTGCACTCGCCCTTCGGGCAGATCCTCCAGGCGGTGCGGGACAACGAGGCGCGGGCGACCTCGCTCGGCTACGACACCGACCGCTTCAAGCTCCTCGCCTTCGTGCTCTCCGCGGGGGTGGCGGGCTATGCGGGCGCCCTCAAGGCCCTGGTCTTCCAGCTCGTCTCCCTCAACGACGTCTCGCTGCACACCTCCACCGAGGTGGTGCTGATGACGCTCCTCGGCGGCGTCGGCACGATCTTCGGGCCGCTCCTCGGCGCCGCCCTGGTGGTGGGCCTGCAGAACTACCTCGCCACGATCGGCGACCTCGTCACCGTGGTGATCGGGCTGATCTTCATCGTCTGCGTGTCGTTCTTCCGCCGCGGCGTCGTCGGCGAGGTGCTGCACCTCGTCCGCCGTCGGGCGGAGCGGCCCTCGGAAGCTGCCCCCGAGCGGGCCGAGCCGGCGCACCGCGCGCCGATCCCGACCGTGCCCGCCCCGGAGAAGGCCGTGCAGGCCTGACAAGCCGGGGCGTCCGCGCCCCGCGCGCCCGAACCTTTCCCGAACGGGCCGTCGCCCCCTGGCCCGGGGCAGGCGGTTCTCCCGCCACGCCCGAACGCGGCCATCACCCCGAGATCGCAAGAGGACAGCAGACCATGTGGACCGGCGTCATCCCCGCAGTCACCACCAAGTTCACGCCCGAGGGCGAACTCGACCATGCCGAGATGGAGCGCTGCTTCGCGCTCCAGATGGAGGCCGGCTGCGACGGCATCATCGTCTGCGGCTCGCTCGGCGAAGGGCCGATGCTCTCGCAGGACGAGCGCATCGCGGTGCTCAGGACCGCCCAGTCCGTGACCGGCGGCAAGCCCACCCTGCTCACCGTCTCCGAGGCCGGCACCCGCGAGGCCTGCGCGCTCGCGGCCAAGGCGGCCAAGGCCGGCGCCTCGGGCCTGATGGTGGTGCCGAGCCCGATCTACCACACCGACCCGGCCGAGACGGTGGCCACCCTGAAGGCCGTGGCGGCAGCGGGCGACCTGCCGGTGATGATCTACTCGAACCGCGTCGCCTACCGTGTCGACGTCACCCCCGAGATCATGGAGGAACTGGCCGCGGACGAGCACTTCGTCGCGATCAAGGAGTCCTCCGACGACATCCGCCGCACCACCGAGATCATCAATCGCCTGGGCGACCGCTACGCGGTGTTCACCGGCGTCGACAACCTCGCCTACGAGGCCCTGTCGGTCGGCGCGGTCGGCTGGGTGGCGGGCCTCGTCTGCGCCTTCCCCGCCGAGACGGTGGCGATCTACCGGATGCTCCAAGAGGGCCGCCGCGCCGAGGCGCTCGCGCTCTACCGCTGGTTCCGCCCGCTCCTCGACCTCGATGTCTCGACCTACCTCGTCCAGAACATCAAGCTCGCCGAGGCCATCGCCATCGGCACCACCGAGCATGTCCGTGCGCCCCGCCAGCCGCTGACCGGCGCCCGCCGCGCCGCGGTCGAGGCGATCGTGCGCGACGCGATCGCCCGCCGCACCGCCCTGCCGGCTGCGGCCTGAGCCGCGGGCGCCGGGCCGCCGAGGGGGTTCCTCCCGGCGGCGGCTCCCCTCAGCGCACCCGCCAGACCCGCAACTCCGTGCCCGGCACGGCGATGGGTTCCAGCCACGGCACGGCGACGGCGCCCTGCATCAGGCGGGTGGCGAAGGCGGTCTCGGGCTGGAGGTCGTCGCCGGGCCGGGTCGGGCAGGCCACGAGGTAGCCGATCCCCAGGCTCTCCACGTGACGGCGCAGGTCCGCCTCGGTGCCGCCGAGACCCTCGATGGCCGCGGTCAGGCCCGGAATCGCCCGGTGATAGGGCGCGGCCACCACCGCGTGCGGGGTGCGCAGCAGGATCGAGGGCCCCATGAAGACCGGGGCCAGCACGGTGCCGGGGGGCAGGGCGGCGAGCGGCGCCACCGCCGCGTGGGCGTGGCAGGTGGCGGCACCCCGCACCGCCGCGTCGCCGCGCGCGTCCGGCATCAGCGCGTCGGCGAGATAGGCGGGCACGAGCCAGACCGTGCTCACGAGACCGGCCGCCAGGGCGGCGGGCCCGAGGCTGCGGCGCAGGCCCGCCCGGCCGGCCTCGGCGAGCGCCCAGGCGATCACCGCCCCCGCCACCGGCGGCAGCAGCCCCACGGCGACGTAGGTGCCGCGGAACTGGAAGCAGCCGAGGATCAGGCCGGGCCAGAGGAACAGGGCGGCCACCGCGAAGGCGCGGCGCCGGCCGGAGCCGTTCCCGATCGCGTCGCGATCGGGAACGGCCCCACGCCCTTGTTGCGGCGTGCTCTCTTGCGCCGAACCGGCGCCCACTCCGGCGGAGAGCACGCTACCCGGGCCGCGCAGGGCGCCGAAGCTCGCCGCGAGGGTCGCCAGCAGCAGCGGGGGATAGAAGACCAGCACCTCCCACTGCCCGCGCGCGACGAACTTGGCCAGGGAGGACATCTCGTTGACGGTGTAGAGCCAGTGCGCGCGCACCAGGGGCGTCATGCCGGGGAACGGGCCCCCGAGGCAGGCGGGAAACAGGAGCGCGAAGCCCGCGAGCACCGGCAGGCCGAGGGCCGCCAGCACCGCGAGGCGGGCGGGCGCCCCGCTGGAGTGCTCTCCGCCGAAGTGGACGCCGGTTCGGCGCAAGAGAGCACGCCACGAGGTCTCGGAGCCGTTCCCGATCGCAACGCGATCGGGAACGGCTCCGAGCCGCCGGTCGAGGGCGGCGCAGGCTGCGGCGAGCGCGAGGCCGCCGCCCGCCAGCCAGAGCCAGGGCGGCGAGATGGCGTCGCAGGCGGTCACGCCCCAGAGGCCGGGCGCCGTCTGGATGCCGAACAGGACCGGCGCGAGGAGCCCGAGGCCGAGGCCGAAGCCGAGGAAGGCCGGCAGGGCGGCGCGCCCGCGCAGAACCCAGTCGACCACGAGGAACAGGGCGCCGAGCGCGATGTAGGGCAGGCCCTCCAGGCCGATGGCCAGCGAGATCGCGGCGAGCGCGCCCCCCGCCGCGCCTGCCCGGCCGCCCCCGCGGATGAGGCAGAAGGCGAATCCCAGGATCGCGATGAGCTGGAGGTTGTGGTGGTCGACCCGGCCCGCCCGGAACTGCACCGTGAGCCCGAGGGTCTGCGTCGCCACGAGCACCGCGAGGACAGCGGCCAAGCGCCCGAAGACCGGGCGCGCCCCGCGATAGAGCACGGCGGCGTAGAGGGCGAAGAGCAGCATCGGCCAGAGGGCGGCCGTGAGCCCCTCGGCCACGGAGCGGCCGACGAGGGGGGTGAGCGCCAGGATCAGCCCGGCGATGGGCGCGTCGACGAGGCGCGACCAGTGGCTCGCCACCCCCGCGGGCGGCAGGAAGCGGTACTGCACGTTGTCGTACCAGCCCTGGCCGGCGAGCAGGTCGCGCACGCCCACGAGACGCATGGCGTCGTCGGTATCGGGCACGCGCAGATGGTCGATCGTGGCCCGGATCTCGGCGGGCGCGTTCAGGGCGAGCGCCGAGAGCGCCACGAGGAACCAGAGGAAGGCGTGCGGATCGATCCGCGAACCCTGGCGCGGTGCGGCGGCGGATGAGGTCGGCATCGGGGCGTCACGGACAGCCGGCTCGGCGGCCGGCGCCGCCACTCTTCCGCGCAACCGCTTAACAGACCCCTGGCGCCGTCCCGTGCCCCCGGAATCCACCGTCCCGGAATCCGCCGCCCGCTGAGACCGCGCCAGCCGGCGCCTTGACGGTTCGACAATCAGTTTCGTCCAACCTCTTCCGGCCGGACCCGCGGAGCCGCCCCCGACGCCATGCAGATCCCGATCGGCCCGAAGCGGGCGAAGATGCCGCCGCGCGCGGACGGCCTCGTCCTCGTGGCGGCTCTCGCCTTCGCCCTCGGCACGGCCCTGCGCTTCGGCAGCGGCCTCCACGAGCCCCTGTGGATCGACGAGACCTTCACGGGCGCCATCGCCGCCCAACCCGATCTCGCTGGGCTGCTGCATCAGGTCTGGGCGGACGTGAACGCCCCCTTCTACTACGCGGTGATGTTCGCCTGGGCCCGGATCGCCGGCGTGTCGAACCTCGCCCTGCACCTGCCGAGCGCGGTCTTCGCCACCCTGGCCGCGGCGCTCGCCCTGCGGGGCGGATCCGGGCTCGACCGGCGCACCTGCCTGGTCTGGGGCACGCTGCTCGGCCTCTGGCCGATGGGCCTCGCCCAGGCCTCCGAGGCGCGCTGCTACGCCCTGCTCCTGCTGCTCGCGACGGCGGCGGTGCTCGCCTTCGCCCGGCTGCTCGCGGCCCCCACCCGCGGCAACGCCCTCCTCTGGGCCGGGCTCTCGGCGCTCGCCGTGCTGACCCACTACTACGCGCTGCCGGTGGTGGCCGCGCAGGGGGGCATGGTCCTGTGGCGGCACCGGAGCCGGGCGCTGCCGCTCTGGCCGGCGCTCCTCGCCTTCCTGCCCGTCCTCGGCTGGATCGGCTTCCACGCGGTGCGCCTCGCCGCCTTCGCGCAGCCCGACATCGCCTGGCAGCCCCCGCTCGCGCCGGAGAGCCTGCCCGGCACGCTCCTGCGCCTGCTCGGCCTGTCCACCGCCTGCCTGCTGCCCGCGGTGCTCCTGCTCCGGGCTTGGTTCAGGGTAGCGCCGCCGGCCGATGCCGACGCCGATGCCGCGACGTCCGCCGCCCTCGCCGCGCTCATCGCCCTCGCCCTCGTCCTCGCGGTCGGGATGCTGCGCCCGAGCTTCAGCCTGCGCTACTGCGTGCCCTGCATCCCGGGCCTCCTGCTCGGCCTCGCGGCCCTGGTGCGGGCCACCGCGCAGGTGCGGCCGGCCCTGCCCGCCCTCGTCCTCGCGGTCGCGATGCTGCCCGCCCCGCTCGGCACGGGGCCGGTGCGCGGCTACAGCTTCGAGACGGCCTCCGCCTCCATCGCCGAGGCGGGGGCGCGCCGTCTCGTCTTCCTGTGGGACCACCCCTCCTCCCCGGTGGGGGACCCGGCCCAGATGCGCGCGGTCGGCGGCTTCTTCCTGGCGCGGGCGGGCCACCCGATCCCGGTGGAATCCGTGATCAATCCCTGGCGGGAGGACCCGAACCCGCGGCTCCTGGCCGCCGCCGGCGCGCAGCCCGGCAGCGCGATCCTCTGGCTCTACGACCAGGGCCTGCCCAAGACCGCCGCCCGCACCCATCCGCCGCGGATCGCGCAGATCGACCCGGCCTGGCGGTGCCGCGACCATGCCGGCGACCGCTACGCCGCCCTCGTCTGCCTGCGCGAGGCCGGAACCGGCGAGGCGGATCGCCGCCGGACGACGGAAGCGCTTCCTTAACCCTGTCCGGGCAACATCCTGCATGCGGGTCGCCCAGAGCGTGGGCGGTCGCCCGTCCTGCGGAGCCGTGCATGAGCCATCACACCGAGACCCTGGTCATCGGCGCAGGGCCGGCGGGCCTCACGGCGGCCTATCTCCTGTCGAAGCAGGGCCGCTCCGTGACGGTTCTGGAGCGCGATCCCGAGAAGGTCGGCGGCATCTCGCGCACCGTCTCCCACAACGGCTACCTGTTCGACATCGGCGGGCACCGGTTCTTCTCGAAGTCGAAGGCCGTGGTCGACCTCTGGGACGAGATCCTGCCGCACGACTTCATCGAGCGCCCGCGCCTGTCGCGGATCTACTACCAGGGCAAGTACTACGCCTATCCGCTGAAGGCCTTCGAGGCCCTGCGCAACCTCGGGCTGATCCGCAGCACGGCCTGCGTGCTCTCCTATCTCTACGCCCGCGCCAAGCCCATCGAGAACCCGAGGAGCTTCCACGACTGGGTGCGCAACCAGTTCGGCGAGCGCCTGTTCTCGATCTTCTTCAAGACCTACACCGAGAAGGTCTGGGGCATGTCCTGCGACGCGATCTCGGCGGACTGGGCGGCCCAGCGCATCAAGGGCCTCGACCTCGGCGCCGCGATCCGCGACGCGCTCAAGCGCTCGCTGGGCCTCAAGCCGAAGCAGCGGGCCGGCGAGCCGGTCATCAAGACCCTGATCGAGTCCTTCCGCTACCCCCGCCGCGGCCCCGGCATGATGTGGGAGGCCGCCGCCGCCAGGACAATGGCCCAGGGCGGCCGGGTCCTGCTCGACCGGGGCGTCGACGGGCTGAGCTACGATGCGGGCACCGGCCTCTGGACGGCGAGCGTGCTGCGCGGCGACGGCAGCCGCGAGACCCACACCGCCCGCCACCTCGTCTCCTCGGCGCCCGTGCGCGAGCTGGTCGATTCGATCCGGCCGCGCCCCCTGAGCACCTTCAACGCCCGCGCGCTCCAGTACCGCGACTTCCTCACGGTGGCGCTCATCGCCAAGTCCGAGAAGACCTTCCCCGACAACTGGATCTACATCCACGACCCCTCCGTGAAGGTCGGTCGCGTGCAGAACTTCCTGTCGTGGTCGCCCGAGATGGTGCCCGAGGCCGGCCATACCTGCCTCGGGCTGGAATATTTCTGCTTCGAGGGCGACGGGCTCTGGACCAGCAGCGACGACGACCTCGTGGCGCTCGCCAAGGCCGAGATCGGCAAGATCGGCCTGATCGACCCCGCCGACGTGGTGGATGCCTGCGTGGTGCGCCAGCCCAAGGCCTATCCGGTCTACGACGAGGCCTACGCCGACAACGTCGCCACCGTGCGCCGCGAGCTGGAGCGGGACTTCCCGACGCTGCACCTCGTCGGCCGCAACGGCATGCACAAGTACAACAACCAGGACCACGCCATGATGACGGCGATGCTGACCGTCGAGAACATCCTCGCGGGCACACGCCGCCACGACGTCTGGCGGGTGAACGAGGACGCCGAGTACACCGAGGCCGGCGTCTCGGGGGCGCAGGCCGCGCTGGGCAGCGAGCGCCTGGTGCCGCGCAAGGTGGCCTGAACCCGGGCGGCGCGGCCCTGTTCCCCTCGGGACAGGGACCCCGCGCCCGCATCGCGGATCCGGTCCGGACACTTGTACCCCTGCGTCACGCGAGCGGCTTGCCGGGCGGCGACCCGCGCGCGACACTTCCCGCAACGCCCGAGAACGGGGCGGCCTGTCGGGAAGGGACATCCATGCGATCGCAGATCCTCGCCGCGCTGCTGGCCAGCGCGGCCCTGGCCTCCGGCGCCCTGGCGCAGGGCGCGGCGCCCGCCGAGACCAAGGCCAAGACGGACGACCTCGAGAAGCTCCAGGCCTTCAAGAGCACCGGCACCGCCGCCGCGCCCGAGATCCCGCAGACGGGGCGCCGCGCCGACGCGATCCGCAGGACGCTCGCCAAGGTAAAGCTCCCCGAGGGCTTCAAGATCGACCTCTACGCGGTGGTGCCCGATGCCCGCGCCATCGCGGTGGGGCCCAATGCCGGCGTGCTCTTCGTCGGCACCCGCAAGAGCAAGGTCTACACGGTGACCGACCGGGACAAGGACCGCGTCGCCGACGAGGTCCGCGCCTTCGCGCCGGGCATCGACTTCAAGATCCCCAACGGGGTCTGCTTCTCGCGGGACGGCGTGCTCACCGTGGTGGAGCAGAACCGGGTGCTGGCCTTCCCGGCGGCCGAGTTCTTCTACGAGAACCCGGACGTGGCCGCCGGCATCGTGGTCAAGCAGGGCGAGCTCATCCCGGCGGCGGAAGAGAGCTACAACCACACCGCCCGCGTCTGCCGGGTGGGGCCGGACGGCAAGACCTACATCGCGCTCGGCCAGCCCTACAACGTGCCCCCCGCGGACAAGCTGGATCTCTATGCCAAGACCGGCATCGGCGGCATCATCCGGGTCGATGCGGACGGCAAGAACCGCGAGGTCTTCGCCACCGGCATCCGCAACTCGGTCGGCATCGAGTTCGCCCCCGACAAGAGCCTCTGGTTCACCGACAACCAGGTCGACGGCATGGGCGACGACACGCCGCCGGGCGAGCTGAACCGCGCGACGAAGGCGGGCGAGAATTTCGGCTTCCCCTGGTACGGCGGCGGGGCCGTGCGCACGGTGGAGTACAAGGACCAGACCCCGCCCGCCGGCACCGTGCCGCCGCTCGCCGAATTGCCGCCGCACGCGGCCGATCTCGGCCTCGCCTTCTACAACGGCCGGCAATTCCCGCAGAGCTACCGCGGCGGCCTCTTCATCGCCGAGCACGGCTCCTGGAACCGGACCACGCCGGTGGGCGCGCGGATCATGTTCGCCGCCCTCGACAAGGACGGCAAGGTCGCCTCGGTGAAGCCCTTCGCCGAGGGCTGGCTGACCGCGGACGGCGAGTATCTCGGCCGCCCCGTCGACGTGGCCGTCCTCCTCGACGGCTCGCTCCTCGTCTCCGACGACACGGCGGGCGCGATCTACCGCATCTCCTACGAGGGCGGCGCCCAGTGAGGGGCGCCCGTCTCGCGCTCGCCGCGACCCTGCTCGCCGCGCCGCTCGCCGCCCTGCCGGCTCAGGCCGGCGGGGACGCGGCGGCGGGCCGCAAGCGCGCCGCCGCCTGCCAGACCTGCCACGGGCTCGACGGCCTCTCCAAGATGCCCGAGGCCCCGAACCTGGCCGGCCAGGTCGAGATCTACCTCGTCAAGGCCCTGCGGGAGTACCGCGACGGCACCCGCCAGAACGCGGTCATGAACGTGGTCGCCAAGGAACTCGGCGACGCCGACATCGACAACCTCGCCGCCTATTACGGCGGCCTGCAGATCGAGGTGCTGCCGCCGGGATAGCGCATCGTTCCGGAAGGCGATGCAGAACCCGGAGCTTGGCGCATCGGCCCGGCGAGGTGGTCGCCGGCTCCCGCCGCCCGGACCGGGAAGGCCGCCGGTGCGGAGCCAGAGCCCCAGGGCGGCGGCGCTGAAGGACGCGCGGACGAAGTGCCGCGTCGGTCGGCTGGCGCTGCGGGCCGACGATGGCGGCCGGCTCGACTGCCGCGAGACGCAGGTCAGCGCCGCGGACGCCCCCTGAGAGCCTGTCCGGCGCGGTTCCTCGATCGCTCGAACGATCGGTCCGGCGCTGTCCCCGCGGACCCCGTCCGCAAACCGGATCCAGTCCGACCCGGGGGAGGCCTCGCCGCGGGCGTAGGGCGGAGCGGTTCCCGAGAAGTCCGTCATCGGAGCGCGCCGGCAGCAGGCAGCCCTCCATCCTCCCGCAGCAGTCCGAGGAAGTTCGTCACCAGCGGGCCCGGGGGCGGGCGGTAGAGCACGCAGACGTCGGCCCGCGGGGCCGGCTCCGCCAGGGGCCGGTAGGCGACGCCGGGATGGGGCAGGCGGCCCACATGCTCGGGCACCAGGGCGAGGCCGAGGCCCGCCGACACGAGGCTCATCAGGGCCTGGGCCTCCACCACCTCGTGGGCGAGGCGGGGCACGAAGCCCTGCGCGCGGCAGGCGTCCCAGAGCAGGCGGGCGAAGCGGGAATCCGCGAGCCTCAGGGAGAGGTAGCGCTCCCCGCGCAGGCTCGCCAGCGGCAGCAGCTCCTGCGCGGCCAGCCGATGGCCGGCCGGCAGCGCGACGCCGACCCGCTCCGGCCAGGCCGCCTCGGCCACGAGATCCGGGTCGTCGGGCGGGCAGCGCAGGACGCTGAGGTCGATGCGCCCGGCGCGCAGGGCCTCTGCCTGCTCCTCGGGGGCGGCCTGATGCAGGCGCACCTCCACGTCCGGATAGCGGGCGCCGAAGGCCCCGATCATCCCTCCGAGGGGGCCGGTGAGGACCGAGCCGGTCAGCCCCACGGTGAGGATGCCGGCCCGGCCCGCCCCCACCGCGCGGGTCGCGTCGGAGGCCTGCCGGACCTGGGCCAGGATCGCCCGGGCATGGGCCAGGAAGACGGCCCCCGCCTCGGTGAGCACCACCCGCCGGCTGGTGCGCTGGAACAGGGCGGCGCCGAGCTCCGCCTCCAGATCGCGGATCTGCTGGCTCAGGGGCGGCTGCGACACGCCGAGATCCTCCGCGGCGGCGGTGAAGCTCAGCCGGTCGGCGACGGCGACGAAGTAGCGGAGATGCCGGAGCTCCATGCGGACCGTTGATCGAGACGTTCGGGGTCTCGATCCTATCGAACGACATATTGGACGTACAGACTGGCCCGCTTCATGCTTCAGGATCGGGTCTCGGACCGTCCCGCTCGAGAGGACGCGCAGAGCGACGGGCCCGCTGGGAGGGGCGCGATGCCGGGATTCGTCAAATCATTGTTCGGTCAGGTGCTGATCGGACTGGTGCTCGGCATCGTATTGGGGGTCGTCTGGCCCGAATTCGCCGTGGCGCTGAAGCCGCTGGGCGACGGATTCATCAAGCTCATCAAGATGGCGATCGCGCCCCTCGTCTTCGGCGTGGTGGTGCACGGCATCGTCGGCGCGGGCGACCTGCGCAAGGTCGGCCGTGTCGGCCTCAAGTCGCTGATCTACTTCGAGGTGGTCACCACCCTCGCCCTCGTGCTCGGCATCGTGCTCGCCTACGTGTTCGAGCCGGGCCGCGGCATGAACGTCAACCCGGCCTCCCTCGATGCCAAGGCCCTGGCGAGCTACACCGACCGCGTCGGGCAGGTCACCGGCACGGTCGACTTCCTGATGAAGCTGATCCCGACCACGGTGGTCGACGCCTTCGCCAAGGGCGACATCCTCCAGGTCCTCATCATCGCCATCCTGTTCGGCTCCGGCCTCGCGCTGCTGGGCGAGCAGGGCAAGCCGCTGGCCCACAGCATCGAGCGGATCACGAACGTGCTGTTCAAGGTGATCGGCTTCATCGTGCGCCTCGCGCCGCTGGGCGTGCTGGGCGCGGTCGCCTTCACGGTGGGCAAGTACGGCCTCGGCTCCCTCAAGCAGCTCGGGCTTCTGGTAGCCTTGTTCTACGCGGGCGTGGCCTTCTTCGTGTTCGTGGTGCTCGGCGCCATCCTGAAGGCCACCGGCTTCAGCCTGATCAAGCTGCTCGCCTACCTGCGCGAGGAACTGACCGTGGTGGCCGGCACCGCCTCCTCCGACAGCGTGCTGCCGCAGGTGATGCGCAAGCTGGAGCGGCTCGGCATCAAGGACTCGACCGTGGGCCTCGTGATCCCCACCGGCTACTCGTTCAACCTCGACGCCTTCTCGCTGTACCTGACGCTCGCCACTGTGTTCATCGCGCAGGCGACGAACACCGACCTCTCCTTCGGCCACCTGCTCCTGATCCTCGGCATCGCGCTGCTGACCTCGAAGGGGGCCCACGGCATCCCGGGCTCGGCGATCGTGGTGCTCGCCGCCACCCTCTCGGCGGTGCCGGACATCCCGGTGATCGGCCTCGTGCTGGTGCTCTCCGTCGACTGGTTCGTCGGGATCGCCCGGGCGCTCGGCAACCTCATCGGCAACTGCGTGGCCACCGTCGTCATCGCCGCCTGGGAGGGCGACATCGACAGGGCCCAGGCGCACCGCGTCCTCGACGGCGAGGTCGAGACGGACACCGCCGCGGTCCTCGCCACCCCCGTGGCGGATCCCCGGCCGGTCTGATCCGCGCCATGTGGCGCGGGGTGGACGGTCGTGGACCGCCCCGCCCATTCTCCGGCACCCCCTTTCCCGGGCCCGCCGACCGGCTCCGCTGACGAGACAGCCAGAAGAGTTCCATGAGCGCTTCCGCCTACAACCCGCCCTGCGGCGGCCTGCCCCCCCAGACCGCGCTGATGACCGGCCGCGCCGTCTTCACCGAGGCCTACGCGGTGATCCCGAAGGGCGTGATGAGCGACATCGTCACCTCCGTGCTGCCCCACTGGGAGGGCACCCGCGCCTGGATGCTGTCGCGGCCCCTGTCGGGCTTCTCCGAGACCTTCGCGCAGTACCTGATGGAGGTGGCGCCCGGCGGCGGCAGCGCGCGGCCGGAGCCCGACCCGGAGGCGGAGGGCGTGCTCTTCGTGGTCGCGGGGGCCCCGAGCCTCACCCTCGACGGGCGCACGCACGGGCTGCGCCCGGGCAGCTACGCCTATCTCGCGCCCGGTACGACGTGGGCCCTGCGCAACGACGGCTCCGAGCCGGCGCGCTTCCACTGGATCCGCAAGGCCTACGAGCGGGTGCCCGGGATCGACGCCCCCGAATCCTTCCTGACCCACGAATCCGAGATCGCGCCGGCGGCGATGCCGGGCACGGACGGGGCCTGGGCCACCACCCGCTTCGTCGCCTCGGACGACGTGCGCCACGACATGCACGTCAACGTCGTCAGCTTCCGCCCCGGCGCCTCGATCCCCTTCGAGGAGACGCACGTGATGGAGCACGGCCTGTTCGTGCTGGAGGGCAAGGCGGTGTACAAGCTCAACCGCGACTGGGTCGAGGTCGAGGCCGGCGACTTCATGTGGCTGCGCGCCTTCTGCCCCCAGGCCTGCTACGCGGGGGGCCCCGGCCCCTTCCGCTACCTGCTCTACAAGGACGTCAACCGGCACGCCGCCCTGAAGGGGCGCGGAGGCCTCCGGTGAGCGGGCGCGCCCTCACGGCGCAGCCGCTGACGCGGGGCGCCTTCGCCCCGTTCGGCGCCGTCGTCGAGAAGGCGGGCACGGAGCCGCGCCCGATGAACGCCGGCAAGGCGCGCCGCTTCCACGACCTCGCGGCGATCGAGGTCGCGGGCGCGGGATCCCGCGTGGTGGTGGGCCTCGTGGAGGCCGAGCCCTACGCGCTGCCCCTCGTCCTGAACCTCGTGGAGCGCCACCCGCTGGGCGCCCAGACCTTCCTGCCCCTGAACGACGCGCCCTTCCTCGTCGTGGTCTGCCCGGACGCGGGCGGCCGGCCCGGCCGGCCCCTGGCCTTCGTCACGGCGCCGGGCCAGGGGGTGAATTACGGGATGGGCGTCTGGCACGGGGTGCTGACGCCCTTCGGCGCCCCCCAGGACTTCGTGGTGATCGACCGCGGCGGGCCGGGCCCGAACCTCGAGGAGCACGTCTTCGACGAGCCCTGGACCGTCCACCTGCCGGGCTAGCGCATCGTCCCGAAAGGTGGTTGCCGGCTTTCGGAAAAAGACGATGTCAAATCAAAATCCTAGTCCATCGTCCTGGATCCGATTTCCTGAACGATGGGCTAGAGCACGATGCGGAAAAGTGGAATCCGGTTTTCCGGATTCATCGTGCGAACACGAAGAGATGGAGCGTGCTGCTGTTCCGGGGGGAAGCGGCACGCTCCAAGGGCGATCGTCCCTCCCGCGCGCCGCGCAGGTCTCAGGATTTCACGACGCGGTCGAGGCGGTTGTTCACGAAGAGGTAGAGCTCCTTCGCGCCGGGCTCGGCGTAGAGCACCTGCACCTCGCGTCCCGCGCGGCCCTCGCCCACGAGGACGTCGGTGGGCGGCCGGCCCTTCAGGCGCACCAGTTCGCACTCGCCGATGCCGGGCTCGATGGCGGTCGCCGCCTGGGGCGCCGGCCCGGTGCAGGCGCCGTCCGGGCCGAGGATCGGGCCGGTGAAGCTCTGGGGCGGGGCCGGCGGGCGCGGGGGCACCGGCGCGATCTCGGCCGGGGTCGGCGGGGTCCGCTCGACGCCGCAGCCGGCAAGCCACAGGGCGGGCAGGAGAGCGGGTAGGAGGACGAGGGCGCGGCTCATCGCGCCGTTCCCTCGCTGGCCGCGCCCGTGCTGCGCGCCTTGAGGGCCTGCGCGAACAGGGCCTCGGCGTCGCGGCGGAAGGCGGCGCGGGAATCGGGGCGGGAGTAGAACATGTGGCCGCCGGGATAGACCGCGAGGGTGAGCCGTGGCTCGGGCCCGTAGGCCGGCATCTGGTCGATCAGGAGCTTCGAGGCGAAGTAGGGGGTGACGAGGTCGGTGAAGCCGTGGGCCACCAGCACCCGCATCCGCCCGTCGAGCGCCAGCACCCCGCGCAGCTGCCCGAGGGCCTCGGGGGCCGAGCGGCCGGAATTCCAGCCCCAGGCCCGGTTCACCGCGCCGTTCAGCAACTCGTAGCGCAGGTTCGGCACGCGCCAGTTCAGGCGCTTGGCGTAGAGGTCGATCATCGCGCTGGTGAGCGGCGCCTGGAGGGCGGTCAGCAGCGGGTCGTCGAAGCCGGAATGCGCGGCGTGGGGGTCGGGGTCCCAGCCGGTCACGCCGGTGTCGTAGGCGCTCGCCACCCGCCCGTTGCCGCGGTCGATCTGGCGCTGGACGCTGTTCATCGACAGGCGCCCCGCCTGCGCCCGCACGAAGGCAGGATCGAGGGCGGTGAGGGCGGCGACGCGCTCGGTGAGGCGGGCGACGGCCTCACCGTCGTTCGGGCCCCTCAGGAGGTCGGCGAGGTAGTCGCCGGCGGCGTAGCGCTCGGCCTCCGCCATCAGGCCGCGCGTCGGCACCCGGCCCCCGCGCTCCAGGGCGGCGGCGGCGTAGGAGGGCAGGCGCAGCACGTGGCCCCAGGGATTGGCCCGCGGCTGCTGCAGCCAGGCGAAATCGAGCACCGGCGAGAGCAGGACCATGCCGGAGAGGCCGACGCCGATCTCCTCCTGGAGCTTGGCGGCGATGAGGGGGCCGCGGAAGCCGCCGTAGCTCTCGCCGACGAAGAATTTCGGCGCGCCCATCCGCTCGTTCACCCGCAGGTAGCGCGCGATCGCCGCCGCCAGCACGGAGGCGTCCGCGTCGACGTTCCAGTAGGACTTGCCGTCCCCGTCCGCGGCGCGGCTGTAGCCGGTGCCGACGGGATCGATGAAGACGAGGTCGGTGAAGTCGAGCCAGGTGCCGTCGTTCGCCACCAGGGCGACGCTCTGCGACGGGCTGATGCTCGCCCCGTCCGCGGGCAGGCGCCAGGGGCCGATGGCGCCGATGTTCAGGTAGGCCGAGGCCGCGCCGGGCCCGCCGTTCAGCGCGAAGGTGACCGGGCGCTCGGTCCCCGCTTCCGCTGGGCGACTATAGGCGATGTAGGCGATCTCCGCCTGGAGCTTGCCGCCCTCGTCGACGAGCGCAAGGCTGCCGGCGGTGGCCGTGAAGTCGAGCTTGCGCCCGTCGGGGAGCGTGACGCTCTGCTGCGTCACCGCGTCGGGGGGCAGCTTGCGGCCCTCGCGGGACTCCGCGGCCGGGCGCTCCGGCCCGCGGCGGGGGGCCTCCTGCGCGTGAAGGGGGGCGAGACCGGCGAGGAGGGCCAGGGTCGCGCCGAGCGTCCGGAGAGGAAGTCTCACAAATCTACGCCTTCTTGTTCCAGCGGCCGGAATCGTCCTGCTGCCAGTAGGCCACGTCGTGGCCGGCGGCCTTGGCTTGGCGCCACTGCTCGCGGGCCCGCAGCAGGGCGTCCTGATCGGTGCCGTCGAACAGGATGCAGATGCGCGCGTAATCGGCCGCGTCGGGGGGCAGGTCGGCGCCCTCCACGAGGAAGCGGATTGAGGCGCCGTTGGGGTTGAGGTCGCGCAGCGTCAGCACCACCGGCTGGGTGGCCGCGTCCGGCTCCCGATCGGTGCCGTGGGGCAGGAAGCTCTCGTCCGTGTAGGTCCAGAGCCCGTCGTCGAGGGCGGACAGGCGTTCCTCGCTCACCGCCTGGATCGCGGCCTGCCAGCCGCGCTCCAGCGAGCGCTCGACGAGGTTGGGCAGCACCCGCTCCAGGGGCTGGCGCTGCATGTGGTAGAACAGGATCTCGGTCACGGCCCGCTAGAGATAGGCGCGCGCGCGTCGAGTGCGAGCGTGCCCAGGCGTCACACCGGAACCCGTCACACCAGCCGGCTCTGCTCGATCGCCGCGCCGATGAAGCTCTCGAAGAGCGGGTGCGGCTCGAAGGGGCGCGACTTCAGCTCCGGATGGTACTGCACGCCGATGAACCAGGGATGGCCCACATGCTCCACGGTCTCCGGCAGGAGACCGTCCGGGGAGGTGCCGGAGAAGCGCAGGCCCGCCGCCTCTAGGCGCTCGCGATAGGCCATGTTGACCTCGTAGCGGTGGCGGTGGCGCTCGGAGATCTCGGTGGCGCCGTAGATCTCGGCGATCCGGGTGCCGGCGCCGAGGCGCGCCCGATAGGCGCCGAGCCGCATGGTGCCGCCGAGGTCGCCCGCCGCCGCCCGCTTCTCCAGTTCGTTGCCCTTCAGCCACTCGGTGAGCAGGCCGACGACGGGCTCGGCGGTCTCGCCGAACTCGGTGGAGTTGGCGTCCGCGATGCCGGCGAGCGCGCGCGCCGCCTCGATCACGGCCATCTGCATGCCGAAGCAGATCCCGAAATACGGGATCCTGCGCTCGCGGGCGTAGCGGGCCGCGCGGATCTTGCCCTCGGCCCCGCGCTGGCCGAAGCCGCCGGGCACGAGGATGCCGTTGATGCCCTCGAGGAACGGGGCCGGGTCCTCGCGCTCGAACACCTCCGACTCGATCCATTCGAGGTTCACCCGGCAGCGATGGGCGATGCCGCCGTGGGTGAGCGCCTCGGTGAGCGACTTGTAGGCGTCCTTCAGGCCCGTGTACTTGCCGACGATGGCGATGGAGACCTCGCCCTCGGGGTTCCTCACCCGCTCGGAGATGGTGCGCCAGCGGGTGAGATCCGGCTCCGCCTGCGGCTCCAGGCCGAAATGGCTGAGCACCTCGCGGTCGAGCCCGGCCTCCCGGTAGGAGAGCGGCACGTCGTAGATCGAGGCGACGTCGCGGGCCTCGATCACCGCGCTCTCGCGCACGTTGCAGAACAGGCCGAGCTTGCGCCGCTCGTCGGCGGGGATCGGCCGGTCGCAGCGGCAGAGCAGGAAGTCGGGCTGGATGCCGATGGAGCGCAGCTCCTTCACGGAGTGCTGCGTCGGCTTGGTCTTCAACTCGCCCGCCGAGGGGATGTAGGGCAGCAGCGTGAGGTGCATGAAGGCGGTGGTGCCCCGCGGCATCTCCTGGCCGAGCTGGCGGATCGCCTCGAAGAAGGGCAGGCCCTCGATGTCGCCCACCGTGCCGCCGATCTCGACGAGGACGAAATCGTAGGCCTCGTTGCCGTCGAGCACGAAGGTCTTGATGGCGTTGGTGACGTGCGGGATCACCTGGATGGTGGCGCCGAGATAGTCCCCGCGCCGCTCCTTGGCGATGATGTCCTGGTAGATCCGGCCCGTGGTGATGTTGTCGGCGCGCGTGGCGGGCAGGCCGGTGAAGCGCTCGTAATGGCCGAGGTCGAGGTCGGTCTCGGCGCCGTCGTCGGTGACGAAGACCTCGCCGTGCTGCGTCGGGCTCATCGTGCCCGGATCGACGTTCAGGTAGGGGTCGAGCTTGCGCAGGCGGACGCGGTAGCCGCGGGCCTGGAGCAGGGCCGCGAGGGCGGCGGAGGCGAGGCCCTTGCCCAGGGAGGAAACCACGCCGCCGGTGATGAAGACGTACCGCGTCATGGGCCTCGGTCCATAAAGAAAGCTGGGGAGTTTGCCAAACGGCACGCGCCCCGCCGCGCGCGATTTCCGTGGTCGCGCGGGGCGGGTCCGGGCCGCGTCGGCGGCATGGCTCGGCTTGGGGGGCGGGGCACCCGCGGGCGCCCCGGATCGGCGGCTCGGAGAGCCCGGCGCTCAGCGGGACTGGGGCGCCTGCGGCTCGGCGGGCTGGGCCGGGGCGGGCACGGGCTGGGCGGCCGGGGCCTCCGGCGCGGCCGGCGTGCCGGCGGGAGCGGGCGCCTGGTTCTGCCGCTGGCGCAGGGTGTCGAGGAGGTTGTCCGCCCCGCCCGGCTGGGGCGCCTGATTCGCGCCGCCCGCGCCCTCGAGGATGGAGCGGGGCGCCGCCGAGCGGTGCGACATCACGGCGAGCGTCATGCTGGTGGCGAAGAACAGGGCGGCGAGGATCGCGGTGGCGCGGGTGAGGGCGTTGGCCTGGCCGCGGCCGGTCATGAAGCCGGAGACGCCGCCGCCGCCGCTGCCGCCGCCGAGCCCGAGGCCGCCCTCGGAGCGCTGCAGGAGCACCACGCCGATCAGCGCGAGCACGATGATGAGGTGGACGACGATCAGGACGGTCTGCATCGGTGTTCCGATAAGGGCGCGGGCCGGGGCGCGGGCCCGTGTTCGGGGATCGCGCCGCGCGTGCACGACGGCCGGACGGGCGGAGGGCGCACGGACCCCCAACCATGAATCTCGCCGGGGCCCTTACACCAGATGCGCGCGCCCGCCAACCGCCGGGGGCCGTGGGCGGGGCCTCGGGCGCCGGCGGTCGCCTCCGCGGTCTCGGGCCTCGCATCCGGAGGCTGAGCGCGATCGCTCCGCGAGCGATGGCCCGGGTCCGTCGAGGGCGGCTCAGGCGTAGGCGTTGCAGATCCCTAAGAAGTCCTCGGCGACGAGGCTCGCGCCGCCGACGAGGGCCCCGTCGACGTTCTCGACCGAGAGGATCTCGCGGGCGTTGCCGGGCTTCACCGAGCCGCCGTAGAGGATGCGGATGCGCGCGGCCTCCTCGCCGACGAGCTTGTCGAGCATCTCGCGCAAGGAGGCGTGCACCTCGGCGATCTCGGCAGGCGTCGGGGTGCGGCCGGAGCCGATCGCCCAGACCGGCTCGTAGGCGATCACCGTGTCCGCGGCGGTGGCGCCCTTCGGCGTGCCGATGGCGAGCTGCGCCCGCACGATGCTGAGCGCTCGGCCCTGCTCGCGCTCCTCCAGGGTCTCGCCCACGCAGATGATGCCGCACAGGCCGGCCCGGCGGGCGCCGAGCGCCTTGGCGTGCACGCCGTCGTCGGTCTCGTGGTGGTAGGCGCGCCGCTCGGAATGGCCGACGATGACGTATTTCGCCCCGAGATCGGCCAGCATCTCCGCGGAGATCGAGCCGGTGAAGGCGCCGCTCGGGCGGGCGTGCAGGTTCTGGCCGCCGATGGCCACGGGCGAGCCGTAGGTGGCGGCCACGCAGGAGCTGATCAGGGTGGAGGGCGGGCAGACCAGCACGTCGATCGCGTCGACGAGGGCGGGCGAGAGCCCGTCGCGGATCGCCTCGACCACGGGAAGCGAGGCGCGCGTGCCGTTCATCTTCCAGTTGCCCGCAACCAGAGGACGCCGCTTGCTCGCCATGAATCCGCCTTTCCTGCCGCTGCCGGCCACCGCCTGCGACAGGGATGGCGACCGGTTGCCTGCGGCCTAGCAGAGCAAGCTTGGGCGCGCAAACCGCGACGGAACCGCTGCGATGACAGTCGCGCGGCGCCTTTGCTCCCGTCTCCGGATGGTCTATCGCGGGCGGGAACGAGAGCAGGCGTCGCCCCGGCGAAGGCGGCGGCTTGGCGGCGCGTGCTCGGCGACGGGTGACGACTCCGCGCCCCGGGGGCGCGGAGAGGACGCGGGACACGATGCTTCAGAACATCCGCACTGCGAGCCAGCACTGGCTCGGCAAGATCGTGCTGACGGTCATCTTCACGCTCCTGATCGCGGGCATCGCGATCTTCGGGGTCGAGGAGTTCTTCCGGGGGGGCTCCAGCACCACGGTGGCCACGGTCGGCAAGACGCCGATCGGCGCCGAGGCCGTGCGCACCGCCTACCAGAACCAGCTCCAGCGCTACCAGACCCAGCTGCGCCGCAACCTGACCCCGGACCAGGCCCGGGCCCTCGGCATCGAGCGGCAGGTGATGTCGCAGCTCGTCACCGAGGCGGCCCTCGACCAGAAGACCCGCGACCTCGGCCTCGCCATCCCCGACACCGCCGTGGTGCGGGCGATCCAGGACGAGAAGAGCTTCCAGAACGCGGAAGGGCGCTTCGACACCGCCCTGTTCTACCAGACCCTGCAGCGGGCGGGGCTGAACGAGCCGATGTTCGTGCGCGAGCAGCGCGCCGTGCTCGCCCGGCTCCAACTCGCCGAGGCGATCACGGCCGATCTGCCGGTGCCGCAGGCGATGCGCGAGGCGGTGCACCGCTACGCCACCGAGCGCCGGGCCGCCGCCTACCTCGTGCTGACGCCCTCCGTCGCGGGCGAGATCCCGGCGCCGAGCGAGGAGGAGCTCAAGACCTATTACGAGGCCAACAAGTCCGGCTTCCGCGCCCCCGAGACCCGCGCCGCGAGCCTCCTCGTGCTCGATCCCGAGCGCCTCGCCAAGCCCGAGGCGGTGAGCGCGGAGGCGGTGCAGAAGGCCTATGACGGGCAGAAGGCGAAGTTCGGCACCCAGGAGCGGCGCACCATCCAGCAGATCGTCTTCCCCGACGCGGCCGCGGCCGAGGAGGCCCGCAAGACCATCGAATCGGGCGCGAAGACCTTCGCGGCGGTGGCGACCGAGCGCGGCACCGACGGCAAGGACCTCACCCTCGGCACCCTGACCAGGGCCGAGCTGTTCGATCCCGCCGTGGCCGAGGCCGCCTTCACCCTGCCCCAGGGCGGCGTGAGCCAGCCGGTGAAGGGCCGCTTCGGCACCGTGCTCCTGCACGTCACCGCCATCGAGCCCGGCAGCACCAAGACGCTCGCCGAGGTGGAGCCCGAGATCCGCCGGCAGCTCGCCCAGGCCGAGGCCCGCGCGGAGGTCGACAAGCTCCACGACGCCATCGAGGACCAGCGCGCGAGCGCCAAGCCGCTGCCGGAGATCGCCGCGGAGCGCGGCCTGCCCCTCGTCTCCGTGGCGGCCGTCGACGCGCAGGGTCTCGATCCGGAGGGCCGCAAGGTCGCCGACATCCCCGAGCCCGATTCCACCCTGCCGGCCCTGTTCCGCACCGAGATCGGCGGCGACAACGAGCCCCTGCGCACCAAGAACGGCGGCTACGTCTGGTACGACGTCACCAAGATCGACGCCGCCCACGACAAGCCCCTCGATCAGGTCCGCGAGGCCGTCGGCGCCGGCTGGCGCGCCGCCGAGGTGAGCAGGCGCCTCCAGGCCAAGGCGAAGGACCTCGCCGCGCGCCTCGACAAGGACGAGGCCGTCGACGCGGTCGCCGCCGCGGCGGGGGTCAACGTGCAGAACGCCGAGGACCTCGCCCGCAACCAGGGCAAGGAGGCGCTCACCGCGGACGTGGTCGAGCGCATCTTCGCCACCAATGTCGGCAAGGCCGGGTCGGCGCCCGCGGGCGAGGGCCGGGTGGTGTTCAAGGTCACGGCGGCCACCATGCCGGCCTACGTGCCGGGGGGCCCGAGCGACAAGACGGTGGAGAGCAACTTCCGCACGGCGCTCGCCGACGACGTGCTCGGCGAGTACATCGCCGAGGTCCAGAAGAATGCCGGCGTGAGCATCAACCAGGCCGCTCTGCGCCGGGCCATCGGCGGCGAGTACTGATGCCCGGGGCGGACGACTACGCCGCCGTCGCCGCGGCCTACGCGGCGGGGCGCCCGACGCTTCTCGCCCTCACCCTGGTCGCGGATCTGGAGACCCCGGTCGCGGCCTTCCTGAAGCTCAGGGCCTGCCACGGGGGGCCGGCCTTCCTGCTCGAATCCGTCGAGGGCGGGGCCGTGCGCGGGCGCTACTCGATGATCGGGCTCGACCCCGACCTGATCTGGCGCTGCCGGGACGGGCGGGCGGAGCGCGCCGAGGGCGCCGACCTCGCCCGCTTTGAGCCGGACCCGCGCGCGCCGCTCGCGAGCCTGCGCGCGCTCATCGCCGAGAGCGCGATCGGCGATGCGGGGGCGGAGGAGGCTCGGGGCCTGCCCCCCGATCTGCCCCCCGATCTGCCCCCCATGGCGGCCGGCCTGTTCGGCTATCTCGGCTACGACATGGTCCGTGCCATGGAGCGGCTGCCGGAGCCCAACCCGGATCCGCTCGGCGTGCCGGACGCGGTGCTGGTGCGCCCGCGGGTGATGGTGGTGTTCGACGCGGTGCGCGACCTCATCACCGTGGTGAGCCCGGTGCGGCCCGTGGACGGGATCGGCGCCCGCGCGGCCTACGAGGCGGCGCTTGCCCGCCTCGACCGGGTGGCGGCCGCCCTCGAAGGCCCGCTGCCCATCGAGGCGCGCATCGACCTCACCGCGGTGGCCCCGCCCGAGCCCGTCTCGAACACGCCGCCCGCCGACTACGCGGCGATGGTGGCGCGGGCCAAGGAATACATCGTCGCGGGCGACATCTTCCAGGTGGTGCTGTCCCAGCGCTTCGAGGCGCCCTTCACCCTGCCGGCCTTCGCGCTCTACCGCTCCCTGCGGCGGACCAACCCGGCGCCCTTCCTGTGCTACCTCGATTTCGAGGGCTTCCAGATCGTCTGCTCCAGCCCCGAGATCCTGGTGCGCCTGCGGGACGGCACGGTGACGATCCGGCCCATCGCCGGCACGCGGCGGCGCGGCGCCACCCCCGCCGAGGACAAGGCCCTCGCCGAGGAGCTGCTGGCCGATCCCAAGGAGCGCTCCGAGCACCTGATGCTGCTCGATCTCGGCCGCAACGATGTCGGGCGCGTCTCGCGGATCGGCAGCGTGCGCGTCACCGGCTCGTTCTTCCTCGAATACTACAGCCAGGTGATGCACATCGTCTCGAACGTCGAGGGCGCGATCGATCCCGCCCACGACGCGCTCTCGGCGCTCGCGGCGGGATTTCCCGCCGGCACCGTCTCGGGCGCGCCGAAGGTCCGGGCCATGGAGATCATCGACGCGTTGGAGCGCGAGAAGCGCGGGCCCTACGGCGGCTGCATCGGCTATTTCGGCGCGCAGGGCGAGATGGACACCTGCATCGTGCTCCGCACCGCGATCGTGAAGGACGGGCGCATGCACGTCCAGGCGGGCGCCGGCATCGTCTACGATTCCGACCCGGCCTCCGAGCAGCAGGAATGCGTCAACAAGGCCAAGGCGTTGTTCCGGGCGGCCGAGGAGGCGGTGCGCTTCGCCGCGCAGGCGCGGCGCGGGCAGTAGGCACGCGCGGCGGCTTGGAGCTTGGATGACCGCAGCGCAGGCTATTTGGATGTTGGATTCGACGGTGTGGAAAATTTATTTAGATCAATTGGCGGGCCAATTAACTCTCAAATCACTCCAAAATTTTTGAACTCGCTCCGGTACATTTGCCGTCCGACTTTGGCCCAACATGACTACCTCAGATGGGGCAGTGACTCTGAGATGCGGCCGGGGTGCGCCAGACTGGGCCGAGACTCTTTCTTGGACAGCCAATCCAGAAGAAATTAATATTTCTACCAGTCTGTCCCAATTGGAGTCCTGAACTATAGACTTATTGACATCGTCAGTCGGCCAAAAAGCCGTCGACTTGTCGAACTTCTTTAGCAATCTTTCCACAAGTACTAGTACGTTATCCTCGACACCTACTGGATCGACTTCATTGATGTCGGGAAACGAGCATTTTGCCAAAATATTTCTTACTTCACTGAGCTTGAACACTGACTGAACTTGTCCAGATTGGCGCAGGCGCAAGCCAAATACATTGGTATCGAAAGATAATCCGCTGATATCCAGCGAAGTATGCTCCGGGTCGACGGTTACATCTTGAAATATCACATTACTACCTGAGCAATTTATAAGCTTTACTTTCGACAGATCGGATCTGCGAAATTCAACATCTGCAAAAGACGATCTTGTTATGGTAATGATTGGGAATTGAATTCCAGCAAAAACAACATCATGAAATACCTGTTCATCGTAATTTTCTGTTTGTAATTTAACAGCATTCTCCCGCATGAATTCAGCTATTAACGAGCCGGCATTTTCTCTAAGATGCGGAGGACGGATACTGCCTCGGCTAGCTACACGATTGCATTTGTCGATCACCTCAGTTGCGGCTAGGCCAGACGTTACTAATCTCCGCGCAGCAAAGGATGCAGCTCCCTCAGGCAAAGCGGCTCGAACAAAAGCCCGAAATAGTTCCTCTGGATTTGTGTTCACTAAGACAGAAATATTTTCACCAAGAAAATAAGCAAAAAACAGCTGATGCTCAAATTCGATACCATCTCTGTGGGTGCTCGCCGTAAAGAATGCCATTGTAGCGGCGCGCTCCTGCAAAATCTGCGACACATCCGACCCGATAATATGAGCGTCGAACGCTAAATCTGCCAGATCTCTAATCGTGTCTCGGTCAAGAACTCGAACTTCTCCGGCCCACATCTCATCACTGACCATTTGCAGGAATTGATGGATCTGTTCGCTTGAAAGTAAGGAATTGCCATATTGATCTAGCAACTTCTCTGACCTTTCTCTCTCGATAAAACCACCCACCAGCTGATCTATTAGATCATCCTCATTAATACTGACTCCATTTAGAAGAAGCGCCGCAGCAGCCGCTAAGAAGAATGGTTTCGTTTTGAGGGTGGAGTTCCTTTCTGCGGAGAAAATTCGAATCATCGCCAATTTGAAAGGCTCAAAATCTAGCCGAGGAGCTGACTCTAGGCTGAAACGCGCATCTAGGAAGTCTGCAAATTCCGATTGCTGCCAAGGTTGAATATCTATTTGAGTAATAGATATCCCGCCGAGACCAGAAGACGGTCTATTAGCTCTTGAAAGAAATTCCTGCTGATAATATGTACTTCTTGCTGATGCTATAAGGCATCCTTGTCCATTCAGTTCCGCTAGGAATCTCCTAAGAGAACTAAAAGAGTCCTCGTAGCCCATAACGCCGAGCAGTTCGTCAAAACCATCAATGATTGGTACTATTATGTTGTTCCTAGTAAGTGTAGGTACCGCATGATATGTAAGATTGGTAGCTCGAAGATCTTGAATTTCTATTGCTAAAGCCTCTTCCAGCTTTGCAAGAGCTCGTCCCTGAGCATTTACATACAAATAGAGATAGGTTGCTTCCCCCCTAACATATTTTTTCGCTTGCTCAAAAACAAGCTGTTTTAAAACCTCAGTTTTGCCAGCGCCTGCGTCGGCGTTGATAAAAAGAACATTGGTCGAGCCTTGATCTTGGAAGCGAACCGCCTCAGTCAGCAACAAAAGCGCAGATTTAGGATCTTCGCCAGATTCTGGATTTCGGGCCTTTGTATCGACAAAAATGGAACTCTGATGCATCTGCAATATCATGCCGGCAACGCCGAGCATATCACTCATCGAAGGAGAAGCGAGAAATGACGAATATGCCATAGTCGCACCTTCGAATAGGGCAATGATTTCATTCTCGTGCATCTTGAACGATGCCGTCATTTTCCTAGTTCTTGCCATCCAAGTGACTGAAAATTCGTCTCCGTTTTCTATGCAATCGAGTTTTGTCCCAGAATTTGCAAATGGAACGAGATCCTTTCGAATGTTTTCCTTCCAATCTCTCATGCTGCCCTCACAGTTCTGCAGTTAATACACGGCAAATTTTATAGTGATGATCATTCAAAGGATCGTTTTTTTTTCTCTTAGGCCTAAGAACAATCAACGGACTCTTGGGCGGCCTTCTGCAAGATCCTGTGATTACCCCTGGCACAAAATCATCGTCATCCGAAACTAATACAATAGAAATTTCTTCGTCAGCAGATAAATGAATAAGGTCTGCTGTAATCATCCCGTCAACCATTTTCTGGCTTCCGTCACGATACGTTCCGACCAAGGATAATTCAGTTTGAGCAATCAACTCTCGTGCTAGGCCGCACTTAGCGCGAACCGAGCCATGCCGTCGATTGAAGCGTCCTATCGCGGTCAAGAGCCAGACACATTTTTGTGACGCCTGTCCGTCTTTCGTAGACCATCCGCCGTAAAAACGAAAATTAATCTCTTCAACGTCTGGCACTAATGTTTGTATCTTGAAAACAAGATGCGGAATCATCTCAGATAGATTGATAAAAACATCGGTAATACTCCGTTCTTTTTTGCTCGTTATATTGTCATAATCGACGAGCGCGGTTGTCCGTTTCATCGGCCCTCTGCCACCCGCAACGCTGCGCCTTTGACATCTAGCCAATCATTCTTCACGAGATCGCTTAAGCGCACAACGGTATCCCGCATCCGATTTCCACCGCGGGAGCCCGTGTTTAGGTCGGCAAGGTCTTCTCCGCGCCGCCATTAGCCATCCGCCGCCCGGTTGACCGTCGCCCCATCACCGGCCACATCGGCAGGCACCTTCCGGAAAGCCGGCTTCCATGGCCAACGTCCTCGTCATCGACAACTACGATTCCTTCACCTGGAACCTCGTCCACCTGATCGGGCCGCTCTGCGGCGCGATCGAGGTGGTGCGCAACGACGCGGTCACGGTGGACGAGATCCGGGCGAAGGCGCCGGACGCGCTGGTGCTCTCCCCCGGCCCCTGCACGCCCAACGAGGCGGGAATCTGCCTCGACGCGGTCAGGGAACTCGGGGCCGAGATCCCGATCTTCGGCGTCTGCCTGGGCCTCCAGACGATCGGGCAGGCCTACGGGGGCGACGTGGTGCGCGCGCCCGCGCCGATGCACGGCAAGGTCTCGACCATCCGGCACGGGGCGCGCGGCATCTTCCGCGGCCTCAACGACGCGTTCGAGGCCACGCGCTACCACTCCCTGGTGGTGGAGCGCGCGAACTGCCCCGCGGCGCTGGCCGTGACCGCGGAGGCCGACGGGCTCATCATGGGGCTGGAGCACCGGGACCTGCCGGTGCATGGCGTCCAGTTCCACCCCGAGAGCATCCTCTCGCATCACGGCGACCGGATCCTGCGGAATTTCCTCGACATCGCGGCGGCCTGGAACGCGGCGCGTGACAAGCGCCGCAGCGGCGTGCATTGACGCCCGCGTTCCCAGGGGCGTCCTAGACAGGCCAAACGGCACCCGCGCGCATGGATTCGTTCAAACCCCATCTCGCGAAGGTCGCCGGCGGCCTCGCCCTCGACCGCGCCGAGGCGCGCGCGGCCTTCGAGGATCTGCTCTCCGGCGAGGTCACGCCCGTCCAGGCCGGCGCCTTCCTCGTCGCCCTCAAGGTCCGCGGCGAGACGATCGAGGAGATCGTCGGCGCCGTCGAGGCCATGCGCGCCCGCATGGTGCGGGTGGAGGGGGTGCCGGGGGCCGTCGACGTGGTCGGCACCGGCGGGGATCACTCGGGCAGCTACAACGTCTCGACGCTCGCCGCGATCCTCGTGGCCGCCTGCGGCATGCCGGTGGCGAAGCACGGCAACCGCGCCGCCACCTCGCGCTCCGGCGCGGCCGACGTTCTGGCGGCGCTGGGCGTCAAGCTCGGCCTCCCCCCGGACGCGCTGAGCCGCTGCCTCGCGGAAGCCGGCCTGTGCTTCATGTTCGCCCAGACCCATCACGGCGCCATGCGCCACGTGGCGCCGGTGCGCGCCGAACTGCCGGTGCGCACGATCTTCAACCTGCTCGGGCCCCTCTCGAACCCGGCGGGCGTCGCGCATCAGCTCTTCGGCGTCTCGCAAGGGTCCTGGGCCGAGCCGCTGACGCGGGTGCTGTCCGAGCTCGGCAGCCGCCGGGTCTGGACCGTGCACGGCTCGGACGGGCTCGACGAGATCACGGTGACGGGCCCCACCGCCGTGGTGGCGCTGGAGGACGGCCGGATCTCCCACTTCACCATCGACCCGCGCGCGGTCGGGCTGCCCCTCCACGACCTCGCTGCGCTCCGCGGCGGCGACCCGGCCCACAACGCCCGCGCCCTGCAGGCGGTACTCGCGGGGACACGCAACGCCTACCGCGACATCGCCGTGCTCAATGCGGGCGCCGCCCTCGTGGTCGCAGGCGCGGCCGGGGCACTGGCCGAGGGCGTCGCGCGGGCGCAGGATGCGATCGATTCGGGTGCCGCCCGCGCGACGCTGGCCCGCCTCGTCGCCGTCTCGAACGGATAGGAACGCCGATGTCCTCCGCTCCCGCCCGGCCGGACCCGGATGCGGCGCCCGAGCGCCCCAACGTGCTCGCCCGCATCGAGGCCTACAAGCGCCGCGAGATCGCCGAGGCGAAGCTGCGCGTGCCGCTCGCGAAGCTCGAGGCGCGCATCGCCGAGGCCGCCCCGCCGCGGGGCTTCGCCGCGGCGATCCGGAAGCACATCGCGGCCGACCGCCCGGCGCTGATCGCCGAGGTGAAGAAGGCCTCGCCCTCGAAGGGGCTGATCCGGGCCGATTTCGATCCGGCCGCGCTCGCCGCCGCCTACGAGGCCGGCGGGGCGACCTGCCTCTCGGTGCTCACCGACGAGCCCTCCTTCCAGGGCAAGCCGGACTATCTCGGGCAGGCGCGGGACGCCTGCACCCTGCCGGTGCTGCGCAAGGACTTCCTGTTCGAGCCCTATCAGGTCTACGAGGCGCGCGCCTGGGGCGCGGACTGCGTCCTCGTGATCCTGGCCTGCCTCGACGACGACGAGGCCGTGGCCCTGGTGGACAGCGCGCACGACCTCGGCATGGACGTGCTCGCCGAGGTCCACGACGAGGCCGAGCTCGCCCGCGCCATCCCGCTCGGCACCGCGCTGATCGGCGTGAACAACCGCAACCTCAGGACCTTCGAGGTCTCCGAGACCGCGATCCGCCTCGGGCCCGGCATCCCCGCCGACCGCATCGCGGTGGCCGAGAGCGGCATTGCCGGCCACGCCGACGTGGCGCGCCTGCGCGCGCACGGGCTCGGCACGGTGCTCGTGGGCGAGAGCCTGATGCGGCAGGACGACGTCGCGGCCGCGACCCGCGCCCTCCTGTTCGGCGGCGCCGCGTGAGCGCGGGCCTGACCCATCTCGACGCCAGCGGCGCGGCCAACATGGTCGACGTCACCGAGAAGCCCGCCACCGACCGCACCGCCACCGCCGAGGGCCGCGTGGTGATGCGGCCGGAGACGCTGGCCCTCATCCGCGAGGGCGACGCCAAGAAGGGCGACGTCGTGGGCACCGCGCGCCTTGCCGGCATCATGGCGGCCAAGCGCACCCACGAACTCATCCCTCTCTGCCACCCGCTGCTCCTCTCCAAGGTCCGGCTGGAGTGCCGGCTCGACGAGGCGCTGCCGGGCCTGCACCTCACCGCCGAGGTGCGCGTGCAGGGGCCGACCGGCGTCGAGATGGAGGCGCTCACCGCCGTCTCCGTGGCCTGCCTCACGGTCTACGACATGGTGAAGGCGGTCGACCGCGGCATGCGCATCGAGGGCATCCGCCTGCTCGCCAAGGATGGCGGCCGCTCGGGCACCTACCGGGCGGACGAGGCCGCCGCGTGAGCGGCCTGATCCCGGTCGCCGAGGCGTTGCGGCGCATCCTGGCCGGCGTGCGGGAGCCCGTGGAGGCGGAGCGCGTGCCGCTCGCCCGCGCCGCCGGCCGCACCCTCGCCGCGGACGTCGTCGCCACGCGCACGCAGCCCCCCTTTCCCGCCTCCGCCATGGACGGCTACGCCGTGCGCGCCGCCGATGCCGGCCGGCCGGGCGCCGAATTGCGCCTGGCCGGGACGAGTGCGGCCGGCCACGGCTTCCGCGACGCGCTGAAGCCCGGCGCGGCGGTGCGGATCTTCACCGGCGCCCCAGTGCCGGAGGGCGCCGACGCGATCCTGATCCAGGAGAACGCGGAAGCCCTCGATGCGGCGGTGCGCGTGCTGGAGCCCGCGGCGGCGGGCCGCTTCATTCGCCGGGCCGGGCTCGATTTCGGGGCGGGCGAGACCCTGCTGCGGGCGGGCGACAGCCTCGATGCCCGCCGCCTCGCGCTGGCCGCCGCCGCCGGCCATCCGAGCCTGAGCGTGCGCCGCAGGCCCCGCGTCGCCATCCTCGCCACCGGCGACGAGCTCGTCCTGCCGGGCGAGACGCCCGCCTGGGACCAGATCGTCGCCTCGAACAGCCTCGCGCTCGCCGCCCTCGTCGAGGAGGCGGGCGGCACGGCGATCGATCTCGGCATCGCCGCCGACGACCACGCCGCCCTGGAGGACGCCTTCCGCCGTGCCCGCGACGGGGGGGCCGACCTCCTCGTCACCCTCGGCGGCGCCTCGGTGGGCGACCACGACCTCGTCCAGGCGGCCCTCGCCCGGGAGGGGCTCGACCTCGGCTTCTGGCGGGTGGCGCTCCGGCCCGGCAAGCCGCTGATGTCCGGGCATCTCGGCGGGATGCTGGTGATCGGGCTGCCGGGCAACCCGGTCTCCTCGATCGTCTGCGGCCTGCTCTTCGTGGTCCCCGCCATCCGCGCGCTCCTCGGCGACCCGCGCGCGGGGACCGATCGCAGCGAGCCCGCGCTGCTCGGCCGCGACCTCCCCGGGAACGACGGGCGCGCGGACTACATGCGCGCCCGCCTCGACACGGGACCCGACGGCCTGCCCCTGGCGACCCCCGAGGACCGCCAGGATTCCTCGATGCTCGCCGTGCTCGGCCAAGCGGAAGCCCTGCTGATCCGCCCGCCCCACGCCCCGCCCGCGCGGGCGGGCGATCCGTGCCGCATCATCCGGCTCGACCGGCGGCTGCTGTAAGGCCGCTCGGCAGGCCGTCCGGGCCGGCGCGCGGCCGTTCCGGGCATCGCCCGTGGCGAGGCGCCGCCGGTCCGCCTCCGGCGGCAGGCGGCGTCGGATCGTGCAGGGCCTGTCTCACGGCAGCGGCACGCACCGAGCGAGCGCGTGGCGGGCCCTCCGGGCGTGCCGGTTCACGGATATCTGCGCGACGGGAACACGCTCACCGCCGGGTGAGGCCGATCAGCAGGAAGCCGGCGTGAGCGGCGTTGAGGATCGCGCCCGAGAGAGCGAGCTGGATCGCCTCGTCCCGGTTCACCAGCACCACCTCGATGGCCTCGTCCGCTTCCGGCGCGGCCGGCCCGGCCCCGACGCCCACCGCGCGCACGAGGTGAACACGGTTGGCGTATCTGGCGGGGTCGACGCTGAGCGAGACCACGGGATCCAGGCGCCCACCGAAGAAGCCCGTCTCCTCGCGCAACTCGCGCGCCGCCGTGACGAGGATGTCGGACTCGCCCGGGTCCATCACACCGCCCGGAAGCTCCAGGCTGGAGGCTCCGATCCCGTGGCGATACTGGCGCACGAGGACGATCTGCCCGGATACGGTCTCGGCGAGGACATGCACGAAGTCCGGGAACTCCAGCACGTAGTAGGGAGCGACGCGCACGCCCGCCGCGGTGGCGCAATCGTCGGCCCGTACCCGGATCCAACGATCGAGAAGCGGATAGGTCGAGTCGCGGACCGTCCAGGGTGGCGTTGTCATGGCGGCATCCGCAGAAGGGGTGGCGCGCCGCTCGTAGCACGCCTGTCCATCCGGGGCAGTCCCGCATCCGCCGCCGTCTCGAGCCGAACCTCCGCCGAACCCGGGATGACCGGCCGCCGCACGCGCCCGCGCCGAGCCCCTGAATCGGCTTGCTGGAAACCGGATCTACTGCGCCTGGGCGATGGTGTCGCCGATGCGCGTGTAGACGCCGCTCAGCTTCGAGCCGTAGAGACGGATCCCGCCGGCCACCACGGCGAAGATCAGGGCGCCGATCATCGCGTACTCGATGGCCGTGCCGCCGCGCCGGTCGCGGGCGAAGCGCCGCACCGCGCGGGGAGCCCCGTCGTCCTCCGTGATCTCGCGACGTCCCATGGGGTGCCCATTCCGCAGCCCGACATGGCGGACGGCCGATGATGGGCGGGGACCGGTTGCCAATCCTTTAAGCATAGGTCGCGGCGCGCGGGCCGGACCTGCGATAGGGGCGCCTATCGCGGATCGGATGCCGTAGCGTGGCCCGGTCCCCTCTTGCGGGGAGAGCGATCGTGGATAAGCCCGCGGATCGGCCTTCGGCCCGTTCGATCTCCCGCCGAAATGCCGGCACCCGGCTCGGCCGAGAACCGACCCGCGCCCCTTTCTCGCCTCGCTGCGCTCGGCACCCTCCCCCGTTTCAGGGGGGAGGGGACCGCGCGGCTCTGTCCGTTGCGCGAATTCTGGAGCCTCTGCGGGAGAGGGGGCCCGCGCCTCGCTCGACGACCGCCGAGGCCAACTCCCTCATCTGCGCTCGCTTTCCCCCTCCGGGAAGGGACGCGGGGTCGGGGAGGCGGGCGCCCGCGACCGGACGGGGCATCAGCCGCGTCCGGCCTCCTTGCGCAGGGCGTCGATGCGTTTGGAGGCCTCGGCCTTGTCGAGGTCGGCGTCGAAGGCGTCGGGCTCCTTCGTCTCCTCGGCCAGCGTCTTGAGATAGGAGGCCTGCGCGCCGGTCATCGGCTCGCCCCCCGTGGTCCACTGGTCGGGGTCCTTGATCTGGTTCGACACGTCCTTCGGGTCGGTCTTCGGATTGTCGGAGGCCTGCTTGGCTTCGGGCTTCGTCTCGGGCTTGCTCGCGGATCGCGCCATGGCGGAACCTTTCGTTCATGAAATGTTCCGATCAACGCGGGCGCGTGTCCCGGGTTCCCGACTCGGCCGGGAACCCGGGAGCCCGTTCTCAGGCGGCCGCGGCCTTGGGCTGCACCTCGGCGAGGTAGTCGTCCATCAGGGTCTTGCTGAGGACCGCCGGGGTGAAGCGGTAGGGGCCGATCTCCGAGACCGGCGTGACCTCCGCGGCGGAGCCGGTGATGAAGCACTCGGAGAAGGCGACCATCTCCTCGGGCCGGATCCGGCGCTCGACCACCTCGACGCCGCGGCGGCGGGCGAGCTCGATCACCGTCTGGCGGGTGATGCCGTTGAGGAAGCGGTCGGCGGTGGGGGTGTGGATCACCCCGTTCTGCACGAAGAACACGTTGGCGCCGGTGCACTCGGCGATGTTGCCCTCGAAGTCGAGCATCAGGGCGTCGGCGTAGCCCTTGTTCTCGGCCCGGTGCTTCGAGATCGTGCAGATCATGTAGAGGCCCGCCGCCTTCGAGGCGCAGGGGGCGGTCGCGGGGTCGGGCCGGCGGTAATCGGCCATGTCGAGGCGGATGCCCTTCATCTTGGTGGCCGCGTCGAAGTAGCTCGGCCATTCCCAGGCGGCGATGGCGAGATGGATGGTGTTGCCCTGCGCCGAGACGCCCATCATCTCCGAGCCGCGCCACGCCACGGGGCGCAGATAGGCGTCCTGCAGGCCGCTGGTGCGCAGGACGAGCGCCTTGGCCGCCTCGATCTCGTCCACCGAGAAGGGGATCCTGAAGTCGAGGAGTTCGGCCGAGCGGTGCAGGCGCTTGGTGTGCTCCAGGCTCTTGAAGATGCGCCCGCCATAGGCCCGCTCGCCCTCGAAGACCGAGGATCCGTAGTGGAGACCGTGGCTCAGCACGTGGATCTTCGCCTCCCGCCACGGCACCATGGCGCCATCGAACCAGATGGTGCCTTCGCGCTGGTCGAACGGGATGACGGACATCGCTCGAATCTCTCTGGTGGCGCCTCGCAACGGGAGGCCGGCTCTCGACGGGCAGGGCGCGGGGATGCGCCGGGCCGGGGCGGCCCGCCAAGGGCACGCCCGGAAGGGTTGACGGGTACCAACCGGACTGAAATATGTCAACGAAACTGACGTAATCGGGATCGACGATCGACGTGCCCCGCTCCGCCGCGCGCTCCGCCCTGCGCTCCTCGCCGTCCGACGACATCCTGGTCGCGGCGCCCGGCGCGCCCGAGACGCCCGCCTGCACCAGCGACGACCTGATCGAGCTCCTGTTCTTCGCCTATCGCGACTTCGTCGGCGACCCCGACCGGATCCTGGCGCAGTACGGCTTCGGCCGGGCCCATCACCGGGTGCTGCACTTCGTCGACCGCTATCCGGGCCTGACCATCGCCGAGCTTCTCGACATCCTGCGCATCACCAAGCAGAGCCTCAACCGGGTGCTGAAGGACCTGATCGAGCAGGGCTACGTGGCCCAGAAGACCGGCACCAGCGACCGGCGCCAGCGGCTCCTGTTCTGCACGCCCACCGGCGCGGCCCTCGCCGCCGACCTGACCCGCGTGCAGACCCGCCGCCTCGCCCGCGCCCTGGAGGCGCCGGGGGCGGCCTCCGCCTCGCCGGAGAGCTTCCTCCTCGCGATGATCGAGCCCGACGAGCGCGCGGCGGTGAGCCGGCTCATGGCCCGGCGCGGCCAGCAGGGAGCCGCCTGATGGCGGGCGCGGCGCTGCGGGCCGAGCTGCCGGACACCGCCCCTCACATCCTCGTGGTGGACGACGACCGGCGCCTGCGCGACCTGCTGGCCCGCTACCTCACCGAGCAGGGCTTCCGCGTCACCAGCGCGGCCTCGGCGGCGGAGGCGCGGGCCAAGGCCCAGAGCCTCGTCTTCGACGCCATGGTGCTCGACGTGATGATGCCGGGGGAGAACGGCTTCGACTACGCCCGCTCCGTGCGCGAGACCTCGCGGGTGCCGATCCTGATGCTCACCGCCCGCTCCAACACCAACGACCGGGTGATGGGGCTCGAGATCGGGGCGGACGACTACCTGCCCAAGCCCTTCGAGCCGCGCGAGCTGACGCTGCGGCTCAACAACATCATCAACCGGGGGGCGCCCCGCGCGGCGGGCGCCGCCGAGGCCGTGGTCTTCGGCCCCTTCGCCTTCCGGATCGACCGGGGCGAGCTGCGCCGCGGCGACGAGGTGATCCGCATCACCGAGCGCGAGCGCGAGATCCTCACCCTGCTCGTGGGCGCGGGCGGGGCCGGGGTGGAGCGCGAGCAGCTCGCCGGCAGCGGCGGCGTGGCGGCCGAGCGGGCGGTCGACGTGCAGATCAACCGCCTGCGCCGCAAGATCGAGGTGGATCCGGCCAACCCACTCCTGCTCCAGACCGTGCGCGGCGTCGGCTACCGCCTCGCGCTGGACTGATCGGATCGGGCTGGCTCGGGCGTCCCCGCTCCCCGCGAGCGGGGCGGGGGTGCGCACGAAGCCCCGGCGGCCAGCTGGAAGCGCATCGTCCTTTCAGCGAGGTGCCGCGCAGCCCTACCAGACCAGCCGCTCGATCACCGCGTCCGGCCGCACCGCCTGCGCCGCGAGCCAGTCCGCGATCTCGCCGAGGCGGTGGTCCGGGCCCAGGAGCCCGAGTTCCTCGGCGTGGATGCCGCGGGCCACGAACAGGCTCGCGACGCCGAAGGCGCGGGCGCCGGCGATGTCGGTGCGGATGGCGTCGCCCACCGCCAGGACGCGGGCCGGCTCCGGGGGCGGCAGGCCGTCGAGGGCGCCCGCCTGCGCCATCGCCGCCTCGTAGACCGGCCGGTGCGGCTTGCCGGCATAGGTGACCGCGCCGCCGGCCTCCGCGTAGGCCGCCGCCAGGAGCCCGGCGCAGGGGATCAGCCGCCCGTCGAACTCCACCACGAGGTCGGGATTGGCGCAGATCATCGGCACGCCGCGCGCCCTCAAGGCGGCGAGGGTGTCGCGGTAATCCTCCACGCTCTCCGCGCGGTCGTTGAACAGGCCGGTGCAGAGCACGAGGTCGGCGCTCTCGGGGCCGGTCAGGGCGAGGTCGAGCCCGGCGAAGATCCCGGTGTCGCGCTCGGGGCCCAGGTGGAACATGCGCGTGCCGGGCCGCGCCGCCACCAGGGCGCGGGTGAGGTCGCCCGAGGTGACGATGGCGTCGTAGGCCTCCCGCGGCACGCCGAGCCGGTCGAGGATGCGCGCCACCCCGTCCTGGGGCCGGGGCGCGTTGGTGATGAGCACGACCCGGCGCGGGCGGGTGCCGCCGGGCAGCGCCCGGAAGCGGGTCAGCGCCTCGCCCGCCCCCGGATGGGCCCGCACCCCGTCGTGGAGCACGCCCCAGACGTCGCACAGGATCGTGTCGTAGGAATCCGCGATCCCGGCGATGCCGGCGAGCGTCGGGATCGGGGCGGTGTCGGAGGTCATGCGCGTCCCTTGGCACGGCGGGCTGTCGGGCGCCGGGTTAGAGCAGGAGGCGGGAAAGGGGAATCCGGTTTTTCGGGATCGTCGTGCGGCGGCCCGCTCACCCCGCCCGGCGCAGGAAGGAGCGGAAGGGGCGCCGCTGCGGCGGCTCCGGCTCCGGATCGGGCTCGGCGGCGGGCGGCTCGGCCAGCACCTCGGCGCGCACGGGGCGGGCGGCGGCGAAGGCCGTGCCCTGCGCCAGCACCACGTCGAGGTCGATCAGGTCGGGCACGTCGCCCTCCGCCTCGACCTCGCAGGCCACCAGCCGGATCCCGGACCGGGCGAGCGCCGTGACGAGATCCTCGGGGGCGATGTCGGCGAGGTCGCCGCGCTCGGGCCGCAGCAGCAGGGCGGCGGGGACCTTGATCTGGCCCACGCCGCGGGCGGCGAGCGCGGCGGCGTCGAAGCGCAGATCCTCCGGCCGGTCGAGGGTGAAGCCGAGCTTGCCCCGCAAGGCCGCGAGCGCGGTGGCCTGCTCGGTGTCGAGCCCGCGCCAGCTCGCCTGCGGCAGGGCCAGAACGATGCGCCCGCCGAGACTCTGCTCGTCGGCGACGAGGCGCCCGAGCCAGCGCAGGAAGCCCGGCTCGAACAGGGAGAGCGGCGACAGGCCGTAGGTGACGCTCGCCTCGCTGCCGCGCCCGCCGAGATGCCGGGCGATGGTGAGCGTGCTCTGGAGCATGCGCCGGTCGAGCTCGGTCGTGCGGCCGTGCCGTTCGAGCACCGGCAGGAACAGGGCGGGGGGGACGAGGTCCGGCCCGGCGCGCAGGCGGGCGAGCGCCTCGTAGGCCACCACCTTGCGCTGGGGCAGGGTGACCACGGGCTGGAGATGGACCTCGAGCCCGCTCCCCTCGAAGGCCGCGATCAGGGCCTCGTCCGGTACGCTGCCGCGGGCGGGGAGGGGGCGGGTTGGCACGGGCTCGGCCGGGATGGCGGGCGGCAGCGCGCGCGGGATGACCGGGATCGCGGCCTGGAGCGGCAGCTGGAACGGCGGCTGGTGAACGCTCGGCGCTGCCGGCGCGGGAATGTCCGGGGGAACGGCGGGCGCCGGCGCGGCGACGGGGGCCGCCACGGGCGGGGGGGCCGCGGCCGGGACGGGGCGGGGGGCGCGGGCGGCGCTCTTCAGCCGGGCCACCTCCTCGTCCTGCGCGGTCACCACGGCGGTGAGGTCGCGCACGATGCCGCTGAGGAGGCCGATCTCCACCGACAGCTCCTCGACGTCGGCCACGAGGCCGGCCCGGCCGGGATCCGGCCGGACCGGGGCGGCGGCGAGGGCTTCGGCCCGCAGGAGACGCTTGGAGAGGGCGTCGACCTCCCGCGAGAGCACGTCGCAGCGCGCGGTCAGGCGTGTGGCGCGGATATGGGCGGCGCAGGCCGCGAGCAGGGCCAGGGCGGCGAAGGCCAGGGCCCCGGCCAGCGGCAGGAAGACCGTGAGCGGCCCGAGCACGACGGCGGCCAGCAGGCCGATGGTCCAGAGGACCGCATGCCGGCCGAGGAACCGGAACATCGCTAGGCTGACACCCGACACGAGATACGCGCGACCCCCTCCGGGCGATCGAGCCGAATCGGGGCGCCTCCCCTTGTCGCCGAGGCCCGGCGCAGCGGCAAGGCGGCGGCCCCGCCGGGGGTTCCGATTTCGTCCCGGTGTGACTTGTCGGAGGCTGTGGCGGGGGCGGGGCCGGCGAAAGTTAATTTGCCGCCGCGTCGAAATTTTTCGACGCGCTTTTCCCCGCGCCTTGACGCACAGTGCGGGAACGATAGGCCGGCCGCGCTCGGCCGCGGCGCGGGCGCGAACGTCCGCCCCGCGCGCCGGCAAGGCAGGCGCACAAGCAAGACAGGGGAGGACACCATGCCGTCAGACATCGAGATCGCCCGTGCGGCGACCCTGAAGCCGATCGCGCAGGTGGCCGAGACCCTCGGCATCCCCGACGAGGCGCTGCACAATTACGGCCGGCACATCGCCAAGCTCGATCACGGCTACATCCGCTCCCTGGAGGGCCGGCCCGAGGGCAGGCTCGTCCTCGTCACCGCGATCTCGCCGACGCCCGCGGGCGAGGGCAAGACCACGACGACGGTGGGCCTCGGCGACGCGCTGAACCGCATCGGCCGCAAGACCATGATCTGCCTGCGCGAGCCCTCCCTCGGCCCCTGCTTCGGCATGAAGGGCGGGGCAGCCGGCGGCGGCAAGGCGCAGGTCGTGCCGATGGAGCAGATCAACCTGCACTTCACCGGCGACTTCCACGCCATCACGGCCGCGCATTCGCTCGCCGCCGCCTTGATCGACAACCACGTCTACTGGGCGAACGAGCTGAATATCGACGTGCGCCGCATCCACTGGCGCCGCGTCGTCGACATGAACGACCGGGCCCTGCGCGCCATCAACCAGTCGCTGGGCGGCGTCGCCAACGGCTTCCCGCGCGAGGACGGCTTCGACATCACCGTGGCCTCCGAGGTGATGGCGGTGTTCTGCCTCGCCCGCGACCTCGCCGACCTGGAGGAGCGCCTCGGCCGCATCGTCGTCGCCGAGACCCGCGACCGCAAGCTCGTGACGCTCAAGGACGTGAAGGCCACGGGCGCGATGACCGTGCTCCTGAAGGACGCCCTGCAGCCGAACCTCGTGCAGACGCTGGAGGGCAGCCCGGCCCTGATCCACGGCGGCCCCTTCGCCAACATCGCCCACGGCTGCAACTCGGTGATCGCCACCCGCGCCGGCCTCCGGCTCGCCGACTTCACGGTGACGGAGGCGGGCTTCGGGGCCGATCTCGGCGCCGAGAAGTTCCTCGACATCAAGTGCCGCCAGGCCGGGATCAGCCCCTCGGCCGTGGTCATCGTCGCCACGGTGCGGGCGCTCAAGATGCATGGCGGCGTCTCCAAGAAGGAGCTCGGCTCCGAGAACATCGCGGCCCTGGAGAAGGGCTTCGCCAACCTCGCCCGCCACGTCACGAACGTGCGCGGCTTCGGCCTGCCGGTGGTGGTGGCGGTCAATCACTTCCACGCCGACACCGATGCCGAGCATGCCCGCCTGCGCGAATTGTGCGCCGAGCGCCTCGGCGTCGAGGCCATCACCTGCAAGCACTGGGCGGAGGGGGGCGCGGGCGCCGAGGCCCTGGCGCAGGCCGTGGTCCGTCTCGCGGAGGGCGGCGCGCAGCCGATCACCTACGCCTACGGGACCGAGGCGCCCCTCGCCGACAAGATCCGCACCATCGCGACCAAGCTCTACGGGGCGGCCGACGTGCAGATCGAGTCCAAGGCCGCCCAGAAGCTCGCCGCCTTCGAGAAGGAGGGCTACGGCACGCTGCCGATCTGCATGGCCAAGACGCAGTACTCGTTCTCCACCGATCCGGCCCTGATGGGCGCGCCGGAAGGCCACGTGGTGGCGGTGCGCGACGTCCGCCTCTCGGCGGGCGCCGGCTTCGTGGTGGCGATCTGCGGGGAGATCATGACCATGCCGGGCCTGCCCCGGGTCCCGGCCGCGGACACGATCCGCCTCGACGCCGACGGCCAGATCGACGGGCTGTTCTGAGGTTCCGGCCGGCGCCGCCCCAACCGGTCCGGGCCCCTCGCGCCGAGGCGGCTCGGCGCGAGGCGGTCGCTCGGGGGGCGGCCCGGAAGGGCAGGGTCGAGCGGGCGCCGCGGCGCGGGCGGCCTCATGCCAGATCCGGTCGATCCCTTCGGGATGGCGGATCCGGGCTTCGCTCCTGCGCCGCGCGGGCTCGGTCGATACGACCCCCGCTTCGATCGAGCGGAGATCGTATCACTCGCCCGAGCCGCGCAGCCGCTTCTTCAGCGCCTGATCCCCCAGGTTCAGGCGCGCATGGATGCCCTGCCACGTGCACTTCTCGACGCTGTCGCCCGTGTAGAGGCCGATCTCGCGGGCCTTCGTCCGGCAGGCATCGAGGGGCGGCCAGATCGCCGCCCAGAGCAGGCCGAGGACGAGCAGGGCGGCACCGACGGCGAACCAGGCCTTCCAGCCGAGACCGCGCGCCACCTCGCCCGGGGACCGCACGCGGGGACGCCCTCCGAACCGCGGCCCGGTCGTGCGGGCGACGCGCTCCGCGAACGGATCGCGCCGCGCCGCGCCCCCGCCTTCGGGATCCGAGAGCATCGATTTCATGGTTCACCTCGCCGGGGGCATGCGGTGCGGATCGCCGCCGCGATGGCGCGCTCCGTCCCGCCGGGCCGGCCCCCGAATGCGGGAAGACCGTCCTGCGCGATCATGCGCCGGATCGGCTTGAGATTGTCTTGCAGCGCGAGGGCCGTTCCGACCGCGTCCTCAGGCGTCGAGCGCCCGCTTCACGGTGGCGCGCAGGTCGGCCAGGGAGAAGGGCTTGGTCAGCACGTCGGCGACGATGGCGTCCAGGCCGCGGGCGCGCTCGCGCTGGTCGGCGAAGCCCGTCATCAGCAGGATGGTCAGATCGGGGAAATCGCGCTTGGCCGCGAGCGCCAGGGCGATGCCGTCCATCAGCGGCATGCGGATGTCGGTGAGCATCAGGTCGAAGCCGCCATCGGCCTCGTTCAGGCGGTCGAGCCCGTCGCTGCCGTCGATGGCGGTGACCACGGCATGGCCGTCGATCTCCAGGCCCCGCTTGAGGAATCCCCGGACCGTCTCTTCGTCATCCACGAGCAGGATGCGCGCCATGTCAGTTCGATATCGTCCTGCAACGGGAACCGGGTCGCCCGGAATATCCTGAAGACGCTGAGGAAAAGCGCCCCGTGTCAAGCCGCGATCGCGTGCGGACGCCACGCGGCGGCCATGCGGGGCAAAAATGCCGCGCCGCCGCGAATGTTCCCCGGGGGGGCCGGAGGCGGCTCAGCGCTCGCCGAACAGGTCGGATTCGGTATTCTCGAAATCCACGACGCCGACGAAGGGCAGCTGCCGGAAGGCGTGGGCCGCGTCCATGCCGTAGCCCACCACGAACACGTCCGGGCAGGTGAAGCCGACGAAGTCGGCGTCCATGGTGACGGCGCGCTTGCCCGGCTTCTCCAGGAGCACCGCGGTCATCACCCGCTGCGCGCCGCGGGCCACCAGCAGGTCCTTCGCGAAGACCAGGGTGCGGCCGGATTCGAGGATGTCGTCGATGAGCAGCACGTCGCGCCCGCGCACCTCGCTCTGCACGTCGCGCAGGATCTCGACCTGGCCCGAGGAGACGGTGCCGGTGCGGTAGCTCGACAGGTGGACGAACTCCACCTGCGGGGCGAGGCCGACCCGGTGCAGGGCCCGCAGCAGGTCGGCCGCGAACATGAAGCTGCCCTTCAGCACCGCGACCACGAGGAGGTCGCGCGGCGCGGCGGCGACGATCGCGGCGGCGATCTCCTCGTTGCGCCGGGCGATGGCGGATTCGTCGAAGAGGACGCGAACGCGGTGGGAAGCGGTGGTCATGCCCGTCTTGGTGTCTCTCGCCCGAGCCTCGGGAGTCGGGGCCGTTAGAGCACCTTTTCGCGCGCGCGGCCACTTTTGAGCACGTGCGAAGCGGCCGCCTTGCGCAGGTGCGAGAGCGCCGCGCCGGCGCGGGGCGGCGGCTCATACCGGATCCGGTTGATCCCTCCGGGATGGCGGATTTGGTATGAGGCGCCGCGCGGGCTCGGTCGATACGACCCCCCGCTTCGATCGAGCGGAGATCGTATCAGGAGGCGGGCTTGGCGGCCCGGGCCGGCTCGGCGAAGCGCACCTGGAGGCCGCGCCCCTGGAGCGGCGGATCGGGGAAGACCGCCCGGAAGCGCGCGGTCTCGCCCTCGGCGAGGGCGGCGCGCGGCGCCGGGATGGCGAGGGTGCGCAGGGGCTGGCCCGCCGCGTCGCGCACCTCGACGGAGAGGACGGGCACCGGGGTGGTGCCCGGAGCCAGCCCGAGGAGGTCGCCCTCCACCACGAGTTCCGCCGGGCGGCCCGCCTCGGCGGGGTTGCGCAGCGCCACCACGTCGCGGATCTCGATGCCGCGCAGGTTCACCGGCAGGCCGATGCGCGCGTAGAGCCCCGCGCTCTGCGGCATCGCCCGGACCACCGGGACGCGGGCGAGGCAGGCCAGGGGCAGGGCCGCGACGACGACGAGCCCGGCGGCGAGCGCCGGCGAGAAGCGCGGGCCCCGGGGCCGGGCGGCCTTCCGCGCTCCCTTCTTCGGGGCGCGCGGGCGGGCGGGCGGATCGGGGGGCAGGTTCTCGACCACGTCCGCGTCGGCGCCCGAGGCGGTGCGCACCGCGGCCGAGGCCTCCGCCCAGGCGTCGTCGGAGGGCGCGTCCGGCGCGGCGGTCGCGTTGGCGGCCTCGAGTTCGGCGGCGTGGGCGGCCAGCACGTCGGCCGGCGTGATGAACCACGTCTCCCGGCAGGCGGCGCAGCGGACGGAGCGGCCCTCCATGCCGAGGCGCCCGATCTCGACCCGGTAGGAACTCGCGCAGGTGGGACAGACGATCAGCATGCGCGGTCAAGCCCGAACAGGCCGGCCCGGGGGCCGGCACGAGAGATCCCGAAGCGCCGCCTGCACGCGCCGCCGGAGGGGAATCCGCCGCGGCCGGCGGAGAGCGTTCGTGGGGCAAATCTCCGCGAACAGGGTTAAGCTCCGGTGAAGCCCCCGCCCGGCCGGGCGGGGTTGAAAACCGCCGCCCGCGGCCTCATCCCGGCGCGGGGCGGGCCGTGGGACCGCGATTCGCGAGGGTCAGGGATCGGTGAGGACGGGAAGCCTGCTGCCCGGTGCCGAGGTGCCGGTGGTCCGGTTCGAGAACGTCGGCATGCGCTACGGCCTGGGTCCGGAGGTGCTCTCCGACGTGAGCTTCCGCATCGCGCCCCGCTCGTTCCAGTTCCTCACCGGCCCCTCGGGCGCCGGCAAGACCACGCTGCTGCGCCTGATCCTGCTCTCCGTGCGGCCGACCCGCGGGGTCGTCTCGGTCTTCGGCGAGGAGGTGAGCGGGATCTCGAGCGGGGGCCTCACGGGCCTGCGCCGCCGGATGGGCGTGGTGTTCCAGGATTTCCGCCTCCTCGACCACCTCACCACCTACGAGAACGTGGCGCTGCCCTTGCGCGTCCAGGGCCGGGCGGAGACGAGCTACCGGGCCGAGGTGGTGGAACTGCTGCGCTGGGTGGGCTTGGGCGAGCGCATGCACGCCCTGCCCCCGCTCCTCTCGGGCGGCGAGAAGCAGCGCGCGGCCATCGCCCGCGCGCTCATCGGCCGGCCCGACCTCCTGCTTGCCGACGAGCCCACCGGCAACGTCGATCCCGGCCTCGGCCGGCGCCTGCTGCGCCTCTTCCTCGAATTGAACAAGCTCGGGACCTCGGTGATCATCGCCACCCACGATTTCGGCATCATGGACGCCGTCTCCGCCCGCCGCATGGTGCTGAGCGAGGGCCGCCTTCGGATCGAGGAGTGATGGTGGAGCCCGCAGACACCCGACCCGCCAACCCCCGCCGCCCCGAGGCGCCGCAGGAGCCGGAGCGGGCCGGCCCCGGCCGGGCCGCCGGGCCCGATCCCGCCCTGCCCGCGGGCCTGCGGCGCAACGCGCCCCTGGTGCCCACCGATTCCGCGGCGAGCCGCTCGCTCGCCGCCGTCATCGCCATCCTCACCTTCCTCGCGGGCCTGTGCGCGGGCACCGCCGAGATGGTGGCCACGAGCGCGAGCCAGTGGCAGGGCAGCGTGGCGAAGGAGGTGACCATCCAGGTCCGGCCGGGGGCCGGCCGCGACATCGAGGCCGACCTCGCCCGCGCGGACGCCATCGCCCGGGCCGCCCCCGGCATCGCCGAGACCCGCCGCTTCTCGAAGGCCGAGGCCGAGCGCCTGCTGGAGCCCTGGCTCGGCAGCGGCCTCGACCTCTCCGACCTGCCGGTGCCGCGCCTGATCACCCTGAAGCTCGCGAGCCCGCCCCCCGACCTCGCCCCCCTGCGGGCGAGCCTCGCCGAGGCCCTGCCCGGCGTGGCGAGCCTCGACGACCACGTGCTCTGGCTGCAGCGGCTCTCCACCATGGCGAACGCCTTCGTGGGCGTCGGCATCGGCATCGTCGCCCTCGTGCTCGCGGCGACAGGCCTCGCGGTGGCCTTCGCGACGCGGGGCGCCATGGCCGGCAACCGCGAGGTGGTCGAGGTGCTGCACTTCGTGGGCGCGGACGACGACTTCATCGCGCGCGCTTTCCAGCGCCGGTTCTTCGGGCTCGGCCTGCGCGGGGGCGCCATCGGCGCGGCCCTGGCGCTCCTCGCCTTCGCGCTCGCCGGGCTGCTGGCCCGCGCCTGGCGCACGGGTCCGGCGGGCGACGAGATCGAGGCCCTGTTCGGCGCCTTCAACGTGGGCTGGCGCGGCTATGCCAGCGTGCTGGCGATCGGGGTGATCGCCTCGATGGTCACCGGCATCGTCTCGCGCCTGACGGTGCGACGTTTCCTCGCCTGATGGAGGGCGCCCGCCATCCGTTAACCTTTCATCAACCCTTCGCCCGCGCAATGGCCCCTCGATCGCCCGACCGTTCCGCGCCGGCCGGCGGCCCGCCTCCACGCCGCCGCAATCGGCGCTATCCTGCCGGAGGATGTCCACGCGTATGACACGCGCCCTCGATACGACCGCGTCCGAGCCCTTCGGCTGGCGCTGGGACAGCGCGCGGGTCGCACGCCCGGACCGGGAGGCGGGGGCACGCCCGGCCCGGGGCCGCTCGCCGCTGGCCCTCCTCCTCGGCGGCTCGGGCCTCGCGGGCCTCACCCTCCTCGGCGGGTTCCTCGGCTTCGTCTGGCATCTCGACCGGATCGAGCGGATGCCGGACAGCCCGGCGGACGGGATCGTGGCGCTGACGGGGGGCGCGCAGCGCATCGGCGACGCCATCGACCTCCTGGCCAGCGGCTACGGCCGGCGCCTGCTCATCACCGGCGTCAACGAGCGGACGAGCCGCGACGAGATCGCCCGCCTCAACCCCAACCAGCGCGACTGGATCGCCTGCTGCGTCGACCTCGACTACCGCGCCCGCAACACCATCGGCAACGCCATCGAGACCCGGCGCTGGATGCGGCAGAACCGCTTCGGCTCCGTCGCGGTGGTGACCTCGAACTACCACATGCCGCGAACCCTGATCGAGTTCGACCACGTGCTCCAGGGCGTCGACGGCCTCGTGCCACACCCCGTCGTCGCCGAGGGCTTCGATGCCGGGCGCTGGTGGCGCAGCCCCGCGACCGCCAAGCTGCTCGCCTCCGAATACGTGAAGTTCCTGGCCGCCTGGCTCCGCACCCGCTTCGAGCACGATCCCGAGCGCTCCCGCGCGGCGATCCTGATCGGGCGCGGCAAGCCGGTGAAGATGGTGGCCGAGCCCCTCTCCCGCCGGCTCGATTAGAGCATCGTCCCGAAAGGCGGCCCCTTTCAGGACGATGGGCTAGCGCACGTCCGAGCCCTTCCGCTCGGGGCTCCCCTGCGGCGCCGCGGTCTCGGCCCGGGCCGGCGCGCCCCTGCGCTCGCGGCCACCGTCCTTGCCGGGCTCGGACCAGAACGTGTCGAACAGGTCCTGCATCGCCTTGACGTTCCGCTCCTGGACCTCGGCCCCCGTCCGCAGGATCTGCTGGAGCATCTCCTGCCCGGCATTGCCCTGGGGCGTGCCGGTGCCGGGGCGCGCCGCCGCGGGGCGGGGGGGCTCCGGGGCCCGGCGGGGGGCCGCCGCGGGCTCGGCCGGCGGCAGGAACATCTTCATCGCATCCATCCAGGCGGTGCCCAGGGGGAAGGGATCGGCCGCCCGCGCCGGCTCGGCCTGGGGCGGGTTCAGCAGCATGTGGACGAGGCTGGCCACCACAGAGCCGGCGATCACCGGCAGCATCTGGCGCAGCACCTGCGTGCCGACCCCGCTGGTCAGCGCGGCCTGCTGCAGCACCGCCTGCGTCAGCATCGGCGAGCCGAAGAGCTGGGAGAGGCCCGTCGGGTCGGCCGAGGTGTTGCGCTGCATGCCGATGGCGAAGGCGGGCAGCAGCGCCTCCATCGCCCGGCGGGCCTGATCCTGGCTGAGACCGAACTGGTGGGCCATGGTCTTCATGCCCGCGCCGCCCTGAGCCTGCTGCAGCATATCGATCAGGTTGAACATGGCCGGCGCCTCACGCGTGACAGCGGATCTCCCGATCCGTCCCCGGCGGGCCGCGAGCCGCCGCAAGCGGGCAAGTGTGCCCTGTCGGACCCGATAAGGCCAGTTCCGCGGCGCCGCACGGGTGCGCGATCCGCCGGAATCGTCGCGATTTCGCAGGGATTTCGCCGCGGGGCCGCCCGGGCCCGGGGTCGCCTCGTCCGCGCCCCTCAGCGTTCGGCGCCGTCCCGCTCCTCGGCCCGCGCCTCCGCCTCCTGATCCGGGTCGAGGTCGGGCAGCGGGCTCGCCAGGAGATGCTCGGCCGCCTCGCGCCGGTCGTGGCCGATGATGTCGCGGGTCTCCGTGCTCAGCGCGCGGGCCGGGCGCTGGGGCGCGGTGAGGGGCTCCGGCTTGAGCTCGGCCGGCGCCGCGCCGCGCAGCCAGCCGCTGCCCTCCGGCAGGGCCCCGGCCTGCTGGAGCACGAGGCGGGCGACGTCGCGCTTGCGCACGTCCGCGATGCGGGCGGCGGCGGCCTCGGGGGAGAAGCCGAGCCCTTCCAGGGCGGCCCGGCCGAACTGCAGCGCCGATTCCGAGGTCTCGCGCAGCTGGAAGTCCACGTCCCGCTTCATCAGCTCGACGGCGTGCATGCGGTCGTAGGCCCGGACGTAGGTGCGCACCGCCGAGAACTCCTCGTGCACCACGTCGACGATCTTGAGGGCGGCCTCGGCGTCGTCGACGCAGATGCAGACGAGCTCGACCCGGCCGATCCCGGCCGCGCGCAGCACGTCGAGGCGGGTGCCGTCCCCGTAATAGATGCGGAAGCCGAAGCGCGAGGCGGCGCGGATCTGCTCCACGTCCTTGTCGATCACCGTGACGGCGAGCCCCTCGGCCAGCAGCACCTGGGTGAGGATCTGGCCGAAGCGGCCGAAGCCGATCACGAGGATGCGCGCCTCGGCGCTCTCCACCACCTCGGCGGCGGGCAGCGCCTCCCCGGCCTCGCGGGCGCGGCGGCGCTCGAGGAACTTGTCGAGGCCCTTGGCGGTGAGGGGCCCGACCAGCATGGTGAGCGCGGCGAGCGCGATGGCGAAGCGCGTGTCCGTGGCCGAGGTGAGGCCGAGGGCCTCGGCCTGGGGCAGGAGCACGAAGGCGAACTCGCCCGCCGGCGCCAGCACGGCGGCCCCGCGCAGGGCGTCGAGCCAGTTCGAGCCGAACAGGCGGAACAGGCCGGCGACAAGCGCGACCTTCACGAGGATCGCCGCGGCGGTGGCCCCGAACAGCGCCGGCCAGACCGCGCGCACGAGGTTCCCGTCGATGGACATGCCGACGCTCATGAAGAACAGGCCGAGCAGCATGCCGCGGAACGGCTCGATATCCGCCTCGAGCTGGTGGCGGAAATTCGATTCCGAGAGGAGGATGCCGGCGAGGAACGCGCCCATGGCCATCGAGAGGCCGACCTCCTGCATCAGGAGCGCGGTGCCGAGCACCACGAGGAGGGCGGCGGCCGTCATCACCTCGCGGGCGCCCGACGCCGCGAGCAGGCGGAAGAACGGGTTGAGGCCGTAGCGGCCCACCAGCACCACGGCGACGATGGCGCCGAGGGCCAGCGCGGTGGAGGCCGCCGCCTGACCGAGCCAGGGCGCGTCGTCGCCACCCCCCGCCGAGGCGAGCAGCGGCATCAGGGCGAGGATGCCGACCACGGCGAGGTCCTGGAACAGCAGCACGGCGAAGGTGCGGCTGCCGTAGGCGGTGCCGAGATCGCCCCGCTCCTCCAGCAATTGCAGGGCGACCGCGGTGGCCGAGAGGGCGAGCGCCACGCCGATCACCGCGCTCGCCCCCGCCCCGGAGCCGAGGAGCACGCCCGCGCCGCCGAGGAGGAGCGTGCACAGGACGAGCTGGCTGGTGCCGAGGCCGAAGATGTCGCGCCGCATGGAGACGAGCTGCGACAGGTGCAGTTCGAGCCCCACGATGAAGAGCAGCAGCACCACGCCGATCTCGGCGACGCTCGCCGCCGTCGCCGGCTCGGCGATGAGGGAGAGGCCCGAGGGGCCGATCAGCACCCCGGCCACGAGGTAGCCGAGCACCGCGCTCTGCCCGGCCAGCCGGAACAGGGGCACCCCGATCACCGCCGCCGACAGGAAGGTGAGGACGGGCGGCAGGAAGCTCGCGTGTTCGGCAGGCGTTGCCATGGCCGGTCGGGAATCCTCGGGGATGGCGCGGGACGCTGGCTCTCCCTTAGCCCGCCCGCCCCGCCGGCGCGAGCGCTGGCGGGGTGCCGTTCGTCACCCCGCCCTCACGGGCCCGGGCGCCCGGCCCCTGTCGCGTGCGGGGCACGCCGCCGTGCCAAACCGCGCGATCCGTGCTAAGGAGCGCGCTCGCGCGGCCGCTTTCGGCCCGACGCCCTGTTGACAGGGCGGGTCCGCCCTCGCCACATCCGCCCCCATGAGCGACCTCACGAATCCTGCCGTCTCCCCGGACGCCGCTCCCGCCACGGGGGTGAAACCCCCCCTCCACGTCCTGCTCGCGGCCCCCCGCGGCTTCTGCGCGGGCGTGGTCCGCGCCATCGACGTGGTCGAGCGGGCGCTCGCCATCTACGGGCCCCCGGTCTACGTCCGGCACGAGATCGTCCACAACAAGTACGTGGTGGAGAGCCTGAAGCGGAAGGGCGCCGTGTTCGTGCGCGAGCTCGACGAGGTGCCCGACAGCGGCGCGCCGGTGATCTTCTCCGCCCACGGCGTCGCCAAGACGGTGCCGGCCAACGCCGTCGAGCGCGGGCTCACCACCATCGACGCCACCTGCCCGCTGGTGACCAAGGTCCACCGCGAGGCCGAGATCCACCACAAGCGCGGGCGCCACGTGCTCCTCGTCGGCCATTCCGGCCACCCCGAGGTGGTCGGCACCATGGGCCAGCTCCCCAAGGGCTCGATCACCCTGGTCGAGGATCTCGACCAGATCGCCGCCCTGGAGCCGGAGAACCCCGACACCCTCGCCTGGGTGACGCAGACCACCCTGTCGGTGGACGACACCCGCCACATCGTCGAGGCCCTGAAGCGGAAGTTCCCGAACATCACCGGGCCGCACAAGGACGACATCTGCTACGCCACCACCAACCGCCAGGAGGCGGTGAAGCAGATCGCCCCGCTGGTCGACGCGCTCATCGTGGTGGGCTCCTCGAACTCCTCGAACTCGCAGCGCCTGCGCGAGGTGGCCGAGCGGGTCGGCTGCCCGATCACCCGCCTCGTCCTGCGCGCCGAGGAGATCGACTGGCCGGCCTTCGAGGGCATCGCCAAGCTCGGCCTGACCGCCGGCGCCTCGGCGCCCGAGGTGCTGGTCGAGGAGATCATCGACGCCTTCTCGGCCCGCTACGACGTCACGGTGGACACCGTGTCCACCGTGGTCGAGGACATGGTGTTCCCGCTGCCGCGCGAGTTGCGCAACGAGGCGGCCGAGTAGGATCGTTCTTCTCCGGCCCCCGCGGCCCGATCGATCCCGTGTTTCCCCGAGGGGCGCCCGACCGGCGCCCCTCGACGCGTGGCGTCACCCTCTCAACCCCGAACGATCCGAGCGCGCGTCCCGTGGCCGTCTACACCGAGGTTTCCGACTCCGCCCTGGCCGCGTTCCTCGACGCCTACGCGATCGGCACGCTGCTCTCCTACAAGGGCATCGCCGAGGGGGTCGAGAACACCAACTTCTTCCTGCACACCACGGCCGGCAACTTCATCCTCACCCTCTACGAGAAGCGGGTGCGGGAGGCGGACCTGCCCTTCTTCCTGAACCTGATGGAGCATCTCGCCCGAAGCGGGATCGCCTGCCCGCAGCCCGTGCGCAACCGCGCGGGCACGGCGCTCGGCCGCCTCTGCGGCCGGCCCGCGGTGATCGTCAGCTTCCTCGAAGGCGTGTCGGTGAAGGAGCCGGGCGTCGACCATTGCCGGGCCCTCGGGGGCGCCCTCGCGGCGCTGCACGCCGCCGGCCGGGATTTCGCGATGATCCGCGAGAACAACCTCTCGGTGGGCTCCTGGCGCCCGCTCTTCGTCCAGGCGGAGGCGCAGGCCGACACGCTCTCCCCCGGCCTCGCCGCGCGCACCCGCGTCGATCTCGCCTATCTCGAGGCCGCCTGGCCCACCGGCCTGCCGGGGGGGGTGATCCACGCCGACCTGTTCACCGACAACGTGTTCTTCATCGGCGACACCCTGTCCGGGCTCATCGACTTCTACTTCGCCTGCACGGACGCCTTCGCCTACGACCTCGCCATCTGCCTCAACGCGTGGTGCTTCTCGGCGGACGGCCGCTTCCACCGGGACATGGCCGGCGCCCTCATCGCCGGCTACGAGGCGGTGCGGCCCCTGGAGCCCGCCGAGGTCGAGGCGCTGCCCGTCCTTGCCCGCGGGGCGGCGCTGCGCTTCATGCTCACCCGGCTCGTGGACTGGCTCGACGTTCCGGCGGGCGCCCTGGTCCAGCCGAAGGACCCGCGCGAGTACGATCGCCGCCTCGCCTTCCACCGGCAGGCCCGCGGCGCGAGCGATTACGGGCGGGCCTGATGCCGGAGACGGAGGAGGGCGGCGCGCGGGTGCGCATCTACACGGACGGCGCCTGCTCGGGAAATCCGGGGCCCGGGGGCTGGGGCGCGATCCTGCTCTACAACGGGACCGAGCGGGAGATCTCGGGGGGCGAGGCCCACACCACCAACAACCGCATGGAGCTGCTCGCCGCGATCGAGGCCCTGGAGGCCCTGAAGCGGCCCTGCCGGGTCGACCTGTTCACGGACTCCCAGTACCTGCGCCAGGGCGTGACCGCCTGGATCCACAACTGGAAGGCGCGGGGCTGGCTCACCGCCGACAGGAAGCCCGTGAAGAACGAGGATCTCTGGCGCCGCATCGACGCCGCGCGCCAGCGCCACGCGGTCGAATGGCACTGGGTGAAGGGCCATGCCAGCGACCCGCTCAACAACCGGGTCGACGCCCTGGCGGTGGCCGCGATGGCGCCGTTCCGCAAGCGGGGCTGAGCGCGCATCCGCTCGCCGCGGTGTCAGCCCTCCGGCGAACCCGGAGCCGTCGGCCGGGGATGGACGCATACCAGATCCGATGGACCCCTTCGGGATGGCGGATCTGGGCTTCGCTCATGCGCCGCGCGGGCTCGGTCGATACGACCCCCCGCTTCGATCGAGCGGAGATCGTATCAGGCCAGCGGCCCTGGGATCGCGGCCTCGGCCTGGGCCAGGAGCCGGGTCTCGTGGCGGCGCACGAACAGCCAGAGGGCGAGGCCGCCGAAGACCACCACGGCGAGCAGCGCGAGGCCCACGGGCCCGGCGATCTTCTCGATCGAGCGTCCGCAAGAGTACGAGCCCAGCCCCATCAGCGTCGCCCAGGCCACGCCGCCGAGGCCGTTGAACAGCAGGAAGCGGCGGGCATCGAGGCGGTTCACGCCCGCGAGCAGGGCCGCGTAGGCCCGCAGCATCGCGGTGAAGCGGCCGAAGAACACGATCTTGCCGCCATGCGCGCGGAACAGGTACTGGCCGAGCTTGAGCCGGCCGTGATCGAGGGCGACGAGGTGGCCGTAGCGCAGGAGCAGCGGCATGCCCCAGCGCCGGCCGGCCCAGTAGCCGAGATTGTCGCCGAGGATCGCCGCGCCGGCCGCGGCCGCGATGATGAGGCCGATCTCGAGCCGGCCGGTGCTGCCGGCATAGACCGAGGCCGAGATCAACGCCGTCTCGCCCGGCAGCGGCACGCCGGCGCTCTCCAGGGTGATGATGGCGAAGATCGCGAGGTAGCCGTAATGCGCGATCAGGTCGGCGATCGGCAGGTCGTGCAGAAAGGACAAGCGGTCGATCCTTCGTGAGGGGTCGACCGCAGGTCGCGATCCGAACGTGGCCTTACGAGGGCGTCCCGGCCGCCGCCCGGATCGCCGTCCCGGGCATCGGACCCGGGGCGGCGCGCTAAGCTATTGTCCCGGCATCGCCTTTCCCCGAGACCCGGAGGCCGCCTTCCGGGCGGATGCCCTAGATCACTTTCAGGAGAGCCTCGGCGCCGGAGAGCTCGGCCTTGGAGGGCGATTCCTCTACGTTGAGCACCCGCACCACGCCGTCCTCGACCAGCGCGGCGTAGCGCTTCGAGCGGATGCCGAGGCCGAAGCCGGTCCCGTCCATGTCGAGGCCGGTGGCCTTGGCGAAATCGGCGTTGCCGTCGGCCAGGAACTCGATGCCCTCGGCGCCGCTGGCCTTGGCCCAGGCGTCGAGCACGAAGACGTCGTTGACCGAGGTGACCGCGATGGCGTCCACGCCGCGGGCGAGGATCTGCTCGCGGTTGGCGACGAAGCCCGGCAGGTGGTTGCGGTGGCAGCTCGGGGTGAAGGCGCCGGGCACGCCGACGAGGACCACGCGGCGGCCCTTGAACACGTCGTCCGTCGTCTTGGCCTGGGGGCCGTCCGGCCCGTTCACGCGGAACGTCGCCTGGGGCAGGTGGTCGCCGACCTGAATCATCGCCGTCTCCGTCGTCCTCGAAACCCGTTCCGGCAAACGGCTAGGCTTGCCCGGTCCGCCGTTGAAGTAGGGCCTGCGGGGGAGCGTGTCGAGGCGCGGGCGGATCCCTGGCCGATCCGTCGGGGCCCGCGCGCTTTGTCCGCTGGACAAAGGCCGGACGGGGCGTAGCATGGCGCCATGCAGATGCCTCCGTCCGGCGACCCCTCCTATCTCGACGGCCAGTTCCTGGTGGCCATGCCGGGCATGGCGGACGAGCGTTTCGCGCGCGCCGTCATCTATGTCTGCGCCCACTCGGCGGACGGGGCGATGGGCATCATCGTCAACAAGCCGGTGAGCGACCTCTCGATGCCGGACCTGCTCCTGCAGCTCGACGTGGCGCAGGAGGCGGACGCGATCCGCCTGCGCGAGCGCGTCGGGCACATGCCGGTGCTGATGGGCGGCCCCGTGGAGGGCAGGCGCGGCTTCGTGCTGCACACCGACGATTTCCACATCGCGCAGTCGACGCTCATCATCGACGACGGCATCTGCCTCACCGCCACGGTGGAGATCCTGCGCGCCATCGCGAGCGGGGCGGGGCCGGCGAGCGCGGTGCTGGCGCTGGGCTATGCCGGCTGGCAGGCGGGCCAGCTCGAGAGCGAGATCATGGCCAATGGCTGGCTCAACTGCCCGGCCGACCCGGCGCTGATCTTCAACACCGATCTCGACGCCAAGTACGAGCGGGCGCTGCGCGGCATCGGCATCGATCCCGCCATGCTCTCGGGCAGCGTCGGGCGGGCCTGAGCGCGCCTCTCATACCAGATCCGGTTGATCCCTTCGGGATGGCGGATCTGGGCTTCGCTCAGGCGCCGCGCGGGCTCGGTCGACACGATCTCCGCTTCGATCGAGCGGAGATCGTGTCACTCGCCGATCGGGGGCGGCGCGCCGCCGGCATCCGGGTTCATGCCGTCCACCGCGGGCTTGCGCCGCGGGCGCGGGGCCGCCGTGGCGGTGGGCGTCGGCGCGGCCGTGTTGACGCCGAGGCGGGTGGCGAGGGCCAGCGCCCGGTTCTCCGAGAAGCGCAGGTGGCAGAAGCCGTGCGCCCCCTCGCGGGCATAGGTCCGGCAGAGCTGCTCGCGGTCGGCGGAGAAGGCGGCCTGCTCCGTCACGATCGGGCGCACGTCCTCGCGCCGGGCCCGCTGGGTCATCAGCTTGTAGTTGTCGCGCACCGCCTTGTCGGCGACGCCGCGGGCGGTGTCGAACTCGGCCGAGCGCGGGATCAGCCCGGCGGCGGGGGGGCCCCACAGGCCCTTCGGGGTGGTGGCGCAGTCGGCCGCCGTGAAGGTGCAGAGGGGGCCGCTGCCCAGCGTCGAGACGAAGACGCCGCCCTCGGTCACGTCGAAGCGCAGGGGGCACTCGGCGGCGGCGGCCTCGAAGCGCGGCACGCCCTCGGGCCGGCCCTCGCTGGAGAGGGGGAGCGGGTTGCCCCCCGCGAGCGGCACCGTGCAGGACTCGGTGGGCTGCGAGACCTTGGTGCCGGGCAGGCTGATCCGGGCACTCAGGCCCTGGGCCCCGCGCTCCAGCTTCAGCTTGCCCGACAGGCCGTTGAGCTGGAGGTCCTGGCCGAGCACCGCGTCCTCGCCGGGCGCCTTCAGCACCACGGGCTTCGGGGGGGCGGCGGGCCGCGGCGCCTCGGCGGCCGGGGGCGCCGCGCCCTCGGGCAGCGGCTCGCCGGGCTGGGGCGGCGGGGGCGGGCCCGGCACGCCCCGCGGCGGCACGGGGGGGCGGGCCGCGCGTCCGATCCCGAACAGCTCCTCGAAGAAGTTCTGGGCACCGGCCGGGCGCGGAAGGACCGTCGCGGCACCGAGGCACAGGAGCGGGATCAGGAGGCTGCGGGTCGGACGCATCGAGTCCTTCGAACGGGACGGGCCGTGGAGGCGGGGGCCAAGCCCACGCGGAGAGGCCCACGCGGAGAATGACCGGAACGTTAACACGCCATCGATGGCGCGGGCGTGGCAGCGCGGCAACAAATTGCGCAGGCCGAGCGGGGTACGTGACGCCGCGATGTCGCCGATAGGTGCGCTGCGACAAGGGGATAGCCCGCACCGGGCGGGTCCCGGCCGCCGGATGCGGAGGGGTACGGCCTCGCCTTGCGGGCTCGGAACGGCCTTCTTATATCCGCTGCCGACACGGGATTAAGCGCGGATTTTTCGCCGGCTCCGGCCCTTGATCCGCCCGCACCCCCGTACGCACATCACCTCCACGTCGCATCGGCATTGTTGCGCCGCCATGGGCCGAGCTGCTTCGGGGCTCGGCGGTCTGCTTGAATACGAACCAACAGAGGGATCCCGCCATGGGTAAAGTCATCGGCATCGACTTGGGCACCACCAATTCCTGCGTGGCCGTCATGGAAGGCACGCAGCCCAAGGTCATCGAGAACGCGGAAGGCGCCCGCACCACCCCGTCCATCGTCGCCTTCACCGACGAGGGCGAGCGCCTTGTCGGCCAGCCGGCCAAGCGCCAGGCGGTCACCAACCCGGAACGCACCTTCTTCGCCATCAAGCGTCTGATCGGCCGCACCTACGACGATCCGCTGACGCAGAAGGACAAGGGCCTCGTGCCCTACGCCATCGCCAAGGGCGACAACGGCGACGCCTGGGTCGAAGCGGACGGCAAGAAGTACTCGCCCTCGCAGATCTCCGCCTTCACCCTGCAGAAGATGAAGGAGACCGCCGAGTCCCATCTCGGCCAGCCGGTGACGCAGGCCGTCATCACGGTGCCGGCCTACTTCAACGACGCCCAGCGCCAGGCCACCAAGGACGCGGGCCGGATCGCCGGCCTCGAGGTGCTGCGCATCATCAACGAGCCGACCGCGGCGGCCCTCGCCTACGGCCTCGACAAGAAGAAGTCCGGCACCATCGCGGTCTACGACCTCGGCGGCGGCACCTTCGACGTCTCGATCCTCGAGATCGGCGACGGCGTGTTCGAGGTGAAGTCCACGAACGGCGACAC
>CANEZL010000001.1 GCA_947444195.1 Methylobacteriaceae bacterium | reverse complement strand
CCCGCATCCTCGCGCAGCAGCGTCAGATAGGGCGCGACCAGCGCCCATTCTGCATCGGAAACGTCAGACGGATACGGCTTGCGGGGATCGCTCATCCCCGCTCATCTGAGCATAAACCCCACACAGGTCCATAACAGCCTCTAGAGCAGGATGCGAGAAAGTGGACACCGGTTTCTCGCGATCATCGTGCGACCACAAGAGGATAGAGCCTGCTGCTGTTTTTCGTGAAAAAGCCGCACGCCGTCGTCAGAACGGCGTGTGCGACGACTCGCGGCCGGCGCTTCCCGCGGGTAAGCCTCGGACGGCCGCGACGGATCGATAGCCGGCCATCCCGCCAAGGTCGCAAATGTCCAACTCGCGGTCGCCGTCGCGAAAGCCCCCCTGAATGGCCCGACGGATGATCCGCCATCACAGCGAGGCCGATCCATGCGCCGCTTCTCCCTCTCATCGCTCCTCTCGGAATCCCTCAGGGGGCACCAGGGCTGGGGCCGTCAGTGGCGCGATCCGCAGCCGAAACCCGCCTACGACGTGGTCATCGTCGGCGGCGGCGGCCACGGGCTCGCCACCGCCTACTACCTCGCCACGGTGCACGGCATCACGAACGTGGCGGTCTTGGAGAAGGGCTGGATCGGCGGCGGCAATACCGGCCGCAACACCACGATCATCCGCTCGAACTACCTCTACGACGAGAGCGCCGCGCTCTACGAGCACGCGCTCAAGCTCTGGGAAGGTCTCAGCCAGGAGCTGAACTACAACGTGATGTTCTCCCAGCGCGGCGTCCTGATGCTCGCGCACAACATCCACGACGTCCAGAGCTTCAAGCGCCACGTCTACGCCAACCGCCTCAACGGCATCGACAACGAGTGGCTCTCGAAGGAGGAGTGCAAGGCGTTCTGCCCGCCGATCGATATCTCGGGCACGCTGCGCTACCCCGTCCTCGGCGGCGCCCTGCAGCGCCGGGCGGGCACCGCGCGGCACGATGCGGTGGCCTGGGGCTACGCCCGCGGCGCGGACGCCCGGGGCGTCGACATCATCCAGAACTGCGAGGTCAAGGGCATCCGCCGCGACGCCTCCGGTGCTGCGATCGGCGTCGAGACCACCCGCGGCTACATCGGCGCCGGCCGGATCGGCGTGGTCGCCGCCGGCCACACCTCCACCGTGATGGCGATGGCCGACGTCCGCATGCCGCTGGAGAGCTACCCGCTCCAGGCGCTGGTCTCGGAGCCGGTGAAGCCGGTCTTCCCCTGCGTGGTGATGTCGAACGCGGTCCACGCCTACATCTCGCAATCCGACAAGGGCGAGCTCGTCATCGGCGCGGGCACGGACCAGTACACCTCCTACAGCCAGCAGGGCGGCCTGCACATCACCACCCACACCCTCGACGCGATCTGCGAGGTCTTCCCGCAATTCACCCGCATGCGCATGCTGCGCTCCTGGGGCGGTATCGTGGACGTGACGCCGGACCGCTCGCCGATCATCGGCAAGACCCCCGTGCCGAACCTGTTCGTCAATTGTGGCTGGGGCACCGGCGGCTTCAAGGCGACGCCGGGCTCCGGCCACGTCTTCGCCCACACCCTCGCCAAGGCTGAGCCGCACCCGATCAACGCGCCCTTCACCCTCGACCGCTTCCGCACCGGGCGCCTCATCGACGAGGCCGCCGCGGCCGCCGTCGCGCACTGACCACCCCATCATCCCGACGCGACGAGGCGCCCGATGCTGCTGATCGCCTGCCCCCATTGCGGCAACCGACCCGAGACCGAATTCCGCTGCGGCGGCCAAGCCCATATCGCGCGGCCCACCGACCCCGCCGCGCTCGACGACGCGGCCTGGAGCGAGCACCTGTTCGTGCGCGCCAACCCCCGCGGCGTCCACGCCGAGCGCTGGTGCCACGTCCACGGCTGCGGGCGCTGGTTCAACGCGCTCCGCGACACGGTGAGCGACCGCTTCATCGAGACTTATCCGGCGGGCGCCGAGCCCTCCCGTTCCCCTGACCTTCAGACGAGGGCGTGATGGCACAGCCGTTCAGATTGTCCCGGGGCGGACGCATCGACCGCACGCGCCCGATCCGCTTCACCTTCAACGGCCGCGACGTGCACGGCTTCCAGGGGGACACCGTCGCCTCGGCGCTTCTCGCCGAGGGCCGGCACCTCGTCGGGCGCTCCTTCAAGTATCACCGCCCGCGCGGCATCCTGAGCCACGGCTCGGACGAGCCGAGCGCGCTGCTCTCGGTCGACCGCGGCCCGGGCCGGATCGACCCGAACAACCGCGCCTCAGTGGTCGAGGCGCGGGACGGCCTGAAGACCCGCTCGCAGAACCACTGGCCCTCGCTCGAGCACGATATCGGCGCGGTCAACGACCTGCTCTCGCCGGTCTTCGTGGCGGGCTTCTACTACAAGACCTTCATGTGGCCGCGGAAGTTCTGGGACAAGGTCTACGAGCCCTTCATCCGCGCCGCCGCCGGCCTCGGCAAGGCCCCGACGGAGGCCGATCCCGACCGCTACGCCAACCGCCACGCCCATTGCGACGTGCTCGTCGTCGGCGCGGGGCCCGCGGGCCTCGCCGCGGCGCTCGCCGCCGCCCGCACCGGCAAGCGCGTGATCCTGGCCGACGAGCAGGCCGAGCCCGGCGGCGCGCTCCTGCACGAGACCCGCGCCGAGATCGACGGCCGCCCGGCCTCCGACTGGCTCGCCGCGACGCTGGCCGACCTCGACGCCCGCGAGAACGTGATCCTGCTCTCCCGCACCACGGTGTTCGGCTACTACAACCACAACCACGTGGCGATGGCCGAGCGCGTCACCGACCACCTGCCGAACGCCTCGGGCACGGCGCCGCGCGAGCGGCTCTGGCAGGTGCGCGCCGCCGAGGTCGTGCTGGCCGGCGGCTCGCACGAGCGTCCCCTCGTCTTCGCCGACAACGACCGGCCCGGCATCCTGCTCGCCGAGAGCGTGCGCGTCTTCGTCAACCGCTACGGCGTGGCGCCGGGCCGCCGGATCGTGTTCGCCACGAGCGGCGCCTCCGCCTACACCGCCGCCCTCGACGCGAAGGCCGCGGGCCTCCACGTCGCGCTCGTGGACCTGCGCCCGGAGGCTGATTGCGGCCCCGAGCTGCGGCAGTTGCGGGCGGCGGGCGTCGAGGTTCTGACCGGTCACACCGTGATCGGCTCGAAGGGCGCCAAGCGCGTCACGGGGCTTCTCGTGGCGCCTGTCGGGAGCGACGGCCGGTGCGGCGGGCATCGCCTTCTCCCCTGCGACTGCGTCGGCATGTCGGGGGGCTGGACACCGGCCGTGCACCTGTTCTCGCAGTCCCGCGGCAAGCTCGTCTACGACGCCGAACTCGACGCCTTCGTGCCCGGCACCTCGGCCCAGGCCGAGCGCTCGGCGGGTTCGGCCAAGGGCACCTACGACCTCGCCGCCTGCCTCGGCGAGGGCTACGCGGCCGGCGCCGCCGCGGCGGGCAGCGCGGAGCGGCGCGCCTTCACCGCCACGCCGACCGCCACCGGCTTCCTGCCCGTGCGCGCGATGCCCACCGACGCGAACCCCACCAAGATCCGCGCCTTCGTGGACTTCCAGAACGACGTCACCGCCAAGGACATCAAGCTCGCCGTGCGCGAGGGCTTCCACTCGATCGAGCACGTCAAGCGCTACACCACCACCGGCATGGCGACCGATCAGGGCAAGACCTCGAACATGAACGCGCTCGGCATCGTCGCCGGGCAGCTCGACAAGGCGCTGCCGGGGGTCGGCACCACGACCTTCCGGCCGCCCTACACGCCGGTGACATTCGGGGCGCTGGTGGGCCCCGCCCGCCACGCCCTGTTCGACCCGATCCGCACCACGCCGATCCACGGCTGGGCCGAGGCCCACGGCGCCCTGTTCGAGAACGTCGCCCTGTGGCGCCGCGCCTGGTACTTCCCGAAGCCCGGCGAGGACATGCACGCGGCGGTGGCGCGCGAATGCGCGGCGGTGCGCGAGGGGGTCGGCATCTTCGACGCCTCGACGCTCGGCAAGATCGAGATCGTCGGCCCGGACGCGGCCGAGTTCATGAACCGCCTCTACATCAACCCCTGGCTGAAGCTCGAACCCGGCCGCTGCCGCTACGGACTGATGCTGAAGGAGGACGGATACATCCTCGACGACGGCGTCGTGGCCCGCGTCGCGCCGGACTGCTTCCACGTCACCACGACGACGGGGGGCGCCGCCCGCGTGCTGGCCCACATGGAGGACTACCTCCAGACCGAGTGGCCGGACCTCCAGGTCTTCCTGACCTCGACCACCGAGCAATGGGCGGTGATCGCCCTGCAGGGCCCGAAGGCGCGGGCCGTGATCGCGCCGCTGGTGGAGGGCATCGACCTGTCGCCCGAGGCCTTCCCGCACATGGCCATGCGGACCGGCACCATCTGCGGCGTGCCGATCCGCCTGTTCCGGGTCTCGTTCACGGGGGAGCTCGGCTTCGAGATCAACGTGCCCGCCGACCAGGCGCGCGCCGTCTGGGAGGCGGTCTACGCGGCGGGCGAGCCCTACGGCATCACGCCCTACGGCACCGAGACGATGCACGTGCTGCGCGCCGAGAAGGGCTACATCATCGTCGGCCAGGAGACGGACGGGACGGTGACGCCGGACGATGTCGGGCTCGCCGGCATGATCGCCAAGGCGAAGAAGGACTTCGTCGGCAAGCGCTCCCTCAGCCGGCCCGACGTGGTGGCCGCCGGCCGCAAGCAACTCGTCGGCCTCGTCACCGAGGATCCGAAGCGCGTCCTCGACGAGGGCGCGCAGATCGTGGCCGATACGGACCAACCCATCCCGATGACGATGCTCGGGCACGTGACCTCGAGCTACTGGAGCCCGAATTGCGGGCGCTCCATCGCCATGGCCCTCGTGGCGGACGGGCGCGCCCTCCAGGGGAGCACCCTACACGTGACGACGCCGGAGGGCTTCATCAGCGTCACCGTCGTCGATCCGGTCTTCCTCGACCCCAAAGGGGAGCGCATCAATGCTTGAGGCCCGTTACCGCACCGCCCGCGCGCTCCCGCTCGCCCGCACCGCGCTGCCCGAGGGCCAGCGCTCCGGCATCCTGATCCAGCCCGCGGTGGCGGAGGGGCGCTTCTCCCTGCGGGTCCGCGATCCCGCCGCCGCGGCGGGGGGGCTGCCCCTCGACCGGCCGATCAACACGCTGGCGGGCGACGACCGCTGCTGGATCGCCCGGCTCGGACCCGACGAGTGGCTGATCGGCACCGCCGAGGCCGAGGCCGATCACCGCGCCGCCGCGGTCGCGGCCGATCTCGCCGGCCGGGCGCACGCCCTGGTCGACGTGTCGCACCGGAACGTCGGCATCGACGTGAGCGGCGCCCGCGCGGCGGTCGCCCTCAACGCCGGCTGCCCCCTCGATCTCGGCGAGGCGGCCTTTCCCGCGGGCTCGGCGACGCGTACCCTGCTCGGCAAGGCAGAGATCGTTCTGATCCGCCGCCCCGGCGACGCGCCGCGCTACCGCGTCGAGTGCTGGCGCTCCTTCGCCACTTATGTGCACGGCTTCCTCACGGAGGCCGCCCTCGGCGCCGGTCCGGAGGGAAGGGTCAGGCCGCAATGATCAGCGCCTTCGATCTGTTCAAGATCGGGATCGGACCGTCGAGCTCGCACACGATCGGTCCGATGATCGCCGCGCGGCGCTTCCGCGAGCGCGTGGCCGGGCGCGCCGACGTGGCCCGGGTGAGCGCGGAGATCTTCGGCTCCCTCGCCTGGACCGGGCGCGGCCACGGCACCGACGTCGCGATCTTCCTCGGCCTTCTCGGCCACGACCCGGCGACGGTCGATCCGGACCGCGTGCCCGGCTACACGCGGGCGCTCGCCGAGGGCGGCGGGATCGGCCTGCCGGGCGTCGCCTTCGACACGGTCAAGGACCTCGTCTTCAACTTCGTCGAGATCCTGCCGCGCCACACCAACGGCATGCGCTTCCGCAGCCACGACGCGGGGGGCGCGATCCTCGACGAGGTGATCTGCTACTCGGTGGGCGGCGGCTTCGTGGAGAACGAGGGCGAGGCGGCCGCGGCCGGCCTCGACGTCGCCGCGGTGCCCCACCCCTTCGAGAGCGGCGCCGACCTCCTGCGGATCTGCGCCGAGACCGGGCTGACGATCGCCCAGGTGCAGATGGAGAACGAGCGCGTCCTGCGTTCCGAGGCTGAGATCGAGGCGGGGCTCGACGCGATCCGCGACGCGATGCTCGCCTGCATCGCCCGGGGCCTGCGCATGGACGGGGAGTTGCCCGGCGGGCTGAAGGTGCGCCGCCGCGCCAAGCGCCTGCACGAGACCCTGGAGGCGGCGAGGCTCCGGAACAGCCGGCCGGCCCACGAGATCATGGATTGGATCGGCCTGTTCGCCCTGGCGGTCAACGAGGAGAACGCCTCGGGCGGGCGCATCGTCACGGCGCCGACCAACGGCGCGGCGGGCATCGTGCCGGCGGTCCTGCGCTACATCGTCGATTTCTGCCCGGACTGGAACGACGCCCGCGGCCGCGCGTACCTGCTCGCCGCCGCCGCCATCGGCGGCCTGATCAAGCGCCGCGCCTCGATCTCCGGCGCCGAGGTCGGCTGCCAGGGCGAGGTCGGCTCGGCCGCCGCCATGGCTGCCGCGGGCCTCGCGGCGGTCCTCGGCGGCGACGCGCGCCAGGTGGCCAACGCCGCCGAGATCGCCATGGAGCACCATCTCGGCATGACCTGCGACCCCATCGGCGGGCTCGTCCAGATCCCCTGCATCGAGCGCAACGCCTTCGGCGCCAACAAGGCGGTGGCCGCCGCCTCCCTGGCCCTGCACGGGGACGGGGTGCATTTCGTGAGCCTCGATCAGGTCATCGAGACGATGCGCCAGACCGGCCACGACATGCAGGAGAAGTACAAGGAAACCTCGCTGGGCGGTCTCGCCGTCAACGTCGCGGCCTGCTGAGCGGCCCGAGACGGTCTCGAGCGGCTTCCTCCCGGGCCCGTTCGCGCCGGGCCCCGCTCCCTCCCCCAGCGATCGGCGCGCCCCTCTCCCGGATCTCGGCGGAGGGTTTCCTGTCGCCCTGACCCGGCGCTGGGGATTCCTCGCACGCGCGGGCCGGGCGGCCAGGGAGGTGACCCCTCATACCAAATCCGATCGATCCCTTCGGGATGGCGGATCTGGGCTTCACTCATGCGCCGCGCGGGCTCGGTCGATACGATTCCCGCTTCGATCGAGCGGAGATCGTATCAGACTCCGAGGCGAACGAGCGGCGCGGTCAGGCGGCCGAGGCGTCCGCTTCGCCCCGCGCCGGATCCGGCAGGGCGAAGGTCTCCGGCGCGTGCCCCGCCTCGCGCAGGGCCTGCACGAGGTCTGCGGGCACGAGGTTGAGCGTGCGGGTGCTCACCAGCGGATGGACGTTGATCCGCGCTTCCTCCAGCAGGCTGTCCTGGATGAAGACCCTCACGCCGCCGGGCTCGGCGTTGAGGGCGGCCAGCGGCGAGACGGCGCCGCTCTCCACGCCGAGCTGCTCGCGCAGCGCCTCCGCGCTCGCGAAGGAGAGGCCGCCCCGCGCGCCGAGGAGCGCCCGGAAGGCCTTGAGGTCGACCTGCGCGTCGTGGTGGAGGGTGACGAGGAAATAGGTCTTCTTCCCGTCGCGCAGGAACAGGTTCTTGGTGTGGGCGCCCGCGATGTCGCCGCAGACCGCCATCATCGCCTCGACCGTCAGCACCGGCGGATGCTCGTAGAGCTTGTAGGCGATGCCGCGCGCGCGCAGCCGCGTCAGGAGGTCGTCGGGTGTCAGGGCCATGGAATTTCCTCGCAGGGTGGGCCGAGGCGCGCAGCGCGGTTCAGCGGTCGCCGGGAGCGGCGGGCGGCGCGAGCACGCCGATCTGGCGCAGATAGGCCAGGATCTCGCGGGCCGCATCCTCGGGATCGGGCTCGACGAGGACGCGCCCGCTCGCGACCGCGCCGGATTCTCCCGTCGCCGCCTTCAGGCGCTCCGCCGCCGAGCCGCCCGCGGGCGCACCCTTCACGAGCTTCGGGCGGCGGCGATAGGGGCGCTCCTCGACGGCGATCTCTGGGACGCTGGCCGCGGCGGGGGCGGGCGTGACGGCTTCGACCGTTCCCCGCCGCGCCCGGCCGTAGGCGTAGGCGAGCGGGGCCGGCGCGTCCGGATGGACCGTGACCACGACCGGGCCGCGCACCACGAGCCGCCGCAGGGCGCCGCGCCCGAGGCTCTGGTCGAGCCGGAGCGTCCCCTCCCCGGCCGAGCCCGCGACCACGTCGGGAATCAGCGGCAGGTTCAGCGCCTCCGCCAGCGCGTAGGGCACCATCCCGCTCTCGGGGCCGCCCTGCCCGCGCCGGCCGGCCAGGACGAGATCGGGGGCCAGGGTCCCGAGCCTCGCGGCCAGCGCCGGCACCGGATCGGCCCCCTCGGCCAGGTGGAGATGCTCGATCCGCCCGAGGCCCTGGCCGAGGGCGTCCGCCACCGCGGCGGCGTCCGGCCCGGCATGGAGGCCCACGGCCTCGCCGAGCCCCGCCGCGAGACGGACCGCCTGCGCCTCCAGCCGGGGGAGCACGGGGGTTCCGGAGACCGGGTGCCGGCCGGCCGAGAGCAGGACCGCGATCCTCACGAGACCCCTCCCCGTCCGCCGGCTTCCTGCGCGAGCAGCCGGAGCAGGGCCGGCATCACGGCCTGGGCATCCTGCACGATGGCGAGGCCCGCCCGCTCGATCATGGCCGCGTGCAGGTCGGTGTTGACCGCCACGACGTGCTCGCAGCCCGCCACGCCCTGGAGGTGCTGCGGGGCTCCGGAGATGCCGAGGGCGAAGTAGCAGGTCGCCGCGAGCACCGTCCCCGAGGCGCCGACCTGGGCGTGGCGCGGCATCAGCCCGGCATCGCACAGGACGCGGCTGGCGCCCGGCGTGGCCCGCAGGGCCGCGACCAGCTGCCGGAAGGTGTCGAGGTCGTGGAGGCCGTTGCCGGCCGCCGTCACGAACTCGGCCAGCGCCAGCGGCACGGTGGCGGGGTCGGCCGGCACGCGCGTCGCCGCGAGGATCGGCGCCGGCCGGGTATCGCGGCCGGCCATCCCATCCGCCTCGACCGCCAGCGGCCGCGCCTCGCGCGGCGGACCGGCGTAATCGGCGACCGCGTCCGGCGCGACGGTGGCGAGGAGGCCGGGGGCCGCCCGCTGCTCGACCCGGCGCCCGCGCGCCGGGCGGATCAGGCCGCCGGCGGCCACCACCTCGGCGTTGCCGAACAGGGGCGCGCCCATCCGCACCGCGACCCGGCGGGCGAGGTCGCCCCCGTCGAGGGATTCGGGGAACAGGACGTGGCGGGGCGCGAGCGCGGCGAGCGCCGCGGCGATCCGGGCCGCCCGCCCGGCGGGGTCGTAGACCTCCGCTTGCCCCTCGATCTGAATCAGCCGGTCGGCGCCCGCGCCCCCGCAACCCTCGCAGGGGCCGAGGGTGAGGACGGCGACGCCGCCCTCGCGGCCGGCGAGCGCGCGGGCGGCGCCGAGCACCTGACGGTCGTGGGCGGAGAGGCGTCCGCCCGCGGCGTCCGGCACCGCGGCGACCAGGAAGGCCGGCGCCTCGAGGACGAGGATCTTCGACGCGGTCTCCGCCGCCGGACGCGGGCGGGCTTCCGTGGACGGCACCCCCTCCGGCGGGGCGACCTGTCCGAGGTCGTAGCGCGGGCGCGAGCCCCCGGCGAGGCGGCGGCGCTCGTGCTCGGCCCGCGGATCGCGCCGGGGCCGGCCGGCGCCGCGCCGGGCGGTCCGGTCGTAGCGGGGGCGGGCGGCCTCCCCGGCGGCGGAGGCGACCTGCCTGGAGGCCCGCTCGGCGCGGGGGTCGCGGCGCGGGCGGCTCATCGCCCGGCCTCCACCGCCTGGAGCAGCAGTTCGGCCACGTCGCGGATCTCGGCCCTGCGGTCGGGCACGCCCTCCAGCATCGCGGTGCAGGAGGGGCAGGCCACCGCCACGATGCCCGCCCCTGTCTCGGCGGCCTGTGCCATGCGGAGATCGGGGATGCGCCGCTCGCCCGGCACGTCGCTGACGGGGGCGCCGCCGCCGCCGCCGCAGCACATCGCGCGCCGGCCCGACCGGGCCATCTCGCTGCGGGCGACGCCGATGGCGTCGAGCACGGCGCGGGGCGCCTCGGTCTCCCCGTTGTAGCGGGCGAGGTAGCAGGGGTCGTGATAGGTCACCGCGAGGTCCGGCAGGCGGCCCGGGTTCAGCTTGCCCCCCCGGATCAGCTCCAGCAGGAAGGCGGTGTGGTGGATCACCGCGAAGCGTCCGCCGAAGGCCGGGTACTCGTTGCGGAGCGCGTGCAGGGCGTGCGGATCGGCGGTGACGATCCGCTCGAAGCGGTACTTCCGGAGCGTGGCGACGTTCTCCCGCGCCAGCGCCTGGAAAGTCGCCTCGTCCCCGAGCCGGCGGGCGAGGTCGCCGGTGTCGCGCTCCTCCGGGCCGAGCACCGCGAAGTCGACGCCGGCCTCGCGCAGGAGCCGCACCAGGGCGCGCAGCGTCCGGCCGTAGCGCAGGTCGTAGGCGCCCTCCCCGAGCCAGAGCAGCACCGCGGCCCGCTCGCGCCCGGCCATCAGCGGCAGGTCGAGCCCGGCGGCGAAATCGGTGCGGGCGGCGAGCGGGCGCCCGCCGGGCTCGCCGGCCTGGCGCAGCTCCGTCACCGGGCCGACCGCCTTCTCGGGCAACGCCCCGCGCTCCAGCGTCTCGTGGCGGCGCAGAGAGACCACGGCGTCGACGTGCTCGATCATCATCGGGCATTCCTCGACGCAGGCGCGGCAGGTGGTGCAGGACCATAGGGTGTCCGGATGGATGCGCGCGTCCGGCCCGATCAGCCGGGCGAGCGGGCCGCGCTCGCCCTCCCCCGCCCGGCCCCCCGGATAGGGATTGCCGGCGTAGGCGGGCTCGGCGGGCGAGAGGCCGGCGACGAGGTCCTGGATGAGCTTCTTCGGGTTCAGCGGCTGGCCGGCCGCGAAGGCCGGGCAGGCGATCTCGCAGCGCCCGCAGCTGACGCAGGCATCGTAGGAGAGCAGCCGGTTCCACGTGAAGTCGGCGGGCATCTCCGAGCCGAGGCGGGGCGCGTCGAGGTCGAGGGGCTGGAGCGCGGTGTCGGGCCGGCCCTCGAACCGGCCGGGCCGGGGATGGGCGACGAGGTGGAGCGCGCCCGCCGCCGCGTGGCGCATGGGCCCGTGCCGCACCTCGAAGGCGAGGCCGAGGCCGCCCGCCGCCGCGAGCGCGAGCGCGAGTGGCGCGAAGACGCCACCGACACCGAGGGCGAGCAGCAGGGCGGTGGCGGTGCCGCCGACCGCGTAGGCCACGAGCAGGAACGGCAGGATCTGAAAGCGCCCGGCCGAGAGGCGCTTCTGCTTTTCCGGATAGCGCCGGGCGCCGACGAGGAGCGAGCCGATGGCCGTCACGCCGAAGGCGAGCGCCACGACGAGCCAGTAGGGGCGGAAACCCGCGATCGGCGGCAGGATCGCGAGCGCGGTCAGGATCGAGGCGGCGAGCAGGCCGCCCGCCACCACCGCGTGCATGCGCGAGGCGTAGGCGTTGCGGGCCACCACGTGGTGGACGTCCACGAGGTAGCGCCTGGGCAGCTTGGCGAGCCCGTCGAGCCACGCCACGGGGGCCGCCGCCCCGACCCGCCAGAGGGCGGCGCGGCGCAGGCCCTGCACGAGGGCGAGCGCCGCCATCAGCCAGACGAGGCCGGGAAACACCGTGGTCAGGGGCATGAGGCTGGTCATGACGGTGGGCCTAGGGGCTTGGCGGCAGCACGAACCCTCCCCCCTCTGCGGGGGAGGGTGCCCGCGGAGCGGGCGGGAGGGGGAACGACGCTTCCACTTGGCCGCGCTCGACCCGAATCCTCCGGAAGCCGGGCTCCCCTCTCCCGACCCCCTTCGGGGGCCACCCTCCCCCGCGGAGGGGGGAGGGAAGGCGCGGTGGCGCTCCTAGCGCCTCACTGAGATCAGATGTCCTTGCACAGCCGGAGCGCGTCGTAGATCGCCGCGTGGATGTTGCGGCCGGCGACCGCGTCGCCGATGCGGTAGAGGGCGTAGCCCTTCGCGAGGTCGTAGGGCTGCGGCTCGCCGCGGATCAGCGCGTCCTGATCGGTCTGGCCGCGGTTGATCGAGGCGCCCTTGAGCGCGCGGTAGAGCCCGTCCACGGGCAGCGTGCCGTGATCGACCACGATGCGGTCGACGACCCGCTCCTCCTCCGCGTCCGTCATGGTGTTGCGCAGGGCCGCCACGAAGCGGTTGCCCTCGGGATAGATCTCGATGAGCTCCATGTTCGGGCTCATCACCACGCCGAGCTTGTACAGTTCGCGCAGGTGGATCGGCTGGTTCGTGGTGCCGACCTCCTCCGCGATCATGCGGTCGTGGGTGGCGATCTCGACGAGGCAGCCGCGCTTGGCGAGCAGTTCCGCGACGGACGAGGCGTTGTGCTGGCCCATCTCGTCGTAGAGCAGGACCGACCCGGTCGGCTCGACCGCGCCGGAGAGCACCTCGGCGGTGGTGACGGCGTGCTCGCTCGCGCCCTTGGCGTGGCCGCGGAACGGCGTGCCGCCGGTGGCGACGATCACCACGTCGGGCCTTTCCGCCAGAACCGCCGCTTCCGTCGCCTCGGTGTTCAGCCGCAGGTCGACGCCGAGTTTCGTGACCTGGGCGACGAGCCAGCGGGTGATGCCCGACATCGCCTCGCGCCAGCCGGCCTTCGAGGCCAAGCCGATCTGGCCGCCTGCCTGCCCGCTCTTCTCGAACAGCACGACGGCGTGGCCGCGCTCGGCGCAGACGCGGGCCGCCTCCAGGCCGCCGGGACCCGCGCCGATCACCACGACCCGGCGGCGCAGGTCCGCCTTGCGGATCTCGTGCGGCATGGTGGCCTCGCGGCCGGTGGCGGCGTTCTGGATGCAGAGGGCGTCGCCGCCGACATAGATGCGGTCGATGCAGTAGCCCGCGCCGACGCATTGGCGGATGTCGTCGGCACGGCCCTCGGACAGCTTCTTGACCAGATGCGGGTCGGCGATGTGGGCGCGGGTCATCGCCACCATGTCGACATGGCCTTCCGCGACGGCGCGGGCGGCGGTGGCCAGATCCGTGACGCGCTGGGCGTGGAACACCGGTACGTCGACCTCGCGCTTGATCGCGCTCGGCAGGAACAGGAACGGGGCGACCGGGAACGACATGTTCGGCAGCGAGATCGCGTGGGCGATGTGGTCGCGCGCTTGGCCGCCGAGAATGTTGAGGAAGTCCACGAGCCCGCGCCGGGCGTACTCGCTGGCGATCGCGACGCAATCCTCCTGGGAGAGACCGTCGGCGATCATCTCGTCGCCGGACATGCGGATGCCGATGACGTAGTCGTCGCCGGCTTCCGCCCGCATCGCCTCCAGCACTTCGATGCCGAAGCGCATCCGGTTCTCCAGGCTGCCGCCGTACTTGTCGGTACGCTGGTTGACCGACGGCGACCAGAACTGGTCGATCAGGTGGCCGTGGGCGGCCGAGACCTCGCAGCCGTCGAGCCCGCCCTCGCGGCAGCGGCGTGCGGCTTCGGCGAAGCTCTTCACGATGCGGGCGATGTCCTCCTCCTCCATCTCCTTCGGGATGGTGCGGGAGGCGGGCTCGCGCCGGGGCGAGGGCGAGACGGTGGGGAGCCAGTGCTCCGTGTCCCACTTGGTGCGCCGGCCCATATGCGTGAGCTGGATCATCAGCTTGCCGCCGTGCGCGTGCACCCGGTCGGAGAACTGGCGGAAGAACGGGATCACCGCGTCGTCGGCCACCGAGATCTGGTTCCAGGGCGCGGCCGGGCTGTCGGGGGCGACCGAGGAGGAGCCGCCGAACATGGTGAGTCCGATGCCGCCCCGCGCCTTCTCGGCGTGGTAGAGCTGGTAGCGCTCCTGGGGCTTGCCGTCGCGGCCGTAGCCGGGCGCGTGGCTCGTGGACATCACCCGGTTGCGGATGGTGAGGCCCTTGATGGTCAGGGGCTTCAGAAGCGCGTCGGCATTGGCGATCACGGGACGACTCCCGAATACGGGGGGAGAGCTTGGAGTGCCGGCCGCCGCTGCGGCTGGACCGCGAACCGTCAGCGCTCGACGACGAGGTCGCTCGTCGGCTTCGAGCAGCAGAGCAGCGCCATGCCGGCATCGATCTCGCGCTGGCGGATGCCCCCGGCATGGGTCATGGAGACGGTGCCGGCGGCGATCTTCGACTTGCAGGTGCCGCACAGCCCCTTGGAGCAGGACGAGGGCAGGCGGATGCCCGCCTTGCGCGCGGCCTCGAGCACGGTGATGTCCTCGGGGCATTCGAGCACGCGCCGGGTCTTGGCGAACTCGACCCGGAAGGTGCGGACCCCGCCCGCGGGAGCGGCGTCGAGGGCCTTCTCGGCCTCGGCGGCGGCCTCCTGCTCGCCCTGCGGTAGCGCGCCGAAGTCGAAGCTCTCCTCGTGGTGCCGGGCCATGTCGAAGCCGGCCTCGCGCAGCATGGCTCGCACGGCGTCCATGTAGGGTTTCGGCCCGCAGACGAAGACCGCGCGGTCCATGAAATCCGGCACCGCCTGCCGCAGGATGTCGAGCGAGAGCCGGCCCCTCAGTCCGGTCCACGCCTCGTCGGGGGCATCGGCCTCGCAGACCGCGTGGAAGCGGAAAGCCCGATCGAGGCGGGCCATCGTCTCCAACTCGCCCCGGAACACGATGTCGGCGGGGGTGCGGGCGGAGTGGACGAAGGCCACATCGCGGGGCTCGGCCAGATCGTGAAACGAGCGCGCCATCGACATCATCGGCGTGACGCCGCTGCCGCCGGACAGGAGCAGGTATTTCTGGGCCGGATGGGTGAAGCAGGAGAAGTCGCCCATCGGCCCCAGCGCCCGCACGGTGTCGCCGGGCTTGAGGGTGTCGTGCAGCCAGTTCGAGACCGGGCCGCCGGGCACGCGCTTGACCGTGATCGAGACCGCGTGCGGCCGGGTCGGGGCCGAGGAGACCGTGTAGCAGCGGTGGATCGTCTCCCCGCCGATCTCGAAGGAGAAGGTCAGGAACTGGCCCGGCGCGTAGGCGAAGAGCCGCGGGGCACGGGGTGCGAGCACGAAGGTCTTCACGTCGTGCGTCTCGTCGCGCACCGCGAGGCAGACGAGGGCGTCGTCGGCCTCCGCATCCCAGGGGGCGGAGGCCGCGAGACGCGCGGCGGCCGGCTCGGCCGAGGCTCCCGCCGAGGCCATGATCAGCGCTCCAGATGCGCGGCCATGCGGCCGACGTACCAGTTGCAGAACTTCTCCACGAGCATCTCGGTGTGCGGCGAGTAGGGGCCGGGCTCGTAGGCGGGGGAGCGCGCGCCCTGCTGGCAGATGCCGACGAGCTCGCTGTCCTGATCGTTGGTGGCTTCCCAGACGCTGATGAGGTTGGCCAGATCGTAATCGACGCCCTCGACGGCATCCTTGTGGACCAGCCACCTGGTGCGCAGGAGCGAGCGCTCGGCGTCCAGCGGCAGCACCGAGAAGGTGACGATGTGGTCGCCCAGGAAGTGGTGCCAGGAATTCGGCTGGGTCCAGACCGAGAGGCCGCCGAGCTTGGCGTTCGTGAAGGCGCCGAGGAGCCTCCTGCAGGCGGCCTTGGTGTCGACGGTGTGCGACTCGCCCTCGCCGTCGAGGGGCAGGCGCTCCGTGCGGAAGCCCGAGATCATGGTGTCGAGCTCGTCGATCTCCCGCGAGGGCAGGCCCTCGGCTTCCCACTCGGTATGCCGCGTCTTGAGCAGGCAGCCGTAGCGCTCGGCGTTCGCCCGGTCGTGCTCGTCCATCTCCTCGGGCGCGAAGCCGAAGCCGTAGGCGAAGAGCGGCACGGTGAGCTCGGGATGGTTCGCCCCGCAATGGTAGCACTCGCGGTTGTTCTCCATCGTGAGCTTCCAGTTGCCCGGCTCGACGATGTCCTTCTGGAAGGCGACCTTGGTCTCGCGCACGTTGTGGGGCGCGATGTAGGGTCCGAGGCGGGCGGCCATCTCCTCGAAATCGGCCGGCGGCTCGTCGGCGAGGCAGATGAAGAGCAGGCCTTCGAGGGAGCGGACGTGCACGGGCTTCAGGCCGTGGCAGCCACGTTTGAAATCCGGGCCCATATGCTCGGCATGGATCAGGTTGCCGGTGAGGTCGTAGGTCCAGGAATGGTAGCGGCAGACGAGGTTGCCGACGGTGGACTTCGCGTCGTGCACGAGCCGCGCGCCGCGGTGGCGGCAGACGTTGTGGAAGGCGCGGATCCGGTCGTCGTCGTCGCGAACGATGGCGACGGAGGTGCGGCCGACATCGACCACCATCACGTCGCCGGCCTCCGGCACGTCGGGCTCGACGCCGACATAGATCCAGTGACGGCCGAAGATGATCTCCATGTCGGCCTCGAACACCTCGGGGCTGAGGTAGAACGGCGCCGGCAGGCTGTAGCCGGGGCGGCGCTCGCGCAGGAGCCGCTGCAGAGGGGTCGGCGTCACGTCGAGCATGGGGCCTCCGAAGCCGTATCGGGCTGACACGACTATTGCCCCCCGGACGGGGGTCCGCTGCCACGCCAGCGACACTCGCTTGGTCAGTCGCGACGCAGGCCGACCCCGACACGCCGCCGCGCGGCCCGCGTGCGCGGACGGTGCCGGCCGGGGCGGATGGCGGGCCCGCGCAGCGGCGCAGCGGTCGGTTGCCGGGGATCTCCGGAGACGCGGCCACGCGGGCTAGGGGAGCCACGCGCCCTGCTCCAGGTGTCCAGACCTCGCGGAGTACGCAGCTGCGCGAAGGCCTCGGCCTCGCGCCTGTCCCGGACGCGCTGATGGCGATCTCGGGCGTATTATTCCGCTAAAGAGAACGTTGAGATCGTGATAGAATGCAACCTCGCCAACTCTGCGCCGCCCGGCGCACATAAGTTGTCGATGGGCATGTAAAATTTTCCCGAATCTCACCGATGGCGAACGGTCAGCGCTGTTCCGCTGTTCTTTAAAAAGAACACTTCATTGGCCGGATTGTGCTCGGCCGGCAGATTTCTGGCGGGTTCGGCGCGCCGCAACGCCTACTTGACCCGGCGACTGGTACGATCAAGGATCCCACGACGCCCCTGCGAACCACTTGGTTCTCGTGTCGGCGCGTTACCGCCCTGCTCGGCAGTTTCGCCCTTGTCGCGGCGGCTTTGGGGCGGGCCTCGGCCGCGGAGGGGCGGCTGCGCATCGCCAAGCAGTTCGGTGTGGTCTACCTGTCCCTCAACGTGGCCGAGGACCAGAAGCTGATCGAGAAGCACGGCAAGGCCGCGGACCTCGACCTCCAGGTCGAGTACCTGCAACTCTCCAGCGGCTCGGCGGTCAACGATGCGCTGCTCGCCGGCACATCGAAGTGGCGGGGCCGGCGCCGGGCCGCTCTTCACGCTCTGGGACCGCACCCGCGGCCGGCAGAACGTCCGGTGCATCGCCTCGCTCGGGAATTTCCCCTACTGCCTCGTGAGCAACCGGCTGGAGGTGTGCACGATCGCCGATCTCACCGACAAGGACCGGATCGCGCCGGCCGCGGTCGGCGTCTCGGTGCAGGCGCGCATCCTGCAACTGGCCTCGGCCCAGCTGTGGATGGACGAGCCCTTCGCTGCCCTCGACGCGCTGGCGTCAGCAAGCAGCGGGACGCCTCATCCAGCACTAACCCCCACCTCCGGCTCCGCCCCGCAAGGGGGAGGAGAGGCCCGTGGATAGCCGCAGCGTGGATCAGACGGCCTCTTCGCCGCCCTCCTCCTCGCTCGCATCCTCGCCGGCGATGTGCTCCACCGAGACGACGCGCTCGGCCTTGTCGGTGTTGAACACCGTCACCCCCTGCGAGGCGCGGCCGACGATGCGGATGTCGTCCACCGGCACCCGGATGAGCTGGCCCCCGTTGGTGACGAGCATGATCTGGTCGGTGCTCTCCACGGGGAAGGAGGCGACGAGTTCGCCGTTGCGGGGGTTCACCCGCATCGCCGTGATGCCCTTGCCGCCGCGATTCGAGGTCCGGTACTCGTAGGCCGAGGAGCGCTTGCCGAAGCCGCGCTCCGACAGGGTCAGCACGAATTGCTGCGCGCCGCCGAGCTGGGCGTAGCGCTCCTGCGACAGGGAAGCCGCCTCGGTCCCGGCCTCCTCGGCATCGGCGTCGTTCCCCTCAGGCGAGGTGTCGCCGATCACGGCGCGCTGCATCTTGAGGAAGGACACGCGCTCCTCGGGCGAGGCCTCCACGTGGTTGAGGATCGCCATCGAGATCACCCGGTCGTCCTTGCCCAGGTTGATCCCGCGCACGCCGGTGGAATCGCGGCCCTTGAAGACGCGCACGTCCTCCACGGGGAAGCGGATGCACTGGCCGAGCGCCGTGGTGAGCAGCACGTTCTGGTCGGGCCGGCAGATCTCGACGTGGACGATGTGGTCGCCCGCATCGAGCTTCATCGCGATCTTGCCGTTGCGGTTCACCTGCACGAAGTCGGAGAGTTTGTTGCGCCGGACGTTACCGCTCGCGGTGGCGAACATCACGTCCAGCGTCTCCCACGAGGCCTCGTCCTCGGGCAGCGGCATGATCGTGGTGATGCGCTCGCCCTGGCTCTGAAGCTGGAGGATGTTGACAAGCGCCTTGCCGCGGGCGTTGGGCGCCGCGACGGGCAGGCGCCAGACCTTCTCCTTGTAGGCCTGGCCCTGGTCGGAGAAGAACAGAACCGGCGTGTGGGTGCTCGCCACGAACAGCCGGGTGACGAAATCCTCGTCGCGGGTCGTCATGCCGGAGCGGCCCTTGCCGCCGCGGCGCTGCGCCCGGTAGGTCGAGAGCGGCACGCGCTTCACGTAGCCCGCATGGGACACGGTCACCACCATGTCCTCGCGGGCGATGAGGTCCTCGTCCTCGACGTTCGAGTCGAAATCGACGATCTCGGTCCGGCGCGGGGTGGCGAACTGCGCGCGCACCTCCGCGAGTTCGTGCTTGACGATGCCCTGGATGCGCTCGCGCGAGCGCAGGATGTCGAGATAGTCGGCGATCTCGTCGGCGAGCGTCTTCAACTCGTCGCCGACCTCGTCGCGGCCGAGCGCCGTGAGGCGCTGCAGGCGCAGGTCGAGGATGGCGCGGGCCTGGACCTCGGAGAGGCGGTAGGTGCCGTCCTCGGCCACGCGATGGCGCGGGTCGTCCACGAGCGCGATGAGCGGCGCGATGTCGTGGGCCGGCCAGTCCCGGCCCATCAGGGCCTCGCGGGCGGCGTTCGGGTCCGGCGAGGTGCGGATCAGGCGGATCACCTCGTCGATATTGGCGACCGCGATGGCGAGGCCGCACAGGACGTGGGCCCGCTCGCGCGCCTTGCCGAGGAGGAACTTGGTGCGGCGGGAGACGACCTCCTCGCGGAAGTCGTTGAAGGCCTGGAGCAGGTCCTTCAGGTTCATCAGTTCGGGGCGGCCGCCGTTCAGCGCCACCATGTTGCAGCCGAAGGAGGATTGCAGCGGCGTGTAGCGGTAGAGCTGGTTCAGCACGACGTCGGCCATGGCGTCGCGCTTGATCTCGACGACGATGCGCATGCCGGTGCGGTCGGATTCGTCGCGCAGGTCCGAGATGCCCTCGACGCGCTTCTCCTTCACCAGCTCGGCGATCTTCTCGACGAGCGTGGCCTTGTTCACCTGATACGGGATCTCGGTGAAGATCAGCGCCTCGCGCTCCTTGCGCAGCTCCTCCACGTGGGACTTCGCCCGCATGATGATCGAGCCGCGCCCCGTGGCGTAGGCCTGCCGCGTGCCGGCGCGGCCGAGGATGAGGCCGCCGGTGGGGAAGTCGGGGCCCGGCACGATCTCGGTGAGCTGCTCGATCGTCAGCCCCGGATCGTCGATGAGCGCCACGCAGGCGTCGATCAGCTCGCCCAGATTGTGCGGCGGGATGTTGGTGGCCATGCCCACCGCGATGCCGCCCGCGCCGTTGACGAGGAGGTTCGGGAAGCGGGCCGGGAGGACGCTCGGCTCCTCGCGCGACTCGTCGTAGTTCGGGCCGAAATCGACGGTGTTCTTGTCGATGTCGCTGAGGAGCGCGGTGGCGGGCTTGGCCAGCCGCGACTCGGTGTAGCGCATGGCGGCCGGCGGATCGCCGTCCACCGAGCCGAAATTGCCCTGCCCGTCGATGAGCATCAGGCGCATGGAGAAGTCCTGCGCCATCCGCACGAGGGCGTCGTAGATCGATTGGTCGCCGTGCGGGTGGTAGAGGCCGATCACGTCACCGACGATGCGCGCCGACTTGACGTATTTGCGCTCCGGCAGGTGCCCGGACTCGAAGGCCGAGTAGAGGATGCGCCGGTGCACCGGCTTCAGGCCGTCGCGCGCGTCGGGGAGCGCGCGGCTCACGATCACGCTCATCGCGTAATCGAGGTAGGAGCGGCGCATCTCGTCGGTGATGGAGACGGGGCGGATGTCGGTGGCGGGCGGCGGCGCGCCGGCCCCCGGATCGTTTGTCTCGGCCAAAGAGCTACCTGTCCAGAACGCGGGGCTCTGAAGCCCCTCGGAATCCGCGTCGCGCCGGCCCGGACGGGGGGCGCGGGAAAATCCGTGATATCAAATGGTTAAATAAGGATCACGGCGCCCCCGCGCAAGCTCGGCCTCAGGCCGCGAGGGCCATCGGCTCGGTGCGCGAGGCCGCTCCGAGGCCGAGGAAGCTTTCCACCGCGGCGAGGTCCGGAAAGCTCATGAATTCCGGCCGCAGCGGGGCCGGCAGACCGGCGAAGTCGAGGCCCGGAAAGGCGTCCGGGTTCGGGTAGAGCTGCCAGGGGCCGCCGGGCTCGGCGGGGGCGAACAGCATCGCCACCTTGCGCCGGCCGAGGCGCACGAGCCGTGTCGGGCTGTAGCTCAGGGTCTCGATCGCGTAGGTCTCCGGGCGGCGGTCGTGCGAACGGCGCATGGAAGGCTCCTCTCGTTCAAGGATCTAGGTTTCGGATTCGATGGTGGATCAGGCGGCCCGCCGCCGTCCCTTGGCGCCGGGCCAGCCCAGCGCGACGAGGCGCGCCTTGGCGTAGTCCCGCACCTCGTCGCGGGTGCCCTGGGGCATGCCGGCGAGGACCGCCTGCGTCTCGCCCGCGAGCATCAGATCGGTGACGGCGTTGACGGACTCCGCCGCGTCGATGGCCCGCTTCAGGTCGGCCTCGGCCTCCGTGACCTCGTCGAAGGGCCGGTCCTCGTCGTCCTCGCTCACCGCCTGCACCTCGGCGAGGCGCCCGCCGCGGAACTCGTCGGCCTCCTCCTCGGAATAGACGAGGCCGTGCAGCTCGATCAGCTTGAGGATGACGCGGTCCTTCGCCCGCTTCTCGGCCATGGCGTAGACGTAGGCCGCCTGCTTGCCGGAGACGCGGTAGTTCACGTTCACCAGCGCCTCCCCGAACGACCACTCCACCCGCTCGGTGCCGGCCTTCGCGCCCGGCAGCCGCCCGGTGACGAGGACCACGGCCTCGTCCTGCTCGGCCCGAACGAGGGTCGGCGCGTCGAAGCGGATGCCCGCCTGCGCGGCGATGCGCTCCAGGGTCTTGTGGTAGATCACGGCCGTGCCCTGCACCCGCCAGACATTGCCCGCGAAGGGCTCGCCGTAGCGGACGAGGGTTTCGGCGATCTGCTTGTCGGCCGTTCGCATCGGTGGACCTCGCTGCCGCCGCGCCCGGAAGCGCGGCCATTTGTTCGCTTTTTGTTCTCGTGAATATGCGGAGTTTTCCACAGGCTTGCAAGGGCCGGCGCCGGAATCCATCGGCCTGCGGCGGCGCGGCATCCTGCCCGTCCCGGGGTGACCGCGCGGTGCTCGCACGACCCGGTCCCGGTCCGGCTCTCGGCGGAAGAAGACAACCGAGCCCGCACCGGGCTACAGTTGCAACCAATTGAAATCAGAATTCACGTTCGGGTTGAGAGACGGCGCCGCGATCGGAGGCTCGGACTCTCTTGCCCCCGCGGGCCGGAGGCTCTACTTTGCATCGCAAAGCGAACCGTGCCGAGGGGCCCATGCACGATCTCGACAGGGCGTTGGCCGACATCGTCGCGATCCGAAGCCAGCTCGCGCGGGACACCGCGTTCCGCGGGCTCGGCGCGGCCACGGTCGCCGCCACGGGCGTCATCGCCCTCTGCACCGCGGCGGGCCAAGCCCTGTTCCTCGCCGATCCCACCGGCCGGCCGGAGCTGTTCTTCGGCCTCTGGATCGCGGCGGCCGTCCTCGCCTTCGTCCTCGTCGGCATCGAGACCGTGCGGCGCGCCCGCCGGCTCCACGCCAGCCTCGCCGACGCGATGATGTGGAACGCCATCGAGGTCTTCCTGCCCACCGCTGGCGCGGGCGCCTGCCTCGGCCTCGTGATCGCGCGCTTCGCCCCGGAGGCGGTGTGGATGCTGCCGGGCCTCTGGCAGGTGCTGATGGGGCTCGGCCTGTTCGCCTCCGCCCGCATCCTGCCCCGCCGCGTCCAGGGGGTGGCGGCGTGGTACCTGCTGGCCGGGCTCGCCGGACTGGCGCTCGCCAGCGCGAGCCACGCCCTCTCGCCCTGGCTGATGGGCGTGCCCTTCATCGTCGGGCAATCCTGGCTCGGGCTCCTGCTCCACCGCACAGCGGGAGGCGGCGATGGCGAGGTCTGACGCACCCGACCGGGACGACGGGCGCTTCTCCTACGAGGGGCTCGACCGGGTGATCCACGAGAAGGCGCGGCTCAGCGTGCTGACCTCCCTCGTCGCCCATCCCAAGGGGCTCGCCTTCCCGGACCTGAAGCGCCTGTGCAACCTCACGGACGGCAATCTCAGCCGGCACCTCGCCGTGCTGCAGGAGGCCGATCTCGTGAGCCTCGAGAAGGGCCAGGTCCAGAACCGGCCCCAGACCCTGTGCCGCCTGACCCCGGCCGGGCGGGGGCGCTTCCTCGAATATCTCACGGTGCTGGAACAGGTGGTGCGCGACGCGGCGCGCGCCGCGGGCCCTGCCTCGGACCTCGCCACCAAGACAGCCTGACGCCAGCCGGCCCGGCTAGACCTGACAGACGATCGATCGGAGACCTCACGATGCATAGCCCGGCTGCACCGAGACCCGGCCTGCACGCGGCGATCATCATGGACGGCAACGGGCGCTGGGCGACCCAGCGCGGGCTCCCCCGCGCCGCCGGGCATCGCCGCGGGGTCGAGGCGATCCGCCGGACCGCCGAGGCCTGCCCGGATCTCGGCATCGGGACGCTCACCCTCTACGCCTTCTCCAGCGACAACTGGCAGCGGCCCGCCGACGAGGTCGGCGCCCTGATGCGCCTGCTGCGCTCCTACCTGCGCAACGAGACCGCCCACCTCGCCCGCACGGGCACCCGGCTCAGCGTCATCGGCCGGCGCGACCGCCTGCCCGGCGGCATCCCCGAGGCGATCGCCACCGCCGAGGCCGCGACCGCGCTGGGCGACCGCCTCCACCTGCGCATCGCCGTCGACTACTCGGCCCGCGACGCGATCATCGCGGCCGCCGCCCGCCTCGGGGCGGCGGAGACCTGCCGCGCCGATTTCGGGCGGCTGGTGGCCGGCGAGATGCACGGCTCCCCCGTGGACGTGGATCTCCTCGTCCGCACGGGCGGCGAGAAGCGCCTCTCCGACTTCCTGCTCTGGGAGGCGGCCTACGCCGAACTCCACTTCACCGAGCGGATGTGGCCCGATTTCGGTGGCGCCGACCTCGCCGAGGCGGTGAACGAGTTCCGCCGCCGCGACCGCCGCTTCGGCGGCCTCGCCGCACCGAAGGTCTCGGCCGCGGCCTGACGCGGGTGGACGCAGGGCCCCGTCGCGCCAGATCCCCGGAACACGCGAGACCGCCGGAACGGGACCCATGACCGCCGAGACTGCACCGCCCGCCCTCGATGCCGAGACCCTCGCCTTCGCGGGCCGGGTCTTCCAGTACGCCCGCATGGGGCATGCCGACGAGCTCGCCGAGCTGTTCGGGCAGGGCCTGCCGGCCAATATCCGCAACGACAAGGGCGACAGCCTGCTGATGCTCGCGGCCTATAACGGGCAGGCCGAGGCCGTGCGGGCGATCCTCGCGGCCGGCGGCGACCCGGAACTCGCCAACGATCGCGGCCAGACGCCGTTGGCCGGCGCCGCCTTCAAGGGCGAGACCGAGATCGCGCGCATGCTCCTCGATCACGGCGCCATGGTCGACGGCACCAGCGACGGCAGCCGCACCGCCCTGATGGTCGCGGCGATGTTCGACCGCACCGAGATCATCGAGATGCTGCTCGCCCGCGGCGCCGATCCGGACCGGCGGGACGCCGCCGGGCAGACCGCTGCCGAGATGGCGCAGGCCATGGGGGCCGAGAACGCCCCGGCCCTCCTCGCCAAGGCGCCGCGGCCCGCCCGCTGATCTCCGCCGAAGGTCGCCCCGGCGCCGCGCGCCGCGCGCGGGCGAAGGTCACTGGATGGTCTGGGAGGAAACGATGCCGGCGCGCCCATCTCTCCGGTCCACCGCCCTGCCCCTGCTGGGGCTCCTCGCCCTCGCCGCGCCGGCCCGCGCGGCCGAGGGCGACTGGCCGGCCTTCGGGCACGATGCCAGCAACGCGAACTTCTCGCCGCTCGCCCTGATCGACCGCGGGAACGTGGCCCGCCTGAAGCCCGCCTGGCTCTTCCAGACCGGGGTGACGGGCTACTTCCAGGCGCAGCCGGTGATGGTGGACGGCACGCTCTACCTCTCCACCACCGGCAACCACGTGGCCGCCCTCGACGCGCGCAACGGCCGCGTGCTGTGGACCTACACGCACCGCCCGCGCACGGAAAAGATCTTCGGGCCGCCCTCGAACCGCGGCGTCGCGGTCTCGGGCGGGCGCGTCTACCAGGCGACGATGGACGGCCGCGTCGTCGCCCTCGACGCGCGGACGGGCGCCGTGGTCTGGGATCACGAGGCGGTCCGCCCCGAGGAGGGCGAGACCGAGACCGCGTCGAGCCTCGCCGGGACCCTCGGGGGCAAGCCGGTCCAGGGTTCGAGCCGCCTCGGCTTCAAGATGCCGCCGCTGGTGGCCGAAGGGCTCGTCATCGTCGGCGTCACCGGGGCGGGCTACGGCCTGCACGTGGAGGACGAGCGCGGCGGCCTCGACGGGGGTGCCGTCGTCGGGATCGAGGGCGGCTACGGACGGCGCGGCTGGCTCGCCGCCTACGACGCGGCGACCGGCGCCGAGCGCTGGCGCTGGTACGTCACGAAATCCGACGGCTGGGAGGGCGATTTCGTCGCGCGGACGCCGGACGGCGTGCCCCTGCACCGGGACATCGCCGCCGAGAAGGCGGCCGCGCCCGCTCACCGCGAGGCGTGGCGGGTCGGCGGCGGCTCGCTCTGGATGACGCCGGCCTACGATCCCGAACTCGGCCTGATCTATCTCGGCACGGGCAACCCGGCGCCGCAGAATTTCGGGCTCTCGCGCCCGGGCGACAACCTCTACACGATGAGCCTCGTGGCCCTCGACGTTCGGACCGGGCAACTCCGCTGGCACTATCAGCAGGTTCCGCACGAGCAATGGGGCTACGACGTGGCGAGCCCGCCCGTGCTCCTCGACCACCGGACGGGGGACGGCCGCACGGTGAAGGCCGTGGCCTCGGCGAGCAAGACCGGCTGGGTCTACGTGCACGACCGGGCCACCGGGGCGCTCCTCGCCCGCTCCGAGCCCCTCATCACCCACAAGAACCTGTTCCGGCCGCCGAGCCCGGAGGGCACCGTGGTGAGCCCCGGGCCGCTGGGCGCCGTCTCCTGGCCGCCCACCGCCTACGATGCCGGCAGCGGACGCGCCTACATCCAGGTGCGGCACGGGGCGGCGACCTACACGGTGAAGTCGCTGCCCCCCGCCCCCGGCCGCCCCGAGATCCGCTACACGGAGACCGGCGAGGCCAGGGGCGAGCCGAGCTACAGCACCCTCACCGCGGTGGACATCGCCCGCACGGGCCGGATCGCGTGGTCGGTGCGGTCGGGAAGCCGCCTGTCGGCCGGGACGCTTGCCACGGCGGGCGGCCTCGTCTTCTCCGGCGAGGAGGACGGCCATCTCGACGCGCACGACGCCGAGACGGGAAGAATCCTCTGGCGCTTCCAGTGCGGGGCGGGCATCAGCGGCCCGGCGATCACCTACGCCCTCGACGGGCGGCAATACGTGGCGGTCGCGGCCGGCGGCGCCTCCTTCACCCGGGCGTCCGGCTTCGGCACGGGCGATGCTCTGGTGGTCTTCGCCCTGCCCGACTGAGGCACGGCGACGAGAGGATCTGACGCGTGGACGCTTCGACGACGGAGACCCTGGCCGAGACCGTGCAGCCGCAGGATTGCGGCGCGCCCGTGATCCGCACCATCGCCATGCCCGCCGACACCAACCCGGCCGGCGACATCTTCGGCGGCTGGCTGATGGCGCAGATGGACCTCGCGGCGGGCAACGTCGCCGCCCGCCGGGCGCGGGGCCGCTGCGCCACGATCTCGGTGGAAGCCATGACCTTCCACCACCCCGTCTTCGTCGGCGACGAGGTCAGCATCTACGCGCGGATCCTGAAGGTGGGACGCACCTCGATCCGCATCCACGTGGAGGTCTGGCGGCGCGAGCGCGAGAGCGAGGACACCCGCAAGGTGACGGAAGGAACCTTCACCTTCGTCGCGATCGGCCCGGACCGCCGGCCGCGGCCCGTTCCCGAGGTATGACCGGCGGGAACGGGCAACAGATGATCGTCCCTCGGTGGGATCCGATCCGTCCGCTGTCCGATCTCGCTGCCACCCGCCGGTTTCTCGGCCGTTCCTTGCATCGAGGAGTTGCCGCCGCGTGACGAATGCTCTGGCCCGGTTCAGATCACGAACAGATGGCCCGCCAGACCGGCCGCGCTGAGGCCTTCGAACTTGATGCCTCCGTTGCCGCCCGTGACCGTCACCAGAACGCCGCCGGGATCATCGAAGATCTGAATGGTGCCGGGATCGACGCCGACCAGCGTGAGCGCGTCCCCCTGGCTCGGCGTGAAGTCGGTGACACGGGTGGTGAGGCCCGGCCGGAAATCCGATGCCCGGAAGGCGAAGGTATCCCTGCCCTGACCGCCACTAAGCGTATCGGCGCCCGGCCCGCTGAAGATGATGTCGTCGCCGCCTTGTCCGATGATTGTGTTGTCGTTCGCGTCGCCGACGAGGAAGTCGGCGTATTGCGAGCCGAACAGGCCCTGGATGTTGATCAGGAAATCGCCGGCGCTCTCGCCGGCCGATCCTTGCCCGGTCGACAAATCGACCGCCACGCCCGTTCCGGCGAAATCGTAACGGGCGTAGTTGAAGCCCGCGCCGCCGTCGATGTAGTCGGTTCCTTCCCCACCGAAGATCTGGTCGTTGCCGCCGCCGCCCAGCAGCGTATCGTTCCCGGCCAGCCCGTGCAGTTTGTCGTCGCCGGCGAGGCCCGTCAGTGTATTGGCGCCGTCGTTGCCGACCAGCGTGTCGGAGAAGGTCGATCCGATAAGCGCCTCGACGTCGACATAGACGTCGCCGGTCGCGTCGCCGGAGTTTGCACCCGAGATGTCGAGCCGCGCGGTCACGCTTCCGGTGATCGTGGTGTCAAAGGAGACGATGTCGAAGCCCGCGCCGCCGTCGATGTAGTCAGCACCACCCCCGCCCCACAGAATGTCGTTGCCGTTGCCACCGAGCAATCGATCGTCTCCGAGCAGCCCGTGGAGCTGGTCGTTGCCGTCGAGGCCGTGGAGGACGTTGTAATCGTCGTTCCCCGCGAGCACGTCGTCGTAGTAGGACCCGACGAGCCCATCCATCGAAGCGATCGTGTCGCCCGCCGCCTCTCCCGCCCAGCCGCCGCCGAGCCCTCTGTAATCGTTGAGCCGAACCCCGACGCCCGAGGCGGCTAAGTCGTAGCGCGCGTAGTCGAAACCGCCGTCCCCTACCAGGAAATCGACGCCGAGGCCGCCGTACAACTCGTCGTTGCCATCGCCGCCATAGATCGCATCGGGTCCGTCCTGCCCGTAGAGGACGTCGTTGCCGCCGGCCCCGCTCAGCGGGTTGGAATTGGCGTCACCGACGATGACGTCGTCGAAACTGGAACCGATGATGCCCTCGATATTCACCAACGTGTCGCCGAAGGCATCGCCCGAATTGTAGGATGGGAAGTCGAGCCGGACCCCGACCCGGCCAGTCGCGTCCTCGTAGCTCGCATAGTCGAGCCCGCTGCCGCCATCGAGCAGATCGGCGCCCGACCCACCCATGAGGATATCGGACTCGTCCCCCCCGAAAAGCTGATCGACGCCCGCTCGTCCGAGGAGTTTGTCGGGTCCAAGCCCCCCATAGAGCGCGTCGTCGTTGGCGCCACCCTGGACCAGCACGCTAGAGCCGAAGGAACGAAAGGTAATGGGTTCCCGCTCCAGTAGCGTGCCTATGGCGGACAGGTTGCCTAATGCCTTGGATGTGTCGTAAGCGGCCTTGAATTCGCTCAACAACATATTTGACGGATAATAATCAGCGAAAATTCGATCGGTGCTTCCCCCGAAGCTGGTAATTGTGCGCAAAGTAGAGATTCTAGTTATCAATCCGCTCTCATCTACCTCTGGAGTAGCGGTAAAATTAAACGTACCGCTGTTTGAGATATAAGCATATACAAATTTACCCTCCGCATAGGTACTCAATCGAATGTAATCATATGTGTTAAAGAACGAAAAATTCGATCCTCTGGTCTCAATTATCATTGTCGCATCCGATCAGTGATTATCAATCGGGATATCGATTTTCGGATTTTGCAAAACGCACACTTTGCATTGTGTAGCACAGACGATCGACCTCGGCATCTGCAGAAGCCGACCTCGCCGGTTTGGTGCCTCGCGCGAATCGTACGGCCATCGCTGACAATTGCCGACTCCTATCTGGACGCGCTCTTTCCTCCGAGTGGTGACCTTCTCGAAAGAAAATCCCTCAAAACCTTCGAGAAGCTGCGAGCCTTGTTGAAGGATCGTGAGGCTTGCAGCAAGACTTGTAAAGAGTTCTCAAAGCGTCCCAAAACGCCGGGCATGGCTTTAGTCAATCGATTGTCTCTTTCCGGAGCAAGAGGCCAAATTCCTCGATCTCGCCGATGGAGTTTCGCGAAGGCGTGGTGCCAATCACGTTGAGGGAGCAGTGGAGCAATTGACTGACCAGAGTCGAACTCACCGCGCCCCGACCGTGACCTGCTGGCGGTTGAGGGCTTGGCCCTTCAGGAAGCCGGCCATCTCGGCGAGCACCGGCGCCTTGGAGCGGAAGGCCACGGAGAGGGCGAGCAGGGTGTCGCTGTGGTCGAGGCCCGGATAGAGCCGCTCCTGCACCGGCACGTGCGCGGCGCGCAGGCGGGCGGCGAGGCTGCGGGTGTTCTTCGGGCGGACCACCGCGTCCGCCTCGCCGGTGGCGAGGAAGGCCGGGGGCGCGTGGGCGCTCACGACGTTCACCGGCTGCGTCGCAGCCTTGTCGGGGGCGGCGCCGAAGACCCGGATCGAGGTCTCCTGATCGAAGGGCAGGAAGTCGTAGGGGCCGGACAGGCCGGCCACCGCCCGGATCACCCGGGGGTCGACCCCGGCCGCGCGCAGGTAGCGGGTGTCGAGGCCGAGCATCACCGCGTTGTAGGCGCCCGCCGAGTGGCCGGCGAGCACGATGCGGCGCGGGTCGCCGCCGTAGGCCGCGATGTTGCTGCGCACCCAGGCCACCGCCTGCGCCCCGTCCTCCAGGAAGGCGGGGAAGCGCGCCTCGGGATAGAGCCGGTAGTCCGGCACCACCGTGACGAAGCCCTGGGCGGCCAGCGCCTGGCCCACGAAGGCGTAGTCGTCCTTCGTGCCGCTCTGCCAGGACCCGCCGTAGAAGAAGACCAGCACCGGCGCCTGATCGGCCCCCGCCGCCGGCACGTAGACGTCGAGCCGCCGCCGCTTGCCCTCGCCGAAGGGCTCGTCCCGCAGGGCCTGCCGGCCGCCGGAATCCCGCGGCCCGACCGCGTCGAACAGGGCGAGCGGCGAGCAGCTGGCGATGCCGAGCGCCGCGAGGCCGAGGCAGATCAGACTGGCGAGCGCGGTGAGAGCGCGAATCATCCGGTTTCCCTAAAGCCCCTTCGACGGCAGGTGGCCCGCGCCAGCGGGCGGATTCATGACGGGAAAGCGGCTGGACCGGGCGGGCCGCATCCTCAGGTCCTCAGCACGATGCAGGCGCCCCCGGCGCCGCGGATGCGGCTGCACAGGGCGTCGGCCGCCTGCCGGCTCTCGGCGGGGATGCGCACCCGGTAGAAGGCCCGGGTGCCGCGGTTGCGCAGGCGGGTGCCGATGATCATCGGCCGAACCTCGCCGATCACCCTTGCGTAGGCGTTGCGCGCCCGCTGGAAGCTCGCCAGCGCCAGGGACTTGGAGAAGTTGCCGGCGAGCTGGATGCCCCAGGGCGCGGCCGGGCCCTCGTTCGGGCCGATCGCGAAGCGCTCCCCGCGGCCGGGCACCCGCAGGGCCGCCGTGGTCTGGAGGCAGCTCTGCTGCGCCGCGGGCTCGGGCTTCTCCGGGACTGGCTTCTCGGGCTTGGGAGCGCCTTCCGGAAACTCCACGGCGCCCCGGCTGCCCCCGCGCCACTCCTCCGCCGGCGCGCCGGTGATCCAGAGCACGTAGGCGCGGGTCTCCGCCGGCAGGCCGCCCGTCCCTGCGAGCCAGTTCGTCACCCGCTGCGGGCCGCCGTTATAGGCCGCCGCCGCGAGCCCGAGATTGCCGAACTGGCGGCGCAGGTCCGCGAGGAGATGGGCCGCGTGCGGGATCGCCTGCTCGGGATCGAAGGGATCGAGCAGGCCCCGCTCGCGCGCGGTGCCGGGCATGAACTGGGCGACCCCTTGCGCGCCGGCGGGGCTCACCGCGCCGAGGCGGAAGCTGCTCTCGCGCCAGATCAGCCGGGTCAGGTACGGCACAGGCAGGTCGCGGGCCTTGGCCGAACCCTCGATGAGACGGCAGAGCGCTTGCTCCACGGTCTCGGTCGCCCCCTCGGACGGGGCGGCCTCGGCGGCGCAGCCGAGAAGAAGCGCGCCGAGGGCGGCGAGGAACCTGGACAGGGCGGTGATCACCGCGCCGTTGTAGGGCTGTGCGCTGCACAATCAATCCGCCGGACCGCGGCGGAGCGCCCGCCCGCGGCCCGTTCGCCCCCCGCCCCGGGGCGCGCTATAACCCCGTGGTCGCCTCCCCTCCCGAACGAGCCCGATGCCCGAGCCGCTCCTGTCCGTCGAGGATCTCTCCGTCGCCTTTCCCGGCGAGGGGGGCACGACCCGTGCCGTCGACCGCGTCAGCTTCACCATCGCGCCGGGGGAGACCGTGGCGCTGGTGGGCGAATCGGGCTCGGGCAAGTCGGTCACCGCCCTCTCGATCCTGCGCCTCGTGGACGGCGCCGCCGACCTCACCGGCCGCATCCGCTTCAAGGGGCGCGATTTGCTCGCCCTGCCGGAGCGGGAGATGCGCGGCGTGCGCGGCGCCGACATCACCATGGTGTTCCAGGAGCCGATGACCTCCCTCAACCCGCTCCACACCATCGAGCGGCAGATCGGCGAGGTCCTGGCGCTGCATCGCGGCCTGCGCGGGCGCCGGGCCCGGGCGCGCATCCTCGAACTCCTGGAACTCGTCGGCCTGCGCGATGCCGAGCGGCGCATGGGCGCCTACCCGCACGAGCTCTCCGGCGGGCAGCGCCAGCGGGTGATGATCGCCATGGCGCTCGCCTGCGAGCCGGACCTCCTGGTGGCCGACGAGCCGACCACGGCCCTCGACGTCACCGTGCAGGCGCAGATCCTGGCGCTGCTGGCCGACCTGCAGAAGCGCCTCGGCATGGCGATGCTGTTCATCACCCACGATCTCGGCATCGTGGAGCGCATCGCCTCCCGCGTCTGCGTGATGCTGAAGGGGCGCATCGTCGAGGCCGGCTCGGCGGCCGAGGTGTTCGGCGCGCCCCAGCACGAATACACCCGGCGCCTGATCGCCTCGGAGCCCAAGGGCCGCGCCAACCCCGTCCCCGCGGAGGCGCCGACGCTGCTGGAGGCCGGGCCGCTGAAGGTCTGGTTCCCGCTGCGCTCCGGCTGGCTGCGCCGGACCACGGGCCACGTGAAGGCCGTCGACGGCGTCTCCCTGCGCGTCCGCGCGGGCGAGACGGTGGGCGTCGTCGGCGAGTCGGGATCGGGCAAGACGACGCTCGGCCTCGCGCTGCTGCGGCTGATCGCCTCCGAGGGGCCGATCGTCTTCATGGGGCAGGCCATCGAGGGGCATACGGTCGCGGCCATGCGCCCCCTGCGCCGGGACATGCAGGTGGTCTTCCAGGACCCCTACGGCTCCCTCTCGCCGCGCATGTCGGTGGCCGACATCGTGGCCGAGGGGCTGATCGTCCAGGGCGCTCCCCGCGGCACCGACGAGCGGCGGGCGGTGGTGGCGAAGGCGCTCCAGGATGTCGGGCTCGATCCGGCGGTGATGGACCGCTACCCCCACGAGTTCTCCGGCGGCCAGCGCCAGCGCATCGCCATCGCCCGCGCCATGGTGCTGAAGCCGCGCTTCATCGTCCTCGACGAGCCGACCTCGGCCCTCGACCGCTCGGTCCAGGCGCAGATCGTGGCGCTGCTGCGCGATCTGCAACGGGAGCGCGGGCTCGCCTACCTGTTCATCAGCCACGATCTGAAGGTGGTGCGGGCGCTGGCCAACCACGTCCTCGTCATGCAGAACGGCCGCGTGGTCGAGGAAGGGCCGGCCGCGCGGATCTTCGCGGCGCCGGAGAACGACTACACCCGCACCCTGTTCGCGGCGGCGTTCGACCTGCGCAGCGAGACGGTGGCCGATCTCGAACCCGCCTGATCCGATGCCGCGCGCCCTTCTCATCGTCCTCGATTCCGTCGGCATCGGCGGGGCACCGGACGCCGCCGCCTACGGGGACGCGGGCGCCGACACCCTCGGCCACATCGCCGAGGCCTGCGCGGCCGGGCGCGGCGACCGGGCGGGGCTTCGCGCCGGGCCCCTGCGCCTGCCCCATCTCGCCGGTCTCGGGATCGGCCTGGCGGCCGCCGGCGCCACGGGCCGGGTGCCGCCGGGTCTCGCCCCCGGGGGGGACGCGCGCGCGGCCTACGGGCACGCGGTGGAGACGGCGGCGGGCAAGGACACGCCGTCCGGCCACTGGGAGATCGCTGGCCTGCCGATGCGCGAGCCCTGGGGCCTGTTCCCCGACACGCGGCCGGCCTTCCCCGCCGCGCTCACCGAGGCGCTGGTCGCGCAGGGCGCCCTCCCCGGCATCCTCGGCGACTGCCACGCCTCGGGCGTCGCGGTGATCGAGCGCTTCGGCGCCGAGCACCTGCGGACGGGCCAGCCGATCTGCTACACCTCCGCCGACAGCGTCTTCCAGATCGCCGCCCACGAGGAGGCCTTCGGCCTGGAGCGGCTGTACGACCTCTGCCGGACCGCCCGAGAACTCTGCGACGCCTACCGCGTCGGCCGCGTGATCGCGCGGCCCTTCACCGGCAGCGCCGAGGCCGGGTTCCGGCGCACGGGGAACCGCCGGGACTTCGCGGTGGCGCCCCCCGGCGAGACCCTGCTCGATCTGGCCGCGGGCCGGGCGGTGGTCAGCGTCGGCAAGATCGGCGACATCTTCGCCCACCGCGCCACCGGCCGCGAGATCAAGCCCGCCGGCAACGCCGCCTGCCTCGACGCGGCGCTCACCGCCTTCCGCGCCTTGGCCGACGGCGGCCTCGTCTTCCTCAACCTCGTGGATTTCGACACGGAGCACGGGCACCGCCGGGACGTGCCGGGCTACGCGGCCGAACTCGAAGCTTTCGATGCGCGCGTTCCCGAGATCGAGGCGGTGCTGCGGCCGGGCGATCTCTGCGTGATCACCGCCGATCACGGCAACGACCCGACCTGGACCGGCACCGAGCACACCCGCGAGCAGGTCCCCGTGCTCGCCTTCGGCCCCGGCCTCCCCACCGGCCCGATCGGGCGGCGGGCGAGCTTTTCCGATATCGGCGCGGCCGTCGCCCGGCATCTCGGCCTGCCCGAGCCGGCCCACGGCACGCCCTGGTAGAGAGGTCAGCGATGCGGGACGACGAGGACAGGCCGCGCAGGGCGGTGACCCACGAGATCGGCCAGGGGCTCGACACGCTCTCGGTGGAGGATCTCGCCGAGCGCATCGCGCTCCTCCACCGGGAGATCGAGCGCCTGGAGGCGGCACGCCGGGCCAAGGTCGCGGCGCTCGGCGCGGCCGACGCCTTCTTCAAGCGGTAAGGGCCTTCGGCACGGGGGCCGGCCGGCCCCTCTTCCCGCCGGAGCGATACCGCAGCCTCACCCCGGACGCGGGGTCACAGGGTCTTCTCTAGCAGGCCCTCGATCCATTCGGGCTGGGTCTCGCCCACCGAGCGGCCCGTCTCGGCCACGCCCTTGAAGGCGATCAGCGTGCTCTGCATGCGGGCGTCGAAGCGGCGCAGCAGTTCCTTCTGGCTGTCGAAGTCGATGGTGAAGACCGTGAGGTCGCGGAAGCGGGGCTCGGCGGCGAGCTTGGCCAGGATCGGCTTCTGCGTCCTGCAGATCGGGCACCACGGGGCGCCCACCGCGACGAGGATCGGCCGGCCGGCCTGCTGGGCCGCCGCGAAGGCCTCGGCGTCGAACGGCGTGACCGTGCCGGCCCAGGCGGGGCCGGCCAGCAGGGGGGCGAGGGCCGGCAGCGCGGCCAGGAATGCGACGACGTGGCGGCGGCTGGTCATGGGGCGTCCGGCTCTCCATCGGCGGCGGAGGGTCCGTCCGCGTGCCTCACCGATACGCCGCCCGCGACCGAAGGTTACGTCCCGGCCGCGCGCAGCGCGCGCTCGTCCTCGGCGAGGACCGCCAGATCCTCCGGCGTCACCGCGTCCATGGTCCTGCGGATGCGCAGCGCCCGCGTCGGCTCGCCCACCCGCATCACGAGGACGATGGTCTCCAGGTCGGGGCAGCCCGGATCCGGGCAGGCGATCTCGTTGACGGTGACCGCATCGGCCGGTTCGAGGCCGAGAGCCGCCGCGATGTCCCGCTTGAGCGCGGCGGCGAGCGCGCTGCGCTCCGCCGAGCGGGCCCTCCACGCTTTCAGACTGACGAAGGCCAAGAAGACGCGTCCCCTCCCCGGCCGCGCGGCCGGATGCAACCTTGTTGCATCAAGGCCGGATGGCCCTTTCATGGCAAGGCTTGCGTGGGGAGCGGCCTCGTAAAGCAGCGTGATTCTGCTAGAGCATCGTCTCGGATCCGGGATCCGAGACCGGAATCCGGGCTTTTGAGGGTGGATCGTCTTTCTTCGTGAGCCGGCCATCACCTTTTCGGACGACGCTCGGGGGCGCTTCGTCGAGGAGGATCGCCGGTTCGGCGGGAGAGCGCGTCGGAAGGCAGGGGGTTCGCGGCCGATCGCTCCTGCCTCGGACCAGCGAGGAGCCGTCGTTGCGACATTGGGGCGAGGGGCCGGGCGACCGGCGCGGCTACCATCACGGGAACCTCAAGGAGGCCCTGATCGAGGCGGCGCGCCGGTTCATCGCCGAGCGCGGCATCGGCGGGTTCACCCTGGTGGACGCCGCCCGCCTCGTGGGCGTGACGCCGGCCGCCCTCTACCGGCATTTCCGCGGACGCGAGGCGCTGCTCGAGGAACTCGCGGGACGGGGCTTCGCCGACCTCGCCGAGCGGCTCGCCCGCGCCCTCACCTCGCGGGGCACGCCCCTGGAGCGCTTCACCCGCATGGGCGAGGCCTATCTCGCCTTCGCGGAGGAGGAGCCGGCCTATTACGCGGCGATCTTCGAGACGCGGGGCATCCACGTGGACATCGCCGCACCGGACCGGCCGAGCCCGTTCGACCTCCTGGTGGAAGCCCTGCAATCGACCTTTCCGGACGGGTTCGGCGGGGTCGCGCCGCGCTTCATCGCGCTGGAAGTCTGGGCGCTGTCGCACGGTCTCGCCACCCTGGCTTCGGCCGGCCACCTGCCCAAGGGGCCGGGCATCCCGGACAAGTACGAATTGCTGCGCGCCGGCGTGCTCGCCCTCGTCCACGGCGCGGGCAGTCGTCCGTCCGGTTGAGACCTCTTGAAACCGGAGGTTCGGCCCCGCATGTTAACGTCGTTCACATGACATGCGGAGCGCAACCGTGAGCACATCGTCCAACCCCTGGGCCGCCGGCAAGGTCTGCCGCTCCGGTCCGTTCCCGCGCCGTTCCATCGAGATCGGCGCCATCGTCCTCGGCTTCATCTACTGGTGGCCGATCGGCCTCGCCCTCGTCGCCTGGAAGGTGGCGGGCTATCCGGCCCTGTCGGAGTTCCGCGGCTGGGCCGACCGCGCCCGCGCGGGCCGCGCGCCCTCCCGCTTCGCCCAGGCCTTCGAGACGGCGAGCCGCCGCTCCACCGGCAACTGGGCCTTCGAGGAGTACCGCCGCGGCGAGATCGACCGCCTCGAGGCCCAGCGCCGGGCCCTGGAGGAGGAGAGCCGCGCCTTCTCCGACTTCGTCGAGGAGCTGAAGCGGGCCAAGGACCGCGAGCAGTTCGACGCCTTCATGGCCAAGCGCCGGGCCGAGGGCGGCGCGCACGGCGCCTGATCCTTCCCAGTAGCGTCGGGGCCTTCCGCCATCGGGCGGGAGGCCCTTTTCCGTTGCGCAAAGGCGCGCGCCGCCGTTGCACCCGCCCTCCGCCCCAGGCACACCGTGCGGGCGGGGACGGAGAGGGAACGGCATGGCGGCTTCCGTGACGGTGGTGGACCACCCCCTGGTGCAGCACAAGCTGACCCTGCTGCGCGACCGGGAGCGCTCGACGCAGGGGTTCCGCAACCTGCTCAACGAGATCGGGATGCTGCTGGCCTACGAGGTCACCCGCGACCTGCCCCTCGAACCCGTGACCATCGAGACGCCGATCCAGACGATGGAAGGCCGCCGGATCCAGGGGAAGAAGCTCGTGCTCGCCCCGATCCTGCGGGCCGGCGTCGGCTTCCTCGACGGGATGCTCTCCCTCCTGCCCTCGGCGCGGGTGGCCCATGTGGGGCTCTACCGCGATCCCAGCACGCTGGAGGCTGTGGAATACTACTTCAAGGCGCCCTCGGACCTCGCCGACCGCACCGTGCTGGTGCTCGATCCGATGCTCGCCACCGCCAATTCTGCAGTGGCCGCGCTGCAGCGCCTGAAGGAGCGCGGCGCGCAGGACCTGCGCTTCGTCTGCCTGCTCGCCGCCCCCGAGGGCATCGCCCGGTTCCAGGCGGCGCATCCGGACGTTCCGATCTGGACGGCGGCCATCGACAGCCATCTGAACGACCACGGCTACATCGTGCCCGGCCTCGGCGATGCCGGCGACCGGATGTACGGCACACGCTGAACGGCGGCAGAGAGAGAACGGAAGAGGAAACCCGATGCCCGAGAGCCTGCCCGACACCATGCGCCAGCTCCGCTACGACGGGGCCGGCGGCCCCGAGGTGATCGCCCTGGAGACGGTGCCCCTGCCCCAGGCGGGCCCGGGCCAGGTGCTGATCGAGGTGGTGGCCGCGGGGATCAACCGCCCCGACGTGATGCAGCGCCTCGGCAAGTATCCGCCGCCGAAGGGCGCCACCGAGGTCCCCGGCCTCGAAGTCAGCGGCCGGGTCGCGGCGCTCGGCGAGGGCGTGTCGGGCTTCTCCCTCGGCGACGAGGTCTGCGCCCTGGTGATCAGCGGCGGCTACGCCGAGTTCGCCGTGGCCGAGGCGGCCCATTGCCTGCCCCGCCCGAAGCCCCTCTCCCTGGTGGAGGCCGGCGGCATCCCCGAGACCTTCTTCACCGTCTATTCCAACGTGATCCAGCGCGGGCGGCTTGGCTCGGGCGAGAGCTTCCTCGTCCATGGCGGATCGAGCGGCATCGGCTCCACCGCGATCCAGATCGCCCGGGCGCAGGGCGCCCGCGTCTTCGCCACGGCAGGCTCGGCCGAGAAGTGCCGCTTCTGCGAGGAACTCGGCGCCGAGGCCGCCATCAACTACCGCGAGGCGGATTTCGCCGAGGAGATCCAGCGCCTCACCGACGGCAAGGGCGTCGACGTGATCCTCGACATGATCGGGGCGAGCTACCTGCAGAAGAATCTCGCCTCCCTGGCGGTCGAGGGGCGGCTGGTGATGATCGCCCTGATGGGCGGCTACAAGGTCGACGGGCTCAACATCACGCCGGTGATGCTGAAGCGGCTGACCTTCACCGGCTCCACCCTGCGCCCGCGCCCGAAGGCGGACAAGGCCGAGATCGCGGCGGGCCTCGCCCGGGACGTCTGGCCGAGGCTCGACGACGGCACGATCCGGCCTGTCATCCACGCCACCTTCCCCTTCGAGGAGGCGGCAAAGGCGCACGCGCTGATGGAATCGAGCGCCCATCTCGGCAAGATCCTGCTCCTGACCGGGCGCTGAGACGTCCTGCGCGCCGTCGAGGCCGAGACCGTCGAAGCCTCGCCTGCGCCGCGATCGAGCGATGCACGCATCCGCCGCTCGGGGGCGCGGCGGATGTCGCAGGCGCCCACCCGTCCGCGAGCACGGCAGGAACTCTCCCGAACGGCGACGCGTTGGCCGACCATGACGATCCCTGGCGCCCGGTCCGGCCGGGCTGCCCCAGACGAGGATGCCCCATGGTCGAGAAACTGAACAACGTGGAGGCCCGCCAGGGCCAGCGCGGCAAGCCGGTCCTCATGGTCCTGCTGGCGAGCCTCGCGCTCTTGGTGATGGCGACTATCGGCTTGCTCACCTGGAACGGCGCCAACGCGCCCAAGGACTACGCGAGCCAGAGCCAGGACGCCTCGCGCCGGGAGGTGACGGGTTCGGTGACCGGTCAATCCAACGCGCCGTCGTCCAGCAATTCCGGCAACGTGCCGGCCGCTAACCCGGCCTATCCGCAGAAGTCGCAGCCCACCACCGAGGGCGCGCAGCCGAAGTAAGCCTTCCCGGGCCGTCGAACGAGCGAGGCCGGCACGGATGGGATCCGTGCCGGCCTCGCGCGCTTCCGGGCTCCGAACGCGCTCAGCGCGTCGGGACCGGCGTGGGCCCCCGGTAGTCGTAGAAGCCGCGCTTGGTCTTGCGGCCGAGCCAGCCCGCCTCGACGTATTTCACCAGGAGCGGGCATGGCCGATACTTCGAATCGGCCAGCCCGTCGTAGAGCACCTGCATCACCGAGAGGCAGGTATCGAGGCCGATGAAGTCGGCGAGCTGGAGCGGACCCATCGGGTGGTTCGCGCCGAGCCGCATGGCGGTGTCGATGGATTCCACCGAACCGACCCCCTCGTAGAGGGTGTAGATTGCCTCGTTGATCATCGGCAGCAGGATGCGGTTGACGATGAAGGCCGGGAAGTCCTCCGACATGGTCGAGGTCTTGCCGAGCTTGGCGATGAAGGCCTTGGCGGCCTCGTAGGTCCCGTCCTCGGTGGCGATGCCGCGGATCAGCTCCACGAGCTGCATGATCGGCACCGGATTCATGAAATGGATGCCGATGAAGCGCTCCGGCCGGTCGGTCGAGGCGGCGAGCCGGGTGATCGAGATCGACGAGGTGTTGGTGGCGACGAGCGTCTCCGGGCGCAGGGAGCTGCACAGCGCCGAGAAGATCTCGCGCTTCGTGGCCTCGTTCTCCGTGGCGGCCTCGATGATGAGGTCGCAATCCCGCAGATCGTCGAAGCTGCGCGCGGAGGCGATGCGCTCGCGAGCCTGCCGGCTGGCCGCCTCGTCGATGCTCCCCTTGGACACGAGCTTGGCGAGGCTCCCGTCGATGACGCCGAGCGCCGTCTCGATCCGGCTCGAATCGCGGTCGTTCAGGCGCACGTCGAGGCCCGCGGACGCGCAGACCTGCGCGATGCCGCTCCCCATCTGACCGGCGCCGATGATGCCGACCCGCTTGATGTCGATAGCCATGATCTCGATCCGAGCCCTATCCTCGACAGCCGGATCCGGCGGTCGACCTGTTCCGAATGCGCCGCACGACGGATTGCCGGCAAGCGGCGGCGCCTTTGAGATGTTCTAGACCGCGCCGGCTTCGGGCAGAACCCCCTCGCGCCCCGAACATGTGCGACGGCAGGGGGTTCCGGGCACGGCCGGTGCCCGTGCCCGATGCGCCGGGGCCGCCCGGTCGGTCCTTCGCCTCAGTCCTTCGCCTTGGCGATCTCGGCCTGGAGCTCGGGCACGATCTGGAAGAGGTCGCCGACGAGGCCGAAATCGGCCACCTGGAAGATCGGCGCGTCCTCGTCCTTGTTGATCGCCACGATCACCTTGGAATCCTTCATCCCGGCCAGATGCTGGATCGCCCCGGAGATGCCCACCGCCACGTAGAGGTCGGGCGCCACCACCTTGCCGGTCTGGCCGACCTGCCAGTCGTTGGGGGCGTAGCCCGCATCCACCGCCGCGCGCGAGGCGCCGACCGCGGCGCCGAGCGTGTCGGCGAGGGGCTCGATCAGCTCCTTGAACTTGTCGGCCGAGCCGAGCGAGCGACCGCCGGAGACGATGAACTTGGCCGAGGCCAGTTCCGGACGGTCGGACTTGGCGATCTCCTCGCCCTTGAAGGCCGAGCCGCCGGCCTCGGGCGCGGCCGCCGAGACCGCCTCGACGGGGGCCGCCGACCCACCCTCGCCCGCAGCCTTGAAGGCCGCGGTGCGCACGGTGATCACGGTCTTGGAGCCCGGCGCCTGCACCGTCTGGATGGCGTTGCCGGCGTAGATCGGCCGCTCGAACGTGTCGGGCGAGACCACCTTGATGATGTCGGAGACTTGGGCGACGTCGAGCAGCGCGGCGGCGCGCGGCAGCACGTTCTTGCCCGTGGTGGTGGCCGCGGCCACGATCGCGGAATAGGGCTCGGCGATGGCGGCGATCAGGGCGCCGACCGGCTCGGCGAGGTCGTGGTCGTAGACCGCGTCCTCCGCGTTCAGCACCTTCTCGACGCCGTCGAGCTTGGCCGCGGCCTCGGCCGCCGCCTTCGAGCCGGAGCCGAGCACCAGGGCGTGGACGGGCTGGCCCAGTTCCTTGGCCGCCGAGAGGGCCTTCAGCGAGCCGTCCCGGATCTGGCCGTTGGCGTGCTCGACGTAGAGAAGCGTGGTCATGCTGCGGAAACCTTGAGCGATGCGGCGCGGCGCCGTGCGGCGGCCAGCGGGCCGGAATGAGCGGACCCGGGGCGGCCGCGCGGCCGCCCCGACGACGGCGTCAGAGCACGCCGGCCTCGACCTTGAGCTTCTGGACCAGCTCGGCGGCCGAGCCGACCTTGATGCCGGCGGAGCGGCCCGGCGGCTCGGCGGTCTTCAGGACCTTGAGCTTCGGCGTGACGTCGACGCCGAAGGCGTCGGGGGCGAGCTCCTCCAGCGGCTTCTTCTTGGCCTTCATGATGTTGGGGAGCGAGGCGTAGCGCGGCTCGTTGAGGCGCAGGTCCGTGGTGACGATGGCCGGGAGCTGGAGGGCCACGGTCTGGAGGCCGCCGTCCACCTCGCGGGTAACGTCGAGGCTGCCCTCGCCGGCCTCGATCCTGAAGGCGAAGGTGCCCTGGGGCCAGCCGAGCAGCGCGGCCAGCATCTGCCCGGTCTGGTTGGAATCGTCGTCGATCGCCTGCTTGCCGAGGATGACGAGTTGCGGGCTCTCCTTCTCGACCACGCCCTTGAGGAGCTTGGCGACGGCGAGAGGCTCGCAGTTCACGTCGGTCTTCACGAGGATCGCCCGGTCGGCGCCCATGGCGAGCGCCGTGCGCAGCGTCTCCTGGGCCTGCTGCGGGCCGATGGAGACGGCCACGATCTCCGTGACCTTGCCCTTCTCCTTGAGGCGGATCGCCTCCTCGACGGCGATCTCGTCGAAGGGATTCATCGACATCTTGACGTTGGCGAGCTCCACGCCGGAGCCGTCCGCCTTGACCCGGATCTTGACGTTGTAGTCGACGACCCGCTTGACCGGCACCAGAACCTTCATGGGGCCTCTTTCCTCCGCACGGATATTTTCGACGTGATCGTCGGCGGGCGCGCGGCAGCCGTGCCTGGGCGCCCCCTTCTCGAAAGCGGGCGGACCGTAGCGGCCACATTTCCGCCTTGTCAACGCAGCCATCCGGGGGGCTTTCGAAAACGCCCTCCCGTCCGACCAAGGCGTTCTGCATGCCGGTTCCGGGGCGGCGGTATGGTCCCGGTCCGGCCCGCCGGCGGACGCGCCTCAGCGGTTCTGGCCGGGAACCCAGAGCACGTCCGCGGCCCCGTTGCCGTTGGCGGCGCGGCTCGCCACGAACAGGAAATCGGAGAGGCGGTTGAGGTACTGCACGACCTCGGCGGAGACGACCTCGCCCTCCGTGGCGGAGAGCTGAACCGCGAGGCGCTCGGCCCGGCGGCAGACGGTGCGGGCGAGGTGGAGCGCGGCCGCCGCGGGCGAGCCGCCCGGCAGCACGAAAGATCTGAGGGGCGGGATCGCCGCGTTCAGGGCGTCGATGTCGGTCTCCAGGCGGGTGACCTGGCTCGCCACGATCCGCAGGGGCTCGTAGGGCAGCGGCTCCGGGCCGGCGGGGGTCGCGAGGTCGGCGCCGAGATCGAAGAGATCGTTCTGGATCCGGCCGAGCATGGCGTCGAGGTCGGGCTCGGCGTGGAGCCGGGCGAGGCCGATGGCGGCGTTGGTCTCGTCCACCGTGCCGTAGGTCTCGACGCGGAGATCCGCCTTGGAGCGGCGCTGCCCGTCGGCCAGAGCCGTGGTGCCCTTGTCGCCGGTGCGGGTGTAGATGCGGTTGAGCTTGACCACGGCGCCCTCGATCCTCCCGCGCGGGTGCCGCCGGAACGGGCGGCCTCGCGTCGTGGTGAGAGCTATGCCCGATCCGGCCCCGGCCCGTAAGCCGTCCGGCCGACGCCCGGAGCCTATTCGGTCCGTTCTTCCGCGCGCTCGCCTAGAGCACGATGCGGAAAAGTGGAATCCGGTTTTCCGAGATCATCGTGCGACCACAAAGAGATAGAGCATGCTGCTGTTTCCGTGAAAAAGCAGCATGCTCCAGCCCTCGAAGCTCCGCTTTGCTCCCGCGCCTCAGCAGAAGGCCGAGCTTGGGACGGGCCGGACGGATCCCGGCCGGCCGGGAAACCTCGTCGGACAGGCTCTCAGAACGTGTAGCCGATCTTGCCGCCGTAATTCGTCAGGCCGCGATTGTTCGCGCACAGGCCCGCGTTCGACATGTGCTCGACGGTGGCCATGATGCTCCAGCGCTCGGTGATGCGGAAGCCGAGGGCCGCCGCCTCGCGGAAGAGCGGGTTGCAGCCCAACGTGTTGAAGCCGTAGGGCGCGCCGATCTTCGGGCCGGTATAGCCGTTATGGGCCGCGCCGCCGAAGAAGCCTTCGAGGAAGACGCGCCGGTTGAAGGTCTCGGGGAAGAGGTCCACGGTCCAGGTGGCGCCGATATAGGCGTAGCTGGTGCGGCCGCCGGTGTTGTAGCTGCCGCCCACCGTGGGGCGCGGCACGAAGGCCTGCCAGAACGGATCGAGGCTGAGCACCGGCTTGGCGAACAGGATCTCGCCGTTGACGTTCTCGGTGGCGAAGCCCCGGGCCTTGCCCTCGGCGCTGCCGGGATCCTGGACCGCGCCGCCGATGCGCAGCTCGGAGACGATGCTGAGGGGCTGGACCGGCGCGGCATAGACCGGCGCCGGCCGCGGCGCGCCGAGATCGGCGGCCAGGACGGGGGAGACCGCGACCAGCGCGGGGATGCCGGCGAGAAGGCGTCGGATCGTGGATGACATGCACATGCGTCCGGTTGAGCCGCCCACCACTAGCACGTGTGCCGGGGCAGCGCGGCGATCCGGGTCCAGAATTCATCCGCCGGCTTCCGGAAACCCGGCCGGTGCGGCGCTCCGGTCACACCGCGGCGGTCAGGCGGACCGCCACCAGACCACGCCCATGATGATGATGATGGCGACGAACTGGAGGAGCACGCGCAGGCGCATCAGCTTCTGCGAGAGGTTCGCGCTGCCGCCGCGGAGCATGTTGGCGAGGCCGAGGAGCAGCACGATTGCCACGGCGAGGCAGGCGACGAGGACGACGGAGTTGGCGGACATCGGGAACGGATCTCACAAATCGGTGCCCCGGGGACCGGGACGCGCGGCTCTGCCGCGAGACGCCCGCCGGGCCGCCGAGACCGGGGGAGAATGGCCGCCATCCGCGGTTTTGCAAGGCGAGGCATGGAGCCTACGGAGCATCGTCCCGAGAGCAGGCGGCTACCTCTCTGGACGACGCTTTACCAGAACGGGCCCGCCCGGTGGAGCGCGCCTCCCCTGCGACGACGTCGCGCCCGCGGGCCGGCGCGATCACTCCACGCGCACCCGCTCGGCATCCACCGGGGCGACCATCCCCGGGATGTAGGAGCGCGAGATGTGGGCCCGGCAATGGGCATGGAACGCCTCCACCAGCCGCGAGGTCTGCAACGCGCGCAGCGTGGCCACGCCCACCGTCATGGGGCGGTGCTCGCCCGCGATCCGCACGGCGGTCAGCCCGCGCCCGTCGAGGGCCTGGCTCGACTTCGGCCGGGCGTTGAAGAGGGCGTAGCCGAAGCCGTTGGCCACCATGGTCCGGACGACGTCCTGATGCGCCGAGCGCGCGGCCACGCGCGGGGCGAGGCCCTCGTTCAGGAACAGGGCCATGAAGTACTCGCGGCTGAGCGGCAGGTCGAGGAGCACGAGGGACTCGTCCGCCAGCTCCCGCAGCGTCACCGCCGCGTGCCCGGCGAGCCGGTGCCTGTCCGAGACCATCGCGTAGGGCGGCAGGCTGACGAGGGGATGGAAGGCGATGTCGTCGGCGAGCCGCAGGTCGTAGATCAGGGCGATGTCGGTCTCGCAGCGGCGCAGGCCCTCGAGCAGGTCCTCCTGGTGCCCCTCCACATGGCTCACCTGCACGGCGGGATAGGCCGCCGTGAAGGACTGGCTCAGCTCGGGCACCAGCATCGGCGCGAGCGTCACCATGCAGCCGACCGAGAGGGAGCCGCGCACCGTCAGGCTGGTCTGCGAGGCGACGGTGTAGAGCCCCTCCGCCTGCGCGACCACGCGCTTGGCCTCGGCGAGCAGCGTCCGCCCCGCGGAGGTGAGGGACAGTCCCTGCGCGTGGTGGCGCACGAAGAGTTGGGCGTTCAGTTCCTTCTCCAGATGCGAGATCGCCGTGGAGATGGAGGGCGGCGAGATGTGGATCCGCTCGGAGGCGAGGGTGATGCTCCCGGTCTCACCGGCAGCGATGAAATATTCGAGCTGTCGCAAGGTGAACCGCATGGCGGCTCATACCATGCGGCCCGGTGGCACGGTAGCAGCGCGCCGACCGGGCATCCCGCTGATCGGAAGCGTCTTTCACGCGCCCCGGTCGATCGCGCCGCTCGCCGCGGAGCTCGACAGGAACCGATAGGACCGTGGCAATCAGGTCGTCCGGGCGCGCGGGTCGTGGCGGGCGAGGCGCTCCAGGAGGTACTCGACCTCGGCCCTGGCGGTCGCCGTGAGGCCGCCCGCGGGCTTGCGCTGGGCGTCGTAGGCGATGAGGCCGCGCCGGGCCATCAGGTACTTGCGCACGGCCAGCCCCACCCCCGGCTGCTGCTCGTAGCGCAGGAGCGGCAGATGCGCGTCGAACAGGTCGTGCGCGGCGTCGCGCTCCCCGGCCTGCTGCATCCGCACCACGTCCACCAGCATGTCGGGGAAGGCGTAGCCGGTCATGGCGCCGTCCGCGCCGCGCTCGCACTCGAAATCGAGGAACAGGCCGCCGTTGCCGCACAGGATCGAGATCGGCCGCATGCTGCCGTCCGCCTGGAAGGCGCGCAGCTGCGAGATCTTCTCCAGCCCCGGCCAGTCCTCGTGCTTGAGCATCACGCAATTGGCGTTCTCGGAGACGATGCGGCGGATCACCCCCGGCGTCATCACCACCGAGAAGGTCAGCGGGTAATCCTGGATCACGAAGGGCACGTCCGGCCCGATCGCCTCCGCCGCCTGCCGGTAATAGGCCGCGATCTGGTCGTCGGTGCGCAGGGTGTTGGGCGGGGCGATCATCACGCCGGCCGCGCCCGCCTCCATGCCGGCGCGGGCGAGGGAGGCCATGGCGGCGAAGCCCGGGGCCGAGACGCCGACGATCACCGGCAGGCGCGCGGCGCGGCGGATGTAGCGGGTCGCCACCGCGAGCCCCTCCGCCTGGTCGAGCTTGCCCGCCTCGCCCATGACGCCGAGCACGGTCAGCCCGGTGGCGCCGCAGCCCACATAGAAGTCGGTCAGGCGGTCGATGGAGGCGAAGTCGATCCCGCCATCCGGATGGAACGGGGTCGGGGCGATCGGGTAGACGCCGCGGGCGGACGCGTCGAGGGGCATGATGGAATCCCTTTCATACCAGATCCGATCGATCCCTTCGGGATGGCGGATCTGGGCTTCGCTCATGTGCCGCGCGGGCTCGCTCGATACGACCCCCGCTTCGATCGAGCGGAGATCGTATCAGATGCCGCACGGGGTCCGCAGCCGCGTCTCCCGCGCCGGGGATGGAGCGTGTGGCCGCACGCTGCGAGAGACCGCGTCCTGCGAGGGAGCGCATCCCACGTTCTCGCGACCGGGCTCCGGCCCGTGGACGGCTCCGGCACCCCGTATAGGCCGCCGCCCGCGCCCGCGACATCCTCCGGAGCGCCCTTCCGCCGCGGTGGATGCCGGTTCGTCGCGGGAAAGCGCGTTGAAGCGAGGACTTCGAGCCGGAGACAGGCGGTGCCCGTCGTCAGCGCGCCCCGCCGAGCGCCGCGCTGCGGCCCGGCGCCGCCCGCTCCAGGGCCGCCAGCACCGCGTCCCGGCTCAGGATCTGCGGCAGGATCTCGGGCTCGCCCGCGCCGTAGAGGAGATAGAGCGGGACGCCGCCGCGGCCGTGGCGTTCGAGCAGGCTGGTGATCTCGGGATTCTGGTTGGTCCAGTCGCCCTTCAGGTAGGTCACGCCGCGGCTGCGCATGGCCGCGCGCACCGCGTCGGTGGCGAGCACGGCGCGCTCGTTCACCTGGCAGGTGATGCACCACGCCGCCGTCAGGTTGACGAAGACCGGGCGCCCCGCCCCGCGCAGGGTGTCGAGGCGGGCCTGCGTGAACGGCTCGATGCCCTCGGCCTGGGCCTGCGCCGCCGGCAGGAGCCGGTCGCGCTCCAGGGTGAGGCCGAGGGCGGCCGCCGCGATCACGGCGAGCACCGCGGCGCCCTGCGCGAGCCGGGCCCCGACCGGGCCGGCCCCGCGCCCGCGCTCCCAGGCCCAGGCGGCGAAGCCCACGAGGACGAGCCCGATCAGGCCGGCGAGCAGGCCCTGCGGCCCGACCTGCTGGGCGAGCACCCAGACGAGCCAGGCCACGGTGGCGTAGATCGGAAAGGCGAGCGCCTGTTTCAGGGTCTCCATCCAGCCGCCGGGCCGGGGCAGGAGCCGCAGGGCCCCCGGCCACAGGGTGAGGGCGAGGAAGGGCAGCGCGAGGCCGAGGCCGAGGCAGGCGAAGACCGCGAGCGCGGCGGGCACGCTCTGCGTGAGGGCGAAGCCCACCGCGGTGCCCATGAAGGGCGCGGTGCAGGGCGTGGCCACCACCGTGGCGAGCACGCCCGTGAAGAACGAGCCTTCGAGGCCGCCGCGCCGGGTGAGCCCGTCGCCGAGGCCCGCCACGGAACCGCCGAGATGGACCGCGCCGGACAGGCTGAGCCCCATGGCGAAGAGCAGGTAGGCGAGGCCCGCCACCACCAGGGGCGATTGCAGCTGGAAGCCCCAGCCCAGGCTCGCGCCCCCGCCCTTCAGCGCGAGGAGGAGGCCGGCGAGCGCCAGGAAGCTCGCGAGCACCCCGGCGGTGTAGGCGAGACCGTGCAGCCGCACCCGCGCGGGCGATTCCCCCGAATGCTTCACGAGCCCGAGCACCTTGATCGAGAGCACCGGGAAGACGCAGGGCATCAGGTTGAGGACGAGGCCGCCGAGGAGCGCGAGGAGCCCGGCGCCCAGGAGTGTCGGCACCGCGTCGGCCGCGGCCTGGGACGCGGAGGGCGACGGGGCGGTCGCCGGAACCTGGCCGGCCGCGGGCGGGGCCGCCTCCGCGCCGATGGCGAAGGCGTGGCGCTGGCCGCCGGCCGCGTTCTCTTCCGTGAAGGTCAGCACGCCCGGCAGCGTCGCCGGTGCGGGGAGCTTCGGCTCGGCCCGCGTCAGGGTGAGGTGGATGCCCTCCCCGTCCACCCGGACCTCCTGCTCCGCCGCGTTGTCGATGGCGGTCTCCGCGTAGGGGAAGAAGGCGGCGGAGCGGATCGCGTCCGGCTTGAGCCCCGTGGCGTCCACGTCGAGCACGAGGCGCTCGCCCACCTGCGACAGGCGCACCGGCCAGGGCGCGGGCTTCGGCAGGGCCGCCCGCGCGCGCGCGAACAGGGCGCGGTTCTCGGGGACGGCCCCCGCGCCGCCCACCGGCAAGGTCACGGCGAGATCGGCCGCGCCCGGGACGCACTCGGTCTCGCAGACGAGGTAGCTGAGCTTGGCCGCGAGCCGCACCGGCACCGCCGGGTCGAGGCTCGGCGGCGGCGTGATCTCGGCGAGCAGCACCGCCTCGCCCTCGTAGCCGAAATTCATCAGCGTCGCGACGGGGATGCGCTCCGGCGCCGGCCAGCGTAGGGAGCTCGCCGAGAAGCCCGCCGGCAGCGTCCAGGTCACCTCCGGCGGCAACCCGGAATCGCCGGGATTGCGCCAGTAGACGTGCCAGCCCGGCCGCATGACCATGCGCACGGCGACCGTGAAGGGCTCGGCCCCGCGCACCGCGCCGGGTTCGGCGACGAGGCTCGCCTTCACGAGGTCGGCGGGGGCGCGGCCGGGCTGCGCGCCCGCGGGCGCTGGGGCGCCGAGGCCGGCAAGCGGGACGGCGAGGAGGAAGGCGAGAAGACGCAGCATCGCGCGCCTTCATAGCACAGCCGGGCCCGGCGCAGGCACGGCCGAATCGCCGCCCCGCCGTCACCGATCGGCGATCTACGCTCCCGTGATCGCGAGGGGGCGCGTCGCCCGGTCGAGCCAGGCCCGCGCCTCCCCGTCGAGGGCGGGGGACAGGGTCTCGCGCACCCGGGCGTGGTAGGCGTCGATCCAGGCGGTCTCGGCCGGGTCGAGCAGGCCGGGCTCGATCAGCCGGCGGTCGTAGGGGGCGAGGGTCAGCGTCTCGAAGCCGAGCATCGGGCGCTCGGCCCCCGCGATCGTGCGGGGCTCCACGAGGACGAGGTTCTCGATGCGGATCCCGTAGGCGCCGGCCCGGTAGTAGCCCGGCTCGTTGGAGAGGATCATGCCCGGCTCCAGCGCCACGGTGCCCGTCTTGGCGATGCGCTGCGGCCCCTCGTGCACCGAGAGGAAGCTGCCGACGCCGTGGCCGGTGCCGTGGTCGAAATCGAGACCCGCCTCCCACAGGGAGAGGCGCGCGAGGGCGTCGATCTGCGCGCCCGTCGTCCCCTTGGGGAAGAGCGCCCGCGCGATCGCCACATGGCCCTTCAGCACGCGGGTGAAGCGGTCGCGCATCTCCGCATTCGGGCTGCCGACCGCCACGGTGCGGGTGATGTCGGTGGTGCCGTCCGGGTACTGCGCGCCGGAATCGATGAGGAAGAGCTCCCCGGGGGCGACCCGGCGGTCGCTGGCCTGCGTGACCCGGTAATGCACGATGGCCCCGTTCGGACCGGAGCCCGAGATGGTGGGGAACGAGACCTCGCGCAGGTCCCCGCCCGCGGCGCGGAAATCCTCCAGCGCCTCCACGGCGGCGATCTCGCCGAGGTCCCCCGCCTCCGCCCGGCGGTCGAGCCAGGCCAGGAAGCGCACCACGGCGGCCCCGTCCCGCCGGTGCGCCGCGCGGGCGCCCGCGATCTCGGTGGGGTTCTTCACCGCCTTCATCCCGGTCACGGGGTCGCGCCCGAGATCGGCGGTGCCGCCGGCATCGGTGATGCGGGCCCGCAGGGCCTCGGCGGCGGTGGCCGCGTCGAGCCGCACCCGCGCGGAGCCGAGGGCCTGCAGCGCGTCCTCGAAGGCGCCGCGCGGCGCGATCTCGGCGAGGCCCTCGAGGGCGGCGCGCAGGTCCTGCGCCACCGCGGGCGACGCCAGGAAGAGCCGGGCTGCGCCCGCGCGCGGGACGACGGCGTAGCCGAGGGCGAGCGGGGTGTGGCCGACATCGGCACCGCGCAGGTTGAACGTCCAGGCGAGGTTGTGGGGATCGGAGATCACTAGCGCGTCGCAGCGCGCCGCCTCCAGCTCGGCCCGGATGCGGCCGAGCTTGTCCGCCACCGCCTCGCCGGCCCAGGCGAGGGGGTGGACCACCACCGGGCCGGCGGGGGGCTTCGGGCGGCCGGCCCAGGCCGCGTCGATGGGATTCAGGACGACGGGGCGCAGGCTCGCCCCGGCCTTGCCCGCGGCCCGCTCCAGGCGGCCGACGCCGTCCGGCGTGTGCAGCCAGGGATCGTAGCCGAGCACCGCGTCGGCCTTCAGGTTCTCGGCGATCCAGGCCTCGGCGCTCCGCTCGGCCAGCGGCACCACCGTGAAGACGGCCGTGTCCACCTGCTCGGGCGCCTGGAGGGTGTAGCGCCCGTCCACCACCAGGGCGGCGCGGTCGGCGAGCACCACGGCGGTGCCGGCCGAGCCCGTGAAGCCCGTGAGCCAGGCGAGGCGCTCGGCGTTGGGGGGCACGTATTCCGACTGGTGCTCGTCCGCCCGCGGCACCACGAAGCCGTCGAGCCCGGCCTCGCGCAGGGCGGCGCGCAGGGCGGCCACGCGCTCGGGGCCCTTGCGGTGGCTCGGATCGTCGAAGGTCTGGAAGCGGGGGCGCGTGCTCATGGCCGCCAGTATGGCCGGGCGGAGCCGGCCCGCAACCGGATCCTGCCCGGGTCAGACCCCCTCGGCGGGGGCGTCCGTCGGCCGGCCGGGGGGCTTCCCGTCATAGCCCGCGAGCCAGTCCGCGCGCTCCGGGGAATCGGCCGGATAGGGGCAGGCCTCCTTCGGCCGGCCGCGGATGCGGGCCTGCGCCCCCTCCGCCACCGCGTCGCCGGGCGGGTCGTGATCGTGCGCGTCGCTCATGCCGGTGCAATGCCCCGGCGGCCCCCGGGTTCAGCCGCGCGGACGCGGCGCGGCGCCGCCCCGGCGCAGGACCAGGGTGGCCCAGCCCTCGATCACGCCCTTGCGGGCGAGGTGGAAGCCGCGATGCCGGTAGGTGGAGAGCACGCCGGCCACGTCGCGCTCGATCAGGCCGGACAGGATCAGCACGCCGTCGTCGGCGACCACCGCCGAGAGGGTGGGCGCAAGGCGCTTCAGCGGCCGGGCCAGGATGTTGGCGAACACGATGTCGAAGCCCCGGGCCCGGTCAGCCAGCGCGTGGCGCACGCCCGGCCCCTCGTAGAGCTTCAGGTAGGGCCCGAGGCCGTTGAGGCGGGCATTCTCCCGCGCCGTCGTCACCGCCTCGCCGTCGAGGTCGCCCGCCACCACGGGAGCGTGCAGGGCCTTGGCGGCGGCGAAGGCGAGGATGCCGGTGCCGGTGCCCACGTCGAGCACGCGTGCCGGGCGCCCGCGCTTCAGCTCGGCCACCAGGGCGCGCAGGCAGCCCAGCGTCGTGCCGTGATGCCCGGTGCCGAAGGCCAGCGCCGCCTCGATCTCGATGGCGAGGTCGTTGGGCCGAACCGTGTCCCGGTCGTGCGAGCCGTGCACGAGGAAGCGGCCCGCGCGCACGGGCTTCAGCCCCTCGAGGGAGGCGCGGACCCAGTCCTGCTGCTCCACCGTGCGGAACTCCGCCGCGTCGGCGGCGTCCCCCACCACGGGGCGGATGAGATCGCGCACGAAGCCCTCGTCCGGCGCGTCGGCGAAGTAGGCTTCCAGGCGCCACGTCACCCCGTCCTCGGCCTCGAAGGCGGCGACCGCGGTCTCGGTGGGGTCGAACATCTCGCCCAGGAGGTCGGTCATCGCGCGCGCCGACGCCTCGTCGGTCATCATCCGGAGGATGTGGGTCGGACGGTGCGGGGGCAGGCCTTCGAGCATGGGCGGCCTCTATCACCGGGCGGCGGGGTGCGCCAGGGATAGGCGGTTCCCGGGCGGCGCGCCGCCGAATCGCAGCACGATGGTCACGCAATGGGCGTATCCTGCACGGGAACCAGGCAGCCCGCGCGGCGTTCTCGCTGGCTTCTCCGAGTCGGTCCGACCTTAGAAGGTGCGTTCGCGTGACAAAGCCCAGACGATCCGGCCGCCGCGGTCCGGTTGTCATCAACGACGATGCCAAGCCGCCCGACGCACCCCGCCGCGGAACGCCGAGCCTTGTCGAGGCGCCTCACGGGCCGCTTCCCGGCCATCTCCTCGTGCTCCTGAGCCGTCTCCACCGCTCGGAGCAGGCGCGCACGGCCGAGCCCGACAGCGCCGCGCGCTGAGCGGCCCGGCAACACTCTTTCAGGCATAGGCGTAGGGGCCGCCCCGGCGCAGCGCCCGCTGGTAGGCGGGCCGGGCGTGGATGCGCGCGAGCCAGTCCGTGACGCGCGGACCCGCGCCGGACCCGCGGGCGGCGAAGGCTTCGAGGGGAAAGCTCATCTGGATGTCGGCGGCCGAGAACGCCTCCCCGCAGAACCACGGGCGCGCGGCGAGTTCCGCCTCCCAGTAGGCCGCGTGGCGGGCGAGTTCCGGATCCACGAACCCGGTGAGCACGCGGCCGGCGATGGCCCGGACCAGGGGCCGCAGCAGGGCGGGGCTCGACGGGGCGAGCCGCGAGAAGACGAGCTTGAGCAGGAGCGGCGGCATCGCCGAGCCCTCCGCGTAATGCAGCCAGTAGGTGTAGCGCGCTTGCCCCTCCCCGTCGGCGGGCACCAGCGCGCCGCCGCAGCGGGCGGTGAGATGGGTCACGATCGCGCCGGATTCCGCCACGACCCGCGCGCCGTCCGTGACCACGGGGGACTTGCCGAGGGGATGGACGGCGCGCAGCTCGGCCGGCGCCTGCATCGTCCCGGGATCCCGCGCGTAGCGGCGGACCTCGTAGGGGAGGCCGAGCTCCTCCAGGAGCCAGAGCACGCGCTGCGAGCGGCTGTTCTCGAGATGGTGGACGGTGATCATCGGGCTCCTCGGGGTCGGGAGGACAACGCGCGCGGCCCTCCCCCGGGCCCCGCCTCAGGCGCCGTCGAGGAAGGCGCGCATCAGGGTGTGGGCGATGGCCATCGGCGGCGGCGCGTGGATGCCCTCCGGATGGCGCCCCTCCAGCATCCGCAGCACGGCCTCCCGGTCGAACCAGCGGGCATCGGCGAGTTCCGCCGGGTCGGTGACGATCGCCGCGTCGAGCCCCTCGGCGATGCAGCCGATCATCAGCGAGGAGGGGAAGGGCCAGGGCTGCGAGGCGTGGTAGCGCACGCCCGCCACCCGCACCCGCGTCTCCTCGAAGACCTCGCGGGCCACCGCCGCCTCGATGGTCTCCCCCGGTTCGAGGAAGCCCGCGAGGCAGGAATACATCCCCTCACGGAAATGCGCCCCGCGCCCGAGCAGGCAGGTGTCGCCCCGGCGCACCAGCATGATCACGACGGGGTCGGTGCGCGGGAAATGGTGGGCGCCGCAAGCCGGGCATTCGCGCCGGAAGCCGCCGGCCCGCATCGCGGTCGGCGTGCCGCAGCGGGCGCAGAAGCCGTGCCGCGCGTGCCAGTCGAGCATCGACTTGGCGGTGGCGAGCAGGCCCATCTCGTCGGGCGGCACGGCGCCCTCGGTGGCGATGCTGCGCAGGTCCAGGGTGCGGTAGGGATCGGCCTCGAAGGCCGGGGCGTCCGGCAGGGCGAAGGCGAAGACGGGGCTGCCCGCGAGGGTGCCCAGATAGATCGGGGCCGTCGCCTCCGCGATCCCGGCAAGGTCCGTGCCCAGGGCGAGAAGCGCGGTCGCGCCCTTCAGCACGACGCGGTCGGCGACCAGGGCGACGGCCAGCGCCCCCGGCGCGTCGCGAGGCGGGACGGCCTCCTCCGGCTGCTCGGAGGAGTGGCGCAGCAGCCGGCTCCGGGTGAAGCCGAGGGTCGCGAAGGGGTCGGACATCGCTGGGATCGCGGTCAGGCGGCGGTGAACAGCGCGGCGGCGCGCTCGATGAGCTGGGCGCGGGCATGGGGCGGGTAGCGCCGCGCCTCGCCCTGGCCCCAGACCGGGCCGGGCCAGGCCGGATCCGACCGGAAGCGGCCCACCACGTGGACGTGGAGCTGCGCCACCACGTTGCCGAGCGCCGCGACATTCACCTTGTCGGGCTTGGCGAGCGCCTGCATCACGCAGACCGCCGTGCGGATCTCGGCGGAGAGGACGGCGCCGTCCTCCCCCGACAGGTCGGTGAGCTCGCTGACCTCGGGCCGCCGCGGTACGAGGATGAACCAGGGAAAGCGGGCATCGTCCATCAGGAGGACCCGCGCGAGGGGCAGGTCGCCGATCTGGACCGTGTCCGCCGCGAGCCGGGCGTCGAGGGTGAAATCGTCCGTCATCCCGCGCTTGTAGCGCCTGGGCCGGCCGCCGTCGCCTGCATCCCGCGCTCCGCCGGCGGGAAGGGCGCCATACCGGATCCGATCGATCCCTCCGGGATGGCGGATCTGGGCCTCGCTCGTGCGCCGCGCGGGCTCGGTCGATACGAATCCCGCTTCGATCGAGCGGAGATCGTATCACAGGGACGGGCGCACCCCGAGCCGGCCGACCGCGACGAGGTCGCCGTTGAGCTTGCCCGCCGCGTCGGTGCGGCCGAAGGCGACGACCTGTGCGCCGGGCACGAGGAGCGCCTTCTCCCCAGGGCCAATCTGCGTCGTCGGCGTGTCGGGCTGCAGCTTGAAGTCCGCCGTGCCGTCGGGGAAGCGCAGGCGCACCTGCATCGGATCGCGCCCGCTCCGGTCGGCGATCCAGCCCGCCGTCAGTCGCGCGTCGGGGCCGGTGTCCCAGGGGCGCTCGCCGGCCTCGAAGCCGCGCTCGGAGGGGGAGTAGATCGCGACCCGGCGCGCCGTGCGCGCGCCCTCCGCGCCCGGCGCGGAGATCACGCTGACGTAGCTCTCCGGCTTGATGTCGCGGACCTTGCCGGGGGTCGCGATGAGCATCCGGGTGTACGGATTCATCTGGAGGGTGACGCGCTCGCCCGAATCGAGACGGACGGTCAGGGCATCCTCGACCCGTTCCTCCACCGTTCCGCGATAGCGGGCGAGCGTCTCGGCGGAGGCCGCGCCCGTGAGGGCGAGCGCCGCCGCGAGGGCGGGGAGGAAGGACCGGATCACGTGGGCTCCTGTGGGCGCCGGCGGACATGCCGGTGCCGGAACGTGGCGGGACGGCCGCGGTTCCCGCCGGTCCGGCGCGCCGATGCGCCCCCTATGCCCCGTCAATGCGCCATCAGCACGGGCACGTCGGCGTGGGACAGGAGGTGGCTCGTGGGGCCGCCGAAGATCATCTGCCGCAGGCGGCTCTGGGTGTAGGCGCCCTTGATCAGCAGGTCGCCGCCGAAGGCCTTGGTCTCCATCAGGAAGGTCTCGCCGGGCGTGCGCCGGCCCGCGGGCAGGGCCCGGGCCTCGGCGGCGACGCCCTCGCAGGCGAGCGCGCGGGCCAGATCCTCCGCGCTCGGTCCCGGCACCGTGCCGCCCTCGACGCTGAGCACGAGGATGCGCCGGGCCGCGCGCAGGAACGGCATGGCGAAGGCCACGGCGCGGGCGGTCTCGGTGGAGCCGTTCCAGGCGATGACGATGGCCTCGCCGAGCGTCGCGGGGGCGGTGGGGGGCGCGAGCAGGATGGGGCGTCCGCCCTCGAACAGGGCGGTCTCGAAGGTCGCCATGCTCGGCGCTCCGTCCGACGAGCCCGGCCGGCCGACCACGGTGGCCGAGAACAGCCGCGCGTACTGGCCGAGGAAGCTGTCGCCGGCCGGCACGTCCTGGCGCCAGCGGTAGCGCGGCCCGGCCCCGGCCACGTTCTCCGGGGTGCACAGCCCGTCGCGGGCGTGGCGGGGGATGCCGGCCCCGTCCATGTGGGCGATGAAGCGGGCTCCCGCCTCCTCCGCCTCGGCCCGGTCGGCCTCCTCGTCGCGCAGCCAGGTCATGCCGCCGACCATGTCGACGGGCACGTACTCGGCCAGCGCCGGTCGCAGGGAGACGCCCTCGATCAGGCTGCCGAACCGCTGCGCCACGAGGCGGGTGGTCTCGAAGACGGAGGGCAGCGCGTCGTGCAGCGCCACGGGCACGAGCAGGGTCTTCATCGCCGGATCCTCTCCTACGGGTCCCGATCGCGCGGCGACGCGGTTCCCGGCCTGCCTTCCCCGCCCTGCGGCGGACAGGGGGACGCTAATCCGCTTCCCCCGTCCGCGAAACTCGCGGCACGCGGGGGCGCACACGCTTTTCGTCGGCCCGTCCCGTCGAGCACCGCCCGCAGGCGCCGCGTGAGGGGCCGCTCCACCAGCCGGTACACGAGGAGCGCCGCCGCGACGCTCGCCGCCAGCATCAGGGCGCCGGTGCCCGCCGCGCCCAGGGTCGGGCCGAGGCCGAGCCGCGCCACGCCCTCGCGGATCGCGCGCAGGGCGAAGGGATGGACGAGGTAGAGCGCGTAGGAGGCGTCCCCGAGGACCGCCAGCGGCGCCACCAGCGGCGCCGGGGGGCGGCGGGCGCCCTCCCCCCGCCCGAGGGCCGCGGCGGCCACGAGCAGGCTCGCCGGGACGCCGGCGAGGAACGGGCGCAGGGGCCCGGGCTCGCCCGTCGCGAGCATGGCGAGCGCCGCCACGCCAGCGAGCGCGAGGGCGATCCGCCCCGCGCCGCCGAGGCGGAACCCGGTGCCGCGCAGGAGGCCGAGCCCCGCACCGAACAGGAACTCGAGCACGATCGGATCCGCCCAGAAGCCGAAGGGCAGCGGCAGGGGGCCGGCGAGCAGGCCCGCGAGGACGAGACCGCCGAGCGCCGCGCCGGCGAGGGCCACGGTCGCGCCTCTGCCGCGGCCGAGCCCGAGGGCGAAGACTGCGTAGAAGAACATCTCGTAATTGAGGGTCCAGCCGAGCCCGTAGAGGGGCAGCACGCTGCCGTCCGGCCGCGCCATCGGCCAGAACAGCAGCGAGGCGGCGACGGATTCCGGCGTGAGCGCCGCGCCCCCGTCACCGAGCACCCGCGGCACCGCCAGGGCGATCGCCGCGAAGGCCAGGGTGACGAGCCAGTAGAGCGGCACCACCCGCGCGATCCGGTGGGCGAGGAAGCGCGCCCTGCCGCCGGGCCCGTCATAGGCCGGGCCGGTGGCGTGGACCATGATGAAGCCGGAGATCACGAAGAAGACGTCGACGCCCGCCCACCAGGGCAGCGCCGGCGCTGCCCCTCCGGCCAGGCCCAGGGCGGCGAGTTCGTGCCGGGTGTGGTGGACCGCCACCATGAGCGCCGCGAGGGCGCGCATGGCCTGGACGAGATCGAGCCTCACGGGAGCGTCCGAACCGGACGGGCGGCGTGGAACAAGCTCGGCAGTATAGGCGAGATCAGGTCCCGGAGGAGATCGAAATTCCCAGGAACAAAGCCTGTGGAGCCTCGTTTACGGCCTGAAGCGGAACCGGTGGAACGACTGGTTCGAGTTCGATCAGACGTGCGCATCGCGCAGTTCGTCTCGCTGCACATTTTCATTCGAGGTTCGATATGTTCAAGAAATACGCTGCCCTGTCCGCGCTCGCCATCGCCGTGTCCTCGCCCGCCATGGCGCAGGGCATGATGGATTACCGCGTCCAGGCCATGCAGATGAACGCCTTCGAGATCCAGGCCGGCCAGATGGCCCTCGCCAAGTCGCGCAACCCGCAGATCCGCAGCTACGCCCGCGAGGCGATCCGCGACCACCGCTCGGCCAACGTCGCCCTCGCCGGCGGCGACCGCAACTACGTCGCCGCGCAGGGCGGCGCCATGGGCGGCCCGGCCGACCTGATCGCCGCGCCGATCGCGGTGGCGGGCGGCGCCGTCGGCGCGGCCACGGGGGCCGCGGCCGGCGTGGTCGGCGGCACGCTCGCCGGCGGTCCGGTCGGCGCTGTCGAGGGCGCGACCTCCGGTGCGGCGCGCGGCGCGGCCGCCGGCAGCCGCGTGGGCCGCGGCGCCGTGATGGGCGACGTGGACGCCACCGCCGGCACGGTGGTGCAGCCGAGCCCCGAGCAGCAGGCGATGCTCGCCGAGCTGTCCGCCACCCCGGCCGGTCCGAGCTTCGACCGTCTCTATGTGAGCCAGCAGCTCAAGTCGCATCAGATGGCCATCGGCATGACCCAGGCCTACGCGTCCTCGGGCCCGAACCCGGCCCTGCGCACCTACGCCCAGCAGGCCCTGCCGGTCTACCAGCAGCACTACGAGGCGGCCACGCGCCTGCCCGGCGCCCGCAGCATGTGAGGCGCCACCGGCCCCGGCCGCGGCCGGGGCCCAGGATCGAGAGAGGCGGCGGCCCGCGAGGGTCGCCGCCTCTCTGCGTTACACGGCAGGACGATGGCATCCGGAGATCGGACCTGCGCCGTCGCTCCGGGGCGCGGCCGGCGTCGAACGCCCCATCCCGCACCGACGCAAACCCGTTTCCGCGAGACGCCTATCCTCTCGCAGCACTCGGGCACGCGTCGCCGCGCGCACTCTTTCCCCCTCCGTGGGGGGTGGAGGGTGCGCGCGGTGTACGCGTTGCGTGAAGGCTGTAGGCCCCCGCGAAGGGGGAGAGGGAAGAAGCGCGGTTCCAGCGCCGTGCGGATCCGGCAGGCGTGAGAGCGGAGGGAGCCTCGCGCCTCGCGCCGCCGGATCGACCGGCCGGGATCAGGCGCAGGTGATGGTCGCCGAGGGGCGCAGGGGCTGGCCCTGCCCGTCCACGGCGGGGGCGAAGTCGCCGGTCTCGGGGTCGCGCACTAGGAGCTGGCCCGTCGCCACGCCGAAATGGGCCCCGTGCAGCGTGAGCTGTCCGGCCTCGACGCGCGACTTGATGAAGGGGAAGGTCATCAGGTTGTCGATGCTCTGGCTCACCATCGCGTGCTCCAGGCGGGTCAGGTAGTCGGGCGCCGAGGAATCGCCGGCCTTCGCCTCGGCGGGGGCGACCAGGGAGACCCACTTGCCGATGAAGTTGCCCTGCGACAGGGGCTTGGCCTTGTTGGCATAGGCCTTGATGCCGCCGCAGGTGGCGTGGCCGAGCACGACGATGTGCTTCACCTCCAGCGACTGCACGGCGAACTCGATGGCCGCGGAGGTGCCGTGGTAGTCGCCGCCCGTCTCGTAGACCGGCACGATGTTGGCGACGTTGCGCACGACGAAGAGCTCACCCGGACCGGCGTCGAAGATCGCCTCCGGCGCGACGCGGCTGTCGCAGCAGCCGATCACGAGCACGTCCGGATCCTGGCTGGTGGCGAGCTGCTTGAAGCGCCGGCTCTCCTGGGGGAACCGGTCGGACAGGAAGGAACGGTAACCCTCGGTGAGGTTCTGGGGGAACATGGGGTCTCCTGTAGGCGTGCGGTCGGGTGCCGACCTCGGGCGGTGGCGGCCGGTTCAGGCGTCTCGCCACGCGAGCGTGACGGGTGCCTCGGGAAGGCGGCCCTCGGCCAGGAAGCGCGCCACGTCCGCAAGTCCCGCGGGCTCGATGTGTTCCTCCGTTGCGCACAATTCCTCGATCGTCCACCAGCGCGTGCCGAGCACGGGGTTGTCCTCGGTCTCGGCCAGCCGGCTCGTATCCACCCGGTCGTCGGGCAGGCGCACGCGGTAGTAGCGCTCGCGGGCGTCCCGCGACTGCTTGAACAGGTGGAACGGCCCGTCGCAGGTGGCGACCAGCGGGCCGATCTCGGTGTCCCGCCCGATCTCCTCTTGGAGCTCGCGCCGGCAGGCCTCCACGTGGCTCTCGCCCGCCTCTAGGCCGCCGCCCGGCATGAACCAGAAGGTCGCCGGCGTTCCGTCGGCCGCCCGCGCGTGGACCGACTGGTACTGGATCAGGAGGAGGCGGTCCCGCGGGTCGAACACGAGGGCGCGGGCGATGTGGCGGATGGGGGGCGGCGCGGAATCGGACATGGCGCACGGTTAGCAGGATTCCCCGCCGCCCTCCCGTGAATTTCCCTTGACGGGTCCGCAAGCGGAATTCGGCGCGGCGGGCATCCAGATCACCACGAGCAGGCCGTGGGCGTCGTGGCCGTAGGGGTCGGGCAGCGGCGTGGCGCGGCCTTCGAGGATGTCGCGGGCGACGACGAGGCCGGCGAGTGCGTCGAGATGGTCGTCGGCCCCGACGCCGCGGGCCCGGCCGGCCCGGACCAGGGGCTCGGGCAGGCCGGCGGACACGAGGAGCCCGCGGCGGGCCTCCAGGCCGTCCCGCCGGGCGAGCCCCTTCTTGGCCGCCAGCGGGGCGCCCCCGTTGAGGCGCCGGAAGGCGATCTCGGGGTGGATCTCGTGCAGGCGCGGGCGCAGGTCCGGCCGGGCGCGCAGCAGGGCGTCGACCTCGCGGATCGCGGGCACGATGTTCCAGAGCTGGATCGAGGGCGCGCGGGGCGGGTCGCTGTCGCGCCGCGCCAGCGTCTTCGCGCTCGCGTAGTCCGCGGCCTCGATCGCCCCCCGGGGCGGCACCGGGAAGACGCTCGCCCGCCCCCGCGGGCCGAGATAGGCCCGCGCCGCCCGGTCGGCGGCTCGACCGCCCTCCGTCCGCTCCGGCAGGCCGATGGGGATGTCGATGCCGACGCGGACGGGCGCTTCGGGGGCGTCGAGGAGATCGGAGACCCGGGCGAACAGGCCGGTCCGGAAGCGCGCCGGGTCGTCCAGGTCGAGCAGCGCCCCGGCCCAGGCGCCGCGGCACCCGTCGAGACCGCCGATCCAGCGGGCCATGTCGTCCCCTCCCCGTGTCGCCGTCTTGTCTCCGTGCCGCGCTACGCGTATCGGCGCACGACCCGCAAGGTCCGCGAAAGGTCCGCGAGGAGGCCGTCATGACCGAGATCCGCCCCCGCCGCAGCGTCCTGTCCATGCCGGGCTCGAACGCCCGCGCGCTGGAGAAGGCGCGCGACCTGCCCTGCGACGTGGTCCTGATCGATCTGGAGGACGCGGTGGCGCCGGAGACGAAGGCCGAGGCGCGGGCCGGCGTGGCGGCCGCGGTGGCCGCCCGGGGCTTCGGCCGGCGCGAGGTGGTCGTGCGGATCAACGCCCTCGACGGCGACCACGGCGAGGACGACCTCGCGGCGCTCGCCGGCGCGGGGCCGGATGCGGTTCTGGTGCCGAAGGTGACGGGCCCCGACGCCCTCGTCGCCGTGGGCTCGCGCCTGCGCCGCCTGAAGGTGCCGGGCCAGATCCGGATCTGGGCGATGATCGAGAGCCCGCTGGCGATCCTCAACCTCGCCGACATCGCGAGCGCGGCCCGCGACGTGGACGTGCGCCTCGCCTGCCTCGTCGTCGGCCCGAACGACCTCGTGAAGGCGGGCCGGTTGCGGCCGGGGCCCGACCGCGCCCCCCTGATGCCCTGGCTGATGAGCGTGGTCGCCGCCGCCCGCGCCTACGAGATCGACGTGATCGACGGCATCTACAACGCCTTCACCGACGCGGCGGGCTTCGCCGCCGAATGCAGGCAGGGGCGCGATTGCGGCTTCGACGGCAAGATGCTGGTCCATCCGAGCCAGATCGCCACGGCCAACGCCGCCTTCGCACCCGGCACCGCGGAGGTCGCCGAGGCGGAGGCGCTGATCGCCGCCGTGAACGCGCCGGAGAATCGGGGGCGCGGGGCCATCCCCTTCCGCGGTCGGATGATCGAGCGCCTCCATGCCGACGAGGCGCGCCGCACCCTGGCGCTGGCCGAGGCGATCGCGCAGATGCCGGCGTGAGCGGGGAACTCGCCGAGGTCGGGATCCGCCTCCTCGACGCGCGCCTCGCCGGCTGGGGTTTCCCGTGCTGGGGCTCGGACGCGGCGGCGGGGCTCGACCTGCACGCCTGCCTCGAAGCGCCCCTCGACCTCGCGCCGCAGGGCGCGCCCGCCCTGGTCCCGGCCGGGTTCTGCGTGCTCATCCGCGATCCGGCCTGGTGCGGCCTCGTCCTGCCCCGCTCCGGCCGCGGCCACCGGGACGGCCTCGTCCTGGGAAACGGGACGGGCGTGATCGACGCCGATTACGAGGGCCCGCTGCTGATCTCGGCCTGGAACCGCAACCCGTCCGGCGCGCCGATCCGGGTCGTGCCGGGGGAGCGCATCGCGCAGCTCGTCTTCACGCGGGCCGCCCGTCCGCGCCTCGTGGTGGAGGCGGCGGGCCCGGCGGGCACGGGGCGGGGCGCCCGCGGCTTCGGATCGAGCGGGCGCTGAGCTACTCCGCGGCGCGACGCACCGGCTCCTCCTCGGGCAGGCCGAAGCGGTCGATGGCGGAGTCGAGGCGCAGCGCCGCGTTGATGAGCGCCATGTGCGAGAAGGCCTGGGGCGTGTTCCCGCGCTGCTCGCCGGTGGCGGCATCGATCTCCTCGGCGAACAGGCCGACATCGTTGCCCCGGCCGATCAGGCGCTCGAAGGCGGCCTTGGCCGCGCGGGTGCGGCCGGCGAGCGCGAGGCAGCCGACCCGCCAGAAGGCGCAGGCGGTGAAGGTGGCCTCCGCGCCCTCCAGCCCGTCCTCCATGCGGTAGCGGTAGATCAGGTCGCCCTCGCCGAGTTCCGCCTCGATGGCCGCGAGCGTGGAGAGCATGCGCGGGTCGTCCGCGTCGATGGCGCCGAACAGGACGACGCGCAGCACCGCGGCATCGAGATGGGTGGAATCGTAGGCGCCGACGAAGGCCTGCCGCTCCGGATCCCAGCACCGCTCCAGATACTCGGCCCGGATCTCGCCCGCGGCCTCCTCCCAGGCGGCGATCTTCTCCGGGGGCACCCCGGCGATCTTGCGGCCGATCCGGACGGCCTCGGTCAGCGCCACCCAGAGCATCGCCTTGGTGTGCAGTTGCTGACGCGGGGCGCAGCGCAGTTCCCAGATGCCGTGGTCGGCCGAGTCGCGGTGGGCGATGGCGCGGCGGGTGAGGTTGTCGAGCACCTCGGGCAGGCGGTCGTTCACCTTCTCCGGCGGGTCGTAATCGACCGCCTCCAGGAAGCTCGCCAGGGCGTGGACGAGCTCGCCCAGGATGTCGTGCTGGTCCTGCGACTCGGCGGCGTTGCCGATGAGCACGGGCCCCACCCCGCGCCAGCCGGCGAGATGCGTCAGCGCCTCCTCGGGCGGGATCGGGCCGGCGATGCCGTAGAGCAGGCGGGTATCGCGCCCGAAGGTGCCGTCGGCCTCCCGCAGGAAGCGCAGGAACTCGGAGGCCTCGCGCACGTAGCCGAGCATCACGAAGGCGGTGACGGTGAAGGTCGCGTCCCGCATCCAGGTGAAGCGGTAATCGTAGTTGCGGTTGCCCGGCACCGCCTCGGGCAGGCCCGCGGTCGCCGCGGCGACGATGGCGCCGGTGGGCGAGTAGGTCAGAAGCTTCAGGCAGAGGGCCGAGCGCAGCACCGCGTCCCGGTAGGGGCCGCGATAGGTGCAGCGATCGCTCCAGCGCCGCCAGTAGCGCGTCGTCGCCTCGGCGCGGGCCATGGCGCCCTCGAAATCCTCGATGCCGGCCCCTTCCTCGTCCTCCCCGTGGGTGAGGACGAGGAAGGTGCGCGCGCCGGCGGCGAGGTCGATCCGGCTCTCGGCGGCCTCCCCCACCACCCGCGGCGGCGCGCCCGCGCTCACCCGCACGCGCTGGTCCCCCGCCTCGAACAGCACCCAGCGCTCCTCCTGCACCGGCGTGCAGGTGCAGCGGGCGTAGTCGAAGGTCGGCCAGACCACGAAGCGGCCCGAGACCGTGCCCGCCTCGCAGGTGAGCAGGCGCAGGAGCCGGCTCTCCCCCTCCCCATCCGGCCCCTCGTCGGGCTCCGGCGTCGGCGGGTTGACCGGCATCAGGTCGAGGAGGACGGCGCGGCCGGTGGCGGTCTCGAAGGTGGTCTCGAGGACGTTCGTGTCCGGCAGGTAGCGCCGCGAGACCCGCTCCAGCCCGTCAAGCTCGATCCGGCAGGAGCCGCCCCGCTCCGCGTCGAGGAGCTTCAGGAACAGGGCCGGCGAATCGTGACGTGGCCAGCACAGCCAGTCCACCGAGCCGTCGCGGGCGACGAGGGCGGTCGAGTGGGTGTCGCCGATGATGGCATAGTCGCTGATGGGCTTGGACACGGCGCTCGCGAGGGTTCGGACGGGCACCGGCTCAGCTAGGGCCGCGGGCGCCCCCAGCGACTCGGCTCGACGATATGCCACATGGCCCGGTGCCCCGGCCCTCCCCGGCCCTGGAGCCGTCCCCGATCGTGCTGCGATCGTCCGCGGCTCTAAGTTGTTGTCTTTGCAGGCTCTCTTGCGCCGGGCAGGCGTCCACTTCCGCGGAGAGCGCGCTAGCCCTCCCCGGAGAAGGTCTCGTCGAAGGCGTAGCCGGAGCCGCGCACCGTGCGGATCGGGTCGGGCTGGCGCGGCCGGTTGAGGGCCTTGCGCAGGCGGCCCACATGCACGTCCACCGTGCGCTCGTCGATGTAGACGTCGTGGCCCCAGACGCCGTCGAGGAGCTGCTCCCGCGAGAAGACGCGGCCGGGGCTCTGCATCAGGAATTCGAGGAGCTTGAACTCCGTCGGCCCGAGATGAATCTCGTGGCCGCTACGGCGGATCCGGTGGCTCACCCGGTCGAGCTCGATGTCCCCGGCCGCGAGCAGGTCGGCGACGTGGGCGGGCTTCGAGCGGCGCAGGAGCGCGCGGACCCGGGCGAGAAGCTCGGGCACCGAGAAGGGCTTGACCATGTAGTCGTCGGCCCCGGTGCCGAGGCCGCGGACGCGGTCGCCCTCCTCGCCGCGGGCGGTGAGCATGATGATCGGCAGCCGCTCGGTCTCGCGTCGCGCGCGGACGCGGCGGCACAGCTCGATCCCGGAGAGGCCGGGCAGCATCCAGTCGAGGAGGATGAGGTCGGGCGTCTGCTCGGCGAGGCGCAGCTCGGCCTCGTCGCCGCGCCCGGCGACGTCCACCGCGAAGCCCTCGGCCTCCAGGTTGTAGCGCAGGAGGGTGGTGAGGGTCTCCTCGTCCTCCACGATGAGGATGCGCGTGCGCATGTCGGTTCTCCGAACGCACCTGGGGCCCGGATACGCGCCGGCGCCGCCCCAGGATCTACAGGATGCACGGCCGCGGCGTCACGCGCCCCGTGCCGGCCGCGGCCGGGCGGGACGACCGGCACGGCCGATCCGGGATCCCCGGGGCCGCGTCTCGCGCCGGAGGGGATGCCGGTTGGGCGCTCCGGGCGCGCCGAACAAGGTTATGGAAGTCCCCGGCCCCGGGGCTGCCACGATGGCGTTCGGCGATGGCGTTCGGCCGCGCAGGTCCGGCGTCGGCACCCGTCAGGCGCCGGCCGGCTCCACCGTCGTGTAGTTCGAGGCGTCGTCCTTCGGACGGTCGCCGGTCGGGGTCTCGCCGGTGACGAGGTACTGGATCGTCTCGGCGATGTTGGTGGTGTGGTCGCCGATCCGCTCCACGTTCTTGGCGCAGAAGAGGAGATGCGTGCAGAACGAGATGTTGCGCGGATCCTCCATCATGTAGGTCAGGAGCTCGCGGAACAGGGAGTTGTAGAGGGCGTCGATCTCGCCGTCCCGCTCCCACACGTCCCGGGACGATTTGATGTCGCGGGCGGCGTAGGCGTCGAGGATGTCCTTGAGCTGCGCCTGGGCGAGGTCGCTCATATGCTTGACGCCGACGATGATCTTCTGGCCCACCGCCTGATCGCTGATCGCCACCACGCGCTTGGCGACGTTCTTGGCGAGGTCCCCGATCCGCTCGAGATCGCCCGAGACGCGGATCGCGGAGATGGTCTCGCGCAGGTCGATGGCCAGGGGCTGGCGCTTGGCGATGAGGAGCACCGCGCGCTCCTCGATCTGGTGCTGGAGGGTGTCGAGGCGCTTGTCGGCCACGATCACGCTCTGGGCGAGCGCCGTGTCGCGCCGGACCAGGGCGTCGGTGGCGTCGGCGACCATCTTCTCGGCGATGCCGCCCATCTCGGAGATCGAGCGGCGCAGGTTCTCGAGGTCGTTGTCGTAGGAGCTGACGATGTGGTCGGACATGGGGTGATCCTCGGTGCGTCGGAGGGTCGGGAGGGAGGCGTTGCGCCGAAACCTCAGCCGAAGCGGCCGGTGATGTAGTCCTGGGTCTGTCGCTTCTCGGGATTCATGAAGATGCGGTTGGTCGGACCGAACTCGATCAGCTCGCCGAGATACATGAAGGCGGTGAACTGCGAGATGCGGGCCGCCTGCTGCATGTTGTGCGTGACGATGGCGATCGTGAACTCGCTGCGCAGCTGCTCGATCAGCTCCTCGATGCGGCCGGTGGAGATCGGGTCGAGGGCCGAGGTCGGCTCGTCGAACAGGATCACCTCCGGGCGCTGGGCCACGGTGCGGGCGATGCAGAGGCGCTGCTGCTGGCCGCCGGAGAGGCCCATGCCGGACTGCTTGAGCTTGTCCTTCACCTCGTCCCAGAGAGCGCCCTTGCGCAGGGCCGATTCCACGCGGTCGTCGAGCTCGGACTTCGGCAGCTTCTCGTAGAGGCGCAGGCCGAAGGCGACGTTGTCGTAGATCGACATCGGGAAGGGGGTCGGCTTCTGGAACACCATGCCCACCCGCGAGCGCAGGTCGTTCAGGTCGACCTTGGAATCGAGGATGTTCACGCCGTCGAGGAGGATCTGACCCTCCGCGCGCTGCTCCGGATAGAGGCTGTAGATCCGGTTGAAGGTGCGCAGCAGGGTGGACTTGCCGCAGCCCGAGGGGCCGATGAGGGCGGTCACCTGGCGGTCGTGGAAGTTGAGGTTGACGTTCTTCAGGCCGTGGAAGGAGCCGTAGTAGAAGTTCAGATCCTTGACCGCGATCCGGACGGGCGCGCTCGCATCGGCGGCGCTGCCGGAGACGGTCTGGCCGTTGGCGATCACTGGGGCGTTGCTCATCGTCGGGTTCCTTCGAGATCGCTCAGGACCGTGCGCGACCGCAGACGGCGCCGAGCCCTTGTTCTGACGGGCGCTCCCGGGCCGGACCGGTCCCCGGTCCGGCGGAGCATGCTCTATCTCTCTGTGGTCGCACGATGATGTCGGAAAACCGGATTCCACTTTTCCGTATCGTGCTCTGGGCTATCGTTCGCGCATCGCCCCCCCGGAAGCCGGAGGCCGGCTTCCGGGACGATGCCCTAGCGGGCGCGCTGCGGCTTGATCACCACGCGGGCGATGACCGACAGGGCGAGGATGGTCACGGTGATCAGGAGGGCGCCGGCCCAGGCGAGCTGCTGCCAGTTGGGATAGGGCGAGAGCGCGAACTGGTAGATCATCACCGGCAGGTTCGCGATGCCGCCCATCAGGTTGGCGTTGAACCAGCTGTTGTTGTTGAGCGCGGTGAAGAGCAGCGGCGCGGTCTCGCCGGCGATGCGGGCCAGCGCCAGGATGACGCCGGTGACGATGCCGGCCGAGGCCGCCCGCCAAGTCACGCTGCGGATCACGATGGAGGCGGGCGCACCGAGCGCCGCGCCGGCCTCGCGCAGGGTCCCCGGCACGAGGCGGAGCATGTCCTCGGTGGTGCGCACGATCACCGGCGTCGCGATGATGGCGAGCGCCACGCCGCCGGCCCAGCCCGAATAGGTCCCCATCGGCCGCACCATCAAGGTGTAGACGAACAGGCCGATCAGGATGGAGGGCGCCGAGAGCAGGATGTCGTTGAGGAAGCGGATCACGTCCGCGAGTTTCGAGGTTCGGCCGTACTCGGCGAGGAAGGTGCCGGCCATCACGCCGATGGGCGTGGCGACGACGATGCCGATGGTGGTGAGCACGAGGCTGCCGAGAATGGCGTTGGCGATGCCGCCGCCCTCGCTGCCGGGGCCCGGGGTCGGGTGGGTGAACAGCGCCGGCGAGAGGCCGCGCAGGCCCTCGACGATCAGCATCAGCAGGATCGAGCCGAGCACCACGGCGCCGAGCAGCGTGGCGAGCAGGCAGGCGGTGCGCAGCACCCGGTCGGCGGTGCGGCGGGAGGGCCGCACGCGGCTGCGCTGGGCCAGCGGGGGGGCGGCGGTCATCGGGTTGGCGGCGTCCATCGTGGGCTCCTCAGGCAGCCTTCACCCGCCGCGTCAGAAGGCGGGCGATGATGAGGACGATGAAGGTGATGACGAAGAGGATGCAGCCCAGCGCCATGAGCGCGTTGAGCTGCATGCCGTCGGCCTCGTTGAACTCGTTGGCGATCCGCGAGGCGATGGTCGAGCCCGGGTCGAAGACCGAGGCCGACAGGCGGTTGGCGTTGCCGATCACGAAGGTGACCGCCATGGTCTCGCCGAGCGCGCGGCCGAGGCCCAGCATGATCGCGCCGATGATCGAGACCGAGGCCTGCGGCACGAGGACGTGGCGGACCACCTCCCAGGTGGTGCAGCCGATGCCGTAGGCGCTCTCGCGCAGCACGGTAGGGATCTGGTCCAGCATGTCGCGGGCGATCGAGGCCACGAAGGGCACGATCATGATCGCCAGGATGATGCCGGCGGTGAGCACGCCGACGCCCGAGGGCACGCGGGCGTAGAGCAGGGTCCCGACCACCGGCATCCCCTCCACGAGGTTGGAGACCGGCACCTGCACGAAGCGGGCGAACAGGGGCGCGAAGATGAACAGGCCCCACATGCCGTAGATGATGCTCGGCACCGAGGCGAGCAGCTCGATCGTCATGCCGACGGGCTTGCGCGCCCAGCCGGGACAGAGCTGCGTGAGGTAGACGGCGATGCCGAGCGAGATCGGCACGCCGATGAGCAGGGCGAGCAGGGCCGAGGCCAGCGTGCCCGTCACCGCCACGAGGGCGCCGTACTGCTCGGTGCCGATGTTCCAGGCGCTCGACGTGAGGAAGCCGAAGCCGAACTCGCGGAAGGCGGGCCAGCCGCCGTAGATGATCGATCCGAGGATGCCGGCGAGCACGAAGAGGACCAGCAGGGCCGAGCCGTAGGCGGCGGCCCTGAACACGGCGTCGCCGCCCTTGCTCGGTCCTCGACGGGTCGCGGGCTGCGACGCGGTCAACGCGATCTGGTCTGTCAAGGCGGTCATCCGCGGTTCTCTTCACCGGGTTGGGCGTTTAGCGCGCGGGCGAGATCGATGCGAGGGCACGTCTCGCGGTCGACCGCGCCGCGGCGCGGGGCGCCGGGCTTCGCCGTCGGAGGGATTTCGTCGGTGGGGTGGGACGGCGCCCGAGGCGCCGTCCCGGTCTCTCGAGCCGCGGGCTCAGCTCACATGTTGAAGACGGGCTTGCCGTCCTTGCCCTTCACGTTCTTCCACTCCTGGTGGATCTCGGTGACGACCTTGTCGGGGAGCGGCACGTAGTCGAGCTCCGTGGCCATCTTGTCCCCGTTCTTGTAGGCCCAGTTGAAGAACTTCAGCACTTCACCGGTCTTGGCGGCGTCGGCCGCCTCCTTGTGGACGAGGATGAAGGTGGCGGCGGTGATCGGCCAGGCATCGTCGCCGGCCTGATCGGTCAGCGAGATGCCGAAGCCCGGGGCGGCCTTCCAGTCGGCGCTGGCGGCGGCGGCCTGGAACGCCTTGTCGTCCGGCTGCGGGAACTTGCCGGCCTTGTTCTTGATCAGCGTGTAGCTGAGCTTGTTCTGCTTGGCGTAGGCCGACTCGACGTAGCCGATGGAGTTCGGGACCTGCTTGACGGTGGCGGTCACGCCCTCGTTGCCCTTGCCGCCCTGGCCGGCCGGCCAGGAGATGGTGGTGGCGGCACCGAACTCCTTCTTCCAGGGCTCGGAGACCTGGGTGAGGTAGGTGGTGAAGATGTTGGTCGTGCCCGAGGCGTCCGAGCGGTAGACCGGGGTGATCGTCGCGTCGGGGAGCTTCAGGCCCTCGTTGATGGCGGCGATCTTCGGGTCGGACCACTTGGTGATCTTGCCCGCGTAGATGTCGGCGATGAGCTCGCCGGTGAGCTTCAGCTTGCCCGGCTCGACGCCGGGGATGTTCACCACGGTGACGACGCCGCCCATGACGGTGGGGAACTGGACGAGGCCGTCCTTCTCGAGGGCGGGGCCCTTCAGCGGCGCGTCGGTGGCGCCGAAATCGACCGTCTTGGCCTGGATCTGCTTGATGCCGCCGCCCGAGCCGATCGACTGGTAGTTCAGACCGTTGCCGGTCTCCTTGCGGTAGGCCTCGGCCCACTTGGAGTAGACGGGGAACGGGAACGTCGCTCCGGCGCCGGTGATGTCGGCGGCGCGGGCCGGCAGGACGAGCTGGGCCGTCGCGAGGCCGAGGGCGAGCGCGTAGGTGAAAGGCTTCACAGGGATCTCCGTTAACGCCGGGTGGACGTGGCGCGGGCCGTGTCCGGCCTTGCCGGCTTAGGGCTTCGGCCGGTCGAACCGTCCGGAAGCGCCTCTAAGCGCCGGCGCTTGCGGCCCTATGACACCGATGTGACGGCTGGATGACACGGCCCTGCACGCGAGGGTTGCAGGCGCGGTGGCCGGCGCGATGGCACGGTCGCGGGACTCCGCGCGTTTCTCCTCCGCCTGCCGCCGGCTCCGGCGGCCCGAGGAACGGGAGCGAGAGGGCGTGACCGACCCGGTATCCGACCCGGCGGTGCGGGAAACCGGCTCCGCAGACGACGAATTCCTGGCCCTGCACGGGGAGCGGGAGGCCTTGGAGCGCGCGCTCAGCCTGGCGCAGGCCCGGCAGCGCTTCAGCACCGAGCCCGGCGACTCCGACCAGGCCGTGCATGACGAGGCCGAGTTGCTGGCCCGGCTCGACCGGCTGATGACGCGGCTCAGGGCTGTGGAATACCGCCGGGCCCCCGGCGCCCGGCGCTGGTGAGGACCCAGGCCCGCGCGAATCGATTCGCCGCGCCCGGCGCGTCCGGGTCAGTTCGCCCGGCGCTGGTCCCGCTCCTTGCGGCGCAGCTTCAGGATGAGGTCGACCTGGCAGTCGGGGATCGGCTGCTTGTCGATGCTCGCCTCGTAGAGAGAGCGCAGGGTCTCGCCGAGACCGCGGGTATCGACGGCCTCCGCGTGGCTCTGTCCCGGGGCGCGGATGCCCTGTTCCATTCCGATGGCCGCGCGGTTCATCCTGTTCCCCTGACGCTACGCAGTCCTACCGATCCGTTATCCGTGCAGAATCTGGGTTCGGCGTGGTTAAGGAAGGGTAAACCGCGCGCCGCGGACCGCCGCCTGGGAGCCCGCTGCGGTGGCATGTCGCGCCCCTACGCGCCGGCGGCCTGCAGGAGGCTCGCGGCGGCCGCCCGCGCCTCGTCGGTGACCTGGGCGCCGGCCAGCATCCGCGCGATCTCCTCCCGCCGCGCCGGCTCCGGCAGGGCGGCGACGCGGGTGGCGACGCGGTCGCCCCCCTTCACGGGGGCCTTGCTGATCAGGAAATGCGTCTGCGCGCGCGCCGCCACCTGCGGGGCGTGGGTGACGCAGACCACCTGCACGGTGGCCGAGAGGCGGGCGAGGCGCGCGCCGATGGCGTCGGCCACCGCGCCGCCGACGCCGGTGTCGATCTCGTCGAAGATCAGGGTCGGGGCCGAACCCTTGTCGGCGAGCACCACCTTCAGGGCCAGCATGAAGCGCGAGAGCTCGCCGCCCGAGGCGACCTTCATCATCGGCCCCGGCCGGGTCCCGGGATTGGTCTGTGCCCAGAACTCCACCCGCTCCGTGCCGGCGGCGTCGCGCGAGTCCGGATCGGTGGCGATCTCGGTGATGAAGCGGGCGCGCTCCAGCTTCAGCGGCGGCAACTCGGCCTTCACCGCGGCGTCGAGATGCTTGGCCGCCCTGCGCCGGCCGGCCGCGAGCTTCTCGGCCGCGCCCGCATAGCGCCGCTCGGCCTCCGACAGGGCCTGTTCCAGGCCGGTGAGGGCCTCCTCGCCGGCATCGATGGCGGCGACGTCGCCGGCATAGCGCTCGCGCAGGGCGGCGAGGTCGTCGGCGGCCACGTCGTATTTGCGCGCGGCGGCGCGCAGGGCGAAGAGCCGCTCCTCCACCCGTTCCAGCTCGCGCGGGTCGAACTCGGTCTCCGCCACCGCCGCGTCGAGGACGGCGCGGGCCTCGTCGAGGGCGACGAGGGCGGCATCGAGGGCGGCCACGCAGGGATCGACCAGGGCCGGCAGCTGCGCCGCCCGGCGCTCCAGCCTGCGCACGGCGGCCGAGAGATGGGGCACCCCGGAATGGGGGCCGCCGACCGCGTCGAGGGCCTCGTTCAGGTCGCGGGCGACCTTCTCGCTCTGCTGCATCACGGTGCGGCGCTCGGCGAGGCTCGCCTCCTCGCCGGGCTTGGGATCGAGCTCGCCGAGTTCCTCCACCGCGTGGCGCAGGAAATCGACCTCTTTGCGCGCGGCCTCGACGCGGGCGCGCTGCTGGTCGAGGGCGGTGCGGGCGGCGCGCACCCGGCGGGCGGCGTCCGCGACCGCGGCGAGGGGCCCGTGCAGGCTGCCGAAGGCGTCGAGGATCGCCCGGTGGGTGCCCGCATCGGCCAGGGCCCGGTCGTCGTGCTGGCCGTGGATCTCCACCAGCGCCGCGCCGATGGCCCGCAGCACCTGCACGCCCACGGGCTGGTCGTTGACGAAGGCGCGGGTGCGCCCGTCGGCCATCTGCGTGCGCCGCAGGATCAGGTCGCCTTCCGTGTCGATCTCCGCCTCGGCGGCGATGCGGCGGGCGGGATGGTCGAGGGGGGCGTCGAACACCGCGGTGATGCTGCCCTGGCTCTCGCCGTGGCGCACGAGCCGCCCGTCCCCGCGCCCGCCGAGGGCGAGGGCGAAGGCGTCGAGGAGGATCGACTTGCCCGCACCGGTCTCGCCGGTGAGGACGCTCAGCCCGTCGCGGAAGTTCAGCTCGAGCTTGTCGATCAGTACGATGTCGCGGATCGCAAGCTGCACGAGCATGCTGGGACACGTTTCCCTGTACTGCGCCCGGGTCGCGGGTGTGGTCGTTTAGCCCGAAGGGCGCGCGAGTTCACGCCGAAAATACGCGCCGCGCCGACGCATCGGTCGCATCTCGCCCAGGCGACGAGGGGCACGCGGTCGGCGGTCTCAGGAGGCTTGACGCGGCGCGGGCGAAGTCATCACGCAGGGGCGCCGTCGATCGCCGCGTTGTCCGGCGAACCGCCGCAGAGAGCGCCGAAGGTCGCGCGGTGCCCCGGCTGCGCGCTGGCGTGATTCCGGCATCAAGCCCGATCGGTGCGGCGCATGCCGAGGCGGCGGCGCACGCTCATCGGCGGCAGGCTGAAGGGCGTTCGAGGAGCGGATACCTCGCTCCGAAGGCGGGCAGTCGCCGGTTGCAGGCCACCGTGAAGCTGCGGCCATCTTCGACGCCGAAGGCCGTGCCCGATCGCTCGGATCGGGCACGGCCCATGTCTTCGTCGTGTCGGCGGGCGTCCTTACTCGGCCGAGGCGGTCTTGCGGCCCATCACCGAGCTGTAGATCTTGCTCAGGAAGGAAGACTTCTCCTCGCGCGGCTGGAGGCCGCCGGTCTGCAGGAGCGCGTGCGCGTCCTTGTACCAGGGGCTGTCGGGGAAGTTGTGACCCAGCACCGCCGCCGAGTTCTGGGCCTCGCCCGTGATGCCGAGCGCCATGTAGGCCTCGGTGAGGCGCATGAGCGCTTCCTCGGCGTGGCGGGTGGTCTGGTACTTGGCGACCACGTCGCGGAAGCGGTTGATCGCGGCCGGAAAGTTGCGCTTCTCGAGGTAGAAGCGGCCGACCTCCATCTCCTTGCCGGCGAGCTGGTCGCGGGTGATCTGGATCTTGGCCTTGGCGTCGGCGGCGTATTCCGAGGTCGGGTAGCGCTGGACGAGCTCCTGGAGCGCGACGAGCGCCTTCTCGGAGCGGTCCTGGTCGCGGGTCACGTCGGGGATCTGCTTGTACTGCGACATCGCCATCAGATACTGCGCGTAGGCCGCATCCTTGCTGGCGGGGTGACGCTGCAGGTAGCGCTTCGAGGCGTTGATCGCGTCGTCGTACTTCTGGCCCTGGTAGTTCGAGTAGGCGGTCATCAGCAGCGCCTTACGGGACCAGTCCGAATAGGCGTACTGCTTGTCGAGGCTGTCGAACTTCTTGACCGCGGCCTCGTAGTCGCTGTCCTCCAGCTTGGCGAGGCCTTCGCTGTAGAGCTTGTCGGCGGGCGTGTTCTGCACCACCTCGGGCTTGTACTTCTCGGCGAAGAGGCCCGTCGGGTCGAAGTCGCAGCCGCCGAGGCCGAGGCCGAGCATGGCCACGAGGGCGGCCGAGGCCTTGCGGGAGCGGGGGATACGGCGCATCAGCGGTTCTTTCCCGAACGGGCGCGTCCGGTCTGTGCCGGTTCGTGCCGCCCTTCCATGATCTGATCCCGAGCCGGAGCCGCGGCGGCGGTGTGCGGGACGCACGCCGGATGCCTCGGGCCCTTCACGGACGCTTCACCGTGACGCTCGATTCGGGCGCGAAAGCGGCAGGGCCGCGGCCCCTGCAATCGCTCGGCCCGTGTGTCCTGCGTGCAACGGAGGTGTCAGAGGTCGCCGGCGAAGGCGACGAGGCCGAGGCCGAGATCGGCCAGAGCGGTCTCCCGGCGCGGGGTCTGCGCCTCGACGATCGCGTAGTTGGCGCGGTCGCTGAACAGGGCGGTGAGCACGCCGACATTCATGCGGTGGCCGCCGCAATAGGAGCGGTAGGCGCCCTGGATCGGCAGGCCGGCGAGGGCGAGATCGCCGACGGCGTCGAGGATCTTGTGGCGGACGAACTCGTCGGCGAAGCGCAGGCCCTCGGGGTTGACGACGGCGGTCTCGCCGACGGCGACCGTGTTCTCGAGGGAGGCGCCCAGCGCAAAGCCCGCCTTCCAGTAGCGCTCCACGTCCTTCATCATGCCGAAGGTGCGGGCGCCCGCGATCTCGCGGCGGTAGGCCGCCGGGCTGAGGTCCATCGCCTTCCGGCTGCGGCCGATCACGGGGTTGGCGAAGTCGATCTCCACGTCGAGGCGGAAGCCCCGGTCGATCGGGCGGAGTTCGGCGAAGGCCTGGCCCGCCTCGATGCGGACGTGGCGGAGAACCTTGATCCAGCGGCGCGGGGCCCCGCAGCCCGTGAGGCCCGTGCGGTCGATGGCCTGTACGAAGGGCAGCGCGCTCCCGTCGAGGATCGGCATCTCGGGCCCGTCGATCTCGACCAGGGCGTTGTCGACGCCCAGACCGTAGAGGGCGGACATCAGGTGCTCGATGGTGGCGACCGCACCGGTCTCGACATCGCCGATGACGGTGCAGAGCTCGGTGGCCGAGACGCAGGCGTGGTGGGCCTTGATCAGGCGGTCGTTGCCGCTCTGCATGCCGGTTCGGAGAAAGGCGATTCCGTGATTGGCGGCGGCCGGATGGATGGTGATCGCCGCCGGATTTCCGGAATGGACGCCGATGCCGCTGAGGGTCACCGCGCCCTTGAGGGTCGTCTGCTGATTCGCTCGCATTCCTTAGCCCTCGGCCGTGACCTGCCACCGGCGTCCGCCCCTGGCGAGGCGCCGCGACAACCCGATCCGTCCGTTGCTTGAAGCCCTGCTGCGGCACCCCGACCGGGCGCTGCTTTTTGATTGCGCGATGGTTTTATAGCGGTGCAGCAAAAGCCAGCCAAATCACGGATTCTTACGCTCTGTTACAGACACGCTTTCGCCCAAATTCCTAAAAGAAACGATTCATCAGGCAGTTAAGATATGGTTAACGCGGCGTAAGCCTGCGGCAAGTCCTGTTGCACCGATGCACCACGGTCCCGGCCGGACGAGCCGCCTCGCACGTGCAGCATGGCGTTTCGCACATGCGAAAGCCCGCTCCTCCGGGCGGAGGGCGGGCTCTCGGACGCGTCGGGACCCGTTCGGGCGGGTCCCGGGGCTCAGTTGGCCTGGCGGCGCAGGAAGGCCGGGATCTCCAGGTGATCGTCGTCCATCATCCGGGGCTGGGGCGCCGCACGGCCCTGGGCGTCGAGGTTGCCCTGGGGGGCGCGGTAGGCCGGGGCGGCCTGCGGAGCGGCGCTGCGCGGGGCCTGCGGCGCCGGGGCGTGCATCGGAGCCTGGGGCTGCGGGGCGCGGGGCGCGGGGCGCGGGGCCGGAACCTCGGCCTCCTCGCGGCGACCGCCGAAGCCGACCGTGGCGAGGCGACGCAGCAGCGAGGTCCGCTTGGCGTCGGCGGGCTCGGCCGCCGGCTCGTTGCGGGTCGCCATGATCTGATTCTGCGCGATCGGGGGCAGCTCGTGGATCTGCGGCATGCGCGGGGCGCGGGCGAGGGGGGCGGCGGCCGGGGCGGCCGGACGCGGCGGCACGAACGGGCCGGCATGGTGCTGGGGCGCCGGCTCCGGCTGCGGCGCGGCCGGGTGCGGCACGAAGGGCGCGGCGGCGCGCGGCTGGGCGTGGGTCAGCACGATGTCGTCCCGCATCAGCGCCGCGGTGTCGACGACGGGCTCCGGCATCGGGGGCATGACGGGCGCGGGAGCCGGCGCGGCGACGACCGGAGCGGCCGGGATCTGCTGCACGGGGGCCTCGGCGCGGACGGCCGGGGCGGGCTGGGCGGCGGCGGCGCGGGTGCGGGCCTCGGAGCGCAGGCGCTCGGCGACCTCGGCGATGCGCTGCTCGGTCTCGGCGATGGCCGGGTTGTTCGGCGAGTTCGCGGAGATCAGGGCGTGCTCGATCCCGGTGGCGACCACCGAGACGCGGATGATGCCGTCGAGACTCTCGTCGAAGGTGGCGCCCAGGATGATGTTGGCCTCCTGATCGACCTCCTCGCGGATGCGGGTGGCCGCCTCGTCGAGCTCGTACAGGGTGAGGTCCGAGCCGCCGGTGATCGAGATCAGCAGGCCGCGCGCGCCCTTCATCGACACGTCGTCGAGGAGCGGGTTGGCGATGGCGGCCTCCGCGGCGCGGCTGGCGCGCTTCTCGCCCGACGCCTCGCCCGTGCCCATCATCGCCTTGCCCATGCCGCGCATGATCGCGCGCACGTCGGCGAAGTCGAGGTTGATCAGGCCTTCCTTCACCATCAGGTCGGTGATGCAGGCCACGCCCGAGTAGAGCACCTGGTCGGCCATGGCGAAGGCGTCGGCGAAGGTGGTCTTCTCGTTGGCGACCCGGAACAGGTTCTGGTTCGGGATCACGATGAGGGTGTCCACGGCGGCCTGGAGCTCCTGGATGCCGGCCTCGGCGGTGCGCATGCGGCGCATGCCCTCGAACTGGAACGGCTTCGTGACGACGCCCACCGTGAGGATGCCCATGTCGCGGGCCGCGCGGGCGATGACCGGGGCCGCGCCCGTGCCGGTGCCGCCGCCCATGCCTGCGGTGATGAAGCACATGTGCGCCCCCGAGAGCTGGTCGCGGATCTCGTCGATCACCTCGTCGGCGGCGGCCGAGCCGACCTCCGGGTGCGAGCCGGCGCCGAGACCCTGCGTGACGTTGAGGCCCATCTGGATGACGCGCTCGGCCTTGGACGAGGTCAGCGCCTGCGCGTCGGTGTTCGCCACCACGAACTCGCAGCCGAGAAGGCCCGACTCGATCATGTTGTTGACGGCGTTGCCGCCGGCGCCGCCGACGCCGAACACGGTGATGCGGGGCTTGAGTTCGCGGATGTCGGGCGCCTGGAGGGAAATGGCCATGGTGTCGAGCCTCTCGTGACCTCTGTGTTGCGTGCGGCGCGAGCGGGCGCCGGATTCGTCGAGAACGACCCCCACCGGGGGCCGGGAAACCTCAGAAGCTGTCGCGGATCCAGCGGCCGACCCGCGAGAAGTAGCCGTCCGTGCCGGTGCCGGCGAAGACGCCCTGTCCCCGCGGCTCGAAATGCTCGGCGTGTGCCACCTGCGGGTAGACGAGCAGGCCGACCGCCGCGGAGAAGGCCGGGCCCTTGGCCGCTTCCGGAAGGCCGCGGATGCCGAGGGGCCGGCCGATCCGGACCTGACCCTGCATGACCCGCCGGGCGACCTCGGGCATGCCCACGAGCTGGCTCGCCCCGCCGGTGAGGACGACGCGGCGCCCGGCCTGGGCCGCGAAGCCCGCCGCGCGCAGGCGGTCGCGCACCAGTTCCACCACCTCCTCCACGCGCGGCTTGATGATGCGCACGAGGTGGGAGCGCGGCACGTGGGCTGGGGCCTCGCCCTCCTCCTCGCCGACGCCGTGGACCGCGATCATGTCGCGCTCGTCGGAGGGGGTGGCGATGGCCGAGCCGTAGAGGGTCTTCAGCCGCTCGGCCGCCGCGACCCGGGTGGAGAGGCCGCGGGCGATGTCCATGGTGACGTGGTGGCCGCCGACCGCGATGGCGTCCACGTGGACGAGATGGCCCCCCGAGAACACGCCGAAGCTCGTGGTGCCGCCGCCCATGTCGACCACGCACACCCCCATCTCCGCCTCGTCGTCCACGAGGGCGGAGAGGCCGGCGGCGTAGGGGGTGGCGATCACCGCCTCGACGCCGAGATGGCAGTGCTCGACGGCGAGCATGACGTTGCGGGCGGCGGCCGCCTCCGCGGTGACGACGTGGAGATCCACGCCGAGCGCCTCGCCGATCATGCCCGAGGGATCGATGACCGCGCCCTGGCCGTCGAGGGCGTAGCCCGTGGGGAGCGCGTGGAGCACGGCGCGGCCGGGGCTGACGCCGTGGGCGCTCGCCGTCTCCAGCACGCGCTCGACGTCCTGGCCGGTCACGGTGCCGGTGCGCACGCCGACGCGGGCCTGGAAATGCTGCGAGCCGATCCGCCCGCCGGACATGTTGACGATGACCGACTGGACCTCGACCTTCGCCATCCGCTCGGCGGCGTGGACCGCCTGCCGGATCGCGCCCTCGGCGGCCTCCAGATCGACGATGGCGCCGCCCTTCAGGCCGAGGGAGCGCTGGTGGCCGATGCCGATGATGCGCGCCAGATGCGTGCGGCCCTTCAGCGTGGTGAGCGCCTCGGCGGGCTGCAGCTCGGCCACGAGGCAGACCACCTTGCTCGTGCCGATGTCGAGCACCGAGAGCGTGGCGGCCCGACGGGCGGAGAGCGGCTTCAGGCGCGGCGTGAGGCCGTGATGGCTGTGCATCGAACGCTACCGGGCGACTGGAACGACGGAGACGAGGGGGCGGTGCAGGCGGTGATCGCTCACGATGGCGTGGCCTTCTTCGGCTTCTTCTGGGCCTCGGCCCGGGCGGCGGCGGCCTCCTCCGTGAGGCGGACCACCACGCGGTCGGTCATGCGCAGGTCGACCGCGATGATGTCCTTCTCGAGAAGGCCCGCCTTGCGCTCCAGCACCACGAGGCGGGCGAGCGCGGCGGCCGGATCGGTCTCCGGCAGGCGGATGTCCACGCCGTCGAGCTTCAGCGTCCAGCGCCGCCCGGAGACGTAGGTGCCGGCCCTGACCCGGTCCGCGAGGGGGCCCGCCGCGGCGATGAGGCCGAGATACTCGCCGAGCCGGGCGTTGGCGCCCTCCCCCACCACCAGGGGCAGGCTGGCGTAGCGGTCGTCGCGCATGGTGTCGATGACGGTGCCGTCGGCGGCGATGACGCTGACCTCGCCGTTGCGCTGCCAGAGCGCGGCGGGCTCCCGCTCCACCTGGTTGATGACGATCTCGCGCGGGTAGACCTTGCGCACGGAGACGGACGCGATCAGCGGCACGGCGAGCAGGCGCGCGCGCACGTCGGCGACGTCGAGGAAGGGAACGGAGCTGCGCCAGTCGATGCCGGCGGCGGAGAGCACCTCGCGCTCGTACATCCGGGAGATCCCGGAGATGGTCACGCGCTCGACGCCGAAGCCGGCGAGCCGCGCGGCGATGTCCATGGGGCGGCCGTACTCGGCCACGAAACCGTCGTAGCGCCCGCTCGCCACGAATCCGGCGAGGGCGAGGCCGGCGCAGGCGGTGGAGAGGCCGACGGCGCCGAGGCCGCGCGGCAGCCGCCGCTCGATCGGCTCCCTCTGCCGCAGGAGGCGGGCGCGCAGGCGCCGGGCGAGCGGCTCCATCAACCCCTGCGCGAGGCGCGCGCCGAGGCCGGGAGCGGGGCTCAGCGGCCCAGAGAAGCGTCCTCCACCATCCATCGGACGAGCTCACCGAATCCGAAGCCCGCATGGGCCGCCATCTCCGGCACAAGGCTCGTCTGGGTCATGCCGGGTTGCGTGTTGACCTCGAGGACGACGAGGGCACCGGTTCCTCCCGGTGTATCGTCGTAGCGAAGGTCCGCACGGCTGACGCCCCGGCAGCCCAGTGCTTGATGCGCCGTTAACGACAACTCTTGGACACGCTGGTAAACATTTGGTTTAAGGTCGGCGGGCAGGACGTGGATCGAGCCCCCCGCCGCGTACTTGGCGTCGAAGTCGTACCACTCCCCCGTGGCGGGCCTGATCTCGATGACGCCGAGCGCCCTGTCGCCCATCACCGCGCAGGTCAGTTCGCGGCCCGCAATGTAAGTCTCCGCAAGGACTTCGTCCCCGTAGACCCATTCCTCGGAGCCGAGGATCTGGGGAGGATGGGAGCGCCCGTCGCGCACGATGATCACCCCCATCGAGGAGCCCTCGGAGACGGGCTTGAGCACGTAGGGCGGGGGCAGGACGTGTGACTTCGCGGCCACGTGACGGTTAACGACGCGGCCCTCCGGCACCGGAACGCCGGCCGCCCGCATCACCACCTTGGCGCGCTCCTTGTGCATGGCGAGCGCCGAGGCGAGCACGCCGGAATGGGTGTAGGGTATCTTCAGGATCTCGAGCAGGCCCTGGATCGTCCCGTCCTCGCCCGCCGGCCCGTGCAGCGCGTTGAGCGCCGCGTCGGGTTTCAGCGCGGTGAGCACGGTGGCGATGTCCGGCCCGACATCGACCGGCGTGACCCGGAACCCCGCCTCTTCCAGCGCGCGGGCGCAGGCAGTGCCGGAGCGCAGCGAGATTTCCCGCTCGGAGGACCAGCCGCCCATCAGGACGGCGACGTGCTTGGACATCGGCTTGACCCTTTCAGGGCTGTTTCGGTGCGCGGGGCGCCCGGTGATGGGGTGAGGACATTCAGGCATCCTCGCCGAGGACGCGCGGGCCGCGCAGGGCGAGGCCGTCCTCGACGGTGACGCCGTGCCGCCGGAGCCCGGCGAAGAACGCCGTGAAATCGGGGCGGCGGAAGGTGATGGCGCCGGGCCGCTCGAACGACGTCGCGTCGAACAGCGCCACCGACGGCTCGGCGGCCTCGGCGTAGTCCAGGCAGAGCCAGAGATCGGAGCCGTGGTTGCTGATCGGGATCAGACGGTCGATCCCCGGCAGGACGGCGCGCCAGGCTTCGTCCTCGTCGCCGAAATCGATCCCGTCGCCGATCGCGCCGAGGGTTTCCAGACGCTCCAGGGCGGTCAGGCCGAAGCCGGGCAGGACCGTCGGCCAGAGTTCGTCGGCCTCGCGCAGAGCCGCGTGGCCCGCGAACCGCAGGGGTGCGTCCGGGATATCGGTGGCGAGGAAGAAGTCCGTCGGGCCGCCGTTCCGCAGCCGATAGAGCGCCCGGAGCGTCGCGGGCAGGCGCACCCCGAGGCGGGCTTCCGCCGCGCGGATCGCCGCCTCAGCCTCGGCCGTCCAACCCGCGACCGGCGCGGCCCCTTCGAAGAACGTCGCGACGGTCGGGGGCTCGGGATCGATGAGGAGCAGCGGCTCCGGCTCCGGGGTGAGGTTCCGGAGGGCGACGAAGCGCTCGGTCAGATGGTCATGCGCCGCCCCGCAGCGAAGCCGCAGGGCCTCGTAGGTCTCTGGGGAGAGATGGGCGCCGGGCTGGGCGGCGTCCCATTCGCGGTTGAGCCGATCCCGCAGGCGCAGGATGTCGCCGCCCGTCCGCGCCGCGTCGGCGCCCGCGGCGACGTCGTCGATGAGCCGGCCGAGACGGTCGGCGACGGCTGAGGGGTCGGTCGGGGCCATGGGCGCTCCCTCCTCCGATCTCGGCGGGACGATCCGTCAGGCGGGCGTCGTCTCGACGCCGATGCGCTTGATCTCCCAGTGCAACTCGACGCCCGACTGCTCCCGCACCCGGCGGCGCACCTCCTCGCCGAGGCCCTCGATGTCGGCGGCCGTCGCCCCGCCGCGGTTGATCAGGAAGTTGCAGTGCATCTCCGAGACCTGGGCGCCGCCGATCGTCAGCCCGCGGCAGCCGGCGGCGTCGACGAGTTGCCACGCCTTGCCGCCCTCCGGGTTCTTGAAGGTCGAGCCGCCGGTGCGCTCGCGGATCGGCTGGGCCGCCTCGCGCGCCGCGGTGACGCGCTCCATCTCGGCCTCGATCGCCGCGCGCTCCCCCGGCCGCCCGCGGAACAGGGCGCTCGTGAAGATCACGTCCTCGGGGGCGGCGGAGTGGCGGTAGGTGAAGCCCATCGCGGCGTGGCTGAACACGCGGAGAGCCCCGCCGCGGTCGATGCCGCGGGCCTCCACCAGCACGTCGGTGGTCTCGCCGCCATGCGCCCCGGCATTCATGCGCAGCGCCCCGCCGACCGAGCCCGGGATGCCGCGGAAGAAGGCGAGCCCGTCGAGGCCGGCCTCCGCGGCGGCCTTGGCGAGCCGCATGTCCGGCACCGCGGTGCCGACGCGGAGCCGGTCGCCGTCGACGTCGATGCCGCCGAAGGCCTTGCCGCCGAGGCGGACCACCACGCCCGGCACGCCGCCGTCGCGCACGATGAGGTTCGAGCCGAGCCCGATCACCGTGACCGGCACGGCCGGATCGAGGGCGGCGAGGAGGAGCGCCAGATCCTCCTCGTCGGCGGGCGTGAACAGGATCTCCGCCGGCCCGCCGACGCGGAACCAGGTGAGGTCGGCGAGCGGCTGGTTCGCGAGCAGGCGCCCGCGTAGAGCGGGGGCGGCAGCGCGGATCTGGTCGTGCAGCGATGTGGTCATACGGGGATCTCCCCTCGCCCCGCTTGCGGGGAGAGGGATGCGACGACCTTGTCGTCGTCGCATCGAGGCGGCAGCCGAGGGTGAGGGGGCGGCTCCGGCAGAGTCTCCTCCGGAGCCGCCCCCTCACCTTCGCCCTTCGGGCTAGCCGCGCCGACCACCCAAGTCGAGCCTGCTCGACTTGGGCATTCGGGAACAGATCTCGGGAACACCCGAGATCTGAGGTCGTCGCGGCCCTCTCCCCGCGGGCGGGGAGAGGGGGGAAGCGCGGCGAGGATGGTGTCCAGAACGCCGAGCGTGTTGTTCATGACCTCGGCGTTCCAGAAGCGCAGGATGCGATAGCCGCGCTCGGTCAGCCAGGCGTCCCGGACTCGGTCGTGGCTGCTATCGGCGTGCTGGCCGCCGTCGAGTTCGACGATCAGGCGCGCCTCGCGGCAGCGGAAATCCGCGACGTACCGCCCGACCGTCTCCTGGCGGACGAACTTGACGCCCGCGAGACGACGATCGCGAAGGCGATACCATAGGCGCTGTTCGGCCTCGGTCTGCCCCGCACGCAGATGCCGTCGAAAGCGGGTGCTGTCCGGCGACGCCGAACGCATGCCCTCACCCCTTCAGCGCGGCGAGGTCGCCCGGCAGCGCGTAGGCCCACTGGGTGATGTTGCCGGCGCCGAGGCACACCACGTAGTCGTTGGGCTTGGCGAGTTCCGCGACGATGCGGGGCAGGTCCTCGGGCCGCTCCAGGGGGCGGGCGTCGCGATGGCCGCGGGAGCGCAGGCCCGCCACCAGGCCGTCGCGGTCGATCCCCTCGATGGGCTGCTCGCCCGCCGCGTAGACCGGGGCGACGATGACCGTGTCGGCGTCGTTGAAGCAGGTGCAGAAGTCGTCGAACAGCGATTGCAGGCGGGTGTAGCGGTGGGGCTGCACGATGGCGATCACGCCCGCGTCGGTGGAGGCGCGGGCGGCTTTCAGCACCGCTTTGATCTCCACGGGATGGTGCCCGTAATCGTCGAAGATCGCCGCGCCGTTCCACTCGCCGGTGCGGGTGAAGCGGCGCTTCACGCCGCCGAAGCCGGCGAGCGCGTTGCGGATCGCCTCGGGCTTCACGCCGAGCTCGTGCGCGACGGCGAGCGCCGCGGTGGCGTTCAGCGCGTTGTGCTTGCCCGGCATGGGCAGGACGAGATCCTCCATCTCCATCCGGTAGCCCGGGCGGCGGTCGCGGATCATCACCCGGAAGCGGCTCTGGCCGCCGCGCAGGTCCACGTCGATGAGGCGCACGTCCGCTTGCGGGTTCTCGCCGTAGGTGATGATGCGCCGGTCCTCGATATGGCCGACGAGATCCTGCACCACGGGATGGTCGATGCACATCACCGCGAAGCCGTAGAACGGGATGTTGTCGATGAAGCGCCGGAAGGCGTCCTTCACCGCGTCGAACGAGCCGAAATGGTCGAGATGCTCGGGGTCGATGTTGGTGACGATGGCCACATCCGCCGGCAGCTTCAGGAAGGTGCCGTCGGACTCGTCGGCCTCCACAACCATCCACTCGCCCTCGCCCATGCGGGCGTTGGTGCCGTAGGCGTTGATGATGCCGCCGTTGATCACGGTCGGGTCGAGATTGCCCGCGTCGAGGAGCGTGGCGACCAGCGAGGTCGTCGTGGTCTTGCCGTGGGTGCCGGCGATGGCGACGCAGGACTTGAAGCGCATCAGCTCGGCCAGCATCTCGGCCCGGCGCACCACCGGCAGGCGGCGCTCGCGGGCGGCCTTCAGCTCCGGATTGTCCCGGCGGATCGCGGTGGAGACCACGACGAGGGCGGCCTCCTCGACGTTGACCGCGTCGTGGCCGACGAAGGTGCGCATGCCCTTGTCGGCGAGCCGGCGCACGTTGGCGTTGTCGTTGGCGTCCGAGCCCTGCACGGTGTAGCCGAGATTGTGCATCACCTCGGCGATGCCGGACATGCCGATGCCGCCGATGCCGATGAAGTGGATGGGGCCGAGCTTGTCGGGCAGCTTCATGGGTCGAACCGTGGTGTGCCAGGCCCCGCGCAGGCGGTGACCTTCGAGGAAATCAGGTGCGGGCCGCCGTCTCGACGACCACCGCGGCGAGCCGCTCGGCGGCGTCGTGGATGCCCGCGCTTTTGGCGGCCTCCGCCGCGCGGGTCAATTTCTCGGGATTCTCGAAGTACTCGACGAGCTCCGCGGTCAGCCGGTCCGGGGTGAACGCGGTCTGCGGAAGGGCCAGCGCCGCGCCGATGCCGGCGAGCGTCGCGGCGTTGGCGGCCTGGTCTTGGTCGAGGGCGCCGGGCAGCGGCACGAGGATGGCCGGCCGGCCGATGGCGGCGAGTTCGGAGACCGTCGAGGCGCCCGAGCGCGAGACCACGAGATGGCTCGCCGCCATGCGGGCGGGCAGGTCCTTGAAGAAGGGCGCCGCCTCCAGCCCGGCGAGGCCGAGGGCGAGGTAGTCGTTCTGGACGGCGGTGAGATCCTCGGGCCGGACCTGCTGCACGAGGTGCAGGCGCGCGCGCAGGTCGGCGGGCAGCTCGGCCAGCGCCTTCGGCACAACCTCGCCCATCACCCGCGCCCCCTGGCTGCCGCCGAAGACGAGGAGGCGCAGGGTCCCGCCCTGGTCCAGCGGCGCGAAGGGGACCTTGGCGGCCTCGATCACAGCCGGCCGCAGGGGATTGCCGGTGTGGATGCGCGGCGCGCCCGCCTTGTCGGGCACGCCGCGCACGTCCTTGAAGCCGGTGGCGATGGTGCGCGCGCCGCGGGCGAGGAAGGCGTTGGCCCGGCCCATCACCGCGTTCTGCTCGTGCAGGACGGTCGGCACCTTCAGCATCTGCCCGGCGAGCACCGGCGGCACGGTGGGGTAGCCGCCGAAGCCGACGATGGCGGCCGGATTGATGCGCTTGACCGCGCGCAGAGCGGTGCCGAAGCCGCGCCCGAGGGTGACGAGGGCGGAGGCGCGCTTCACGAGGTTGCGGCCGGAGGGCGTCGCCGAGGGGATGGTGACGAATTCGGAGGCCGGAAAGGTGTCCCGGAAGGCGTCCACCCGCGCGTCGGTGGCGAGCGCCACCCGCACGCCGCGGGCGCGCAGGGCGTGGGCGAGGCTCTCGGCGGGGAAGAGATGCCCGCCGGTGCCGCCCGCGCAGAGCAGGATCGTCGGCGTGAAGACGGTCACCGCATCACCCCCGCCACCGTGGCGGCGGCCGTGCCGGGCGGCTTCTGGCTCAGCAGCGTCGTGCGCGGACGCTTGCGGGTCAACGCCACGAGGAAGCCCATGCCCAGCGCCAGCGAGATCAGCGAGGAGCCGCCGTAGGAGACGAAGGGCAGCGTCATGCCCTTGGCCGGCATCAGCTGCGTGTTCACCGCCATGTTGATGCAGGCCTGGAGGCCGAACAGGGTGGTGAGCCCGGTGATGGCCAGCCGCGAGAAGGTGTCGTCGGTGCGCCGCGCCTGCCGCAGGCAGCGCAGCACGATGTAGGCGAAGAGCGCCACGAGACCCAGGCAGACCAGCACGCCGAATTCCTCGCCGGTGACGGAGAAGATGAAGTCGGTATGTGCATCGGGCAGGTGCCGCTTGGCCACCCCCTCCCCCGGCCCGGTGCCGAGCCAGCCGCCGGAGCGGAAGGATTCCTGCGACCAGAACACCTGGAAGCTGTCGCCCGAATCCTTGTCGAGGAAGCGGGTGATGCGCTCGCGCACGTGGTGGAAGAAGGTGTAGGCGGCAAACACCCCGCCCATGCCGATGACGCCGAGCGCCGCGACCCAGACGAGGTGCAGGCCGGCCACGAAGAACAGCGCGCACCAGACCAGGGTGATCAGCATGGTCTGCCCGAAATCGGGCTGCAGCAGCAGCGGCACGATGGTGAGCGGCAGCAGCAGGATGGCCATGAGCCCGCCCGGCATGTCCCGCCGCTGCGCGCCCTCCGAGAAGGCCCAGGCCGCCACCACCACGAAGGAGGGCTTCACGAATTCCGAGGGCTGGAGGCCGAAGGAGCCGAACTGGATCCAGCGGTGCGCGCCCTTGATCTCCGGGCCGAACTTGCTCGCCACCACGCAGAGCACGACGCCGATCATCCAGGTGATGAGGGCGAGCCGCCGGATGCCGCGGAGCGACAGGAAGGAGACCGCGCAGATCAGCAGGATGGTTGGGGCGAGGTACATCGCCTGACGGTTGAGGAAGTAGAAGGTCGGCAGGCCGATGCGCTCGGCCACGGGCGGGCCGCCGCCCATCAGGAAGACGAGGCCCGCCACCATCAGGGCGCCGAGCGCCGCGAGCAGGCCGCGGTCCACGGTCCACCACCAGTCCGTCAGGGGCGTGCGTTCCGCGCGGGACATCATGCTGGGGGGCGACTCCGGGGCGCGCGCGAGCACTTCGTGCGGGCCGGCCGCGATCCTGTGCCGGAATGGTAAACGCATCCTTATGCCGGATCGGCCGCGCCCGACCGCCGGTCCGGCGCGCAACCTCGTGTTAATCGACCAATACAACTATTGCGCGAGTCGATGGCGGATCCACCACGGTGGCGCGTGTCATCGGCACGGAGACGGCACAAGCCGCACCGCCGAGGATGGGGACGAGGTCAATGTTCGCTGCACGCAGGATCCGCGAAGCCCGCGCGAAGCTCGCCGCCCTGGACCGGCAACAGGCGGTGATCGAGTTCGATCTCCAGGGCCGGGTCCTGAGCGCGAACGCGAACTTCCTCGCGCTGATGGGCTACGACCTCCCGGAGATCGTCGGGCGTCCGCACGCGATCTTCGTCGATCCGGATCACGCGGGTTCCGCCGAGTACCGGACCTTCTGGGAGCGGCTGCGCGCGGGCGAACCCGTCGCGGACCAGTTCCGGCGCATCGCCAGGGACGGGCGCCCGGTCTGGATCGAGGCCTCCTACAACCCCGTCCTCGACGGGGCCGGGCGGCCCTGCCGGATCGTGAAGTTCGCCACCGACATCACCGCGCGCAAGGCGGAGGATGCCGACCGCGCGGGCCAGATCGCGGCCATCGGCAAGTCCCAGGCGGTGATCGCCTTCGACCTCGACGGGACGATCCTGGAGGCGAACGCGAACTTCCTGGCGACCCTGGGCTACGAGCTCCACGAGATCGTCGGGCGCCACCACCGCATCTTCGTCGATCCCGCCGAGGGTGCGAGCGCGGACTACGCGGCCTTCTGGGCGGCCCTGCGCGCGGGCACCTACCGGGCCGCCCAGTTCCGGCGGATCGGCCGGGACGGCCGCGAGATCTGGATCCAGGCCTCCTACAATCCGATCCTCGACGCCTCCGGGCGGCCCTACAAGGTGGTGAAGTTCGCCACCGACATCACCGATCAGGTCCGGCTGCTGGCGAGCCTGCGCACCCTGATCGACCGCAACTTCGGCGAGATCGACGCGGCGGTGGCCGCCGCCTCCCAGGCCGCGACGGCGGCGGGACGGAGCGCGGGCGGGACGTCGGGCAACGTCCAGTCGGTGGCCGCCGCCGCCGAGGAACTCGCGGCTTCCGTCGGCGAGCTCTCGCGGAACATCGTGCGCTCGCAGGGGGCGACCGACACGGCTCAGGCCTGCATGCGCGCCGCCGACGACCAGACCCAGCGCCTCGCCGACACCGCCTCGGGCATGAGCGGCCTCGTCGGGCTGATCGCCACCATCGCCGGCCAGATCAACCTGCTGGCGCTCAACGCCACCATCGAGGCGGCCCGCGCGGGCGAGGCCGGCCGCGGCTTCGCCGTGGTGGCAAGCGAGGTGAAGGCCCTCGCCGACCAGGCGGCCCGGGCCACCGACCGAATCAACGGCGAGATCTTCAGCGTCCAGGCGATGTCGCGGGAGGTGGTCGACTCGCTGGGCTCGATCCGCCAGGCGGTCGACGTGATGCGGGAGAGCGTGGTGGTGACCGCGGCGGCCATCGAGGAGCAGAGCGCGGTGACGCGCGACCTCGCCGAGAACATGCAGCACGCCGCCGACGCCGTGACCTCGATCACCGGCAATATCGGCGCGATCGGCACCGCGGTCGGCCAGGTTTCCGAGGCGGTGGCGAGCACGCGGGAGGCGGCCAAGGTTCTCGCGCGCTGAGGCCGCGGCCGTGTGTCATACCAGATCCGATCGATCCCTTCGGGATGGCGGATTTAGGCGCCGCGCGGGCTTGGCCGATACGCGCCCCGCTTCGATCGAGCGGAGATCGTATCAGGCCGAAACCGGGGCGAGCTTGTCCGGCAGCGGCGCCTCCACCGTGCACACCACGCCGCGGGGCCGGTAGTCGATCTCGGCCACGCCGCCGAGTTCGGCCGCGAGCGCCCGCTCGATCATCCGCGAGCCGAACCCCTTGCGCTGGGGCGCGGTGACGGGGGGGCCGCCGATCTCCTCCCAGCGCAGCCACAGGCGACCGGGGCTCGGCTCGTCCACCACGTCCCAGTCGAGGATGACCCGGCCGGTGCCCTTGGAGAGCGCGCCGTACTTCACGGCGTTGGTGGCCAGTTCGTGCAGCGCCATCACGAAGGCCAGCGCGTGCCGGGGCGACAGGCGCACCAGCGGGCCGCCGATCTTGAAGCGGTTCCCGTCCTTCTGGCGGAACGGCTGCAGGGCCCCCTCCGCGATCTCGCCCAGCGTCGCCCCCTCCCAACTCTCCCGGGTCAGCACGTCGTGGGCGGCGGAGAGCGATTGCAGGCGGGCGTCGAGGGTCACGCGCGCCTCCTCCAGGGAGCCCGCGTTGCTCAGGGTCTGGTAGGCGATGGAGCGCATCGTCGCCATCGAGTTCTTGACCCGGTGGTTCAGCTCCTCGGCCAGGAGCGCACGGTGCTCCTCGCCGCGCTTTCGCTCGGTGATGTCGATGGACACGCCGGCCATGCTGAGCGGGCGGCCGTCGGCGCCGTAATAGGTCTGGCCCCGGATCTGGAGCCAGCGCACCTCGCCCCTGGGCGTGAGGATGCGGTACTCGATGTCGTAGTCGCCCCGCTCGCGGATCGAAGCCTCCACCGCCGCCCGCATGCGCTCCCGGTCCTCGGGCGCGACGCTCGCGGTGAGCTCGTCGTAGCTGAACGGGTCGTCCACCTCCCGGCCAAAATTCTCCTTGCAGACGTCGGAGGCGACCAGCCGCATGTCGGACAGATCGAGGGTCCACGAGCCGAAGCGGCCGGCCTTGACGATGAACCGGAGCCGGTCCTCGCTGCGGGTCAGGTCGAGGGTGCGGCGCTCCACCTCCTGCTCCAGGGCGTCGCGGTCGCGCTGGATGCGCGCCAGCTTCTCGCGCTGGAGCGTGACGTCGAACTGGGAGGCGAAGTAGAAGGTCAGCTGCCCGTCCCGGTCGAAGACGGGCGAGATCAGAAGCCTGTTCCAGAACGGCTCGCCGGTCTTCTTGTAGTTCAGGAGATCGAGCTCGATCGTGACCCGCCGCTCGACGGCGTCGCGGATCCGCGCGACATCCATGCGATTGGTCTCGGGCCCCTGCAGAAAGCGGCAGTTCTGCCCGATGACCGCGTCGCGGTCGTAGCCCGTGAGCTTGTAGAACGCCGCGTTGGCGAACACGATCGGGTTGTCGGGCTTGTGCGGATCCGTGATCAGCATCGGCATCCGCGTCGCGCGCACGGCGGCGGCGAACGGATCGTGGCTCGGATCGGAGCGTTCGATCTCGGCATCGATGCGGTTCTGCTCGAAACGATCGGGCAAAGCTCTGTCGCCGCTCCTACGGCCCTCCGGCACAGCGCCCCACGGCCCGCCGGTCCCAGCGGGTTAGATAGGGATCACTCGCTTGTGCGCAATCTGATTCGCATCTCGGCATCCGCTTCGTCCGCCGGAGCGGACGCGCCGAAGGACGCGATCCTGTCGGATCCTTCGTCTGTGCGGTCACCGCGATCGAGATCGGTGGGAAAAGTCTCGCACCACCTCCTTCGTTCCTGCGGTCCCGAAATGTCGGCGCGCGGTCGCGGCGGCCCCCGGATCCGGGCCTACGATTCGTCGGCCAGCCCGCGGACCAGGGCGCGGAAATGGTCGCCGCGCTGCTCGAAGGAGCGGTACTGGTCGTAGGAGGCGCAGGCCGGCGAGAGCAGCACCACGGGCTCGGGGGCGCCCGAGGCGGCGGCACCCGCGGCGGCGGCAGGCACCGCGGCCTCCAGGATCTCGCAGCGGGTGTAGGGCACGGCGCCCTCCAGGGTGGCGGCGAAGGCGTCCGAGGCCGCGCCGATCAGGTAGGCGTGGGCGATCCGCTCGAAATACGGCACCAGCGGGAAGATGCCGCCCTCCTTGGCCTTGCCGCCGAGGATCCAGTGGATGTCGCGGAAGGCGGTGAGCGCCTTCTCGGTGGAATCCGCGTTCGTCGCCTTCGAGTCGTTGACGAAGAGCACCGCGCCCCGGCGCGCCACCTCCTCCATCCGGTGCGGCAGGCCGGGGAACGAGGCGAGCCCCGCCTGGATCGCCGCGGGCTCCAGGCCGAGCGCCCGCGCGACCGCGACGGCGACCGCCGCGTTCTGCCAGTTGTGGGCGCCGCGAAGCGCGCCGAGCCCCGCGAGATCGGCGAGACGGGTACCGTCCGGACCAAGCACCGCGGCGTCCCGGACGATCAGGGCGTCGGCCGAGAGGGTGGCGTCGCGGGGCACGTGCACGCGCACGAGCCGCTCGCCCCGGCGCTCCGCGATCTCGCGGCTCGGGCGGTCGTCGATGCCGACGACGGCCAGATCCGCGCCCTGGATCAGGCGCTCCTTGATCGCGGCGTACTGCTCCAGCGTGCCGTGCCGGTCGAGATGGTCGGGGGTGACGTTGAGCAGGACCCCGACGCTCGGGTTCAGCGACGGCGTCAGGTCGATCTGGAACGAGGACATCTCGATCACGTGGACGCGCGTGTCGGCCGGCGGCTCCAGCGACAGGATCGCGGTGCCGATATTGCCGCCCATCTGCACGTCGCGGCCGGCCTGGGCCAGGATGTGGCTGATCAGGGCTGTGGTGGTCGACTTGCCGTTGGTGCCGGTGATCGCCACGAACGGGCTTCCCGGCGCGCTCTTCGCCCGCTCGCGGCAGAACAGCTCGATGTCGCCGACGATCTCGACGCCGGCCTCGCGGGCGAGGCCCACGGTCCAGTGCGGGGCGGGATGGGTCAGGGGCACGCCCGGGGCCAGGACGAAGGCGGCGATGCCGGTCCAGTCGACTTGGCGCAGGTCCGCCGTCTCGATCCCGGCCTCGTGGGCCCGCGCCACGCTCTCGACGCTGTCGTCCCAGGCGAGCACGCGGGCGCCCCCCGCCTGCAGGGCGCGCGCCGTGGCGAGCCCCGATCCGCCGAGGCCGAACAGGGCGACGGTGCGGTCCGCGAAGGTGGTGATCGGGGTCATGCGCGGGCTCTGGAAACGGTCGCGCCCCAGGGGCGCGCGGACGCTCCTCCTAGAGCACGACGCGGAAAAGTGGAAACCGCCTTTCCGGGATCATCGTGCCACCACAATACGATAGAGCCGGTGCCGGACGAGTCGCAAGCCGGCCGAGTTTTCAGCGCAGCTTGAGCGTGGCGAGGCCCGCGAGCGCCAGGATGACCGCGATGATCCAGAAGCGGATCACCACCTGCGCCTCCTTCCAGCCCTTCTGCTCGAAATGGTGGTGGATCGGCGCCATGCGGAAGACGCGCTTGCCCGTGAGCTTGAAGGAGGCGACCTGGATGATCACCGACATCATCTCCAGGACGAACAGGCCGCCGACGATGGCCAGAACGATCTCGTGCTTGGTGGCGACCGCGATGGTGCCGAGCAGGCCGCCGAGCGCGAGGGATCCGGTATCGCCCATGAAGATCTGCGCGGGGGGCGCGTTGAACCAGAGGAAGCCGAGGCCCGCACCGATCACCGCGCCGCAGACCACGGCGAGCTCGCCCGTGTCGCGCACGTAGTTCACCTGGAGGTAGCTCGCGGTGAAGGAGTTGCCGACGAGGTAGGCGATCACGCCGAAGGTGCCGCAGGCGATCATGACCGGCACGATGGCCAGGCCGTCGAGGCCGTCGGTCATGTTCACCGCGTTGCCCGCGCCCACGATCACGAAGCCGCCGAACAGGACGTAGAAGATGCCGAGGTTGAGCAGCGCGTCCTTGAAGACGGGGAAGGCGAGCTGGTTCTGCAGGGGAGCGGGCGAGAAGTACGAGATCGCCGCGCAGGCCGAGATGGCGAGCAGCGCTTCCAGCAGCAGGCGCGAGCGGCCGGAGAAGCCCTTGTGGGACTGCTTCGTGACCTTGAGATAGTCGTCGTAGAAGCCGATCGCCCCGAAGCCCAGGGTCACCGCCAGGGTGATCCAGACGTAGTGGTTGCGCGGGTTCGCCCAGAGCAGCACGGCGACCACGGCGCCCGCCAGGATCATCAGGCCGCCCATGGTCGGCGTGCCCCGCTTCGTCAGCAGATGGGCCTGCGGCCCGTCCTCGCGGATCGGCTGGCCCTTGCCCTGGCGCAGGCGCAGCAGGGAGATGATCCAGGGGCCGAACCAGAACACGAACAGGCCCGCCGTGAACAGGGCGCCGCCGGTGCGGAAGGTGATGTAGCGGAAGACGTTGAGCGCCGACAGCGTGCCGCTCAGTTCCGACAGGAGATACAGCATCGGAGGGGCTGAGCCTGCTCGTTCGGGGGGTGACGGGGACCGGCGGGCCGGCCCGCCGGACATGGGGCGGGCGCCCCCTCAGGGCGCGGCGGCCGCAGCCGAATCACGTTGCGGTGCAGCATCCGCGTAGCGGGCTTTGAGCGCCTCGACAATGCGCCCCATGCGGATGCTGTTCGAACCCTTGACCATCACGGCGTCGCCCGCGCGCAGGAGCTTGGCCAGCGGCTCGACGAGGTCGCCGGACTCCGCCGCCGCGATGCCGCGCCGGCTCATCGGCAGGGCCTCGAACAGGTGGCGCATGCGCGTTCCCGCGGTGAAGACGAGGTCGATGCCGGCGGCCTCCACCGCCTCGGCGAGGCCCCGATGCAGGTCCTCGCTGGTGGGGCCGAGTTCCAGCATGTCGCCGAGCACGGCGATGCGGCGCCCGCGCGGACCCGTCTCGATGCCGGCGAGGGTGGCGAGCGCGGCCCGCACGGAGGCCGGGTTGGCGTTGTAGCTCTCGTCCACGAGGAAGGCCTCGCCGTCGGCCAAGCGCAGGGCCGTGCGCTCGCCGCGCCCGGCGGGCGGGCTCAGGCGCGACAGGGCGAGCGCGGCCTGGGCGAGGTCGGCGCCCAGGCTGTGCACCGCCGCCAGCACGCCCAGCGAGTTCATGGCGGCGTGCCGGCCCGCGGTGCCCAGCCGGTAGGTGACGGGCTGGCCCATCACCACCGCGTCGACCACCGAGAGGTCGGGCCGCAGGACGATGCGCAGCGCCCGCACGTCGGCGCCTTCGTGCTCGCCGAAGCTGACGACCCGGCCCGCGGGCGAGGCCTGGGCATGGGCGAGGAGGCGCGAGAAGTTCGGGTTGTCGCGGTTGATCACGGCGACGCCGCCGGGCTTCAGCCCGAAGAAGATCTCGCCCTTGGCGTCCGCGATGGCCGAGAGCGAGGGGAAGTGCTCGATATGGACGGGCTCCACCGTGGTGATCAGCGCCACGTCGGGGCGCACCTGGGCGGTGAGCGGCAGGATCTCGTGAGCGTGGTTCATGCCGACCTCGAACACGCCGTAGCGCGTCTCCGCCGGCATCCGCGCCAGCGTCAGCGGCACCCCCCAATGGTTGTTGTAGGAGGCGACCGAGGCATGCGTCGCCCCTTGCGCGCCGAGCACGTGGCGCAGGGCCTCCTTCGTGCCGGTCTTGCCCACCGAGCCCGTCACCGCGACCACGGACGCGCCGGTGCGGGCACGCGCCGCCCGGCCGAGGGCCCGCATGGCGTCGAGGACGGGGTCGGGCCCGTCCCCCGGAACGGCGAGGACGGGGCCGTGGGACCTGAGCGCCGCGGCGCGGTCCCGCGCCACCACCGCCGCGCCGGCCCCGCGCCCGAGAGCGTCGGCCACGAAATCGTGCCCGTCGCGGGCATCGCCCCGGATCGCGAAGAACAGGTCGCCCGGCTGGAGGGTGCGGGTGTCGATCGAGGCGCCGGTCACGGCACGCGGCGCGCCCACGAGAGTGCCGCCGGTGGCCTCCTCCAGGGCTTGCGGGGTCCAGAGATCCGTCATCGTCGTCCGATCCGTATTGCGCGCGCCGCCCCGAGACGGGACGGCGGGCTCTCATCCGCCCGCGATCGCGGCGCGGACCACCGCGTGGTCCGAGAACGGAAGGGTGCGATCGCCCACGATCTGGCCGGTTTCGTGGCCCTTGCCGGCGACCACCAGCACGTCGCCCGGCCCGAGACCGCGCACGGCCGTGCCGATCGCCTCGGCCCGGTCGCCGATCTCCTCCGCGCCGGGCGCGGCCTCCAGGATCGCGGCGCGGATCGCGGCGGGCGCCTCGCTGCGGGGGTTGTCGTCGGTGACGATCACCCGGTCGGCGAGGCGGGCGGCGATCGCGCCCATGAGCGGTCGCTTGCCGCGGTCGCGGTCGCCGCCGCAGCCGAACACGCAGACGAGGCGGCCGGTGGCGAACGGGCGGAGCGCCGTGAGCACGCTCTCCAGCGCCTCCGGCTTGTGGGCGTAGTCCACGAGGCAGAGGGCGCCGCGCACCTCGCCCACGCGCTCCATCCGCCCCGGGACGCCGGTGAGGTGGGCAAGCGCCGCGAAGACAGCGTCCGGATCGGCCGCCCCCGCCTCCGTGGCGAGGACGAGGCCCGCGGCCACCAGGGCGTTCTCCACCTGGAAGGCGCCCACGAGGGGCACGCTGACGCTGCGCGGGCCGTAATCGCCCTCGAGATCGAGGCGCTGGGCGAAGCCCTCGGTCGCCCGCGCCCGCAGGCGGATATGGCGCCCGGCGGCGCCCGTGGTGCGCACGGGCCGGCCCGCGGCCTCCGCTGCGGCCACGACCCGGTCGGCATAGGCCCCGTCGGCGTTGACGATCGCCGGGCAGCCCGCCGGCAGCAGCGTCGTGAACAGGCGCAGCTTGGCGTCGAGATAGCTCTCGATGTCGGGATGATAGTCGAGATGGTCGCGGCCGAGATTGGTGAAGCCCGCCGCGGACAGGCGCACCCCGTCGAGGCGGCGCTGCTCGATCCCGTGGGAGGAGGCCTCCACGGCGAGGTCGGTGATGCCCTCGTCGGTGAGCCGCGCCAGGGTCGCGTGCAGAGTGACCGGATCGGGCGTCGTCAGCGAGCCGTAGACCGCGCCGGCGCTCGTGACGATGCCGACCGTGCCGAGGCTCGCCGAGGCGCGCCCGAGGCGGGCGAGGATCTGGCGCACGAAATCGGCCACCGAGCTCTTGCCCGCGGTGCCGGTGACGGCGACCACGGTGCCGGGCTGGGCGGGGTACAAGCCGGCCGCGGCGAGCGCCAGGGCGCGGCGCGCGTCGGGAACCGCGATCCAGGGCGTCGCGGCCGGCAGGTCTTCCGGACGCGCCCCCTCCCCCGCGACGGCCACGGCGCCGGCCGCGGCCGCGGAGGCCGCGAACAGGCGCCCGTCCGCCCGGGTGCCGGGCACCGCCACGAAGACGCTGCCCGGGCCGACCCGGCGGCTGTCGGCCGTGACCGCCGCGACGGGCAGGCCGGCGCAATCCGCGCCGGCCTCGGGGAACAGCGCCGCGAGGGAAGCGCTCATCGCCCGTCGACCTTGTCGGCGTGGTAGGCGCCGAGCTTCACCATCAGCGGGAAGGGCTTCACCGGCGGATCGAACTGCGGCGGCAGGCCGAGGATGGGGGAGACGCGCTCGATCACCCGCCCCGTCACCACGCCCGAGTTCCAGGCGGCGGTGGCGTAGCCGCCCGATTCCGGCAGGCCCTGCGGCTCGTCCATGATGGTGACGAAGAGGTATTTCGGGTTGTTCATGGGCGACGCCGCCATGAAGGTCGTGAACAGGCGGTTCTTCACGTAGCGCCCGCCGATCACCTTCTCGGCCGTGCCGGTCTTGCCGCCCACGTAGTAGTACGGGATCGACGCCTTCTTGGCCGAGCCCTCGACCGCGTTGAGGCGCATGATGAAGCGCATCGCCTCGCTGGTCTCGGGCTTGAGCACCCGCGTGGCCTTGGCCATCGCGTCCTCGGCGTTGGTCTTGAGGAAGGTCGGCGTCATCAGGAAGCCGCCGTTGGCGATCGCGGCCACCGCCGCCGAGGCCTGGAGCGGGGCCACCGCGAGGCCGTGGCCGAAGGCGATGGTGATCGTGTTGATCTCGGTCCAGCGCGGCGGGATGATCGGCGAGGCCGATTCCGGCAGTTCCGTGCGCAGGCGGTCGAGAAGGCCCATCTTCTTCAGGAAGGCCTTGTGGCCGGGCACGCCGATGCCGAGGGCCATCTTGGCCGAGCCGATGTTGGAGGAGTGCGTGAACACCTCCGGCATGGTGATGACCCGGTTGGTGCCGTGGTACTCGTGGATTTTCTGCCGGCCCCAGTTCAGCACGCCGCCGCGGGTGTCGAAGGTCGAGTTCACGGTGAACTTGCCGGAATCGAGGGCCATGGCCAGCGTCATCGCCTTGAAGGTCGAGCCCATCTCGTAGACGCCGACGTTCATGCGGTTGATCTTGTCGTCGGACAGGGCGTCCACCGGGTTGTTCGGGTCGAAATCCGGCAGCGAGACCAGGGCGATCACCTCGCCGGTGGTCACGTCCATGATCATCGAGGCGCCGGCCTTGGCCCTGAAGTGCTCCACGCCCTTGGCGAGCTCGTCGCGCACGGCGAACTGCGCGCGCAGGTCGAGGGAGAGCTGGACCGGCTTCAGGTCGGTCTGCTTGCCGATCAGGCCGAACTCGTTGAGGGCCTTGTTGCCCTGGTTGTCGATGTATTTCTCGATGCCGGCGATGCCGATATTGTCGAGGTTCGTCGCGCCGATGATGTGGGCCGCGGCCATGCCGTTCGGGTAGACCCGCTTGTGGTCGGGCAGGAAGCCGATGCCGGGGATGCCCAGGCGATGGACCTCGGCCTGCTGGCGCGGGGTCAGCTCGCGCTTAACCCAGACGAAGCCCTTCTTGGTGGAGAGCTTGGCGCGCAGTTCCGTGGCGTTCAGTTCCGGCAGGACGGCGGTGAGCAGCTCGACCGCCTCGTCCTTGTCGTAGATGTTGCGCGGCTCGGCGAAGACCGAGACCGTGCGGATGTCCGTGGCCAGGATCTCGCCGTTGCGGTCGATGATGTCCGGGCGGATCGCCGTGGTCGCGGCGGCGGCGACGCGGTGCTCCTCCGACATCTTGGTGGCGAAGGTGGCCCGGTAGACCAGCTTGCCGCCGATGGCGCCGAATATGCAGACGAAGGCGAGGCCCACCACGGCGACGCGGGCGTGCGAGCGCTCGATGGCGAGGCGGAACATGGCGCGCACCAGCCCGGCGAGGCCGGCGCCCGCGGGCCGCTCCGGCGGCGCCTCGATCTGCACGATCTCGACGTGGCGGCCGTCTTCCGGCGCGGTCTCCGCGGCCGGGGCGGCGTCTCTGGGATCAGGGGCGTGTTCGGACACGGGCTACCTCGAAGCCGTGGACGGCGTACGGGTCGTGACGGTGCGGGTCAGGGCGCCGGTGGTGCGGGGCTCGGGGAGCGCCTTGTCCTTCGGCGTGGCCGTGGCGGCCAGCAGCCGGCCGATCTCGTCGCCGCGCTCGGGCCGGGCCGGCAGGTCGGAGAGCCGGCCGAGATGGACGGTGCCGATGGGCTCCAGGGCGAGGTGCTTCTCCACCGCCGCCTGGAGGCGCTCCGGCCGGGTCAGGAGCTGCCACTCGGCGCGCAGCACCGCGATGGCTTGGCGCTCCTTGTGCAGGGCGGTCTTCAGCTTCGAGACCTGGCCGCCCTGGTAGAGCGTGTCGTACTTGGTCGAGTAGGCGTAGACCGCGGAGGCGATCAGGCCGCAGACCGCGAGGAGGTTGAGAAGGCGGATCACCGGCGTCCTCCGCCGCTGGAGGCGGGCAGGCAGGCCAGGGCGGCGACCGTGGCGAGCGGTGCGGGCGCGGGGGCGTCCGTACGCTCGGCCACCCGGAGCTTGGCCGAGCGGGCCCGCGGGTTGCGCGCCGCCTCCGCCTCGCCCGGCAGGACCGGCCCCTTGGTCACCGGCGTGAAGCTGCGCACGGGGGCGCCGGCGCGCAAGCCCCCCGGCATGTGCCGCGAGCCCTGCGCGGAGCGCCCGCTGCGGGCGGCGAAGAACTGCTTGACGATCCGGTCCTCGAGGGAATGGAAGGTGACCACCGCGAGGCGCCCGCCGGGGCGCAGAACCTGCTCGGCGGCGTGCAGCGCGCGCACCAGCTCGCCGAGCTCGTCGTTCACGGCGATGCGCAGGGCCTGGAAGGTCCGGGTCGCCGGATGGATGCCGCTGCCGGGCTCGGCGCGGACCACGCCGGCCACGAGATCGGCGAGCTGTCCCGTGGTCTCGATGCGGCCGCGGCGGCGCGCCTCGATGATGGTGCGGGCCACGGCGCGGGAGCGCCGCTCCTCCCCGTAATGGTAGACGATGTCGGCGAGCATGCCCTCCTCGCCCTCGTTGACGAGGTCGGCCGCGCTCGGGCCTTCGGCGCCCATGCGCATGTCGAGGGGCCCGTCGTTGCGGAAGGAGAAGCCCCGCTCCGGACGGTCGATCTGCATCGAGGAGACCCCGATATCGAGCACGACCCGGTCGGCCTGCGCCTCGCCGGCCTCGGCGAGGAGCGCGTCGAGCCGGCCGAAACAGCCCTCCACCAGGCGAAGGCGCCCGCCGGATTCGGCGGCGAGGGCCGCGCCGGCGGCGATGGCGGTGGGGTCGCGGTCGATGGCCACGACCCGCAAGCTCGGCCGGGCCGCGAGCATGGCGCGGCTGTAGCCGCCCGCGCCGAAGGTGCCGTCGACGGCGAGCCCCGCCTCGGGCAGGGCCAGGGTATCGAGAACCTCGTCGAGGAGAACCGGGATGTGCGGTGCGGGCTGTCCGCCGGAGCCGGGGCGCACGCTCACGCCCCGGCGGGGTGCGGCACGGCCGCGGTGGGTTGTCGGGGAGCCGGAGCGGCGCCTGCGGGGGATCGGATCATGCGCACCTGCACCCGGACGCGGGGGCGTCTCCGGGTTCCCTGGAGCGTCGTCGGAATCCTGCCGGGCAACGATCCACAGACGGGCGCGCCCTGCTCCGCGGAGAGGTGTGCCCGCCGGTCCGATCGACGCCGTTGACGGTATGATGCCGGGTAACATGGGCCTCGGAGGATCGTCAACGCATCGGGGGGTGCCGGACGGCGCCCTGCGATCTGACCCGAGCAAGGTTAACCGAACGTTATCCGCGGCCCCGTTTCCGCCCCGATCCGACCGCCGCCGGACCTGGGCGGCGGCGGGCGGGATGCGTTGTTTCTCAGGAGGTTCGCCGCCGGGGCCTCGTCCTTGCCGGGCGGGTCTCGGGGCCGCGGCCGCTGCCCCTGGACGAGCGGCGCCGAGGCGGATCAGGCGGCCTGTAAGCCGGGTTCTGTAGGGCCCGTGCGCCGGAGCGCACGGACGTGGCAGCCATTCCTCTGGGACGACCGTTGCCGGCCGCCTCGAGCAACCAACCCGGGCGACTGGCCTGGAGAACGGGCCTGCCGCGATCCGCGAGGACCGCGGCGCGCCGCCCCTATTCGGTTTTGCTCCCGGTGGGGTTTACCGTGCCGTCCGCGTTGCCGCGTCCGCGGTGCGCTCTTACCGCACCCTTTCACCCTGACCCTGCAAGCAGGGCGGTCTGCTTTCTGTGGCACTGTCCCTGGGGTCGCCCCCGCCGGAGGTTATCCGGCACCGTTTCTCCATGGAGCCCGGACTTTCCTCCCCGGACCCGAGGGCCCGGAGCGGCCGCCCGGCCGCCTGATCCGCAGCGGAGATGCGCCGGACGCACCCGCCCCGTCAAGCGCGCCGGTCCGGCGTCACGCCCGAGGTGATCGGCCTGAAGCACGGGCAGCCGGCGGAGACGGCACGCGCCAAGCTCGCCGAACGCGGCCTCACGCCGACGGCGAGCGCCTGACGCCGGCTACCACGTGCCGGTATTCTCCATCGAGGCCCAGGGCTCCTGCGGCGGCTTCGCCCCGCCCTTCTGCAGGATCTCGATGGAGATCCCGTCCGGCGACTTCACGAAGGCCATGTAGCCGTCGCGCGGGGGCCGGTTGATGGTGACGCCGGCCTCCCGCAGCCTGCCGCAGAAGGCGTAGATGTCGTCCACCTGATAGGCGAGATGGCCGAAGTTGCGCCCGCCCGTATAGGTCTCCGGATCCCAGTTGTAGGTGAGCTCGATCAGCGGCGACTTGCTCTGCTCGGCCCGGGCGACGTCGCCGGGCGCGGCCAGGAAGACCAGGGTGAAGCGCCCCTTCTCGTTGTCGACGCGGCGCACCTCCCGCAGGCCGAACACGTCCACGTAGAAGGCGAGCGCCCGGTCGAGATCGGCCACGCGGACCATGGTGTGCAGGTATTCCATTTCAAACCTATCATATTGATGGAGAGAGAAAAATTGATCCACTGGTGAGAAGCTGGAACGCTTCCTCATCCTCCTCGCGGGCTCCCGAATCAGAAGCTGACGGCTTTCGGCGATAGGTAGCGCCGAATGGTGTGGAAGGTAGGCTGAACGCCTAATTGAACACGACGTGATTGAGCCTCCTTTGACATGTTTGGATTCGACAGTTTGGCTGGCTCGCAGGGCGCGCTGCACACCGGCCCGACCGGTTAAACCCCCTTGTGAAATCGTCAGAATAGTCGATCGCGATTGACGCAAGCAAAAATTGGATGGATTAAGCAGTATTGTTTACATACCAAAATTTCAGCTCGGGAGTCTGCCCATCCATTTCCTAAAGCGCGTTATGCACTTGCCATGAGCGTTCCGGCTTGTCTGAGCCTGAGGCAGGCGAAGGCAGTCATGTGTAGACCAGCGGAAGTACTGGCGTAGCGCTCGTAATCCTCCTCCCACCGGCGCGGCAGCAGCACGAAGCCGCCCTTGGCCTCGGGCGCCTTCACCACCTCCAACACGATGCCGTGGGTGCTCGTGGGGGCGACGGGCTTTGGGCCGCAAGAGCCCTGATCGACAAAGGCCAATTCAATGCTCTCGCTCGTTTCCACCTCGGCCGACAGCCGGCCGACCTCGGCTCGGTCGTTGGTACTGGCGGGCGTCACGTGTAGCGCCACGACATGACCAGGCGCGTCCGCCGCCAGATGGACCTTCGCACCCCGCTTGCGCTTGGCCCCGTCACAGCCCGCCCGTTCCCCACTCTCCGGGGTCAAGCGCAGCGTGCGGCTGTCCAGCACCACCGCCGACGGCTCCGGCTCCCGATCGCCAGCCATCCGCAGCACCGCGCGCAGATCGCCGGCGACATTGGCGAAGCACTCTGCGGCCAGCCAGCGCTGCGTCGGCTGGTAGACGGCCGGCCACGGCGGCGGGTCCTGCGGCATGAACCGCCACGGCGCGCCCGTCTTCACGATTAAGTGCAGGCCGTTGAACATTGCGCGTAGGTCATAGTCGCTCTGGGCCGAGGTCTCGCGCAGCAGCGCCAGATACGACGCCGTCACTGCTCACTCCTCATCGGACACGTCGGACGGGTAGGCAGGGCGATCGAGCGGCATCAACCACAACACCAAACTCGCCTATCAGTTCACAACACGCTCTAGGATACCGTCCTCAGAGCTACTTCTTGTGTTGAGGCATCTGCCAAGCTTCTGGTTAGGTTGGGTCTTAGGCTGATCGGGCAGCCGGACATCTGCGTCTCCACAAGTTAGGTGTGCAATGATGTTCCGGTATTCCATCGGGCGGCCGTTCCTGCAGATTCAGCGAGGTCTTCCAACGAATTCGGGAACGATCGGCGCGCGCGCGCGATGGCCTGACGCGGCCGGGGGCGCGGCGGGAGTTCGCGTCCGCTCCTCCGGCGTGCAGGCCGCGGCGGTCCCGGTGGTCGCCGGCCCCGTTCCATGCTCTGGAGAAATGCATGCCGCCGAGACATCCGCACCGCCTCTGGGTCGTGCGGCACGGGGAGAGTGCCGGCAACGTGGCCCGCGACGCGGCCCATGCGGCGGGCGCGGCGCGGATCGACATCCCCGAACGCGATGTCGACGTTCCCCTGAGCGCCCTCGGGCGCCGCCAGGCCGAGGCGCTCGGGCGCTGGTTCGCGGAGCGGCCGAACGGGGACCGGCCGGACATCATCCTCGCATCCCCCTACAGGCGCGCGGTGCAGACCGCCGAACTCATCCGCGGCGCGGGTGGGCTCGCCGAGGGCGCGCCGGGCCTCCTCGTGGACGAGCGCCTGCGCGAGAAGGAGTTCGGCATCCTCGACCGCCTCACGCGAACCGGGATCGAGCAGCTGCATCCGGAGCAGGCGGCGCTGCGGCACGACCTCGGCAAGTTCTATCACCGGCCGCCCGGCGGGGAGAGCTGGTGCGACGTGATCCTGCGGCTGCGCAGCGCCCTCGACACCGTGGCGCTCCACCATGGCGGCCGGCGCATCCTCGTCGTCGCCCATCAGGTGGTCGTGCTGTGCCTGCGCTACCTCCTCGAAGGCATGACCGAGGAGGAGATCCTGGCGGTCGACGCGCAGGGCGACGTCGCCAATTGCGGGCTGACCGAGTACCGCTTCGCCCCCGATGCCGGTCCCGACGGCGGCCTCGCGCTGGTGCGCTACAACTTCGTCGCACCCCTTGCGGCCCGGGGCGCCCCCGTTACCTCCGAGACCGATGCCGATGCCGCGGCGGAATCCTGAGCCGCCGGGCCGCGAGGGGAACGCCGATGGGAACGCCATGAGCCTCGTCACGCCGCTCACCGAGCCCCTGCTGCGGGCCATGGCGCTGCCCGAGCCGGAGGGCGACAGCAAGGACGGCCGGGGCCGCGTGCTGGTGGTGGCGGGCTGCACCGCTCTGCCGGGGGCCGTGCTGCTCGCGGCCCATGCGGCGATGCGCGCGGGCGCGGGCAAGCTCCAGCTCGCCGTCTGCGCGGATCTCGCGATCCCCATCGGCATCGCCGTGCCCGAGGCCCTGGTGATGGGCCTGCCCCAGACGGAGGCCGGCGGCATCGGGCGCGGGAGCGCGGAGCGGCTCGCCGAACGGGCGCGCGCCGTCGATGCGGCGCTCCTCGGCCCCGGCACGGCGGAGGACGCGGACGGTGCCGCCCTCGTGGCCGCGATGGTCCGGGGCGCCCGCGAGACCGCCTTCGTCCTCGATGCGGGGGCGCTCGCCGCACTCCCCGACGAGCCCGCCCTGACGCGCGCCCTGTCGAAGCCCGCGGTGATCACGCCCCATGCGGGCGAGATGGCGAAGCTCCTGGGGGCGGAGCGTGCCGAGATCGAGGCCGACCCCCTCGCCGCGGCGCGCACGGCCACGGAGCGCTTCGGCACCGTCACCGTGATGAAGGGCGGCCGGACCCACGTCACCGCCCCCGACGGGCGGGCATGGTGCTACGAGGTGGGCCATGTCGGTCTCGCCACCTCCGGCTCCGGCGACACCCTGGCCGGCCTCGTGGCCGGCCTGCTCGCCCGCGGTGCCGAGCCCGCGGCGGCGGCCCTCTGGAGCGTCTACGTCCACGGGGAGGCGGGCCGACGCCTCGCGCGCCGCTACGGCGGGATCGGCTTCCTGGCGCGCGAGATCCCAGACGAGATCCCCGGTCTCCTGGCCGAGGTGATGACCTGACGCCCCGAGTCGCGCCCGAGGGGTCTCCCGCGGGAGACCCCTCCAAGCTGCCGGCGCGCCTCAGCCGTCCTTCTCCACGGTCGCGTTCACCAGCGGCGGCGTCTGCTGGTGCTGCACGACGCGCCAGACCTCGTGCTCGAGCCGGCGGTAGGTCGAGGTGCAGTGCGCCTCGTAGGCCTCGCCGTCCCGCGCGGCCTTGGCGTGGTAGGCGATGACGATCAGCCCCTCCTGGGGACGCGCGATCTGCCCCTTCGAGATCGTGACGTCGGTCCAGCGCGGCGTGTCGGCCACGGCCTCGATCGCCTGGGACCCGCTCATGACGAACGGGGGCTGTGGCAGAACCATCAGGCATTCGTCGTCGACCAGCTCGCGGTAATGGTCCGCGTCGCCGGTCCAAAGGCTCTTCTCGAAAGACCAGACCCGATCGTCATCCATCGTGCTCTCCTCATGACCCGTGTGTCGGAGAAGACGGCGATGCGGAGGTTGTTCCTGCCGCGCGTATCCCGGCGGGCGGAGTGTCGGCGCCGCGAGGCGGTGCGCGGGACGGTTTCCGACGCGGCCGTCGCGCGTGCATCGTCTTTGTTCCGAGAGCCGGCAACCACCTTTCGGGACGATGCTCTAGGTTCGAGGGCGACGACGCTTCCGGTTTCTCGCGAGCGCCCGGGCCGCACCGCGGAAGAGGATGCCCATGCGGACCTTCGACGTCGCCGTCATCGGCGGAGGGATCAACGGCTGCGGCATCGCGCGGGACGCGGCCGGGCGCGGCTACACGGTGGCGCTAGCCGAGCAGGACGATCTCGGCAGCGGCACCTCGTCCTGGTCGACCAAGCTGATCCACGGGGGCCTGCGCTACCTCGAACATCGCGAGTTCCGCCTCGTGCGCGAGGCGCTGGCCGAGCGCGAGGTGCTCTGGGGCATCGCACCCCATATCGTGCGCCCGCTGCGCTTCATCCTGCCTCTCCATGCGGGCCTCCGCCCGGCCTGGCTGCTGCGGGCCGGCCTCTTCCTCTACGACCATCTCGGCGGCCGTCGACGCCTGCCCGGCACCGCCCGGGTCGATCTCGACGGGCCCCTCGGCGCGCCGCTGAAGCCCGCGTTCCGGCGCGGCTTCGAGTATTCGGACGCCCAGGTGGACGATACCCGCCTCGTGGTCCTCAACGCGCGCGACGCCCGGGCGCGGGGAGCCGAGATCGCGGTGCGCACGCCCGTGGTCTCGGCCCGCCGGGCGGGGGGCCTCTGGCACGTCCTCCGGCGCGACCTGGCCTCCGGACAGGAGGAGGAGATCGCCGCGCGCTTCCTCGTCAACGCGGCCGGTCCCTGGGTCGACCGGGTGATCCAGGGAGCCATGGGCCGCAGCGAGGACCGCCACGTGCGCCTCGTCCAGGGCTCGCACATCGTGCTGCGCAAGCTCTACGACCACGACCGCGCCTTCATCTTCCAGAACGCGGACGGGCGCATCGTCTTCGCCATCCCCTACGCCAACGACACCACCCTCGTCGGCACCACGGACCGCGACTTCGAGGGCGATCCGGCCGCCGTGGCGATCACGGAGGAGGAGACGGACTACCTCCTGCGCGCCGCGGGCGCGTACTTCGCCGCGCCCCTGCGCCGGGAGGACATCGTCTGGTCCTTCTCGGGCGTGCGCCCCCTCTTCGACGACCACGCCTCCCGCGCCCAGGAGGCGACGCGCGACTACGTGCTCCGGACCGATGGCGGCCCGGACGAGGCGCCCGTCCTCAACGTCTTCGGCGGCAAGATCACCACCTACCGCAAGCTCGCCGAGGACGCCCTGGACGAGATCGGGCGCCATCTCGGCACGCGGGGCGGCCCCTGGACCGGGAGGGCCGCGCTCCCCGGGGGCGACTTCCCGGTGGACGGGGTGGCCAAGCTCGAGGGACGCCTCGCCGGCGCCGCCCCGCGTCTCGCCGCGGCGACGGTCCGGCGCATGGTGGCGGCCTACGGAACCGACGCCCTGCGCATCGCCGGGGATCTCGGAGCCGATCTCGGACACGGGCTCCACGCGGGCGAACTGCGCTGGATGGTCGAGGAGGAATGGGCGCGTACGGCCGAGGACGTGCTCTGGCGTCGGTCCAAGCTCGGCCTCGCCTTCACGGCTGAGGAGATCGCGGCCCTGCAGGGGCGCATGGCCGAGCTGACGGCCAGCGGCCGGACGCGCCTGGCCGGTTGATCGCCGCGGTCACGGGAGGACCTCCCTCTGGGGAGGGGACGGGCGCCCCTGCCGGCACCGGAGCGGCCGGCCGGTGTCATCGCGCGAACCATCCCGGTCGTTCTCGTCCAGAGCGGCAGTAATCCCGCCTCGAAACTTCAAATTTCCGTGATTTCGCCCCATCCCGGATCGCTTTCAGTGGCCGCGCTTTAGCTATTGCAGGCCAAAGGAACAACCGGAGAGGAAGCCCCATGCGATACCCCATGCTCGGTCTACTGGTCGCGCTGACGTTTCCCGTGGCGGCCCACGCGGAGGGCGATGCGGCGGCCGGCGAGAAGGCGTTCGCGCCCTGCAAGGCCTGCCACGCCTTCGGAAAGAACGGCGTCGGGCCGAACTTGACCGGCGTCGTCGGCCGCAAGGCCGCGTCCGAGGAGGGCTACCACTACTCGGACGCCCTGAAGGCCTCGGGCATCACCTGGGACGAGGCGAACCTGCACGCGTGGCTGAAGAACCCGAAGGCCAAGGTGCCCGGCACCAAGATGATCTTCGCGGGCTACCCCGACGACAAGAAGATCGACGATCTCATCGCCTATCTCGCGACCAAGAAGTAAGGCCCCCGGCGCCGAACGCCGAGGACCCAGAGAGAGGCCGCCGGATCCGATCCGGCGGTCTCGTGCGTTCGGGGCTCTCGCGACGGCCCTATTGCGGGGCGGGAGCCGGCGTCGGCGGCGTTGCCGGCACGGCGGGCGGGGCGGCGCTCGCCGTCTCCGTGGACTTGGCGAGTTCCGGATAGGCCTCGACCACGTGCGCGCCGTTCAGGGGCTTGCTCTGGCCGTTGTGGCAGGTGGTGCAGTTGACCTTCGGCACGTCGCCCAGGGCGCCGAGGCGGTTCGGCGGGAAGGTCGAGAGCAGGGGCTCCAGGTAGTTCCCGTTGATGTCCCGCACCATGCGGATGCCGTGCCAGGCCGTCACCCGCTGCGGGGTGCTCTGCGACCAGTCCGAGACCGCCCGGGTGTTGTGGCAGAAGGTGCAGTTGACCCCCAGCCCCTCGGACATGTGGATCATCAGGGCGAAGGTCTTCTCCGCGTCCTGGATCGGCTTGCCCTTCGTGGTCGGCAGCGCCGTGGTGGCGTTCACCCGGATCGCGTTGTTGTCGATGGACTTGTCGGCGAGGTACGCGGTCAGCGTGTCGTAGGGCAGCGAGGACAGTCCCGCCGAGGGCGAGGCCATGTTCTGCCCGTTGTTGCGGGCGACGAAGCCGCCGGGGCGGTTCGGGCCGGGCTCCGTGAACCAGACATGGGCGGGCACGGGCTGGCCGCGGTGACAGGTGTAGCAGGTGACGCCGGAGCCGCCGACGTGGTTGTCCTTCCAGGTGCTGTTGATGTGCTGGGTCATCTGCAGCATCCGGCGGGCGACCTTCTTCTGGTAGAGGCTGTCGTCGGCCATGTTCTCGGTGTTGTGGCAGTAGGTGCAGCCCTGTTCCGGGCTCACCCACTCGGTCATCGAGACCATCAGGCGGTTGAACTCGTTGACGCTGACGTTCTTGAGAACCTGGACGTTCTCGTAGGCCGTGCCGGCGAGTTCCTCGCCGGGCTCGGCCGGATCGGCGGGGGCGGGCGCGGCGTTGGCCGCCATCGCCTCCGCCACGCCCTCGCGGGTGTGGACCTGCTCCATCGCGGTGCCGCGGAAGCCGTTCTGGTGGACGGCGAGCGGCGGCCGGTCCCAGCCCGCGGTCCCGAACATCGCCACCGTGAGGAAGAAGGCGATGGATGCGCCGAGGACGGTGAAGAAGGTCTTCATGGCGTTCCCCCGGGAAGCCCGGTCGGCCTGACGGCGAGCGGGTCGATGACGGGCGGGTAGACGTCCGGGTAGGCCGGCGCGACGCCGTGCTTAACCGCCCAGAGGTACCAGTTGTCGACCACGGTGCCGGTGAGCAGGATGCCGATGCCGCCGGTGAGCGTGGTGAGGACCGCGAACCACCAGGCCCAGCGGTGGACCGATTCCATGGTGGCGTTGAAGCCCATGGTCCAGCGCCAGAACAGGGCCGCGCGCTCCGTGGCGGTGCCGCGGTCGACGATCTGGTCGATCTCGCGCTCGCCGCCGTAGCGGCTCACCGCCAGGATGGTCCCGCCATGCATCGCGAAGAGCAGCGTCGACCCGTACAGGAAGACGATCGAGAGCATGTGGAACGGGTTGTAGAAGAGGTTGCCGTAGCGCAGCGAGAAGGCCGCCGTCCAATCGAGGTGCGGGAAGATGCCGAAGGGCACCGCCTCGCTCCACGATCCCATCAGCACGGGGCGGATGAAGCCCAGCACGAGGAACAGCCAGATCGCCGAGGCGAAGGCCCAGGGCACGTGGTAGCCGAGGCCGAGCGCCTTGGCCCGGCGGAACAGGCGCAGCCACCAGAGCAGCACGGAGGCGGTGAGGAAGAAGCCCGCGATGAGCCACCACCCGCCCTCGGCGAGCGGCGGCAGGACCTTGAGGCCGTATTGCGGGCGGGGCGGCTCCAGGGCGAGCCAGGGCAGTTGCCGCACGAACTGGACCGGATCCCAGTTCACGCTCGCCCACATGTTGAGGCCGATGATCTCGAAGGCGATCAGGCCGCAGGCGAAGGAGAGGCCGCCGAGATAGCCGATATAGATCGGGCCGACCTGGGCGTTACCGATGAGGCCGAACAGGTAGGAGTTGAACGGCTTGCCCCAGCGCCGGTCGACCTCGACCGGGATGCCGTGCTCCGGGTTGATCGGCCGGACCTGCACTTCGGAGAAGATGTTCTGGTAGTAGGCCATGGTGTCACGAGCCCCTTATCCAAGGTCAGCGCCGGAGGTCATCGCCAGACGGGGAGGTTGAGCCACCAGCCCCACCATTCGGGCCAGCCGCGGGTCCAGAACGGGCCGCTGATGACGATGCACACCGCGCTCCAGAAGCCCGCCGACAGGGCCAGGAACAGGCCGAGGCGGTGGATGCCCAGCGTGCCGATCGAGTAGCCGATCGTGTCGCGGAAGAAGGTGTCCTCGTGCTCCGGGGTCTTCACCACCTCGCCCTTGCCGGGATTGGTGGAGGACAGGATCAGGCTGCCGTGCAGGGAGAGCGCGAAGGTCGTGGTGAAGAAGAAGCTCACCGCGAGCATGTGCGCCGGATTGTAGTGGAAGTGCAGGTACTGGTAGCCGGTGTTCGACACCCAATCGAGGTGGGAGAGGATGCCGTAGGGGAAGCCGTGCCCCCAGGCGCCCATCAGGAGCGGGCGCACCACCACCAGCGTCACGTAGGCCAGGATCGCCACCGAGAAGGCGAAGGGCACGTGGTAGCCGATGCCGAGCTTGCGGCAGATCTCGACCTCGCGCAGGGCCCAGGAGACGAAGGCGCCGACGGCGCAGAAGGTGATGATCTGCCAGAGGCCGCCCTCCTTGAGGGGGGCGAGCGCGAGCCCGTACTTGAGGTCGGGGGGCGCGATGTTGATCTGCCAGATGTTCCAGGTCGGTCCGAGCGCGGCCCCGTAGAGGATCAGCGCCGTGCCGAGCACCGAGAAGAACAGCGTCGTGACGCCGAAGAAGCCGACGTAGAACGGCCCGACCCAGAAATCGAACAGGTCTCCGCCGATCAGCGTGCCGCCGCGGATGCGGTATTTTCGCTCGAAACTCAGCATCGCCATCGCGACCTCCCTGGCTGACCACCGCGCGGATCGGGCGATGGTCGACGGGGAGCCAGCCGGCCGCCCGCCGATCATCCGTGCTGGAGCATCGTCCCGGAAGGCGCGCGGCCTCCGGAAACGGACGATGCGGGGCTCATGATCTCGGCGTGCCGGGCCGTGTCCCGTGCCCGGCCCGGCACGCCGACGAGGGCCGCCCGGTCAGGCGGGCATCGTGGGCAGAACCAGGCTCTGCGCCGCGGCGGCCCGCGGCGTCTTCGGGCCGTCCAGCCAGTTGAACCTGTCGGTGCTGAGCAGGATGAAGTGGATCAGCAGCGCCAGGATGAACAGGAAGGTGAAGAGCGCCACCAGCGTGCGGCGCGGGTCGAAGAGAAGCCAGACCTTGTGCATGGTGCGATCCTCCTCAGGAGAGCAGGGTGGCGACGCCGTGGACCGCCGACTCGAGGGCGGCGTAGCCCTTCGGTCCGGGCAGCCAGGGGCGCCAGAGCCACACGAGGATGTGGGCCACCACGGCGATCGCCGTGAAGACGATGAAGCTCGTCAAGAAGATCGCGTGGAACTCCTTGGCTTCCGGTTCCGTCAGCCCGGACAGGCTGCTCGGTTTCTCGACAATGCCATTGGCCATCGGATCAAACCTCCGCTGTAACTGGCCGTGCCCGCATGTGCGGGAGCGGCGGATATTGCCGGATCCGCGCTGGCGGCCCCGGCAGTCCATCCCGCCTGTTGGGACGGGAGGTCGATCGCGGTCGGACGCGCGTCGCCCGCGACGCGGATCAGCCCATGAAGGCGAAGGGGATTGCCGAGGTGGCCATCCCCTTCGCCTCCGCGAAGATCGAGCGGCGCTGGCGCGGCAGCGGGCTCCGCCCCTGCGGGATCAGCCACTGCACCAGGGCGGCGGCGAGGAAGAACGGGTAGGTCGAGACGAGGATGATGCGGAACAGAACCTCGTCGCGATGCCGGCGTGACGGCGCGTTCAGCGAACGTTGCATGAGATCACCCTCCTCGTGACATTGCGCGGCGGGGCGCGTCCGGTGCCGGACGCGCGGGGCCGGTCTCGACCGGTCGGGCGGCGCCGCGCCGCGTCCGCCGGGAAGGGAATGGGTTCCGGCGCTCATGCGGCGGCCCCGAAGCTGGCCTCGGCGCGGGCGCGCTCGACATGGTCGGGGGAGACCCGCGTGCCCCCCTCCCCGCGCGCCACCCGCTCGGCGGCATCGCGCAGGCGCTTGGCCGCCGAGATGCGCACGAGGACCGGGTGGGCCTCCACCAGCGCGTCGAGCCGGGCGCGCGCCGCCTCGTCCCAGGGCAGTTCGCGGTGCAGCCGCGCCGGCGTCGCCTCCACCTGATCCATGTCGCGGGCGAGCGGCAGGATGTGGAAGAGCATGTCGAACAGGGCGTTGCAGACCTCCTGGACGAGGTAGGTCGCGCCCGCGAAGCCCATGAAGGGCGTGCCGGTGTGCCGGCGGATGATCGCCCCCGGGAAGGAGGCCGGCACGAACACCGCGCGGGCGCCGGCCTCGGCCGCGTACATCCGCTCGTTGAACGAGCCGAACAGCACGAGCGGCGGATTCTTGGCCACGAGATCGCGGATCGCGGCGTTGTCGGTCTTGGCGCCGGCCTTGCGGGACACCGCGAAGTGGCAGGGCAGGCCCAGCTCCTCCTCGAGGAAGTGGCGCACGCCGCGCGCGTAGGTCTCGTTCGCGACGATGCCGAAGCTCGCGGTGCCGAAGAAGTCCTGCGTCACCGAGCGCCAGAGATCCCAGACCGGCTTGATCGTGGTGTGCTTCTCCCGCGCGATGAACGGCTCGGGATCGAGATCGAGGGCAGCACCCAGCGCGCGCAGGAACTTCGTGGTGGAGTGGATGCCGATCGGCGCCTGGAAATACGGGCGCTCCAGGGCCTCGCAGAGCAGGGTGCCGAACTCGCGGTAGAGGCGGATATTGGCGTCCGCGTTCACGAGCGCCGGAACATCGGAGAGATGCGAGCCCAGGGGGAAGACGAGGTTCACCTCGGCGCCGATGCCCTCCACGAGCCGGCGGATCTCGGCGAGATCCGAGGGCATGTTGAAGGTGCCGTAGGCCGGCCCGATCAGGTTCACGCGGGGCTTCGCGCCCTCCTTGCGGGGGGGACGAGCCGGAATGCCCTTCCTGGCGAAGCGCCGGGCGCCGTATTCCTGCCAGAGCCAGGCCATCGCCCGGTCGGCCGCCTGCCACTGGTCCTCGTCGATGGTGCGGGGCAGGAAGCGCTGGAGGTTGGTGCCCTCCGGCGTCACGCCGCCGCCGATCATCTCGGCGATGGAGCCGGTGACGACCACGCTCGGCTGGCTCGGATCGAGGGTCGCGTGCGCCCGCTTCATCGCGGCCTCGGTGCCGTGGCGGCCGAGTTCCTCCTCCGCCAGCCCCGTGACCACGATGGGCAGTTCGTGGGGCGGCAGCGCGTCGGTGTAGTGCAGGACCGAGGTGACGGGCAGGTTCTCGCAGCCCACGGGACCGTCGATGACGACCTGCAGCCCCTTGACCGCGGTGAAGACGTAGACGGCGCCCCAGTAGCCGCCGGCCCGGTCGTGATCGAGGACGAGCATCAGGCCATCTCCCCGATCGGGTCATGTGCGGGCTTGCCCCGGACCGCGCCGGCTACCGCCTGGCGGCGCTTGGGCACGTCTTCCCAGATGCCGGCGGCATGGCCCTCGCCGACGCCCTCGAAGAAGGCCTGCATGGCGTCGAAGCGCCCCCGGTTGCCGAGCGCGGCGTTGACGACCTTGGCGAGCGACCCGGCACCCGCCACGCCCATCAGCGGCCGGGCCGAGATCAGGTTGGTGAAGTAGAGGGCCGGGATCGCCAGCGCCTTGGCCTTCTGCACCACCGGCGTGGTGCCGATGGCGAGGTCCGGCCGGACATCCATGAGGGCGGCAAGGTCGTCCTCGAGCGAGGCGCGGTAGCGCACCGTGACGCCGCGGGCCTCCAGCCAGTCGCGGTCGGCCTCCGAATGGGGCGTGCGCGGGCAGGCGGTGCCGACGTAGCGCAGGTCCGCCCCGCTCTCGACGAGCAGGCGCCCGACCAGGAGTTCCGAGCCCTCGTAGCCCGACAGCGTGATCCGCCCCCGGATCGGGTTGGCGGCGAGCGCACCGCGGATCATCGGCAGGAGCCGGTTCTGGGCCGCCGCGATGGTGGCTTGCGGCACGGCGCAGGCCTCGCCGATGCGGGCGAACCAGTCGGCGGTGCCGTCATGGCCCACCGGGGCCGAGCCGACGACCGGCCGGCCCGCCGCCGCGAACTCGCGGATCGAGGCGGTGTAGAACGGGTGGATCGCCGCCACCGCCGCGCAGTCGAGAGCCGCGTAGAGCTCGCGCCATTCCCGCGTGGGCACCACGGGCCCGGCCGCGAGGCCGAGGGTTTCGAGGAGGCCGCCGATCACCACCGGATCGGCCGGGAACATCTCGCCGAGCAGCGCCACGGTGGGGCGCTCGGCGCGGCCGGCGCGCGGGGCCTGGACGGGCCCTTGCTCGGCCTCCGTCCGGGCGACCTTCAGCATCGCCCCGGCGAGGACGTCCTTGGCCTCGGCATGGGTCGGCACGCCGAAGCCCGGCACGTCGATGCCGATGATGCGGACCCCGTCGATCTCCTTGGGCAGGAGGCGCAGGGGCACGCCGGAGGCGGTGGGCACGCAGAGGTTGATGATGACGACCGCGTCGTAATCGGCCGGCTTGGCCACCTGGAACACCGCCTCGCGGATGTCCTCGAACAGCTTGCCGGTGACGAGGGTCTCGGAATTGAAGGGCACGTAGCCCACGCTGCGCTTCGCCCCGTAGAAATGCGCGGTGAAGGTGAGGCCGTAGACGCAGCAGGCGGAGCCCGAGAGGATCGTCGCCGTGCGCCGCATGCGCAGGCCGACCCGGAGCGAGCCGAAGGCCGGGCACATGCTCTGGGGCTGGTCGTGCGGCCCCGCCGGGTAGTCCTGGCGGAGCTGGTCCAGGGTCTCCGACATCCCGGCGGCCTCGGCCGCCGCCCGCATGGTGGCCTTGCCGGAATGGCAGCCGAGGCCGTCGGCCTTGGCGGCGGCGAGGTTCACCACCTCGGCCGGAATCTGGGCCAGGGTGGAGACCGGGCGCTCCCGGCGGGCCCGGAGATCGGCGATGTCGAGGGTGACGGCCATGCCTCAGACCTCGTCGTAGACGACTTCGAGGGAGGGCTTGGCGACCTGCGCCGTGCCGCACATGTCCTCGAAGGTGGCGGGCACGAGGGTGACGCCGCGCCCGACCGCCTCGCCCTTGAACAGGCCGAGCAGGCCGTCCTGGCTCAGCGGGGTCGGGTGGTTCGGCGCGGCCGCGTGGACGTTCTGCGCGAGGTCGGAGAACAGGGAACCCCAGGGGCTCTCGGGCCGGCCGATGATCTCGTAATTCGCGCTCTTCTTCCGGATGTCGTCGTCGGCCGGGATCGAGGCAAGGATCGGGATGCTGACCGCTGCCGCGAAGGCCTGCGCCTCGCCGGTGCCGTCGTCCTTGTTGATGACGAGGCCGCCGACGCCGACATTGCCGCCGAGCTTGCGGAAGTATTCCACCGCCGAGCAGACGTTGTTGGCGACGTAGAGCGATTGCAGGTCGTTCGAGCCGACGACGATGACCTTCTGGCACATGTCGCGGGCGATCGGCAGGCCGAAGCCGCCGCAGACCACGTCGCCGAGGAAGTCGAGCAGGACGTAGTCGAAGCCCCATTCGTGGAAGCCGAGCTTTTCGAGCAGCTCGAAGCCGTGGATGATGCCGCGCCCGCCGCAGCCGCGCCCGACTTCCGGCCCGCCGAGCTCCATCGCGTAGACGCCGTCGCGCTTGAAGCAGACGTCGCCGATGGCGACCTGCTCGCCCGCGAGCTTCTTCCGCGTCGAGGTCTCGATGATGGTCGGGCAGGCGCGGCCCCCGAACAGGAGCGAGGTGGTGTCGCTCTTCGGATCGCAGCCGATGAGCAGGACCTTCTTGCCCTGCTGGGCCATCATGTAGCTGAGATTGGCCAGGGTGAACGACTTGCCGATGCCGCCCTTGCCGTAGATCGCGATGATCTGCGTCGCCTTGGTGGCCGCCTCCGGAACCGGATCCGGCTCGATGCGGGCTTCCGCGCGCAAGGCCTCGGAGGCCTTCAGGGCGGCGCCGTTCAGCTGGATGTTCATGCCGCGCTCCAATCCAGGATCATCTTCAGGCATCCGGCCTCGTCGAAGGCCGTGCGGTAGGCGTCCGGGGCGGACTCGGCCGGGCGCCGGTGGGTGACGAGGCCGTCGAGATCGAGGCGGTCGCCCTCGATCAGCGCCAGCGTCGCGGCGAGGTCTTCCGGCCGCCACTGGGCGGCGACGCGGATGCGGGTCTCGCGCAGGAAGGCGGGGGCGAAGGCGAAGGCGAGCCGCGCCTCGTAGAAGCCCGCGAGCACGATCTCGCCGCCGGGGGCGAGATGGGCGATGCCCGCGTCGAGGATCTCGCTATCGCCGCTGACGTCGAGGATCGTGGCGTAGTCGCGCCGTCTCTCCGCATCGGGCGTGCGGACGGCGTATCCCGCCCCACCCGTTGCCCGCGCCGGATTTGTTTCCCAGACCTCCGGGGCGCCGCCGAGGGCGCAGGCGATGCGGGCGACGAGGCGGCCGAGCACCCCGTGGCCGACCACGAGGAGCGGCCGGGCGAGGTCGATGCCGGCGAGGGCATGGTGGGCGGTGGCCGCGAGCGCGATCAGCGTGCCGCGCTCGGCGAGCGCCGGATCGAGGGGTACGAGGCGGACGCCGGCGCTGACGAGATGGGAGGCGGCCCCGCCGAACAGCCCGCGCACCGGGCCGAAGCAGCGGGCGCCGGGCACGAATACCGTCTGCCCCGCGCGGAGACCGGATTCCGGGCCGGCCTCGACGACCTCGCCGACGGATTCGTAGCCGGGCACCAGCGGGTAGCCCATGCCGGGGAAGTCGGGCATCCGGCCCGACCAGAGCAGGCGCTCCGTGCCCGTGCTGATGCCGCTCCAGCGGGTGGCGATCACGGCATCCGCGGCCGTGGGCGCGTCGAGCGCCAGGGATTCGAGGGTGATCTCCCCGGGCCGGTGAAGGACGACGGCTTGCCCACGCATCGTGGCTGGCCTCCCTGCTCCCGCGACTCGGACCGCTCGGGTCCAGGTCGATGTGTCATCCTAAATAGACACTCGTGTGCGTCAAGCATAACTTACAGACGGCGCTGTCCACTCAGTTTGACACCAGCACGCGCGTCAGGAGCGGACGCCGCGTCGGCCGCTCGTGCACGGAGGAGAATCCGGCCTCGTTCAGCAGGGCGGTCAGTTCCCCCGCGGATCGACAGCGACCGCTGCCCATGGCGAGCAGGTACAGGCCGAAATACGCCTCGGTGACCGGTCCCGCGCCCGGGGTGCCGCTCATCGGCTCGGCGACGATCAGCCTGCCGCCGGGCGGCAGGGCCGCGCGGACCCGGCGCAGGAGGAGGCGCACCGCCTCGTCGTCGTGGTCGTGCAGCACGCGCACCAGCGTGACGACGTCGGCGCCCGCGGGCAGGGGATCGGCGAGGAAGCTGCCGCCGATCGCTTCCGCGCGGCCCGAGAGCCCCTCGCGGCGGAACCGCGCCTCGGCCCGGGCCGCCACCGCCGGGAGGTCGAACAGCTTGAGCCGCAGATGCGGGCTGGCGCGGGCGGCGGCCGCCAGGAAGGCCCCCTCCCCGCCGCCGACATCCAGCAGGCATCGATGCCGATGGAGCGGACAGGCTTCGAGGATGTCCTCGGCGATCAGCGCCTGCGAGGCCGCCATCAGCCCGCTGTAGGGGGCGACCGCCGCGTCGGCGAGCGCCTCGCCGGGCCCGGCGGCGTAGGGCCAGTAGCCGGCGAGCCGCGTCGGCCCGGCCTGCCCCCGCAGGAGCGCCACGGGATCGCGCAGGTCGTCGTAGAGCAGGGCGTGATGCTCGATCATCCGGCCGATCGCCGGATTGCCGATCAGCGCCGCGCCGAGATCGGCCAGGGCGTAGGTTCCCCCGGGGCCGTCCGCCACGAGGTCCAGGGCGGCGGCCGCCTTCAGCAGGCGCGCGGCGGCCTCGGGGGCGAGCCCCATCCGCGCGGCGAGGATTTCGGCGGGCAGCGGCCCCGCGGCGAGCAGGCCGAACAGGTCGAGCCGGGTGCAGGCGAACAGGGTCTGCGAGTAGGTGAAGCCCGCGCACAGGTCGAACAGGGCGCGGGTGTTGGCGCGGGCGATGCGCCGGGTCGGCGGGAAGCCGGCGGCCCAGCGCTGGAAGCGCGGATCGGCGACCTTGCGCGCGCGGAAGGTCTGCCAGCCCGCCCACAACCGGGCCCGCCAGCCCGGGGCGGCGGGGGCGGGCGGCGTCCCGACGGCGGCGCCCCGCGCCACCTCAGGCCAGTTCCTGCGCGAGGCGCGCGGGCAGGAACAGCCGGGTCTGGGCCTCGATCTCGGCGCGCAGGGTCTCGGCGCCGGGACAGTCGGGAATCACGTCAACGGCCTCGCGCACGAGGCGCTTCAGCCGCGCCAGGGCGCCCCCCATCCCCAGCAGGGCGGCGGCGTTGGGGCGCTGGAGCGTGGAATCGCGGCCCACCGGCTTGCCGACCTCCTCCTGGCGGCAGGCGACGTCCCGGAGGTCGTCGGCCACCTGATAGGCCTCGCCGAGGCATTCGCCGAGGAGGCGCCAGGGCAGCGACGGAGCCCCCGCCGCCGCCGCGCCGGTCACCGTGGCGGCGGCGAACAGGGCGCCGGTCTTGGCCTGCTGGTACTCCGTGAGCGCCACGGTCGGCTCCGATTCCCAGGCCTGGCCGGCGACGATGCCGGCGGGGGAGCCCACCGCCCGGGCGACCAGCCCGACCAGGGCGGCGAGCCGGGCGGGGCTGCGCGCCGCCCCCCGCGCCAGGGTCTCGAAGGCGGCCACGATCAGCGCGTCGCCCGTGAGCACGGCCAGGGGCTCCCCGTAGGCCGCGTGCACCGAGGGCTGGCCCCGGCGCAGGGGCGCGTCGTCGAAACAGGGCAGGTCGTCGTGGACGAGGGAGGCGCAGTGCAGGAGCTCGATCGCCGCCGCCGCCGCGTCCGAGGCGGCCGGGTCGTCGTCGCCGCAGGCCCGTGCCACCGAGAGGCAGAGGCGCGGGCGGATGCGGTGGCCGCCGGGGAAGACCGCGTAGCGCAGGGCCTCGGCGAGGCGCGGGGGTGCGCCCGGGGCCTCCAGATGGGCGACGGCGGCGTCCAGCGCCTGCTCGATGCGACGGTTGGCGTCCATCTCGGTTCCTCCCGTGTCACTTGTTATTGCTGGATCGTAGTGTCAATATTAATTGACACTGGGTCAAGGTCGTTTCAGGTGACGGGAGGGGCGCCGTTGGAGGTCGTCGTCATCGGTGCCGGCATCGGCGGTCTGGCGGCGGCCCTGCGGCTCGCCCATGCCGGGCTCGACGTCACCGTCCTGGAGCGGGCGCACCGCCCCGGGGGCAAGATGCGCAGCGTCGCGGTGGGCGGCAGCGCGGTGGAGGCCGGCCCCACCGTCTTCACCATGCGCTGGGTGTTCGAGGAGCTGTTCGCCGAGTGCGGCGCGGACCTCGCCGCCCACGTGGACCTCGCCCCCGCCGGCCTGCTCGCGCGCCACGCCTGGGGCCCGGGCGAGAGCCTCGACCTCCTCGCCGATCCCGAGGCCACGGAGGCCGCCATCGCCGCCTTCGCGGGCCCGGGCGAGCGGGACGGGTATCGGCGCTTCCGCGCCCGCGCCGCCGCCGTCTACGAGACCCTGGAAGGGCCCTTCATCCGCGACGAGCGCCCGAGCCCGATCGGCCTGACCCGGCGGGCGGGCCTCTCCGGCCTGGGCGACCTCTGGCGGATCCAGCCCTTCACCACCCTGTGGAGCGCGCTCGGCACCTATTTCGCCGATCCGCGCCTGCGCCAGCTCTTCGGGCGCTACGCCACCTATTGCGGCTCCTCGCCCTTCGCCGCCCCCGCCACCCTGATGCTGGTGGCCCACGTGGAGAGCCGGGGCGTCTGGCACGTGGGCGGCGGCCTCAGCCGCCTCGCCGGGGCCGTCGCCGAACTCGCCGCCGCGCGGGGCGCGCGCTTCCGCTACGGGACCCCGGCCAGGGGGATCGCCGTCGCGCGCGGGCGCGTCGTCGGGGTCGACCTGGCGGACGGGGAGCGTGTGCCCGCCGATGCGGTGATCTGCAACGCCGACGTGGCGGGCCTCGCCGACGGCCTGCTCGGGCGCGAGGCCGCCCGCGCCGCCGAGACCGTGCCGGCCGCCGAGCGCTCGCTCTCGGCGGTGACCCTCTGCCTGGAGGCGCGGGCCTCCGGCTTCCCCCTGGCCCGGCACACGGTGTTCTTCTCCGCCGACTACGCCGCCGAGTTCGCGCAGATCGGGCGCGGGGCCCTGCCCGAGGATCCCACCATCTACGTCTGCGCCCAGGACCGCACGGACACCCGCGTCCCGGCCGACCGCTCCGAGCGCCTGCTCTGCCTCGCCAACGCCCCGGCCCGCCCCTTCAGTCCCTCGGAGATCGAGACATGCGTGACCACGATGCGGCGGCGCCTGCGCGCGAGCGGGCTGAGCCTCTCGGAGACGGCAGAGCCGGTGACGACGACGCCGACGGGTTTCGCGGAGCTGTTCCCGGGATCGGCGGGGGCCCTCTACGGGCGGGCCTCCCACGGCTGGACGGCCTCGTTCAAGCGGCCGGGGGCGCGCACGCGGATCCCGGGCCTCTATCTGGCGGGCGGGAGCGTGCATCCGGGGCCGGGGGTGCCGATGGCGGCGCAGTCGGGCCGGATCGCGGCCGACAGCCTGCTGCGGGACCGCAACGCCGCCCGCGCTTCGACACGCGGGTGGAGCGCGACGGCTATGTGTGGTGGTACGTCGACGCCCTGAGCGCGGACGGGCGCCAGGGCTTCACCATCATCGCCTTCATCGGCAGCGTGTTCTCGCCCTACTACGCCTGGGATCCGGAGCGCGATCCGTTCGACCACTGCGCGGTGAACGTCGTGCTCTACGGGGAGCGCGCCAACCGCTTCTGCATGACCGAGCGCGGGCGCGCCGACCTCGCGCGCGACGCCGACCACATCCGGATCGGGCCGAGCGGGCTCACCTGGGACGGGACCACCCTGACCATCCGCCTCGACGAGGTGGCGGCGCCGATCCCCGCGCGGGTGCGCGGCACGATCCGGCTGCGGCCCGAGGGCTTCACCCCGGGACCCCACACCCTCGACGCGCAGGGCCGCCACCGCTGGTGGCCGATGGCGCCGAGCTCCCCCGTGGAGGTGACGCTCACCGAGCCGGACGTCTCCTGGCGGGGCACCGCCTATTTCGACACCAATCACGGCGAGACCTCCCTCGAGGCCGCCTTCGCGGACTGGACGTGGTGCCGGGCGGATCTCGGCGCGGGCGCCGCCATCCTCTACGACGTGCACCGGCGCGACGGCAGCGGGCAGAACCTCACCCTGTGCTTCGCCCCCGACGGCACGCCGCGCGAGATCGCGCCGCCGCCGGCCGCCGCGCTGCCCCCGACCGGGCTCTGGCGGATGGCCCGGAGCACCCGCAGCGACGACGGCCGGGCCCGGGTGCTGCGGACCTTCGAGGACACGCCGTTCTACGCGCGCTCGCACATCGCCACGGTCCTGCGGGGGGAGGCGGTGCGGCCGGTCCACGAGAGCCTGTCGCTGACCCGCTTCGCCAACCCGCTGGTGCGGCTGATGCTGCCCTTCCGGATGCCGCGCCGGGCGCGTCCGGGATGAGGTGATACGATCTCCGCTCGATCGAGGCGGGGGTCGTATCGACCGAGCCCGCGCGGCGCCTGAGCGAAGCCCGGATCCGCCATCCCGAAGGGATCGATCGGATCTGGTATGAGGCCGGGGGAAAAAGCTCGGACAGGCTCTCAGACGGGCGGATCCGGCTCGCGCGCCCGGGCGGCCGCGTCGCGGTCCCGCCGGATGCCGCGCTTCAGCACGACGAGCTGCCAGATCGCGAGGCCGAGGGCCAGCGCGAAGACGAGCCCGATATCGAAGGCGGCGAAGAGCGGATCGCTCATGGCCCGACGGCGACCGCGTCCTCGCGCTCCCGCAGGGCCTCGATGAGGTCGAGCACGCGCACCGCCTGGCCCGCCACGTCCCACCACGCGGCCTGCGCCGGGACGGGTTGGGCGGCCACCGCCTCGATCAGGAAGGCGGTCTCGGCGAGCGGCGGGGCCGCCCGGTCCCCGCTCGCCGGCAGGGGCAGGAGCGCGCGGGCGAGGAGCGCGGCCTTGCGCCGGCCTGGAACGTGGGCGCGCGTGGAGACCGGATCGAGCCCGCCCCGTTCGAGGGCGCGGCCGATCTCCGCGTAGACCAGGCGCGCGGCCCGGATCGCCGGCCGGCAATCCAGGGGCAGCCCCGCGATCCCCGCCTCGGAGCGCGCGTAGAGGCCCTCGGCCGCCGCGAGGAGCCGGGCGACGACCGCTTGCAGGCGCGGACTCGGGGCCGGATCGGCCAGGAACGCGGCCGGATCGAGCCCGGCCTCCCGCATCCAGGCCAGGGGCAGGTAGAGCCGCCCGGCGCGGGCGTCCTCGCCCACGTCGCGGGCGATGTTGGTGAACTGCATCGCCACCCCGAGATCGCAGGCCCGGGCGAGCACGTCCGCGTCGCGCACGCCCATCAGCAGGGTCATCATCGCGCCGACGCTGCCCGCCACCCGCGCCGCATAGGCGGTGAGATCGGACAGGCTCTCGTAGCGCCGCCCTTGCGCGTCCCAGGCCAGCCCCTCGATGAGCGCCGCCGGCAGGGCGTGGGGCAGGCGGTGGGCCTTGACGAGATCGGCCATGGCCCGGTCGGCGGCGGCATCGACGGGCGCGTCGTCGTAGATCCGGGCGAGGCGGGCGGCGAGACGCGCGGAGGCCGCCGGCCGCGCGCGCGCCTCCACCGCGTCCACCGCGTCGTCCGAGAGGCGGCAGAAGGCGTAGAGCCCGTAGGCCGGCTGCCGGACGCGGGCCGGAAGCAGGCCCGAGGCGGCGAAGAAGCTGCGGGATCCGTCGCGGATCGCCGCCCGGCAGGCGGCCCGGTCGGCCGCGCTGGCATGGGGGATCGCCCAGAGGGGCGGGCGGGGGCCTCGATACCTCGGCCGCGGCGCGCCCCCGCGCGCCGGGCCGGCATCCAGTTCGGCGGACGTCTCGGCGGAGTGCGCTCTAAGCGTAGACGCGTGCATCCGGCACCACCGTGTCGAGGACCTTGGCCGAGGAGAGGACGCCGGGAAGGCCCGCGCCCGGATGGGTGCCGGCCCCGACGAGGTAGAGGTTCCGGACGGCCGAGGAGGCGTTGTGCGGCCGGAACCAGGCCGATTGGGTCAGCACCGGTTCGAGGCCGAAGCCGGAGCCGCGGAAGCTGAGGAAGTCGCTCGCGAAATCCGCCGGCGTGGTGACGCGGGAGGTCGCGACGGCGCCGGTCAGGCCCGGCATGACGGTGGCGTCCAGATGGGCCTCGATGGCCTGCCGGTAGGGCTCGGCGAGGACGGACCAGTCCTGCCCGCCCGCGAGGTTCGGCACCGGGGCCAGCACGTAGAAGGCGTCGCAGCCGGGAGGCGCCAGGAGCGGATCCGTGGCGGTGGGCCGGTGGAGGTAGAGGCTGAAATCCGGCGCCAGCACCTTGCGGACGAAGATGTCCGCGATGAGCTCCCGGTAGCGCGGCCCCATCAGGATGGTGTGGTGGGCGATCTCCGGAAACTTGCGGCGGGTGCCGAAGTACCAGACGAACAGGCCCATGGAGGAGTGGGCCGCCTTCAGCCGCGCCCGGTGCCAGCGCCGCCCCGCGCCGCCGAGGAGGTTCAGGTAGGTCTGCGCGGAATCGGCGTTCGAGATCACGATGTCGGCGGGGATGCGCGTGCCGTCCGCGAGGGTCACGCCCTCCGCGCGGCCCCCCGCCACCTCGATCCGGGCGACCTCGGCGCCGCACCGCACGGTGCCGCCCTGCCCCTCGATCAGGCCGACGAGGCCGTCCACGAGGCGGCCGGTGCCGCCCATGGCGAAATGCACGCCCCAGCGCCGCTCCAGATGCGCGATCAGGCAGTAGATGGCGCTGGCCCGGAAGGGCGAGCCGCCGATGAGCAGCGGGTGGAAGCTGAAGATCGTGCGCAGGCGCTCGTCGCGGATGTGGTCGGCCACGACGTCGTAGACCGAGCGGTGGCCGCCGAGCCGCAGCAGGGCGGGCATGATCCGCAGCATGTCGGCGGCGGAGGAGAAGGGCAGGTGGCCCAGTTCCTCGAAGCCCAGGCGGCAGATGGCGGCGCTGCGCGCCATGAAGCGCTCGTAGCCGGCGACGTCCTCCGGGGAGAAGCGGGCCACCTCGGCCCGCATCGCCGCCGGATCGCCGCTGTAGTCGAAGGTGGCGCCGTCGGGGAAGCGGATGCGGTAGAAGGGCAGCATCGGCGCCAGGGTGACGTCGTCCGCCATGCGCCGCCCGCACAGGGCCCAGAGTTCCTCGAACAGGAACGGCGCCGTGACGATGGTCGGCCCCGCATCGAAGGTGAAGCCGTCCTGGCGGTGCACCCGCGCCCGCCCGCCCGGCTGCTCCAGGCGCTCCAGCACCGTGACCCGGTAGCCCCGCGCCCCGAGCCGGACGGCCGCCGCGAGCCCCCCGAAGCCGCTGCCGATCACCACCGCGTGGGGACGCGGCGGGCGGGCCGTCGCCGGGTTCTGCGAGTCGGCGAGTGTCAACATAATCTGACACTATCGTCTGCAAACACGCCTGCGCAAGCGTGTTTCGCACGGTCCGGTCAGGGTGCCTCGAGCGCCCGCGCGGGAAGGGCATCGAAGGCGTCCAGGATCAGCCCGGCGACGCGCTCGGGATCCTCCTCGTGGGCGAGGTGGCCGAGATTGCGCAGCAGGCTGACGCGGGCATCCCGCAGCCGGTCCTTGAGGGCGAAGGCGGTGTCGGGCGCGATGGCCTTGTCGTTGCCGCCGACCACCAGCAGCGTGGGCACGGCGAGCCGCGCGATCGTGCGGTCGAGGCTCGCGAGGTCCCAGTTCGCCATCATGCCGAGCGCGCCGGCCACGTGGCTCGGGCGGCTGAACAGCCGCCGGTAGAGATCGAGGGCGTGGGGGTCGAGGCGCGATCCGGTGCCGTGGATCAGGCGCTCCACCGCGGCGCGATCCGCCGTCCAGGCGAAGACCCGCGGCGTGATCGGATTGAGGAACAGCATCCGGGCGAGGCTCGGGAACAGCACGGCGGCGATCCCCGGGAACGGGGTGAGCGCCGCGTTCAGCCCCACGAGCAGGCGCGGGTCCAGTCCGTCGAGGCAGAGGCGCACCAGGATCGCGGCGCCGGCCGAGTGGCCCACCACCACGTCCGGGGCCACGCCCAGCCGACCGAGGAGGTCGCGCACCGCGGCGGCCATGCCCGGCAGGGAGAGCCGGCCGGGGGGGAGCGGGTCGGTGAAGCCGTGGCCCGGCAGGTCGGGGGCGAGGACCCGGAAACGCTCGGCGAGGCGCGGCGCCAGCCCGGCCCAGGAATGGGTCGCCGCGCCCGTGCCGTGGAGGAGGAGCAGGGGCGGGGCGTCGGCGGGGCCCAGTTCCTGCAGGTGCCAGCGCAGGCCGGAGGCCTCCACGAAGCGGCTCGCCGCACGGTTGGGCCAGTCCGCGCCGTCGCGCTCCCAGAGGGGCCGGTCGCCAGGCGCGCTCATCTCGAAGCCCTATCGTGCGGCGCGCACCGCGCCGCTCACGGCGGCCGCATCGGCGTGCGGTAGCGGCAGATAGCGCGCGCCCATGGCCTCGGCGAGGCGGCGGGCGGGGTCCTGGGGCCGCGCGGCGGTGTCGATGAGGATCGTGCGGATCTCCGCGGCCCGGATCAGGCCGGCGGCGTGCAGGGCGTCGGCGCCCGCCTGGGCCCGTCCCGGCGCGCCGGAGCGGGCGACGTTGGCGCGCCCGTCGGTGAGCACCACGACCACCGCGCTTCCCCCGCCCCGCCGCACCGCGCGGGCGAGTTCTCCCGCCGCGTCGAGCCCCGCCGCGAGCGGCGTGCCGCCGCCGCCGGGAAGGCCGCCGAGGCCCCGCCGGGCCCGCGCCAGGGCGCGGGTGGGGGGCAGCAGGATCTCCGCGCCGCTCCCCCGGAAGGCCACCAGGGCGACCCGGTCCCGGCGGATATAGGCCTCGGCGAGAAGCGACTCGACGGCGCCCTTCGCCTCGGCCAGCCGTTCGAGGGCCGCCGAACCGGAAGCGTCCACCGCGAAGATCGTGGTGGTCTCGCTGTGCTGGCGGAAGCGCGCGATCCGGAAGTCGCAAGCCCGCACCCGGATGCGGGGACCGTCCGGCTCTGGGGCTCCGCGGAGCCGCTGCCAGGGCGCGGCGGCGCGCAGGGTGTCGATGAGGGCGAACCGGCCCTCCCGGGGGTGGCCGGGCCGCGTCCCGGCCGGCCGGCCGGAGCGCTTGGCCTGCTGCGGCGCGCCGCTCCGGCCGGCCTTCGCGGCGGCGCCCCGGCGGCTGCCCTCCACGAGCCGGGCGAGGAGGCCCGCGGGAATCGCCGCGCGCGCGGCCTCGATCACGCTCTTGGCCTCGATCACGCTCTCGGCCTGGGGCGCCGTGCGGGCGTCGTCCTCAGAAGGCGCTGCGTCGGTACGCGCGTCCCCCGGCGGCTCCGCCCCCTCCGGCATTTCCTCCGGCGGCGGAATCCGGCACGCCCGCGGCCCCAGGACGAGGGCGGCGGCCTCGCGCACATGCGCCGCGCCGACGGTTTGGAGGCCGTCGCAGGCCGCCGCCGCGCGGGCGACGCGCATGGCGAGGAGCGGCGCGCGCAGGGACGGGATGCCGAGGCCGGCGGCCGCCGCGCAGAGGTCGGCGACGGCCGAATCCGGATCGTGGGCGCGGTCGGCGGCGGGGGTCGGCGCGGCGGGGGCCTCGGTGTCGCCCCAGGCGAGCCCGGTGAGGTCGAGGTGGAAGGCGAGGCGGTCGGCCAGCGCCTCCGGCACGCCCTCCTCCGGGGTCGCGCCCTCGTCGAGGAGGACGAGGCCGATCCGGGCCGGGCGCGTGGCGGCGAGGCCGTCGCGCTCCACCCGGACGCTGCCCGTGTCGAGGACGGCCGCGAGGCGGGCGGCGGTGCCGGGGGAGAGGCGCTCGGCCATCGGCACGACGAGGATGCCGCCATCGGCCGCGGCGAGGAGCCCGGTCTGGGCGACGGGACGCCCGGCGGCGAGGGTCGCGGCGAGGTCGAGCCCGCCGAGGAGGCGGTCGTCGGCGATTCCCGCCGGCAGGCGCAGCACGGGGCGCCCGGGCCCGAGGCAGGCGCGCAGGTGATCGAGCCAGCGGTCGCGCACCGGCCCGGCCCCGGCCCGGACCACCACGCCGCCGCAGGCCCGCGGATCGGCGGCGGCGAGCCGGGCCGCCCGCAGGGCCAGGGACCAGCAGGCGCTCACGGCGACGGCGCTTCCGGCAGGATCTCGGCGACGGCGCGGGCCACCCGCGCGGTGGATCCCGTCTCGTCCAGGGGGTTGCGGCGCAGGCGATGGCGGAGCGCCGAGGGGGCGACGCGGGCGAGGTGATCGAGGCCCACGGTCTCGGCGCCCTCGTAGGCGGCGAGCGCCCGGGCGGTGCGCATCAGGGTGAGTTCCCCGCGCAGGCCGTCCGTGCCGAGGGCGAGACAGAGCCGGGCGGCGGCCTCCAGCGTCGCGTCGGGGACGGCGAGGCCGGGCAGGCGCGCGCGGGCCGCGGCGAGGGCCTTGCGGATGGCGCGGTCGGCCCTCGCGTGGGCCGCGCAGAACCCGGCGGGATCGCGCTCGTAGGCGTCGCGGCGGCGGACCACGTCGATGCGGGTGGGCAGGTCGGTGGGGGTCGTCACCTCGACGGCGAGGCCGAACCGGTCGAGGAGCTGGGGACGCAGCTCCCCCTCCTCCGGGTTGCCGCTGCCCACGAGCACGAACCGCGCCGGGTGCCGGACGCTCAGGCCCTCGCGCTCGACGGTGTTCACGCCGGAGGCGGCGACGTCGAGCAGGAGGTCCACGAGGTGGTCGTCGAGGAGGTTGACCTCGTCGATGTAGAGGAAGCCGCGGTTGGCCCGGGCCAGCAGGCCCGGCTCGAAGGCCTTCTCCCCCCGGGTCAGGGCACGCTCGAGGTCGAGGGCGCCGACCACCCGATCCTCGGTGGCGCCGAGCGGCAGGTCCACCACCGGCACGGGGACGATCCGCGTGGCCCGGGAGCCGGGACGGGCGGCGCAGTGCGGGCAGGCCCCCGCCGGGGCGCCCGGATCGCAGGCATAGGGGCAGTCGGCGACCGCGGCCATCGGCGGCAGCAGGGCGGCGAGGCCCCGGATGGCCGTGGATTTGCCGGTGCCGCGATCCCCGAGCACCAGGACGCCGCCCACGGACGGGTCGACGGCGGCGATCAGTAGGGCACGCCGCATCTCGTCCTGGCCGACGATGGCCGAGAACGGGAAGACCGGCGCCTCGATCGCGCCGGCGGCGCCCGCGCCCCGCGCCGGCGGGACGGGGGCGGCCTCCGGCCGGCGCCGCGGCTTGCGCAGGCCGATGCCGGCCGCGGACGGGGGGGCCGGGTCCAGCGCGCGGGGCGATCCGTTGATCGGCATGGGGCGTCCTCGCAATGTCGTGTCGCTCGCGTCGTCGTGTCGCCCCGCTCGAGCCCGGCCCGCGCCCGGGCCGGGCGAAGGGCCGCCCTACTCGGCGGCGGCCTTGCGCACGTCCATCCGGGCCCAGATCGTGCCGAGTGCGCCCACGAGGTGGTCGATGTCGGCATCGCTGTGCAGGGGCGAGGGCGTGATGCGCAGGCGCTCGGTGCCGCGCGGCACGGTGGGGTAGTTGATCGGCTGGACGTAGATGCCGAACTCGTCGAGCAGGGTGTCGCTGATCGCCTTGCACAGCACCGGATCGCAGACCATCACCGGGACGATGTGGCTGTCGTTGGGAAGGGTCGGGATGCCGGCGGCGTCGAGCCTCGCCCGCACCGCCGCCACCCGCTCCTGGTGGCGGGCCCGCTCGGCCCCGCTCGCCTTGAGGTGGCGGATGCTCGCCGCCGCGCCCGCCGCCACGGCGGGCGGCAGCGAGGTGGTGAAGATGAAGCCCGAGGCGAAGCTGCGCACGAAGTCGCAGAGCTTGGCCGAGCCCGTGATGTAGCCGCCATGCACCGCGAAGGCCTTGCCCAGCGTGCCCTCGATCACGTCGAGGCGGTGGGCGAGGCCGTCGCGCTCGGAGATGCCGCCGCCCCGCGCGCCGTAGAGGCCGACGGCGTGGACCTCGTCGAGATAGGTGAGCGCCCCGTGCGCCTCGGCGACGTCGCAGATCTCACCGATCGGCGCGATGTCGCCGTCCATGGAGTAGACCGACTCGAAGGCCACGATCTTCGGGCGCGCCGGGTCCACGAGGCGCAGCTTGCGGTCGAGGTCGTCCGGATCGTTGTGGCGGAAGATGTGGCGCTCGGCGCGGCTCGCCTTGATCCCCTCGATCATCGAGGCATGGTTGCCGGCATCCGAGAAGATGGCGCAGCCGGGCATCTGCGAGCCGAGCGTGCCCAGCGCCGCCCAGTTCGAGACGTAGCCCGAGGTGAACAGGAGGGCGGCCTCCTTGCCGTGCAGGTCGGCGAGCTCGCGCTCCAGGAGCACGTGGTAGTGGTTGGTGCCCGAGATGTTGCGGGTGCCGCCGGCCCCGGCGCCGCAGCGGTCCAGCGCCTCGTGCATGGCCCCGAGCACGGTCGGGTGCTGGCCCATGCCGAGATAGTCGTTGGAGCACCACACGGTGACGGGGCGGATGCCCGCGGGGGTGTGGTGGCTGGCGTGCGGGAAGCGGCCCGCCTGCCGCTCGAGGTCGGTGAAGACGCGGTAGCGCCCCTCGCGGTGCAGGCCGGCCAAAGCGGAGCCGAAGATCTCTTCGTAGTTCATGCCCGTCCCCTCCCCTCGTTGCGCGGCGGGTTCTCGGCCCGCTCGCCTGGATCGTTTGCGCTGGATCGTTGCGTCTGCGTCTCGGTGGCCGGCCCGCCGGGGCGGATCGGCCGTTCAGCGGATCTCGTCAGCGGCTCTCGGCCTCCGCGAGACGGGCCTCGCGGACGCAAGTGGCCTCCCCGCAGGCCGCCGCCCCGGGTGGCGCGATCGCGCCGGTGCGGGCGACCTTGGGCAGGCTCCATTGCCAGAGCGCGGCGGAGGGCAGCGGCAGCATCAGGAAGCCGTGCTCCAGGGTCGCCAGCGCCATCAGCGTCGCCAGGATGCTGAGGCCCGCGACCTCGTGGGCGGTGGCGCCGTCGCCCAGCGCCGCCAGCGCCAGGGCCAGGGTGATGAGGCCCGCCGCCGCCACCGAGACCGGGAAGAGCGGGTTCATCGGCCGCGTCCTCAGGTAGCTGCCGAGATAGGCCAGGTGCTCGGGCAGGAACTCGGCGTTGAGGTTGCGCACCCCGAGGAAGAGGTTCAGCCGCGCCGAGAGGTTCATCCCCCACAGGATCAGGTAGGTCCACAGGGCGAAGCGGTTCGGGCCGCCCCAGGTCAGGGCGAGGATCGCCAGCGCCCCCGCCACGATGGCCGCCTCGTGCCACAGGCTCGTGGCCGCCGCCGCCCGGAAGCGGGCGAGGCCCCGGGCCCCCGGCGGGCAGCCCAGCGCGCGCGGGCCGGAGACGAAGCCCATGTAGTAGCTCATCTCCTGCCAGCCCCAGACGAGGAGGGCGGCCGTGAAGGCGGTGTAGGCGCCCGCCTCGCTCGCGTCCCCGGCCGACGCGCCGATCGCCCAGAGCGACAGCCCGAGCACCGCCGTCCCCGCCGCCATGCTGACGGCGTGCGTCGCGCGGGGACGGTGATCGAGGAGCAGGATGAGTCCGGTGGAGAACCACCAGAGCAGGACCGCGTAGAGGGCGGGAAGCGCGTAGGCGGCCATGCTACCAGACCGGTTCGAGGCGGATCTCCGCCGGCATCGGGTTGTCGACGGTGGGCAGCGCGTAGAGCCGGGCGAAGTTCACCGCCGAGGCGGCGATCCAGGCGCCCTGCTTCAGCCGCCCCAGGAGCCCGCCCTGCGCCTTGGCGTCGGCGATCTTCTCCGAGCAGGTGAGGAGACGGTCGAGGGCCTGCTTGAAGCGCGGGTTGTCGAGGTCGAGGGTGAGCGGGAAGGTCTGCTTCGAGATCTCGGAGGTGATCCGAAAGACCTTGAAGTCGTAGTCGGTCGGATCGACGCCGAGCGCCTGGTGGAAGGCCGGGCGGCAATGGTCGCGGACATACATGGTCGCGAAGACCGCCAGCAGGAAGAACTTGATCCAGTAGCGGTTGACGCCCGAGGTCAGCTTCGGGTTCGCGCGCATCAGCAGGGCGAAGGCCTCGCCGTGCCGGAACTCGTCGTTGCACCACTTCTCGAACCACTTGAAGATCGGGTGGAAGCGCCGGTCCGGGTTGCGCTCCAGCTCGCGGAAGATGGTGATGTAGCGGGCGTAGCCGATCTTCTCGGACAGGTAGGTGGCGTAGAAGATGAACTTCGGCCGGAAGAAGGTGTACTTCTTCGACTTCGTCAGGAAGCCGAGGTCGACGCCGATGCCGAAATCCTTCAGCACGTCGTTGATGAACCCGGCATGGCGCGCCTCGTCGCGGCTCATGAAGCCGAACAACTCGCGGATGTCGGGGTTCTTGGCCCGCTTGCGCATCTCCGCGTAGAGCACGCAGCCCGAGAACTCGGCGGTGATAGACGAGACCAGGAAGTCCATGAACTCCTTGCGCAGCGCCGGGTCGAGCCCGGACATGTCGCAGTCGAACTCCGCGTTGCGGGTGAAATGGCGCTTGTTCGGATCGGAGCGCAGCTCGGCGATGAGCTTGTTCCACTCCGCCCGCACGGGCTCCACGTCCGTGCGGTCGAGTTCCTCGAAATCGGTGGTGTAGAAGCGGGGCGACAGGAAGGTCGTCTCCTGCGCGGCCCGGGTGGCCTCGTTCATCGGGAGCTTCGGCGCAGGGGCCTTGGGGACGGGCTGCTGGATCGCTGCGGTCACAGGCGCCTCCTCTCGGAAAAGCTGACTTCGTACAGTTCGGTGAGTTCGAGATGGCCCGCGAGCTTGGTCCAGAGCCGCTCGAGGCGGCCGGCGCGGGTCACCGTGGCGGTGCGGCGGACCACGAGGCGCTCGCCGTAGGGCACGGAGGTGGGCGCGTCGTGCACCTGCACGGCGTCGCCGGGTTCGATCTCGAAGGCGGCGTCGAGGACTACGTGGGCGTGCAGGCTCTCCGGCGTCTGCTCGATCTCGACGGTGCAGGGGACGTCGACGCTGCGGCGTCCGTTCAACCAGGCCATCATCGGGGGGCTCCGGGGGCGGGCATCAGGCGGGCGAAGGCGGCGGCGTTGGAGGGGCCGAAAGCCCCGAAATCGACGCTGCGGCCGGTGAGCGCGTCATCGAGGCGCAGCGACCCGTCCGCGAAGCGCGTGAGGGTGAACGGGGCCTCGCGCGGCAGGCCGGCCCGGAGGCGGGCCTGCGCGAAGCCCCGCAGGGTGGCGCGGACGAAGTTGTCCGATCCCGGCTGGACCGTGGCGACGAGGATGTCGTCGGCGGCGTCCCGCAGGGTGATCGAGCCGTCCGCCCCGTCGTCCACGCGGAGGGCGAGGCTCTGGACCGGCCGGGCCGGGTCCTTGCGGGTCAGGCCGATGCTCTCGACCCGCCCGACGGTGACCGCGGCCACGACGAAGCCGACGAGGAGGCCCGCCCCCACCACCAGGGTGCGGTTGGTGCGGGCGGCGGTGCGTGCGAGGGGATGCGGGGCCATCGTCTCAGCTCGCGGTGGCGAGGCGCGGGGCCGGCGCGGCGCGGGGCCGGACCAGGACCGGGCCGGCGGCCTCCTCCGGCACCGCCCGGTGCGCGGCGAGCGCCCCGGCCAGGATCTGCGCGACCTCCCGGCCGGCGGCGACCGAGCGCAGCATCGGCTCGGGCCGGTTCAGGTGCCAGGGCCGGGCATGGGGCCAGAGATGGAGATAGGCGATGCGGTTGCCCGCCCGCGGGCGCAGGGGCAGGTCGGCGCTGCCGTCCCGGTGGACGCGGCACCCGGCCGATTCCACCAGCGCGAAGGGCAGGTTCAGGGTCATCGGCAGGGCGATGCCGACCCGCATGACCACGCGGCGGTTGGTGATCGTGTAGGTCGTGGTGCGGGCCGAGAGCCAGCCGAGGAGCGCCAGCAGCGCGAGGGCGCCCAGGCCGGCGCCCAGCGTCGGCAGGGCCAGCGTCGCGGCCTCCACCGGCCGGCCGGCGAGAGCCGGCGGCAGCGCGGCCCACAGCGCGAGGCCGGCGAACCACAGGCCGACGAGGCGCAGGTGCAGGGCGCGGAAGGCGATGCCGAAGCCGCAGGGCCGGCCCTGCCAGAGGATGTGCTCCCCCGCCGGCAGCGGGGCCGGCAGGCCCGGCGGCGCGTCGAAGGCGTTGGCGGGAAGGTGCTCGGCGCGGCTCACAGGAAGGCCTCCTGGCGCATCGGCGTGGCGTAGAGGGTGCCGCCGCCGAAGAAGGCCATGATCCGCTCCTCCTCGTTGAGGGTCACGGAATCCGGGTCCTTCGTCGTCGGGATGTCGGCGAATTGCTGGGCGAGGAGCGCCTCGCAGGTCACCGTCTTCGTGAAGCGGCCGGTCCGGCAGATGGTGGCCGGCATCAGCCGGCGGCCGGCGGCCCCGACATCGACCTCGTAGTAGCGCACCATGGATTCGCCGCGGTCGACCCAGAGGTCGCTCACCGTGCCCGCGACCTGCCGGTCGGCGCCGAAGACCGGCATGCCGATCGGGTTCGGTCCGTCCTCGTGCACCACGAAGTGGTCGGCCACGCGCAGGGGGACGATGCGCTTCTCGCGGTCCCAGGTCTCGTCGTGGCTGTCCTCGCGGTCGGCGTAGGAGGCCGGGCCGATGGCGTCGTGCAGGCCGTCCGTCTCCGGCTCCAGGGGCGCGCCGGGCCAGATCTGGTGCTTGCGGCCGCGGTAGTTCCAGGGCGTGCGCTCGCCGGTCTGGGGCGCGTACATCACGTGGCCGTTGGAGAGCAGGAACTGCTTGGGCGACGGGATCAGAAGCGTGTCCGGCGGCATCGCGCGGCCGCGGCCGGCCTCGGATTCGAGGGGGTAGCCCTCGCGGCGGTCCTCGCGGCGCAGGTAGAAGACGAGGCCCGCGAAGAAGATCCAGAAGGCGTAGAGCACCACCTGCGCGACATCGACGTAGCCCGTGATTTCACCTCTCGGCATGACCGGTCTCCTTCAGGCTGAGCGGGGCAGGGATTGCGGGGCATGGGGCGCGCGCGGCGCGCGGACGTCCCGGACGAGGGGTCCGATGGCGAGCAGGGTCGCGAAGAGCAGGGCGATCTCGATGTGGTAGACGATGAGGTAGCCGGTGGAGGGCAGGTTCAGGGCCTCGCCGAGGGCGCCCGACTGGGCGAGATGCCCGCCGAGGTCGCGCAGGATGCCGCTCGCCGCGATGGCGAGGCCCGCCGCGCTCGCCTGCACCGCGCCCCAGGCGCCGAGGGCGAGGCCGGTATCCTCGGGGCCCGCCTTCGCCATGGAGGCCGTCAGCGTGCCGTGGGCGAACAGGCCGCCGCCGACCCCGATCAGGCCGACGCCCACCGCGAAGAGCCGCGCGGAATCGAGGGGGGCTGCGAAGACCACCGCCGAGAACGCCGCGATGCCGACCACGGCGCCCGAGGCCGCGACCCGGAAGGGGTCCCCGCCCCGGTCGAGCCAGCGCGCGGCGAGCAGCAGGCCGAGGCCGCCGCCGCCCGCGAGCAGCGCGGTGAGCGCCGTGGTGGCCGCCACCGGCAGGTGGAGGATCTGCCCGCCATAGGGTTCGAGCAGGATGTCCTGCATCGAGAAGGCGGCGGTGCCGAGCCCCGTGGCGACGAGGCGGCGGCGCGCCCGGCCCCGGCCCGCGTAGAGCGCCCAGGATTCCGAGAAGGCGGGCCGCGGCAGGTCGCGCGCGGTGCGGGCCGGGCTGCGCGGCTCCTGCTTCCACAGCGCGATGCCGTTGAGGACGAGGGTGACGAGGGCCGCGCCCTGGATCACCTTGATCAGGCGCAGCGCCGAGAAGTCGGCGAGCAGCAGCCCGAAGATCACCGCGCTCACCACCATCCCCGCGAGCAGCATCGCGCAGAGGAGGGCCACCACCCGCGGACGGGCATGGGCCGGGGCGAGGTCGGTGGCCAGGGCGAGGCCCACCGTCTGCGTGGTGTGGAGCCCCGCGCCGACCATGACGAAGGCGAGGGCCGCCGCCACGTGGCCGGGCCAGGCCGGGCCGGTGGTGTCGCCCGACAGGATCAGCAGGGCGAAGGGCATGATGGCGAGCCCGCCGAACTGCAGCAGGGTGCCGAACCAGATGTAGGGGACGCGGCGCCAGCCGAGCACGGAGCGGTGCGTGTCCGAGCGGAAGCCGACCAGCGCCCGGAAGGGCGCGAAGATCAGGGGCAGCGACAGCATCACCGCGACGATCCAGGCCGGCACGGCCAGCTCCACGATCATCACCCGGTTCAGCGTGCCGATGAGCAGAACGGCGGCCATGCCCACCGTGACCTGGAACAGCGCCAGCCTCAGCAGGCGCCCCATGGGCAGTTCCGCCGTCGCCGCATCGGCGAAGGGCAGGATGCCGGGGCCGAGGCGCATCAGGCCCCGGGCCATGGAGGCGCCGAGGCGGGTCACGGCCGGCACCTCAGCTCGAAGGCCTGCGAGAGGTAGAACCCGCTGTTTACCCGGTGCGCGCGCGCCAGATGCGCCCCCGACAGGGCGGGCTCTCGCGCGACCCGGCGGCGCAGATCCGCCTCGCCCACCGGCACGATGGCGGGGGCCCGGTCGCCGCGAGGAAAGGCGCGGCCGGCCATGTGCATGAGGGTGAGGAGCGGCGTGCGCGGCGCCACGGTGAAGAGGATGGAGCCCGCTGCGCGCGGCGCGAGGGCGGCGAGCGCCGCGACGATGTCCGGCGTGGCGTAGTGGATCAGCGAATCCATCGCCACGACGTGGTCGAAGCGCCCGTGGCCCGGATCGAGCATGTCGCCGACCCGGAAGTCGATGCGGCCGGGCCCCGACAGGGCGGTGCGCTCCCGCGCGAGGCCGACCAGCGTCGGCGAGACGTCGACGGCCACGACCTCGGCCCCGCGCCGCGCCGCCTCGACGCTGAGCGCGCCGGTGCCGCAGCCGGCATCGAGCAGGCGCTGGCCGGTCATGTCCTCGGGCAGCCAGGACAGGAGGTTCGCCCGCATGGCGTCGCGCCCGGCCCGGACCGTGGCGCGGATCTTCGAGACCGGCGCGTCCGAGGTGAGCCGGGCCCAGGCCTCGACGGCGGTGCGGTCGAAATAGGTGGTGAGTTGCGAGCGGCGGGCCGCGTAGCCGGGCGAGGTCATGGCGCGCCCTCAATCGAAGCCGAGGAATTCGAACAGGTCGCGGTCCTTCATCGGGATCGCTTCGAGGGGCTTGCCGCCGGCCCAGAGATGGGCCGCGAGCCGCATGTATTCGGTGGTCACCGCCTCCAGTTCCGGCGTCGGCTCCATCTCGAACAGGGTCGACTTCTTGAGGCGCGAGCGCCGGACCACGTCGAGGTCGGGGAAATGGGCGATGCGCTCCAGCCCGGTCGCCGCGTTGAAGCGGTCGATCTCGTCGGTCTTGGCCGAGCGGTTGGCGATGACGCCGCCGAGGCGCACGTTGTAGTTCTTCGCCTTGGCGTGGATCGCCGCCACGATGCGGTTCATCGCGAAGATCGAATCGAAATCGTTGGCGGTGACGATGAGCGCTTGGTCGGCGTGCTGGAGGGGCGAGGCGAAGCCGCCGCAGACCACGTCGCCCAGCACGTCGAAGATCACCACGTCGGTGTCTTCGAGCAGATGATGCTCCTTCAGGAGCTTCACCGTCTGGCCGACCACGTAGCCGCCGCAGCCGGTCCCGGCCGGGGGGCCGCCGGCCTCGACGCACATCACGCCGTTGTAGCCCTCCGCCACGAAGTCCTCGATCCGCAATTCCTCGGAGTGGAACTGCACGGCTTCGAGGGCATCGATCACGGTGGGCGCGAGACGCTTGGTCAGGGTGAAGGTCGAATCGTGCTTCGGATCGCAGCCGATCTGGAGCACGCGCTTGCCGAGCTTGGAGAAGGCCACGGACAGGTTCGACGAGGTCGTCGACTTGCCGATGCCGCCCTTGCCGTAGACGGCGAAGACCTTGGCGGTGCCGATCTTGAGGTTCGGGTCCAGTTCGACCTGGACGCTGCCCTCGGGCCGCCGCGCGGTGACGGGATTGCGGATGGCGATGTTCATGCGGCGACCCCTGCGGTGATGCCTTCGACGCGGTCCTCAAGTTCCTCCTCGGCGCGGTCGAGCGCGTCGCGCGTCTCCGCGTCGGGGGTCCAGAAGCCGCGCTGGTGCGCCTCGATCAGCCGGTGGGCGACCTTGGCCGAGGCGGTCGGGTTGAGCGCGGCCATGCGCTCGCGCATGGCCGGATCGAGGACGTAGGTCTCGGTGATGCGCTGGTAGATCCACGGCGCGACGCCGTCGGTGGTGGCCGACCAGCCGAGCGTGTTGGTGAGGTGCGCCTCGATCTGGCGCACGCCCTCGTAGCCGTGGCCGAGCATGCCCTCGGCCCATTTCGGGTTGAGCATGCGGGTGCGGGTCTCCAGGGAGACCTGCTCCGAGAGCGAGCGCACGACGCCCTCGCCCCGGGTCTGGTCGCTGATGAAGATCGGAACGGCGGCCCCGCGGGCCTCCGCGATCGCCCGGCCCATGCCGCCCAGGCCGTCGAAATAGTGGTCCACCGAGGTCACGCCGACCTCGACGGAATCGAGGTTCTGGTAGGCGAGATCGACGGTGGCGAGCACGCTGCCCATGAGCGCGCGCTGGGGGCTCGCCGCGCCGGTGCGGCCGTAGGCGAAGGACTTGCGCCGGGCGAAGGTCTCGGAGATCTCGTCCGCCTCCTCCCAGCGGCCGGATTCCACCAGCGCGTTGACGTTGGCGCCGTAGGTGCCCTCCGCGTTGGAGAAGACCCGCAACGCCGCCGTCTCCAGGTCGATGCCGTGCTCCTCCCGCAGCGCGAGGGCGTGCTTGCGCACGAAGTTCCACTCGCAGGGCTCGTCCGCGGTGGCGGCGAGGTAGGAGGCTTCGGCGAGCAGCTTCGTCTGGAGCGGCAGCAGGTCGCGGAAGATGCCCGACAGGGTCACGACCACGTCGATGCGCGGGCGCCCGAGCGTCTCCAGGGGGATCAGGGTGGCGCCGCTGAGGCGGCCGTAGCCGTCGAAGCGCGGGGCCGCGCCGATCAGGGCGAGCGCCTGGGCGATGGGGCCGCCCTCGCTCTTCAGGTTGTCGGTGCCCCAGAGGACGAGGGCGATGCTCTCCGGCAGGGCCGCGCCCGCATCGCCGTAGCGGGCGAGCAGGCGCGCGGCTTGGCGGGCGCCGTCGGCGAGCGCGAAGGCGGAGGGCAGGCGGTAGGGGTCGAAACCGTGGAGGTTGCGCCCGGTGGGCAGGATGTCCGGGTTGCGCAGGAGGTCGCCGCCGGCGACGGGCGCGATGAAGCGGCCGTCGAGTGCCCGGAGCAGTCCCTGGATCTCGTGATCCTGTGACAGCAGGCGATCGGTCTCGCGCAGGGCCGCGAAGGCGGCGCGGTTCCCGTCGGTCGGGGAGAGGCCGCCCTGCGCCAGCGCCGCGTCCAGGGTCTGCCCGTCCATCAGGGCGACGATCCCCTCGCGCGCCGGCGCGAGGCCGTGGCTCGCCTCGGCGAGGGCGAGGAGAATATCGACCCGCTCGGCCGGCGGCGTGCCCTGGCCCACCACGTGCAGGCCGTGCGGGATCAGGGCGTGCTCGAGTTCGTGCAGGGCGGCGCCGAGGCGCTGGACATGGCCCGCGAGATCCGCGCTCCAGACCGGCTCGGCGGGGACGAGGTCGAGCGCCGCGCCCTGGGCCTGGATCAGCTCGGCGAGGTCCCGGCGCTCGGCCACGGCCGCCGGCTCGAGCGCCCTCCAGCGCTCGATGGAGGCCTTGAGGTCGATGAGCCCGCGGTAGAGCCCGGCCTGGGCGAGGCTCGGGGTGAGGTAGCTCACCAGCGTCGCGGCGGAACGGCGCTTGGCGAGCAGGCCCTCGGAGGGGTTGTTGGCGGCGTAGAGGTAGAGGTGGGGCAGCGCGCCGATCAGGCGCTCCGGCCAGCAGGCGCCGGAGAGGCCGGTCTGCTTGCCGGGCATGAATTCGAGCGCCCCGTGGGTGCCGAAATGCAGCACGGCGTCGGCGCGGAAATCCTCGCGCAGGTAGCGGTAGAAGGCCGAGAAGGCGTGGGTCGGGGCGAAGCCGCGCTCGAACAGGAGCCGCATCGGGTCGCCCTCGTAGCCGAAGCCCGGCTGCACGCCGACGAGGACGTTGCCGAACTGGGCGCCGAGCACGAAGATCTGGGCGCCGTTGCTGTTCTGGCGCCCCGGGGCCGGGCCCCATTGCGCCTCGATCTCGGCGAGGTGGCGCTCGCGCCGGACGTGGTCGTCGGCGGGGATGCGGTGGTGAACGTTGGCCGGGGTGCCGTAGCGGGCGGCGTTCCCGCCGAGCACCGCCTCGCGGAGCGCCTCGACGCTCTCGGGGACCTCGACGGCGTAGCCCTCGGCCTTCATCGCCGCGAGCGTGTTGTGGAGGGAGTGGTAGACGGAGAGGAAGGCGGCGGTGCCGATGCTTCCGGCATTCGGCGGAAATCCGAACAGGACCACCGCGATCCGGCGCTCCGCCCGCGCCTTGCGGCGCAGGGCGACGAGGCGATCGACGCGGGCCGCGAGGGTGTCGGCGCGCTCGGGATGCACGACCATGTCGCGGCTGCTGGTGCCGAGGGAGCGGCTGGAGCGGCCACCGAACACCGTGGGCGCGGTGGCGCCGTCGAGTTCGGGGATCGCCACCATCATGGTGGCCTCCACCGGCGAGAGGCCCCGGTCGGACGCCTCCCACTGCTCCAGGGTCTGGAACTCCAGGGCGTGGGCCGCGAGATAGGGCACGTCGAGTTCGCCGAGCAGCGCCTGCGCGCCGGCGGCGTCGTTGTAGGCGGGGCCGCCGACCAGGGAGAAGCCGGTGAGCGAGACGAGCGCATCGACGGTGGGGCGGCCGTCGCGCCGGAAGAAGGCGTCCACCGCCGGGCGGTTGTCGAGGCCGCTCGCGAAGGCCGGCACCACCGCGAGGCCCCGCGCCTCCAGGGCGGCGATCACCCCGTCGTAATGGGCGGTGTTCCCGGCGAGCACGTAGGAGCGCATGACGAGGAGGCCGACCCGCCCCTTCGCGCCGCCGGCGGGAACGGGCACCTTCGCGAGATCCTCGCCGATCCGGCCGGGCATGCGCGGGTGGTAGAGGCCGGTCTCGGGATAGAGCAGCGGCTCGGCCGCCGCCGCGATCCGGCGCCAGCCCTCCCGCGGCCCGGCGGCGTAGCGGCCCACGAGGAAGCGCACGAGGTTGGCGATGTTCTCGTCCGAGCCCGAGAGCCAGTATTGCAGGGTGAGGAAATAGGCCCGCACGTCCTGGGCCGAGCCCGGGATGAAGCGCAGGATCTTCGGCAGACGGCGGATCATCGCCATCTGGCGGGCGCCGTTGCTCTGGGCGCCGGGCTTGCCGCGCAGCTTCTTCAGGAAGTCGAGGGCGCCGCGCTTGGTGCCATCCATGTCGAAGCGGTTGAGGCGGGTGGTCTTCACCACCTCGCCCGCCGAGAGGCAGCCGACCATCGCGTCGCAATGGGGGCGCCGGGCGAGCAGCGCGGGCAGGATCGCCCGCACGTGCTCGTCCATGAACAGCATGGTGGCGATGACGATGTCGGCCCGCGCGATGTCGGCCTTGCAGGCTTCGAGGGAGGCCGGATCGGTGTCCCAGGCGGCGGCGGCGTGGAAGTCGAGCACGAGGCCGGGCAGGTCGCGGGCGAGGCGCTGGCGGGCGCGCTCCAGGGCGCTCGCCACGTGGTTGTCCATCGTCACGAGGACGACCCGGAGCGCCGGGCGCTCAGCGTCCGAAATGCGCTTTGGCATCGTACAGGGTCTCGACGGTGATGAGCGGCAGGGCGCGTTCCCGCGCGAAGCGCTCGGTGTTCGCGCGGGCCTTGCCCCGCACGAAGAAGGGGATCTTCTTCAGCTCCTTCTCGGCCTCGGAGGCCCAGGCGAGGACGATGTCGCCGGTTGGGACGGCGGGCTCCGCGTGGGCGACCGGCGGCGGCGCGCCGCCGTGGCGGGGCAGGTGCGAGGGCGCGGCCGCGCCGTGGAACTCGGCATCCTCGCGGAACATGCCGAGCAGATGCTCTTCGAGGCCCATCATCAGGGGATGGACCCAGGTGTCGAACAGGACGTTGGCGCCCTCGAACCCCATCTGCGGCGCGTGGCGGGCGGGGAAGTCCTGCACGTGGATCGGCGCCGAGATCACCGCGCAGGGCAGGCCGAGGCGCTTGGCGATGTGCCGCTCCATCTGCGTGCCGAGCACCAGATCGGGCTGCGCCGCCTGGATCGCCGCCTCCACGTCGAGGTAGTCGTCGGTGATCGTGGCCTCGATGCCGTGAAGCGCGGCCTCGGCCCGGACCTCGCGGGCGAATTCGCGGGTATAGGTGCCGAGCCCGACCACCCGGAAGCCGAGTTCGGCGGCGGCGACCCGGGCGGCGGCGAGCGCGTGGGTGGCGTCGCCGAAGATGAAGACGCGCTTGTCGGTGAGGTAGGTCGAATCGACCGAGCGCGAATACCAGGGCAGGCGCGAGCCGGGGCCGTCGAGGACGGGGGCCGGATCGACGCCGGCCGCGGCCGCCACCTCCGCCACGAAGCGCCGGGTGGCCTGGATGCCGATCGGCACCGTCTCGATCATCGGCTGGCCGAACGTCTTCTGCAGGTGCAGGGCGGCCGGGCGGGCGATCTCGGGATAGAGCACCACGTTGAGATCGGCAGCACCCAGGCGCCCGAGATCGGCGGGGCTCGCGCCCAGCGGCGCCACCACGTTCACGTCGATGCCGAGGGCCGCGAGCAGGCCCCTCACCTCAACGAGGTCGTCGCGGTGCCGGAACCCGAGCGCCGTAGGGCCGAGGATGTTGCAGAGCGGCCGGCGGTCGGTGCGGGGCGTGCGCGTTGCGGACGGGTCCGCCAGCGCCCGGACCAGCCGGTAGAGGGTCTCCGCGGCGCCCCAGTTCTCCTTCTTCTGGTAGGCCGGGAGTTCGAGGGGGATCACCGGGATCGGCAGATCGAGGGCGCGGGCGAGGCCGCCCGGATCGTCCTGGATCAGCTCGGCAGTGCAGGAGGCCCCGACGATCATCGCCTCCGGCTGGAAGCGGGCATGGGCCTCGGCCACGGCGGACTGGAAGATCGCGGCGGTGTCGGCGCCGAGGTCGCGGGCCTGGAAGGTGGTGTAGGTCACCGGCGGGCGCGCGTCCCGCCGCTCGATCATGGTGAAGAGCAGATCGGCATAGGTGTCGCCCTGGGGGGCGTGCAGCACGTAGTGCAGGCCGCGCATGGCGGTGGCGACGCGCATGGCGCCGATATGGGGCGGTCCCTCGTAGGTCCAGAGCGTCAGCTGCATGGCGCTAGACCTCCAGCCGGGCGCGGCGCTTCAGCGGGCGCGCGAAGAGTTCGGCGAGGTCTCCGGCCTGGTCGTAGCCCTGGATCGGCGTGAACAGGAGTTCGATCGACCACTTGGTCGCGAACCCCTCGGCCTCCAGCGGGTTGGCGAGGCCGAGGCCGCAGACCGTGAGGTCCGGCCGGGCGGCCCGGCAGCGGTCCATCTGCGCGTCGAGGCTCTGGCCCTCCACCACGCGGGTGCCCGCGGGCAGCAGGGCGAGGTCCGGCGCGTGGTGCTGGCGGTGCAGGTAGGGCGTGCCGACCTCGACGAGCGCGGTCCCCATCTCGCGCGACAGGAAGCGCGACAGGGGGAGTTCGAGCTGCGAATCGGGGAAGAAGAACACCCGTTTGCCGGCGAGCCGCGCGCGGTGGGGCTCGAGGGCCGTCTCGGCCCGCGCGCGGCCCGGCGCGGTGACCCGCGCGAAGCGATCGGCCGGGACGTCGAACGCCTCGGCGGCGGCCCGGAGCCAGGCGGTGGTGCCCTCGATGCCGAGGGGGAACGGGGCCGGGATCCGGGTGGCGCCCCGCGCCTCGAGGGCGCGCGCCGTATCGGCCAGGAAGGGCTGGGCCAGGAGGTAGCGGGTGCCGGGCCCGAGCGCGGGCATCTCACCGGCGCGCCGGGCCGGCAGGAACCGTATGTCGGCGAGGCCGAGATCCGCGAAGATCCGGGCGAACTGATCCTCGACGACGTCGGCCAGCGCGCCCACCACGAGGAGCCGGGGCGCGGCGTCGCGGGCTTGCGGCATCTCGGGGACGAGGGCGGCGAGGCAGGCATCCTCCCCTTGCGTGAAGGTCGTCTCGATGCCGCTGCCGGAATAGCTCAGCACCCGCACGCCGGGATGGAGATTGCGCGACAGGCGCTCTGCGGCCCGCCCGAGATCGAGCTTGATCACCTCGGAGGGGCAGGAGCCCACGAGGAAGAGCAGGCGGATGTCGGGGCGGCGCTCGATGAGGCGGCCCACCACCCGGTCGAGCTCCTCGTTGGCGTCGGCGAGGCCGGCGAGGTCGCGCTCGTCGATGATGGCGGTGGCGAAGCGCGGCTCGGCGAAGATCATCACGCCCGCGGCCGACTGGATCAGGTGGGCGCAGGTGCGCGACCCGACGACGAGGAAGAACGCGTCCTGGATCTTGCGGTGGAGCCAGACGATGCCGGTGAGGCCGCAGAAGACCGCGCGCTGCCCGCGCTCGTGGCGGATGTCGCAGCCGGCGGCCGGGCTCGGCACGGGCGCGTGGGCGTTCATCGCGCGCCCTCCGCGGCGAGGCCGGCGGGTGCCCCCTGGAGGCGGGCGGCGCGGAGCTTGAGGACGAACTGGGCGGCGTTGACCACGTAGGCGGCGTAGGCCGCGAGCGCCAGGACCATGAGGCCCGCCGTATCGAGGGTGCCGGCGGCCAGCGCCACGAGGTAGGCGCTGTGCAGGGCCAGCACCAGCATGCTGACCATGTCCTCCCAATAGAAGGCGGGGGCGAACAGGTAGCGGCCGAACACGGCCTTCTCCCAGATCGAGCCCGTGACCATGATCGCGTAGAGGACGAGCGTCTTGGCCACCACGGAGGCGTTGGCCAGGGCGGCGTCCTCGCCCGTCCACAGGGTGCGCAGGACGAGGCCGAGGCTGACCGCGAACACGAGGAATTGAAGCGGGGCCAGAATGCCCTGGACGAGGGTCCAGGGGGTGGCATCGCGCCGGGCCCGCTGCTCGGCGTCGTAGAGCGGTCGTGCGAGCTTGTCCGTCTTCCGGATCATGCTGTCCGCCCTCCTCACGGAGCCCGCCCGACCGGGTCGGTCAGCGCGTTGAGGGAGGTTAGGAAGGCCCCTCCGGAGTGTCAAGTCAGCTTTACGTCAAAAGCCTTTGACAGACTGAATGCATAATAGTTACAGCTTCGGTATTGATAAACCCGCTTTCCGGGCTATCGTGGCTGCTCATCCCGGTGTCACGAGGACACCGCTTCCCGTGCATCTCGCGACGCTCCCGGTCTACGGGAGGGCTCGATAGTTCATGCGCGGTGCAGCGCAGCATCTGTCACGCACGCGCGACAGCCGGGACCTGTGAGGCGCAGCACAAGAAAAGTCCGGAATTCGACACGCAAGATCGAACCGTAAGGCACGCCATCGAAGACATTGGGAGGGACCAATGGATGATGTGAGGCGGCTCGGCGATTGCTTGCGATACGAACCGCTGAGTCGGGACATGTCGGATGTCTGCGACGACGGGTTCGGCGCCCGCCTGCCGGAGATCAGGCGCGGCGCGCGCCTGCGGGACGACCTCGCGCGCATGGTCGAGGCGGAGATCATCCCGCGCCTGATGCTCAGCCACCGGCAGGAGCCGGCGCCGCAGACCTGCAATATACTTCCAGATGCGGAGCAGATCGCGTCGTTCACGGCTCTGATGCTCGCGCCCGCGGGCGACGACGTGGAGGCCCGCCTGGACGATCTCCTGGCGGGCGGCCTCACCCCCGACAGCCTCCTCCTCGATCTGCTCGTGCCCACCGCCCGCCACCTCGGCCTCCTCTGGGAGGAGGACCTGTGCGATTTCGTGGAGGTGACGCGGGCCATGGGCCGCGTGCAGCGGATCATGCGGGAGGTGAGCCACCGCTTCGGCATCGAGCCGGAGGCCGGCCGCGTCGAGCGCAGCATCCTGCTGCTGCCCTGCCCCGGCGAGGCCCACAGCTTCGGCCTGACGCTCGTCGAGCGCTGCTTCCTGAAGGCCGGCTGGGACGTGACCTGCAGCGTGTCCGATCCGGACGACGCGGTCCTGACGCGGGTCCGGGACAACTGGTTCGACGTGGTCGGCCTGTCCCTGGCCTGCGATGTGCTGCTGCCGCGGGCGACGCGGATGATCGCGGAACTTCGCCGTTATTCGCGGAATTCCAGCCTACGCGTGATGGTCGGCGGCCCGGCTTTCGCGGCCGATCCCGAACGCGTACGAGAGGTCGGCGCCGACGCGACCGCCGCCGATGTCCGACAGGTCCTGTGTATTGCCGAAAGTTTGCTTGATCTGCCCGTCCGACCCTGCTGAAAGACAACGCGATCGAAGGATCCGCCAGACCGAAGGCCTCATCCGACCGATTTCTCCGCCCACCCTATCGGAACGTGGCGACCCGTGACCAGCCTTGCGCTTCCTGCCGCGAGCCAAGCGCTTGCGGCGCTCCAAAAGTCACTCGGCCCGCTCGACGCGCAGGCGGCGGGGCTGCTGGTCGCCGCCGCCACCGATCTCTCCCTGGTGATCGACGGCGAGGGCATCGTTCGGGACGCCACCTTCGGCAGTTCGGACCTGGAGGGCGAGGGCTGCGAGACCTGGCTCGGCCGCCCCTGGATCGACACCGTCACCATCGAGAGCCGGCCGAAGATCACCGCGCTCCTCAAGGACGCGGCGCCCGGCGCCGTGACGCGCTGGCGGCAGGTCAACCACGTCTCGCCCACCGGCACCGACCTCCCGGTCCGCTACGCCGCCATGCGGCTCGCCGAGGACGGCAAGATCCTCGTGCTCGGGCGCAACCTGCGCGCCATGGCTTCGCTGCAGCGGACCCTGGCCGAGACGCAGCAGGCGCTGGAGCGCGACTACCTGCGCATGCGCGGCGCCGAGACCCGCTACCGCCTGCTCTTCCAACTCGGCTCCGAGCCCGTGCTGGTGGTCGATGCGGGAACGCGTCGGGTCACCGAGGTCAACCCCGCCGCCGCGCGCCTGATCGGGCGGGCCGACAAGCGCATCCTCGGTCACGACGCGGTGGATCTGTTCGATCACGCCAGCCTGCGCGACCTCGAATCCCTGTTCGCGGGCCTGCGCGTCACCGGGCAGGCCGCCGACCTCCAGGCCAGGCTCGGGCAGGGACGCGGGCCGGTCCGGGTCGCCGCCTCCCTGTTCCGGCAGGACGAGGCCACCAGCGTGCTCCTGCGCCTGGCGGCCGGTGATCCGGCGCAGGCGGAGGCCGGACCGCCGCGGACCGGCGCCCTCGACGTGATCCGCAGCCTGCCCGAGGGTTTCGTGGTCACCGATTCGAGCCGGCGCATCCTCACCGCCAACCCGGCCTTCCTCGACCTCGTCCAGCTCGCCACCGAGGAGCAGGTCCGCGGCCGGAGCCTCGACCAGTGGCTCGGGCGCGAGGAATCGGAGGCCGACGCCCTCTTCGCCACCCTGGCCCAGCACGGATCGGTGCGGCACTTCCCCACCTATATCCGCGGCGCCTACGGCAGCGTCGAGGAGATCGAGGTCGCGGCCGTCTCGGCCTCGGGGGGCGGCCAGCCCTGCCTCGGCTTCACCCTGCGCGCCACCCCGCGCCGGGCCGCCGTCGCCGGCGGGCGCGACCTGCCGCGCTCCGTCGAGCAGATGACGGAACTCGTCGGCCGGGTCTCCATGAAGAACCTCGTGCGCGAATCGACCGACCTGATCGAACGCCTCTGCATCGAGGCGGCCCTGCGCATCACCCGGGACAACCGGGCCTCCGCCGCGGAGATGCTCGGCCTGAGCCGCCAGGGCCTCTATGCCAAGATGCGCCGCTACGGCATCGGCGACCTCGATGCGCCGGAGGATCCGGCCTAGCCCATCGTCCTGGAAATCGGATCCAGGACGATGGGCTAGGCTTTTGATTTGACATCGTCTTTTTCCGAAAGCCGGCAATCACCTTTCGGGACGATGCGCTGGAGCACGATGCGGAAAAGTGGAATCCGGTTTTCCGAAATTATCGTGCGACCACGAAGAGATAGAGCGCGATGCGAAAGGTGGCCGCGGGCTGTCCGAAGAGGGCGATGCTCCAGGGCACGGCGCGTCCTCGGTCCCGCGCCGGGCAACCGCCCGGGCGATTCCTGACAATGGAGCGGTCGCCGGAGGCTCTCCCGCGCGCGTAAACGGCATCCCGGGGCGACGACGCCCGGGGAGAGCCCGGCGCACGGGCCTCGAGCGATGCCTGCGCCTCTCCCGATGGGAGCGGCAGGCCGTTGCCCCTCAGCGCGCCCGCGCGATGCAGAAGTCGATCGCCTGAAGGAGCGCGGCCTTCACGGGGCCCGGGGGGAAGAGGGCGAGGGCGTCGCGGGCCATGGCGCCGTAGTGGCGGGCGCGCTCCACCGTGTCCTCCAGGGCGCGGTGGCGGCGCAGGATGTCCCGGGCCGTCTCCAGGTCGCCCTCCGCGATGGCGCCGTCCTGCAGGGTCCGGCGCCAGAAGGCGCGCTCCTCCTCGGTACCGCGCCGGAAGGCCAGGACGATCGGAAGGGTGATCTTGCCCTCGCGGAAATCGTCGCCGACGTTCTTGCCGAGTTCGGCGCTGGTGCCGCCGTAATCCAGGGCGTCGTCGATGAGCTGGAAGGCGATGCCGAGATTCATGCCGTAGGAGCGGCAGGCCGCCTGTTCCGGCCGCGGACGCTCGGCGATCACCGGGCCGACCTCGCAGGCGGCGGCGAACAGCTCCGCCGTCTTGCCGCGGATCACGGCGAGGTACTCGTCCTCGGTGGTCTCGGTGTTCTTGGCCGCGGTGAGCTGCATCACCTCGCCCTCGGCAATCACCGTGGCGGCGGCCGAGAGGATGTCGAGGGCGCGCAGGGAGCCGACCTCGACCATCATGCGGAAGGCCTGGCCGAGGAGGAAATCGCCGACGAGCACGCTCGCCTCGTTGCCCCACTTGATGCGGGCGGCCACCTGGCCCCGGCGCATGTCGCTCTCGTCGACCACGTCGTCGTGCAGGAGGGTCGCCGTGTGCATGAACTCGACGCTGGCGGCGAGCTTCACGGCCCCGTCCCCGCCCGCGTAGCCGCAGAGGTCGGCGCAGGCCAGCGTCAGGATCGGGCGCAGGCGCTTGCCGCCGGAGGCGATCAGGTGGCTCGCCACCTCGGGGATCATCGTCACCTCCGAGCCCGTGCGGGCCAGGATGGTGGTGTTGACGCGCGCCATCCCGTCGGCGACGAGCGCCACGAGATCGTTCAGGCCCGCCTCCGCTTCGGAGCGACCCTTCTCCATGGGAACCACGACACCCAAGGTCCGATGCCTCCAGACCGTTCGACCGCGACAGGCGGCTCCGCCCCCATTCGCACGGGGCTCGCGGCACCGCAACACGCGGGGATCTACGTGAGGCGGGCCCCGCGCCTGCGCAAGCGCCCGCGACCATTGGGCCGCGCGCCCGCGCCGGCATCGCCTATCCCGGTATCGGCATGAGCGCCGAGCCCGACAGCCTGTTCGGCGGCCGGCTGCGCCTGTTCCAGCCGGCCCGCGGCGCCCACCGGGCCGGCACGGACGCGGTGCTGCTCGCCCACCTGCTCGATCCCGGGCCGGACGCCCGGATCTGCGACGTGGGCGCGGGCACCGGCGTCGTCGGCCTCGCCTATGCCCGGCGCACGGGCGCCCGGGTAACGCTGATCGAGCGGGAGGCGGAGACCGCGGCGCTCGCCCGCCGCAACGCCGCCCTCAACGGGCTCGACACCGCCGCGGTGATCGAGACGGACGTGCTGGCGCCGGCCGGCCAGCGCGCGGCGGCCGGCCTCGTCGCCGAGGCGGCCGACCTCGTCGTCACCAACCCGCCCTTCCTCGGGGCCGGGCACCGCCCCTCCCCCAACCCCTTGCGCGCCCTCGCCCACAGCCTGCCCGCCGACGGGCTCGACGCCTGGATCCGCAGTTGCACCTGGCTCCTGCGGCCGGGCGGGCAGATCGGCCTGATCCACAGGGCGGACGCCCTCCCCGCCTGCCTCGACGCCCTGCGCGGGCGCTTCGGCGCGGCAGCGATCCGGCCGGTCCATGCCCGCCCGGACCGCCCGGCCATCCGCGTCCTGATCCGCGCCGTGAAGGGAAGCCGGGCCCCGGCGGCCCTGCTGCCGCCCCTCGTCCTCCAGTCCGGGGACGGCGCGCCGACGCCCGAGGCCGACGCCTATCACCGCGGCGAGCGCTTTTCCTGAGCGCGTCCGGCATCCGACAGCCTGTTTCGATGCGATGTCCCGGTCGTCTCGAGGATCGACCCGGCCTGCTCCGTCCTCGGCCCGATCCCCAGGGCACCGAAGCGAAGCCTCCGTGGCCTTCGGGGAGCCCGGCATGTTCCGCAACCCTCCTTCGAGGCCGCTTCGCAGTACCTCGGGACGCGGCAAGGCCCTGGAACATCGACGCGAAGCCGGTTCCGGGGCGGACCATGCCCGGACCCGCCGAAGCCCCGCGCGGGGCCTGCGCGGTTCACGCTGCGATACGGGCCGGGGCCCGCCTTGCCGTTGCCGTGGGACGGCCCACTTGAGCCACGACCCCTCGCCTCGTCCCGAGTCCCACGCATGCCCGCGTTCCCGGCGCCGCTCCTCGCCCTCCTGCCGCGCCGATTCCGCGAGCGGCGCCCGCGGGTCGCGGTGGTGCGACTCAACGGGGTGATCGGCGCGGTCTCGCCCCTGCGCCAGGGCCTGTCGATGGCCGCGGTGGCCGGAAGCCTGGAGCGGGCCTTCGACCTGAAGGGCCTCGCGGCGGTGGCGATCGCGGTGAACTCCCCCGGCGGCTCGCCGGCGCAGTCGCACCTCATCCACCGGCGCATCCGCGCGCTCGCCGAGGAGAAGAAGGTGCCCGTCCTCGCCTTCGTGGAGGATGCCGCGGCCTCGGGGGGCTACATGATCGCCTGCGCGGCCGACGAGATCGTGGCCGACCCCACCTCCATCGTCGGCTCGATCGGCGTGGTCTCGGCGGGGTTCGGCTTCGACAAGCTGATCGCCCGCATCGGCATCGACCGGCGCGTCCACACCCAGGGCGAGGCCAAGGCCATGCTCGATCCGTTCCGGCCCGAGGATCCGGCGGACGTGGAGCGTCTGAAGGGGATCCAGGCCGACGTGCAGGCGGTCTTCACCGACCTCGTCCGCCGCCGCCGCCCGAACCTCGCGGCGGGGGAGGATCTCTTCACCGGCGCGGTCTGGACGGGCCGGCAGGCCGTGGAGCGCGGCCTCGTCGACGCCCTCGGCGACATCCGCTCGACCCTGCGCGCCCGCTACGGGGAGCGGGTCGACATGCGGCTGATCGCGGAGGCGCGGGGCTCCTTCCTCGCGCGGCTGCTGCGCCGGGCCGGGCCCGGCGGCGCCTCGGCCGTGGCGGGCGAGGCGATCGCGGCCGTGGAGGAGCGCGCCGCCTGGGCGCGCCTCGGCCTGTGAGGACGGCTCAGCGGGCGGCGCAGGCCGCGTTCGGGGTGCCGTAGCCGCTGTAGACCACGCGCACCTTGCGGGTGCAGCTCTCGGCCGGAATGGCGGGCGCGGCGACGGGGGCGACCTCCACCGGAGTGATCGCGGCCGGCAGCGCCACGGAGACGGGCTCCTCGGAGGTGGCGAGCGCCTTGGTGCCGGACATCACGAGGGGCGTGGCGGCCAGCGCGGCGGCGAACAGGGCGGCGACGAGGGGAAGGTCCTTGCGCATGACTGGATTTCCGAATGTTCGGCCGGCTCGGGCGGCCCGTTGTCCCTTGATTGCTCAATAAACGTGGCCGTGAGCGCGACAGTTCCGGGTCTCGCCTTATTTCGGCCACGCTGCGGTGTGGGTCCGCACAGGACCGGCCGGCATCCCCTCGCTTGACACCCCGCGGGGCGCACTTAAACGCTGCCGGCTCTTCCCCTCGCCCGCGATGCAACGATGTCCGACGCCGATCTCGCGCCTACCCGCTCGTTCCAGGGGCTGATCCTGACGCTTCAGCGCTTCTGGGCGGCCAAGGGCTGCGTCATCCTGCAGCCCTACGACATGGAGGTGGGCGCGGGGACGTTCCATCCGGCCACGACCCTGCGGGCCCTCGGCCCCAGGCCCTGGAAGGCGGCCTACGTGCAGCCCTCCCGGCGCCCGAAGGACGGGCGCTACGGCGAGAACCCCAACCGGCTGCAGCACTATTACCAGTTCCAGGTCATCCTGAAGCCGAACCCGCCGAACCTGCAGGAGCTCTACCTCGAATCGCTCGCCGCCATCGGCGTCGACCTCGCCCTCCACGACATCCGCTTCGTGGAGGACGACTGGGAGAGCCCGACCCTCGGGGCCTGGGGGCTCGGCTGGGAGTGCTGGTGCGACGGCATGGAGGTGAGCCAGTTCACCTATTTCCAGCAGGTGGCCGGCTTCGAGTGCGCCCCCGTGGCCGGCGAGCTCACCTACGGGCTGGAGCGGCTGGCCATGTACGTCCAGGGCGTCGAGAACGTGTACGACCTGAACTTCAACGGGGCCGCGGGCGCCGACCGGGTCAGCTACGGCGATGTCTTCCTCCAGGCCGAGCAGGAATATTCCCGCCACAATTTCGAGGCCGCCGACACGGAGATGCTGTTCCGGCAGTTCACGGATGCCGAGCGCGCCTGCCGGACCTACCTCGCTGCCGGCGAGCCGGAGACTGACGGCGCCCGCCACCGCATGGTGCAGCCCGCCTACGACCAGTGCATCAAGGCGAGCCACGTCTTCAACCTGCTCGACGCCCGCGGCGTGATCTCGGTGACGGAGCGGCAGAGCTACATCCTGCGCGTGCGCGAACTCGCCAAGGCCTGCGGCGCCGCGTGGCTGAAGACGGAGGCGGGCGGCCTCGCCGCCTGAACCGCCATTGTCACAGCTGACACCGGCCGTGCCATGGATTGTTATAAACGGCGGGTTTTTGATAATCCGACGCGCGGCGATTGCACCTGATGAAAAAGGCTGATTTCGCAGGCTCGCCGAGCGGGCGCCTCGTCGCGACAGATCGCGGGCAATGGGCTTTCGTTCCGCACGATCTGCCGCCGCCCGAACTCGACCTCGGCCGACTCTCCGCACAGGTGGCCCGGGCCTCGCAATTGTTGGGCGAACTCAACGGGATCGGCCGCACCCTGCCGGATCCCTACCTCCTCATCCGCCCTCTGCAGGTGCGCGAGGCTCTGACCTCGTCGAGCATGGAGGGAACCTACACCACGGTCGATGACCTGCTCCTGCTCGAGGCGGGCGCCCCCGATCGCGGCGGCGCGGCGGACACGCGGGAGGTCGGCAACTACCGGCGCGCGCTCTCGGCCGCGATCCGCAGCCTCGACGAAGTCCCCCTGTCCCTGAGAACCCTGCGCGACGCGCATCGGCGCCTGCTCGACGGCGTCGCGCGCCACAGGGGCGTGCGGGCGGCCGCCGGCGAGTTCAAGCAGAGCCAGAACTTCATCGGTGCCTACGAGATCGAGAACGCCCGCTTCATCCCGCCGCCGCCGGCCGAGGCGCGGGCGGCCCTGGAGCGGCTGGAACTCTACATCCAGCGCGACGAGCCCGGATTGATTCCCGACATCGTGGACGCGGCGCTGATCCACTACCAGTTCGAGGCCATCCACCCCTTCGCCGACGGCAACGGGCGCGTCGGGCGCATGCTCATCACGCTCCACCTGTTCATGCGGCAGGTGATCCGCCAGCCGATCCTCTACCTCAGCCCGATCTTCGAGCGGCGCAAGGACGAGTACATCGACCGCATGTACGACGTCTCGCGCCACGGCGCCTGGCACGAATGGGTAACGTTCTTCCTCGACGTGGTGGCCCAGGCATGCGAAGCCACGATCACCACCGCGGACGCGCTTCTCGCCCTCCAGACCGACTATCGTGCCCGCCTGCGCGATGCCGGCCGCTCGGCCAACCTGTTCGTGATCCTCGATCTGCTGTTCCAGCGCCAGGTCGTCACCATTCCCCAGGTCGCGGAACACCTCGACGTCCAGTACCGCTCCGCACAGCTCAACGTCGAGACGCTGCTGCGTGTCGGCATCCTCGAAGAAGTGCCCGGGACCGCGAACCCGAAATACTTCATCGCGCGGGGCATCCGCGACATCATCAACGAGACTCCCGCCCGCCATGCCTGACCTCCTCCTCGAACTGCGCTCCGAAGAGATCCCCGCCCGCATGCAGCGGCGCGCGGCCGAGGATCTGCGGAAGCTCGTCACCGACGCGCTGGTGGAGCGGGGCCTGCTCTACGAGGGCGCCAAGGCCTTCGCGACGCCGCGCCGGCTCGCCCTCCACATCGCCGGCCTGCCCCCCCGCGGCGAGGCGGTCCGCGAGGAGCGCCGGGGGCCGCGCGTCGGCGCGCCGGAGGCCGCCGTGCAGGGCTTCCTGAAGAGCGCGGGGCTCGCTTCCATCGATCAGGCGAGCACCGTCACCGACCCGAAGAAGGGCGAGTTCTACCTCGCGGTGATCGAGCGGGCGGGCCGCGAGACCCTGGACGTGCTGGCCGAGATCCTGCCGCAGATCATCCGCACCTTCCCCTGGCCGAAATCCATGCGCTGGGGCGCGGCCTCCGCGCAGCCGGGCTCCCTGCGCTGGGTGCGCCCCCTGCAATCCATCGTGGCCACCTTCGGCCCCGAGACCGAGACGCCGGACGTGGTGCCCTTCGAGGTGGAGGGAATCGCGGCCGGCACCACCACCTACGGCCACCGCTTCCTGGCCCCCGGCGCCATCGAGGTGCGCCGCTTCGACGATTACGTGCAGGCCCTGGAGCGCGCCAAGGTCGTGCTCGATGCCGACCGGCGCAAGGACATCATCCTGCACGATGCCCGCGACCTCGCCTTCGCGCAGGGCCTCGAACTGGTCGAGGACGAGGGCCTGCTCGAGGAGGTGGCCGGCCTGGTGGAATGGCCGGTGACGCTGCTCGGCACCTTCGACGAGGCCTTCCTCGACATCCCCGGCGAGGCGGTGCGCGCCACCATCCGCGCCAACCAGAAATGCTTCGTGCTGCGCAAGGGCGGCGAGGCGCTGGCCCCGGCCTTCATCCTGGTCTCGAACCTGGAGGCCAGCGACGGCGGGCAGGCGATCGTCGCCGGCAACCAGCGCGTGGTGCGCGCCCGGCTCTCCGACGCGAAGTTCTTCTGGGAGACCGACAAGGCGGTGCGGCTCGAAGACCGGCTCTTGAAGCTCGACAGCATCGTCTTCCACGAGAAGCTCGGCACACAGGGTGAACGCGTCCAGCGCATAACGGCGCTCGCCCGCGAGATTGCACCGCTGGTCGGCGCCGACCCAGATCTTGCCGAACGCGCAGCGCGGCTGGCCAAGGCCGACCTCGTAACCGAGATGGTTGGTGAATTCCCTGAGCTTCAGGGGCTGATGGGCCGAAAATACGCGACTCTACAGGGCGAGCATCCGAGCGTCGCTGCGGCGATCGAGGAACACTATAAGCCGCTCGGGCCAAATGATCGCGTACCAACTGACCCGGTATCAGTCGCCATTGGGTTGGCCGACAAAATTGATATGCTACTGGGCTTCTGGGCTATTGATGAGAAGCCAACCGGAAGCAAAGATCCTTATGCATTGCGGCGAGCTGCGCTCGGCGTAATCCGCCTGCTCCTCGAAAACGAGAGAAGATATAATCTGGGCAACATCCCGCACTATGAAATTGAAACGCCAGATTCAATCGGAAAACGATCTTCATTTTATGAACCAAACTTCACGCTAATTAATGAAAGTGAAATTGACAGACTGATATATTTCATTGAAAAAGAGGAGGAAATTTCCGAAGAGGATAGACCTACTGTTTTAGAGGCGCTGCACTGGCTCGGTCTTTCGGCTGAACGAACCAAAGGGGTATCATCTTTTGGTACAGGTCGGCAGACAAATTCTCGCATTAATCGGCTAGATATATCGGACTCGCTGTTCGGCGGCCGAATTGATTACTGGGCAGACGACGTAAAAAAATTCATCGTAGACCGCCTGAAAGTCTATCTCCGCGACAAGGGTGCCCGGCACGACCTGATCGACGCGGTCTTCGCCCTGCCCGGCCAGGACGACCTCCTGATGGTGGTCCGCCGCGTCGAGGCGCTCGGCCGCTTCCTCGAGACCGACGACGGCAGGAACCTGCTCGCCGGCTACAAGCGCGCGGCCAACATCCTCCGCATCGAGGAGAAGCGGGACGGGCGCGCCTACGAGGCCGAGCCCGACGGGGCCCGCATCGCCGCCGACGGCGAGCCGGAGGAGCGGGCGCTCGCCGAGGCGCTGGCCACCACCCGCACGGAAGCCTCGGCCGCGGTGGCCAGCGAGGATTTCGAGGGTGCGATGCGCGCCCTCTCGCGCCTGCGCGCCCCGGTCGACGCCTTCTTCGAGAAGGTCACCGTGAACGCCGCCGACCCGGCCGTGCGCGCCGACCGCCTCGCCCTGCTCAACGCCCTGCGCGCCGCCACCCGGGAAGTCGCCGACTTCGCGCGGATCGAGGGCTGAAGGGACGCGCTCGACGCGCCCCGCTCGCGGGCTTGCCCGACTCACACATCGCGGGCGGTCGTGCCCGCGCCCTTTCCACTCTGCGGGGGAGGGCGTGCGCACGGCCCTACGCGTCGTGTGAATCCTGTCGCCGCAGGCGGGGAAAGGGAGGAGCAAGCTGGGGACGATCCGCCGGCGCGCGGATCACACGACCACGGGCATCGCCGCCTGCTCGCCGAGGCCGAACACGCGCCGGTAGCGGGCGACCAGATCCTCCGGTCCCTGCGCCTTGCTGGGATTGTCGGAGAGCTTCACGGTCGGGCGGCCGTTCGCCTCGGAGACCTTGCAGACGATGGAGATCGGATCGAGCCGTCCGCCCGGCACGAGGCCCCGGAAATCGTTGGTGAGGAGCGTGCCCCAGCCGTAGCCGATGCGCATGCGCCCGTGGAAATGGGCGTGGATGCCCTCGATCGTATCGATGTCGAGCCCGTCGGAGAAGATCGCCAGCTTCTCGCGCGGGTCGCAGCCCCTGGATTTCCAGAAGGCGATGACCTCCTCGCCGCCCTCGATGGGGTCCTTCGAGTCGATGCGCATGCCGGTCCAGGCGCTGATCCAGTCCGGCGCCTTCTCCAGGAAACCCGTGGTGCCGTAGGTGTCGGGCAGGACGATGAGGAGGTTGCCCTCGTAATCCTGTTGCCAGTCGCCGAGCACCGCGTAGGGCGCCTGCGCCAGCGCCGCGTCGTCCTCTGCCAGGGCCGCGTAGACCATGGGCAGTTCGTGGGCGTTGGTGCCCACCGCCTCGACCTCGCGGCGCAGCGCGATCAGGCAGTTCGAGGTGCCGGTGAAGGCGGGTCCCAGGCCCTCCTGCATCGCCTGCACGCACCAGTCCTGCCAGAGGAAGCCGTGGCGGCGGCGCGTGCCGAAATCGGCGATGGAGAGGTCGGGCAGGCGGCGCAGGCGCTCGATCTTCTCCCAGACCCGCGTCATGGCGCGGGCGTAGAGCACTTGCAGATCGAAGCGGCCCATGCCGCGCAGGGTCGCCCGCGAGCGCAGCTCGTTGAGGATGGCGAGCGCGGGCACCTCCCACATCGTGGTCTCGAGCCACGAGCCGTGGAAGCTCAGCTCGTACTGCCCGTCGCGCACGGCGAGGTCGTAGTCGGGCAGCTGGAACCCCTCGAACCAGGTGATGAACTCCGGCGAGAGGATGCGGCGCGTGCCGTAGAAGGCGTTGCCGCGCAGCCACGTGGCCTCGCCGCGGCTGAGCCGCAGGGAGCGCGCGTGGTCGAGCTGCTCGCGGAGCGCCCCGATATCGACCTCCTCGGCGATCCGGACGCTGCGGGTGCGGTTGTGGATGCCGAAGGTGACGGAGACGTCCCGGTGCCGGCGCAGGATCATCTGCGCCATCAGGAGCTTGTAGAAGTCCGTATCGAGCAGCGACCGGACGATCGGATCGATGCGGAAGTTGTGGTTGTAGACCCGCGTCGCAAGATCGAGCATCGGAACCCCGCCTTCTGAGGGCCCGGAGTGCCGTCAAAGCCGGGCCGCCGTCAACGGCCAAGCCTCGCATACGAGAGACCCCGCCGCGGGCGCGGCGGGGTCCTGATACCTCGGGTCCCCGACTGGCCTCAGGCGAGGTCGACCTTCTTCACCTCGGTCTTCGGGCTCTCGCCGGTGAGCGTCGCCTTCAGGTAGCCGTAGAGATGCACCATGGTGCTGTTGGGGCTGTCCCAGTACTCGCCCTTCTCGGGATGGACACGGATAAGGGCGACCTCGGGATCGTCCTTGCCGTTGGGGAACCAGGTCTTCAGGCTCTCCTGCCACTTCTCGTCGATCTTGGCCTGATCGCGCACGATCTCGGCCTTGCCGGCCACCGAGACGTAGGTCTGGCTCGATGGATCCGAGTAGGCGAGGTTGATCTGGTTGTCGCGGCTGATCTCGGCGGTCTTGGGCGAGTGCAGCTTGGTGAAGAACCACAGATCGCCGTTCTCGTCGGCGTCGTTGTTCCACATCGGCCGGCTGTTGAGCGTCCCGTCGCTGTCGACGGTGGTCATCATCGCGATCTTCACGTCCTTGATCAGTTCGAAGAGCTTCTTCGCGCCCTCGTGGTCGCGGTGGTTGCCCTGATGCATGATACGGTCTCTCCTACGCAGGTCGCGGATCGTGTCCGGGCGGCAGGACGCCCCTCGAGGACGCCCCTCCCCGCCGGATCGTCGGTCCGACAACGGACGAGTTCCGGCTTGGTTCAGCACCGGACGGCGCGGGAGGACGGTGAATCGCATGATCCCCAAGGCAGCACCCGCCGTCCTCGCGACCCTCGCCCTGCTCTGGGCCGTGCCCGCCGCCGCCGAGGTGCGCTTCGGGCCCGGCGTGCGCATCGGCGGCCACGATTTCTCCAACCGGCGCTACCGCAGCGTCCATATCGAGCGGGTACAGCGCCTGCGGGGACCGCCCGGCTGCCGGCATGTCCGGAACGGATTCTACCGGCGCGGGGACGGCAGCGTGGTTCGCGGCCCGATGGAGCGGTGCAATCTCGTGGCGATCCCGCCCGGGCGGCGGCGCTGAGGATTGCGGCACCGCGGCTCTGGCGTTCTGGGAACGCTCGGGTACATGCAGGAGCCCGGATACGGGTGCGGGGGCCCGTGCTCGCCCATCGCCCTCGCCCGAGGGCCGGCCGCCGCTCGGGACGGCACGCCTAACGAAGCTCTGGGTTCAACGACGATCCTGGCTCAACGAAGATCTTGGGGAGGCCGACCGTGGCGATCAGCCGTGACGACGTGATGAAGGCGCTGAACGGCGTCACCGTGGATGCCGCCGGCACCACGCTCACCGGCTCCGGCCGCCTCTCGCAGGTGGTGGTCGATCCGAACAACCGGGTGATGTTCTCGATCCTGATCGATCCGAGCGAGGCCGAGCGGTTCGAGGCGATCCGGCGCAACGCCGAGGGCAAGGTCCTCTCGATGCCCGGCGTGTCGGGGGTGTTCGCGAGCCTCACCTCCGAGCGGGGTCCCGGCCATCAGGCCCAGAGCGACGCGGCGCCCCGCCCCGTGCCGCCGGCGCAGCCGCCGCGTCCCGGCGCGCCGCCGAACCAGGGCCCGCAGCTTCCGGGCGTGCGCCACATCGTGGCGGTGGCCTCGGGCAAGGGCGGCGTCGGCAAGTCGACCACCGCGTGCAACCTCGCCCTCGCGCTCCAGGCGCAGGGACTGAAGGTGGGCCTTCTCGATGCCGACATCTACGGCCCCTCCGTGCCGAAGCTGTTCGGCCTCTCGGGCAAGCCGAACGTCGTCGACAACAAGGCGATGGAGCCCATGGTGGGCTACGGCCTCAAGGTCATGTCCATCGGCTTCCTGATCGAGCCGGAGACGGCGATGATCTGGCGCGGCCCGATGGTGCAGTCGGCCATCACGCAGATGCTGCGCGACGTCCTCTGGGGCGAACTCGACGTGCTCCTCGTGGACATGCCGCCCGGCACCGGCGACGCGCAGCTCACCATGGCCCAGGCCACCCCGCTCTCGGGCGCCGTCATCGTCTCGACGCCGCAGGACCTCGCCCTGATCGACGCGCGCCGGGGCGTGACCATGTTCAAGAAGGTCGCCGTGCCGATCCTCGGCGTGATCGAGAACATGGCCACCTTCGTCTGCCCGAATTGCGGGCACGCCTCGCACATCTTCGGCCATGGCGGCGCGCGCCACGAGGCGCAGCGCCTCGGCGTGCCCTTCCTGGGCGAGGTGCCGCTGAACATGACGATCCGCGAGACCTCCGATGCCGGCCGCCCCGTGGTGGCCACCGATCCGGACGGGCCGCAGGCGGTCACCTACCGGGAGATCGCGGCCAAGCTCTGGGCCGGGCTCTCCGGCGCGCCCGCGACCCGCGCCGCGCCGAAGATCGTCTTCGAGTGAGCGGAACGCCCGCCCCGCCCCCGGTGCTCGGCCTGATCCTGGCCGGGGGCCGGGCGCGGCGGATGGGCGGAGGCGACAAGCCGCTGCTGCGGCTCGGCGGCCGCACGCTCCTGGAGCGCGTGGTGGAGCGCCTCGCCCCGCAATGCGGCGCGGGGCTCGCGCTCAGCGCGAACGGCGATCCGGCTCGGTTCGGCGCCTTTCCGGGGCCGGTGCTGCCGGACCCCCTCCCCGGCCAGCCCGGACCGCTCGCGGGGATCCTCGCGGGCCTCGAACACGCGGCAGCCCTCGGGGTCGCGGATGTCGTCAGCGTGTCGGGGGACGCGCCCTTCCTGCCCGACGATCTGGTGGCGCGCCTGCGCGAGGCGCGCGGCGGGGCGCCCGTGGCCATCGCGGCCTCCGGTTCGCGGGAGCACTACACCATCGCCCTGTGGCCGGCGCGTCTGCGCGGTCCGCTGCGAGCCTATCTCGCGGGGGGCGAGCGCCGTGTCGGCGACTTCATCGCGCCGCACGGGGCCCGCGCCGCGTCCTGGCCCGCGCAGCCGGTCGATCCCTTCCTCAACGTCAACACGCCGGAGGACCTGGCCTCGGCCGAGGCGGCGCGGGCGCTTGCCCCCTGAACGGAAACGGCCCCCGGGCGGATGCGCGCGGGGGCCGTTCGCGGCGATCAGGGTCGCGGCGTGGGGGTTCAGGCCGCGCCCACCGTCGCCTTCACGATCTTGTCCGGGGAGCGCGGGGGCTCGCCCTTGTTGATGGTGTCGACCACGTCCATGCCTTCCACGACCTTACCCCAGACCGTGTACTGGCGATCGAGGAAGCGGGCATCGGCGAAGCAGATGAAGAACTGCGAGTTGGCCGAGTGCGGGAAGTTGGTGCGCGCCATCGAGCAGGTGCCGCGCACGTGCGGCTCGGCGTTGAACTCGGCGTTCAGGTCCGGCAGGTCGGAGCCGCCCGAGCCGGTGCCGGTCGGATCGCCCGTCTGCGCCATGAAGCCGTCGATGACCCGGTGGAAGGGCACGCCGTCGTAGAAGCCCTGCGCCGCCAGCGTCTTGATGCGCTCCACGTGGTTCGGGGCGAGGTCGGGACGCAGCGCGATCACCACGCGGCCCTTGGTGGTCTCGAGCACGATGGTCTCGGTATCTGCCATGTCACGTCACTCCGTGGTTGTGAGGTCTATCGGGGCTGGAGCGCCCGCGCGCCTGGGGGAAGACCGATCCGGCGGGCGCGCGCGTCGAGCCCCCGGCCTGTCGAGCCGCGGCTCGGGCAGGGCCTAACCCGAGGCACCCGTCCGCGGCAAATCCGGCCCCGTGCGGCGCAGGGGGCCGGCTGGAGGCCGGGGCCGCTGAGACGGTGCCTCAGTTGGCCTTCTGGGCCATCTGCATCTTCACGATCTTGTCCGGGTCCTGGACCGCGCCGTTGTTGCTCTTGGAGCCCTTCTTGATCTTGTCGACGACGTCCATGCCGTCGGAGACGAGGCCGACCACGGTGTACTGGCCGTTGAGGAAGGCGGCATCGCCCAGGCAGATGAAGAACTGCGAGTTGGCCGAGTTCGGCTCGCCGGAGCGGGCCATGCCCACCGTGCCGCGGCGGAACTGGGCGGAGGAGAACTCGGCCGGGATGTTCGGCAGCTTCGAGCCGCCGGTGCCGTTGCCCTTCGGATCGCCCGTCTGGGCCATGAAGCCGTCGATGACGCGGTGGAACTTCAGGCCGTTGTAGAAGCCCTGGTTCACCAGCGTCTTGATCTGCTTCACGTGCTGGGGCGCCAGATCCGGGCGCAGCTCGATGGTGACGCGTCCGTCCTTGGTCTCGAGGTAGACGGTGTTGTCGTCGGCGGCCCGGGCCGCGCCCGAGAAGCCCAGCGCGGCGGTGAGCGCGAGCGCGCAGAGGGCGTTGCGGCGGTTCATGCGGATACGTCTCCGGTCTGTGGGTGGGGGAACGGGAGAATCAGGGCCTGGCCGTGAAACGGGCGGCGAGGCGCTCGGCCACGGGTCCCGGCACGAAGGGCGCGACGTCGCCGCCCATCGCGGCGATCTGCCGGACGAGGGTCGCCGTGATCGGCCGCACGTGGATCGAGGCCGGCAGGAACACGGTCTGGACCTCGGGGGCCATGGCCCCGTTCATGCCGGCGAGCTGCATCTCGTAGTCGAGATCGGTGCCGTCGCGCAGGCCCCGGATGAACAGGGTGGCGCCGAAGCGGCGGGCGGCGGACACGGCCAGATCGTCGAAGGTGGCGATATCGAGGGCGGCGCCCTCGGCCGCGGCGAGGGGCCCGCAGGTGGCGCGCAGCAGCTCCGCCCGCTCCTCGGCGGTGAACAGCGGCGTCTTGCCCGGGTGCACGCCGATGGCGATGACGAGCTTCGACACCAGCCGGCAGGCTTGGCGCACGACGTCGAGATGGCCGTTCGTGACCGGATCGAAGGAGCCGGCGTAGAGCGCGGTGCGGATCATCGAACCGCGCTCTACGGTATTTCGGGCCGGAGCGAAACCGCGCAGGCGGCCGAAGGGGGCGCGATCAGTCGCCGTAGCTCGGATCGCAGGCGCCGAGGACGAGGTTGCGCCGCCGGGTCTGGTCCTTCACCGCGTAGGGCGAGGCCCCGAGGCACCAGCCGTAGTGCAGCCCCCGATCGGGATGCCAGAAATTGCTCGGCGGCCGGGCGCAGCCCGGGGTGTCGCGCATGATCCTGTACTGCCAGGCGGCGGTATCGGCGTAGCCCCGGCAGAAGCCCGGCGCGGCGGCGCGGGCGGCGGTGACCGGGGCGGAGAAGATCAGAACGGCGGTGAGGAGGGGCAGGGTGCGCATCGGCGTAGTCTCGACGCAGCGAAGGGCTGCCCGAAACCGGTAACCCGCCCGCGAACGGCCCGGCGTGACGGGCCGCACCGGCCGCCGGATACGGGTGGACGGCGCCGATGACGGGGCCGGGCCCGGCCGACGATCGCGAGATCGTCGACCGGGCCCGGAGGCCGAGACGGGTGCCGCCCGTCACAGGGGGATGTTGTCGTGCTTCTTCCAGGGTTGCTCCATCTCCTTGGTGCGCAGCATGCTGAGGGCGCGCGCGATCCGCTTGCGGGTGGAGTGGGGCAGGATGACCTCGTCGATGTAGCCGCGCTCGGCCGCGACGAAGGGCGAGAGGAAGCGGTCCTCGTACTCCCGGGTGCGCTCGGCGATCTTGGCCGCATCGCCGATCTCGGCCCGGAAGATGATCTCCACCGCGCCCTTGGCGCCCATCACCGCGATCTGGGCGGTCGGCCAGGCGTAGTTCACGTCGGCGCCCACATGCTTGGAGGCCATGACGTCGTAGGCGCCGCCGAAGGCCTTGCGGGTGATCACCGTAACGAGCGGGACGGTGGCCTGGCTGTAGGCGAAGAGGAGCTTGGCGCCGTGCTTGATCAGGCCGCCATATTCCTGCGCCGTGCCCGGCAGGAAGCCCGGCACGTCCACGAAGGTGACGATCGGGATGGAGAAGGCGTCGCAGTAGCGCACGAAGCGGGCGGCCTTCCGCGAGGCGTCCGAATCGAGCACGCCCGCCAGAACCAGAGGCTGGTTGGCCACGAAGCCCACCGTGCGCCCCTCGATGCGCCCGAAGCCGGTGATGATGTTGCGGGCGTAAGCTCCCTGGATCTCGAAGAAATCGCCCTCGTCGACGACGCGCCGGATCAATTCGCCCATGTCGTAGGGCTTGTTCGGGTTGTCCGGGATCAGGGTGTCGAGGGCCGCGTCCAGGCGCAGGGGATCGTCGAAGCTCTCGACCTCGGGCACGCCGTCGATGTTGTTGGCGGGCAGGAAATCGAGGAGGCGGCGGATCTGCAGCATCGCCTCCACGTCGTTCTCGAAGGCGCCGTCGGCGATCGAGGACTTGGTGGTGTGGATCTTGGCGCCGCCGAGTTCCTCCGCGGTGACGACCTCGTTGGTGACGGTCTTCACCACGTCGGGGCCGGTCACGAACATGTAGCTCGTGTCCCGCACCATGAAGATGAAGTCGGTCATGGCCGGCGAGTAGACGTCGCCGCCCGCGCACGGCCCCATGATCACCGAGATCTGCGGGATGACGCCCGAGGCCATGACGTTGCGGCGGAAGACCTCGCCGTAGCCGCCGAGCGCGGCGACACCCTCCTGGATGCGGGCGCCGCCGGCATCGAAGATGCCGATGATGGGCGCGCGCATCTTCAGCGCCATGTCCTGCACCTTCACGATCTTGGCGGCGTGCGTCTCCGAGAGCGAGCCGCCGAAGACCGTGAAGTCCTTCGAGAACAGGAAGACCTTGCGGCCGTTGACCGTGCCCCAGCCGGTGACGACGCCGTCTCCGGGGATCTTCTGGTTCTCCATGCCGAAATCGGTGGAGCGGTGCTGCACGAACATGTCGAATTCCTCGAACGACCCGTGGTCGAGGAGGAGTTCGATGCGCTCGCGCGCGGTGAGCTTGCCGCGCTTGTGCTGGGCCTCCACCCGCTTCTCGCCGCCACCGAGCCGGGCCTGCGCGCGCCGCTGCTCGAGCTTCTCGAGAATGTCCTTCATGGGTCGAGCCTCGGGTGTTGCGCTGGCGTTCGGGCCTTCGACCGCCGGCCGCTCTCGGGGCGAGCTTGGCAGTCTGGCTTCGCCGCCCCTTAGCATGAAGGTTTCGCCGGCGAAAACGGGCCTTTGGGCCGAGGATCGGGCGGATCTGCGCTTCAGCCCGCGGGCGCGACGACCTTGGCGGCGACCTGCGCGGCGGCCTCGAACTCGGCGCGGCGCTTGGCGAGGCGCTCGGCGGCCTCCGCGTCGTGGCCCCAGACGGCCGCCTGATAGGTCTCGTCCACATGGGCGGCCGCCCAGGCGGTGTCCGGGTCGAGATGGCCGTGGAGCACCGCGAGCGCGAGGATGAGCGAGCCGGTGAGCGTCGTCAGCGTGTGCAGGGCCGCGAGCCGGAAGGGATCGTCCACCGCCTCCACCGCCCGGCGCAGGGCCGCCACCGAATCGGGGGGCTGGGTCACGTGGACCACGCCCGCGCTCAGGATCAGGCGCACGCCGAGCGCGTCGCGGGCCCAGTCGAGCACCGGATCCCAGGCGCGGGTCTGGTCGGCGACGAGGCGCTCGGGAGCCTCCGCCCGGTAGGCCAGGAGATCGGTGCCGGCATAGGCGGCGAGGTCCTCCACCACCGCGTCCCGGCGCGGCACCACGCCGTCGAGGGTGGTGTTGACGAGGCGGGTCACCGGCATGGTGGCCGGATCGATGAACGCGGCCTGCGCGCCCCATTCGGCGGCGAGCAGGTCGGCGAGCGCCGCGGTGGGCACGCGCAGGGGATTGCGGGCGGGCGTGTTGGCCGGACGGCCGTCCAGGGTGAGGCGGAAGCCGTCCGCCTCCGGCGCGTGCGCGGCCTGCGCGTAGAATCGGCGCGGCAGGGCCGGCTTGGTCTGGCTGCGCACCGCCCGCATCGGGTCGGCGGATCCGGGCTCGTCCCCGAGCCAGCCCCCGTCCTCGCGCCGGGTGTCTTCGCGCTTGGTCTCGTCGCGCTTGCTCTCGTCGTTCATGGGGGCGAGATAGGACATCCCCGGCCGCGGCGCGAGGGCCTCTCAGCCATGATCGGCGAAGAGCGCGTCGAGGGCCCCGGCATCCGCCGCCACCGTGACGGCGCCCGCCGCGTAGAGGGCGCCCGGCTCGTGATAGCCCCAGCCCACGCCCACCGCCGCGGCGCCGGCGCCCACCGCCATGGCCATGTCGTAGGTGGTGTCGCCGATCATCACCGTGGAATCCGGGTCGACGCCCGCCTCCGCCATGGCCTGCTGCAGCATGGCGGGATCGGGCTTCGAGGGAGCGTCGTCCGCGGTCTGGGTGGTGGCGAACCAGCCGTCCCAGCCCTGGGCCCGGATCAGGTGCTCGACACCGCGACGGGACTTCCCGGTGGCGAGGCCGAGGAGCACGTCCTCGCGGGTCCGCAGCCGGGCGAGCAGGTCGCCCATGCCCGGGAACAGCGGCTCCTCGTAGTTCGGATCCAGGCGCAGGAGCTGGAAGGCGCGCTTGTAGCTCTCGGCGAGGGCGAGGACCGGGCCGTCCTCGCCCACGAGGCGCCGGAACGCCTGCGGCAGGGAGAGCCCGACCACGGAGAGCGCCTCCGTCCGCCCGGGCGCGGCCATCCCGTGCTCGGCGAAGGCCATGCCCTGCGCGGCCACGATCAGGTGCTGGCTGTCGACGAGGGTGCCGTCGACGTCGAAGACGACGAGCTTCATGGCACGGCGCCGGGCCGGCTCACGGGCGCGGCCCCTGGCTCGGCGGCGCGGCCGGCGGCTGCGCGCCGGGGCGGGGGGCGGGCGGCGGGGAAGATTGCTGGACGCCCGGGCGCGTCCCCTGCGCCGGCGGCGGCACCGGCTGCTGCACGCCCTGCCCCGCCGGCTGCTGGCGCGGGCGCTCGAAGCCGAGGCGGCAGCGGATGAGGAAGCGGCGGCGCTTGCCCCCGCGCAGGCCGCGCTGGTGGGAGGCCCGGTTGCAGGCGGCGTAGGAGCGACGCCGCCGCTCGGCGCGGGCGGTCGCCGGCCCGGTCCGGGCGGCGGGGGCCTGCACGGCGGGGGGCTGGGCGGCCGGGGCCTGCGCCGCGGCCGGTGCGGCGGCCCCGAGCAGGCCCAGGACGGAGAAGCAGGCCAGCGTCACGAGCTTCATGTCGATGGGGTCTCAACCGGTCTGGACGGGCGCCGGGACGGCCGGGCGGCCGTGGCCCCGAGAATATCGGTCACGGTCCGCCCTTGCCAAGGTCCGCCCTCGCCAAGGTCCGCCCTCGCCGAGGCTGGAAGCGACATCCGTGCCGATCGGCGGCCCCGCCGGATCGTCAGGTCTCCGGCGCGTCGACGATGGGGTCGTAGCGGGCGGCGTCGAAGCCGAGCAGGTTCCAGCTCTGCGCCATGTGGGCGGGCAGCGGCGCGCTCACGTCCACGGGCTGCCCGGTGCGCGGATGCGGGATCACGATGCGGCGGGCGAGGAGATGGAGGCGGTTCTGGATGCCGCCGGGCAGGGTCCAGTTCTCCACGTCGAAGTATTTCGGGTCGCCGACGATGGGGTGGCCGATATGGGCGGCGTGCGCGCGCAGCTGGTGGGTGCGGCCGGTGACCGGCTTGAAGGAGAGCCAGGACAGCTTCTGCGCCGCCTGATCGACCATCGCGTAGTAGGTGAGCGCGTGGCTCGCCCCCTCGTCGCCGTGCTTGGCCACGCGCATGCGCGCGTCGGCGTCGGTCGGCTCCTCCTTGGCGAGATAGGTGGAGACCCGGCCCTGGCGGACCTTCGGCACGCCCGCGGTGAGCGCCCAGTAGATCTTGCGGGCGGCGCGCGAGCGGAAGCTCTTGGCGAGGGTGGCCGCCGCGAGCCGCGTCTTGGCGACGATAAGGCAGCCGGCGGTGTCCTTGTCGAGGCGGTGGACGAGGCGGGGCTTCTGGCCGTCCGGCCCGGTCAGCGCCTCCAGCAGGCCGTCCACGTGGCGCACGGTGCCGGAACCGCCCTGGACGGCGAGGCCGAAGGGCTTGTTCAGCACCATCATGTCGGCATCCTCGTAGAGGACGAGCGAGCGCAGGAACTCGGCATCGCCCCGGTCGCGCACGGGGTTGCGCGGGCGCTCGCCCTCGGCGTCGAGCTTCAGCGGGGGCACCCGCACGCTCATGCCGGGCTCCAGCCGGTCGTTGGGCTTGGCGCGCTTGCCGTCGACCCGCAACTCGCCCTTGCGCACGATGCTCTGGACGCGGGTGAAGGGCAATTGCGGGAACCGCGCGGTGAGGAAGCGGTCGATGCGCATGCCGGCCTCGTCCTCGGCGACCGTCAGGGTCTGCACCCCCGAGGCGAGGGTGGCGGAGGCCGCCGCGCGCTGCTCGCGCCGGGTCGGCTGCTCGGCCTCGGACGGCGGCGCGCTCCTGGCGGGCGCCTTCGGTCGCACGGGCGGCCTAGGGGTGGCGGTGGCGGTCCGGGCGCGGGGCGGCCTGTCCTCGGCGGCGGGCGCGCCGGTTGGCGACCAGGGCGCGCGCGCGCCGCCCTCCTCCCCGCGCTGGCGGGCGGCGCGCTGGGCGGCGTCGAGGGCCGAGCTGCGCGGGCCGGTGCGGGCCCGCTCCGGCCGGCCGAACCCGGGCTTGCCCGGCCGGCCGCCCGGTTTCGAACCACCGGACTTGGAACCGCCCGGCTTGGGGCCGCGCGAGGCGCCGCGGCCGCCCTTGCCGGGACCGCCGCGATGGGGGGGCTTCGTCGTCATGCCAGCGCTGCTATCATCCGGGCACGCCGACCACAATTCGGCGCGGGCAGCGCCCGCCGCCGATCGAGCCGCCAGGGACCCTTCGCGCATGGAAGCCTACGCGTTCCGCCCGGTAACCGGCGCCGATCTGCCGATGCTGCGGGGCTGGATCGCGACCCCCGCGGTCCGGGAATGGTGGATCGACGCGGACGGCCAGCCCTCCCCCGCCATCGCCGAGGCCGATCTGCACGCCCAGGACGTGGCGATGTGGATCGTGGCGCATGGGAGCCGCCCCTTCGCCTTCATCCAGGACTACGATCCGCACGCGACGGAGGGGCACCATTTCGGCCACCTCCCCCCGGGCTCGCGCGGGATCGACCAGTTCATCGGCGAGCCCGACATGATCGGCCTTGGGCACGGCTCGGCCTTCATCGGAGCCCATGCGCGCCGGCTCATGGAAAACGGCGCGCCGGCCGTCGGCACCGATCCCCATCCCCGCAACGCCCGCGCGATCCGCGCCTACGCGAAGGCGGGATTCGTGGCCCGCGGCGAGCGCGCGACCGATTGGGGACCCTGCCTCCTGATGACCTTCACCGCCGGCGGATCGCGAGACCCGTAGCCCTATCCGTGCCGGCGCGCGGCCTCCAGCGTGAGGCCGATGCCGACGGAGCCGAAGGTGTCGCCGTCCACCACTCGCGCCTGCGGCAGGCAGGCGGTGAGGCCGGCGCGCACATGGGGCAGGCCGGTGGAGCCCCCGGTGAGGAAGAGGGCGTCGATCCGCTCGGGCCCGAGACCGGCCTGGCGCAGGCAGCGCCCCACCCGCTCGGCGATGCGCGCGGCGAGCGTTCCCGTCTGCGCCCCGAGACTGTCCCGGTCGATCCGGGCGGCGAGGCCGCGCTCCACGAAGGCGAGGTCGATCTCGGCCGCGCCCCTATCGGACGCCGCGATCTTGGCGCCCTCCACCGCCAGGGCCAGCCCGTGCCCGCGCTCGCCCTCGACCACGCCGTAGAGGCGGTCGATCAGTTCCGGCCGGGCGGCGTCGCGCCGGGTCTCCTCGATCTCGCGCAGGGTCTTCGCGTTGTAGAGCCGGTTGATGTTCGACCAGGTGGCGAGGTCGTGGAAATAGGCGTTCGGCACGGCCAGATCCGCGCGCTTCATCGGGCTGCCGAGCCCCATCAGCGGCATCACCGTGCCCAGGCTGAGCAGCCGGTCGAAATCGGTGCCGCCGATGCGCACGCCGTCGTTGGCGAGGATGTCCCCGGACCGGTCGGCGCGGGCATGACGGTCGGCCGAGAGCCGCACGATGGAGAAGTCTGAGGTGCCGCCGCCGATATCGGCGATGAGCGCGACCTCCTCGCCGCGCACTCCCTGCTCGTAGTCGAGGGCTGCCGCGATCGGCTCGTACTGGAAGGAGACGTGCCGGAAGCCGACACCCTCGGCGATCGCCCGCAGGGTCTCCTCGGCGCGCCGGTCGCCGGCCGCGTCGCCGTCCACGAAATGGACCGGGCGGCCATGGACCACGGTGTCGAACGCGGTCCCCGCCGCCGCTTCCGCCCGGGCCTTCACCGCGGCGAGGTAGCGGGCGATGACGTCGCGGAAGCGCAGGCGCTCGCGCCCGAGCGGCGTGGTCTCCTCGATGAGAGCGGTGCCGAGCACCGATTTGAGGCTGCGCATGAGGCGGCCCGGCACGCCCTCGACATAGGCCTCGATCGCCGCCCGGCCGATCACCGGCTCGCGGCCCGGCGCGAAGAAGATCGAGCTCGGCACCGTCTGGTGCTGGCCCTCGAGAGGCACGAGTTCCGGCCTTCCGTCCCGGATGCGGCCGAGGGTCGTGTTCGAGGTGCCGAAATCGAGGCCGCAGGCCGCCATCGGGCGTCAGTCCTTGGGAATGGTCCGGGAAAGGGGCGGCTCCCCTACAGGCTGGCGCGGGCCGGGTCCAGCCTCACCGACCGCCGACAGGCGGCCTCGGCAGTGGAGTCATGCGCCCGGCGCACCGATGCGGCACGCCGGTTCTCCGGTCCGCACGCAGCGCGTCGGCGGCCATCCCTCCGGAGCGGCCCTCAGGGAATGACGCGCGCCGCCCGCAGACGCTCGAACAGCGCGAAGAAGGCCCGGTCGGTCGGCTGGTAATCGAGGAAGCCGAGGCTGCGGCTCTTGCTCATGTCGGTGACCACCTCGATGGGGCGGCCGAGATCGGCATCCGTGTGCCAGGCCGAGGCGAGGCGGCCGAGATCGGGCTCCACCAGGCCGTGCCTCCTCGCGATCTCGGCCCAGACCGGCGCGTCGCCCGCCATCTGCTCCGCGAGGGGGCGGACCGTGCCGTCGAAGGGCGCCGGCTCCAGGCCGAACCACGCGGCCAGCCGGCCCCACATCCAGGCCCAGCGGAAGACGTCGCCGTCGACGACGTTGAACGCCTCGTTGCGCGCCGCCGGGCTCGTCGCGGCCCAGGCGAGGTGCCGGGCGAGGAGACCCGCATCGGTCATGTCGGTCAGCCCGTTCCACTGCACGATGGAGCCCGGGAAGCGGAAGGGCCGGCCGGTCTCCCGGCAGAGCGTGGCGTAGGCGGCGAGCGTCACGCCCATGTTCATGGCGTTGCCGAGCGCGTAGCCGATGATGGTGTGGGGCCGGTGCACGCTCCAGCCGAACCCGTCCCGTGCGCTCGCGGCGAAGACCTCGTCCTCCTGCGCGTAGTAGAAATTCTCGACGTCGAGCCGGCCCTGATCCTCGCGGAAGGGCGTCGCCGGCAGGTTGCCGCGTCCGTAGGCCTCGAACGGCCCGAGATAGTGTTTGAGCCCGGTGACGAGGGCCACGTGGCGGACGCTGCCCGCGGGGCTCAGGGCGTCGAGGAGGTTGCGCACCATCGCGGCGTTGACGCGGATGTTCTCGGCCTCCGTCTCCTGGCGCAGCCAGGTGGTGATGAAGACGTGGCTGGGCCGCCGCCCCGCCAGCGCCTGCCGGAGGCTTTCCGGATTGAGGAGGTCCGCCGCCACGGGCTCGACGCCCGCGAGGTCGCCGGGCGGGCGGCGGGCGAGGCCCTGCACCGCCCAGCCCGTATCCGCCAAGTGCCGGGCGAGATTGTTGCCGACGATGCCGCTGACGCCGGCGATCAGTGCCGTTCCGCTCATGCTTCCGTCTCCGGATTGCCTCAACGGGGCCAACCGGCCGGGCGCGGGATACCGGGGTGCGGTCAGTCGCCGCCCCTGCGCGTCCGGCGCAAGCCTTCCCAATGGGCGAGGCGGTCGCGGTAGCGGCTCTCCATGCCGCGGTCGGTGGGAGTGTAGAGCTGTCGGCGGCCGAGCCGCTCCGGCCAGTAATCCTGCCCCGAGAAGGCGTCCGGCTCGTCGTGGTCGTAGCGGTAGCCCTCCCCGTAGCCCATGCGCTTCATCAGCTTGGTCGGCGCGTTGAGGATGGTGCGCGGGGGCGGCAGCGAGCCGGCCTCCTTGGCGAGCCGCGTGGCCGCCTTGTAGGCCTCGTAGACCGCGTTCGATTTCGGGGCGCAGGCGAGGTAGACGGTGACCTGGGCGAGCGCCAGCTCGCCCTCGGGCGACCCAAGGAAATCGAAGGCGTCCTTGGCCGCGGTGGCGACGACGAGGGCCTGCGGGTCGGCGAGGCCGATATCCTCCACCGCCATGCGGACGAGGCGGCGGGCGATGAACAGGCGGTCCTCGCCGCCGTCGAGCATCCGGCAGAGGTAGTACAGGGCGGCGTCGGGGTCCGAGCCGCGCACGGTCTTATGCAGGGCGCTGATGAGGTTGTAGTGCCCCTCCTGCGCCTTGTCGTAGATCGGCGCGCGGCGCTGGACGATCTCCTGCAGGACCTCCGCGTCGAGGGTCTCGCCGGGGCGGGCCGAGCGCCAGATCTCCTCGGCGAGCGTCAGGGCCGCGCGCCCGTCGCCGTCGGCCATCCGCACCAGCACGCCGCGCGCCTCCTCGGTGAGGGGCAGGGCCTGGCCCGTCAGCGCCTCGGCCCGGGCCAGGAGCTTGGCCACCGCCGCGTCGTCCAGGCTGCGGAACAGCAGGACGCGGGCGCGCGACAGGAGCGCGGCGTTCAGCTCGAAGGACGGGTTCTCGGTGGTGGCGCCCACGAGCGTCACCGTGCCGTCCTCCATCACCGGCAGGAAGGCATCGAGCTGGGCGCGGTTGAAGCGGTGGATCTCGTCCACGAAGAGCAGGGTGCCCTGCCCGCCCTGGCGCCGCCGCCGGGCCGCCTCGAAGACCTTGCGCAGGTCCGGCACCCCCGAGAAAATCGCCGAGATCTGCTCGAAATGCAGGCTGGTCTCGTTGGCGAGCAGCCGCGCCACCGTGGTCTTGCCGGTGCCGGGCGGTCCCCAGAAGATCAGCGAGCCGAGGCTCCGCGCGCGCAGGAGCCGCGTCAGCGCCCCGTCCGGCCCGGTCAGGTGCTCCTGGCCCACCACCTCGTCCAGGCGGGCCGGCCGCAGGCGGTCGGCGAGCGGCCGGGGGGCGTCGGCGCCCGGTTGCGCGGCGGGCGGATCGGCGGCGAAGAGGTCGGACATCGGGCCATCAACACCGTCCGGCGGCCGACCGGCAAGGGCGGAGGCGCCCCTACCCCCCGAACACCGAGGTCAGCACCTCGCCGCGCCGGTTGATCGCCACCTCCCACATGCCGAGGGGGTTGCGGGTGAGCCGGTCGAGGTCCTTCGTCGAGGCCACGGGCGTGCCGTTGACGGCCAGCACGAGGTCGCCCTTCTGGAGGCCGGCGCGGGCGGCGAAGGAGTTGTCGTCCACCGCCTGCACGGCGACGCCCTCGCTCGGGAAATCCACCTGCATCTCCTCGGCGACCGCGGGCGAGGTGTTGACGAGGGTGGCGCCGAGGAAGGGCGAGCGGGTCTTCACCTTCAGCACGTCGCGGGGGCGCGTCTCGGGGGCGGGGCCGAGCTTCACGGCCACCGTCTGGCGCCCGGTGCCGCGCAGGATGCCGAACTTGGTCTGGCCCTGGATGCCCTTGAGGGCGAAGCGGTAGCCGAAGGCCTCCGGGTCGTCGACGGTCTGGCCGTCCACGGTGAGGATGAGATCGCCGCGCTTCAGGCCCGCCTCCTCGGCCGGGCTCTTCGCGGCGAGGCTCGCCACCAGCACGCCGGTGGGGTGGTCGAGGCCCATGCTCTCGGCGATGTCGGGGGTCACGCTCTGGACGCGGGCACCGAGCCAGGGGCGCCGCACGGTGCTGGCCCCGTCCCGGGCGCTGTCCACCACCGCCTTCACCATGCTCGCGGGGATCGCGAAGCCGATGCCGTGGCTGCCGCCGGACTGCGAGTAGATCGCGGTGTTGATGCCGACGAGCCGGCCCTGGAGATCGACCAGGGCGCCGCCGGAATTGCCCGGATTGATCGCCGCGTCGGTCTGGATGAAGAACTGGTAGTCGGAGGAGCCGACCTGGGTGCGGGCGAGCGCCGAGACGATGCCCTGCGTCACGGTCTGGCCGACGCCGAAGGGGTTGCCGATCGCCATCACGAAGTCGCCGACCTCGAGGGTCTCCGAATCGCCGAACGGCATGGGCACGACCCCGTTGCCCGGATTCTTGATCTTGATGACCGCGAGGTCGGTGCGCGGATCGCGCAGCACGATGCTGGCCTCGAACTCGCGCCGGTCGGCGAGGGAGACCCTCACCTCGTTCATGTTGTCGATGACGTGGTTGTTGGTGACGATCAGGCCGCTGTCGTCCACGATCACGCCCGAGCCCAGCGACTTCTGGGCCCGCTCGCCGCGGGGCCCGCGCCCGCCGGGCACCTCGCCGAAGAAGCGGCGCATGAACTCGTCCATGGCGCTGGCGCGGGCGTTCGAGCGCTTCTCCACGTGCGAGGCGTAGACGTTGACCACGGACGGGGCCGCCCGCTTCACCACGGGCGCGAAGGAGAGCTGCACCTCGCCGCGGCCCTGGGGCACGGCCTTGGCCGCGAAGCCCTCGCGGGCGGCGTAGGGCTCGGGCGTCTTGGCCGGCGGGTTGGCGGACTGGGCGAGAGCGCCCCCGAGCCCGAACTGGAGGGCGAGGACGGCAGCGGGAAACACCGTGGGGATGCGGGGCAAGGCTCGGCTCCGGATCGCGACCGCGTCCCCGGCCGCCCCTGCGCGGGGGCGGCGGCCGGAGCGCCGGTCTGTCGCGTTTCTCTATCCCGTCCGATCGCGGCGGGCGAGAGTGGGCCTCAACGGCCGAGGAAGGCCAGGAGATCCTCGTTGAGGCGGGCGGCGTGGGTGAAGGGGACGGCGTGGGGCGCCCCCTCGTAGACCACGAAGCGCGCCCCCGGGATCGCCGCCGCCGCGGCCTTCCCGGAGACCCCGATCGGCACGGTCTGGTCGTCGTCCCCGTGGATCACCAGGGTCGGCACGGTGAACCGGCCCATATCCGCGCGAAAATCGGTCTCGCCGAAGGCGCGCACGCACGCGACCGTGGCCTTGGGCGAGGCCCGCATGGCGAGGTCGCCGGTCCAGGCGATCAGCTCGCTGGAACTCGGGCTGGAGAACACGCCGACGCCGAAGAAGGTCTTGGCGAAGTTCGCCAGGAAGTGCGGGCGATCCGCCTTCAGGCCCTCGATCATCCCCGCGAACACCGCGGGGTCGACGCCGTCCGGGTTGTCCGCGGTCTTCAGGAGGAAGGGCGGCACGGCGGAGACGAGGACCGCCCGCGAGACCCGGGCGCCCCCGTGCCGGGCCATGTAGCGGGCGATCTCGCCGCCGCCCATGGAGAAGCCGACGAGGGCGACGTCCGCGAGGTCGAGCCGGTCGAGGAGGGCCTTCAGGTCGTCGGCGAAGGTGTCGTAATCGTAGCCGGACCAGGGCTGGTCGGAGCGCCCGAAGCCGCGGCGGTCGTAGGCGATGGTGCGGAAGCCCGCCTCGGTCAGCGCCGGCTGCTGGTACTCCCACATGTCCGCGTCGAGGGGCCAGCCGTGGATCAGCACGACCGGCCGGCCGCTGCCCCAATCCTTGTAGAAGAGGCGCGTCCCGTCGCCGGTCTCGATGAAGGGCATGGTCCCGATCTCCCAGGTCGTGGGAGGCCCGATGGGGAGCCTCCCGCGATCGGGGAAGTCGGCGCGGCGAGGAACGTTCCGGCCCCGCCGGAGGTCGCCCCCGGCCGGACCGGGTCCGGCGGCGCGGGCCTCGCGCGCGGCTCAGGCGGACGCCTTGCGCCGGGTTGGGCGGCGGGCCTTCTCGGGGCTCGCCGGCTCGGGCGTAGCCTCGGCCTCAGGCTCGGGAGCCGCGTCCGTCGCGCTCCCGTTGGCCCAGCGCTGCTGGCCGAGGCCGAGCGCCCGGGCGAGCTGCGAGCGCTGCTCGGAATAGCTCTTGGCCGTCATCGGGTAATCCACCGGCAGGCCCCACTTGGCGCGGTAGGCCTCGGGCGTGAGGCCGCGCAGGGTCAGGTGCCGGCGCAGGGTCTTGTAGGGCTTGCCGTCCTCGAAGCTGATGAGATGGTCGAAGGAGATCGAGCGCTTGATCTCCTGGGGCGTCGGCTTGGCCGGGCCCGTCTCGGCCGGCTCGGCCCCCTGCGCGTGCAGGCCCAGGATCGCCTCGTGCACCTCGGCGAGGAGCTTGGGCAGCTCGTTGCCCTGGACGTGGTTGTTGCTCACATAGGCCGCGACGATATCTGCCGTGATCCTCACGACGGCATCCCTGTCGATCTCGAACTCGCTCATGTCTGTGATGTCACCGTTGCAAATAGGCCGGATCACGCGGACTGAACATTGTCCACACATCCGCTCTGATCGTTACAATGACTGATTTTGACGAGGTCAAGCCTGATCTGGAATTTTCCGGCGGCGTTCCTTGTCGAAACGGAACATTGTCCTGGCATCAACGGACGAATGGATAATTTTTGTGCTTTCTTTACTCATGCACGATGAGAAAGAACGCAAAATCGATCATACCTTAGAGGTGTGATTTCTTTGGATTGATCGCCCTGGTTGAGTTGCGGACAACCTGTTCCGAGGCAGCGAATCAGGTCCGCCGGGGCCTTCCGCGCGGCGCACGGGCGGGGAAACGCCCGGCGCGGATCGCGCCCGGGCGGGCTTCAGGCGGGCTTCAGGGAAGGCGACGACCGGGCCGCGGGACGGCAGCCGCGCCGCCCGCACGGATGCGGGCGGAGGGCGGTGCCCCCGTCGTGGGCAGGCTCAGCGGCCGTCGAGGCCAAGCATCAGGCCGATGTTCTGCACCGCCGCGCCGGAGGCGCCCTTGCCAAGATTGTCGAGGCGGGCGACCAGCACCGCCTGCGGCTGCGCGTCGGAGCCGAACACGCGCAGTTCGAGCCGGTCGGTGTCGTTGAGGGCCTCCGGCTCGATCCGCTCGCGGTGAGCGCCCTCCGCGGCGCCGGTCACCACCTGCACGAGGGGGCGGCCGGCATACCAAGCCACGAGAGCGGCCTCGAGGTCCCCCCCCGACGGGCGGCCCGGCAGCGTGTCGAGGTGGAGGGGGATGCTCACGAGCATGCCCTGCCGGAAGTTGCCCACCGAGGGGATGAAGATCGGGCGGCGGGTCAGGCCGGAATAGGTCTGCGTCTCGGGCAGGTGCTTGTGGCCGAAGCCGAGCCCGTAGAGCTCGAACGGCGTGCCGGTGCCGGCCTCGTAGCGCTCGATCATGCCCTTGCCGCCGCCGCTGTAGCCGCTGACCGCGTTGATGCTGATGGGGTGGTCGGCCGGGATCAGGCCGCCCTCCACGAGGGGACGCAGGAGGGCGATGCCGCCGGTGGGATAGCAGCCGGGATTGGCCACCCGGCGCGCCTCGGCGATGATCCCGCCCTGGTCCGCGCTCAGTTCGGGGAAGCCGTAGGCCCAGCCGGGCGCGACCCGGTGCGCGGTGCTCGCGTCGAGGATCTTGGGGCCGCCGCCCGGCAGGCTGTCGGCCAGCGCCACGGTCTCCCGCGCGGCGTCGTCCGGCAGGCAGAGCACGACGAGATCGACCTCCGCCATCAGGGCGCGCTTGGCGGCCACGTCCTTGCGGCTCTCGTGCGCGATGCTGCGCAGGGCGACGCGGCCCTCGCGCTCCAGGCGCTCGCGGATACCGAGGCCCGTGGTGCCCGCCTCGCCGTCGATGAAGACCGTCGGCCGGGCCGACGGATCGCTCGCATTCGCCATATCGTGCAATCCCGGTTGAGCCGGCACGCTCCCGTGCCGGGCCGCCTGTGCGCGGCGCAGGTGGCCGCTGCAGGCGCGCGAGTCAATGGAGGTCGTGTGACGGTGTCATGAATTCCCCCCGGCCGGACATCTCCACAGACTTCGCGGCGCGGCCGGAACGCGGGATCCGGCCAACCGGTTGAGGCGGCAATCCAGCATCGACGAGGCCGAGAATGTCCGAGACGGCGAAGAAGACCGATCCCAAGCTCTGGGAGAAGGTCAAGAAGAAGGTCACCGCGTCCGCCAAGGGCGGCAAGCCCGGGCAGTGGTCCGCCCGCAAGGCGCAGCAGGCGACGCACGAGTACAAGAAGGAGGGCGGCGGCTATGCCGGCGGGAAATCCGACGACAACCACCTGAAGCAGTGGACCGAGGAGGAATGGGGCACCAAGTCCGGGGCCGAGAGCGGCGAGACCGGCGAGCGCTACCTGCCCAAGAAGGCGCGCAAGTCCCTCTCCGACGACGAGTACGCCCGCACCACCGCGAAGAAGCGCGCGGATTCGCGGAAGGGGCAGCAATTCTCCAAGCAGCCGAAGGACGTGGCCCGCAAGGCCGCCGCCGCCCGCAAGGGCGGCGGAAAGAAGGCGGGTTCCGAGCCGACCAAGGCGGAGCTGATGCAGAAGGCCCGCAAGCAGGGCGTGGCCGGGCGCTCCAAGATGTCGAAGGCCGAACTCGCCCGCGCCGTGCACGCCTGACCGAACAGGCGTGAATCGGGGAGCCGGACGGGGGGCGTTAACGGGGTCGGCGACCCGGAGAGCTCCTGTCGCCTCCCCTTGCCCTTCCCCTTGCGGCGGGGCGATCGCATTCGGCGATCGAAGCCGTGTCCGGTGTGATTCCGGGGCGCTCGCCGAGCGAGCCCGGACCCGAGGGCGCGTGCGGAGTGTGCAATCCACGAACACCGCACGCCCTGATGAACCAACTCGGTGCGCAGGGATCCCGGGCTCCGCTCACGCGGCCCCGGGATGACCGGTCAGGTCTCGTCGGCGATCACCCTGCCCCTGCGGGCAGGGATTCGACCTGGGGCCGGCGGACGGCGCGGCGCCACGGTCCGTCCGCCGTCGCCGGCTCCTCCCCGCGCCGGAGAGGAGCGGCCCGCGAGCCCCGGGCCGGGGCGGCCTCACTCGCCGTCGATGCGGCGGCCGATGACGGCGATGGCCTGCTGGTAGACGGAGGCGCTGTTCCAGCCCTGGAGGGCGACGAAGTTCGGCTGGCCGGGCTGGTAGCCGGCACCCGCGCGCCAGCCGTGGCCCTTGAGGAAGTTCGCCGTCGAGAGGAGCGCGGTGTTCATGTTGTCCAGGCTGCCGCCGACGCCGTAGGTCAGCACGTTCTTGGGCAGGAACTGGGTGTGGCCGACCTCGCCGTGGGCCGCGCCGCGGGTGCTCGCGGTGAGGATGCCGCGGTCCACCAGGGTCAGGGCGGCGTAGAGCTGGTCGGTGAAGAAGGCCGAGCGGCGGCAATCGTAGGCGAGCGTCGCGACCGCCGAGAGGGTGTTGACGTTGCCCTTCACGGCACCGAACCCGGTCTCCATGCCCCAGATCGCCAGGAGCGGCCCCGGGGGCACGCCGTAGCGCTGCTCGATGGAATTGAAGAGGGCGGCGTGCTGCGCCTTCAGGGCGCGGCCGCGGGAGACGATGGTGTTGGCGCCGCGCTTGGCCATGAACTGGTCGAGGGACAGCCGGAAGCTCTTCTGGCCGCGATCGGCCGAGATCGTCGCCGTGGAGTAGCTGGTGCCCATCAGGGCCGCGAGGCTCGCGGCGCTCGCCCGGCCCCGCGCCTCCTCGGCGAAGTCCCGCTTCCACGCCTCGAACCCGGCGGCGGTGTTGCCGCATTGGGCGGCCCGCACCTCGCCCGCGATTCCCAGGAAGGCGGCACAGGCCAGGGCGGCACGGGCCCAGGCCGCGCCGTTCGCACGCCCCTTGTTGTCGGTCACGGGTCACTCCTCTGGCAGACGGGCCGCCGCGCCGCATCCGGCGGGTGTCCCGGCGCCGCGGCGCCGGGCGCTCAGCCCTGCATGATCATGCGGTAGAAGCATATAGGGCCGGTGAACGCATCTGCCGAGCTTGGACCCGGCCGCGTCTCACCCGCTCGCCTGCGGGCCTGGCTGCCAGCGCCCGCGCCGCTGGCGCACCGACCACGCGTAACGCGCGTCCCCGTCGAGCAGGTGGGCATGGTCCGACAGGCGGTTGCGCTCGAGCCAGGCCAGGGCCGCTTCGAGTTCGGCGAGCGTCATCGCCGCGCGCTCCTTGCCGGTCACCCGCTTCAGGACCGCGTTGTAGCGGTGGGCGAGGTTGCCCCCGCGCGGGGCGCGCCAGGATGCCTCGTCCTCCACCGCCTGGGCCGCGATCTGCGCCGTGATGCGCTGGCGCAGCATCCGCTCCATGCGCGAGGGGGGCTCCGGCGGCGGCGGGGCGGCGGGCGCCGCCTCGGACGGCTCGGGCGGGCGCGGGCGCAGCATGGCGTAGCGCAGGCCGAGCGCGTTGCTCTCCAGGGGCGTGATGCCGGGGGGCGCCTCGTCGCGCCAGCGCACCGGCTCCGGCGTCAGGGCGGTGACGACGGGCTTGGCGCGGGGCCGGCTGGCGCTGCCCTGCTCGGTCTCCAGGTCCTCGCGGAAGCGCGCGAAGAGCGGGTCGTCGGGGTGGAAGACCAGGGCCTGCTGGTCCGCGTAGGCGCCGGCATGGGGATCGACGCGGGTGGCGCGGGCGAGCATCTGCTCCAGCCAGGGCCGGGAACGGATATGGGTGAGGGCCGCCACCACGGCGACCTCGGGGGCGTCCAGTCCCTCGTAGGCCATGGCCACGGTGACGAGCACGGCGGGTTCGGGCAGCAGCCGGAAGGCGGCGAGGGCGGCGTGCGCGTCCTGCATCGAGGACGTGGCCATGCGCACGTCCCGCTCCGCCTGCGCCCCGGGCATCCAGCCCTGAAGGGTCTCGCAGTAGCGCCGGGCGCTCGCCTGATCGGGGGCGACGACGAGGAGCTTGCCGAGCCCCCGGGCCGGCTCTCCCGCGGGGAGGCCGCACTCCGCCCGGCGCCGGGCGCGGATGCGGCGCGTGGCGTGAAAGGATTCCGAGAGCAGCTCGCGGGCGAATCCCGTGCGGAGCGCCGTGAACAGGGCCGGACGCGTGGTGACGCGCAGGCCGCCCGCGAGGCGGTGGGGGCCGACCCGGGCCCGGTCGGCGACCTGTCCGCCCTCGAGCCAGCTCGCCTCCCCATCCAGCGCCCCGAAGCTCACCGGCAGCACCGCCCGCTCGGCCAGGGCCTGTGCCCGCGAGTAGCCGATCACGGCGAGGCCCGGCGCGTCGATGTCGATCTCCGGTGCCCGTCCGGGGCTCGCCGGGTGATAGGGCAGGCCCAGGATGCGGCGCCCGTCGGCCCGCTCCAGGGTTCCCGAGAGGAACAGGCGCAGGCGTGCGGCGCGCATGAGGGGCAGCATCGCCCGGCTCCAGGCGCCGGCCTCGGCCTCCTCCTCGGCGCCCTCCGCGCTCCGGGTGCTGCCCGGCACCGGCAGGTGGTGGACCTCGTCGACGACCAGCAGGGTCGCGTGCGCCCGCGCCTCCGCGAGGTGCAGGGCGGGGGCGGCCGCCACGGCCTGATAGGTGGTGACGTAGCCGGACAGGCCCCGGCACGGATCGGGCTCGTTGTCGGCGGCCCGCACGCCGAGACCGTGCCCCAGCGCGCTCCGCCAGGCCGGATCGGCGAAGGCCTCCTCCGCCTGGAGGCGCAGGGAATCGCGCGGCACCACCCAGACGACGCGCTCGACGCGGCCCGCGGCGATCAGCTCCGCGGCGGCGATCACCGGCAGCAGGGACTTGCCGCCCCCCGGCGTCACCGCGGCGAGGATGTCGGTCACGGCGGCGGCCTCGCCGCGCGCCATCGCCGCCACGAGGGTGCGCAGGGTGCTCTGGTGGGAGCGGAGCGGGCGGGATGCGGTCAAGGGGTGCGGCGCGGCGGGCGGCTCATCGCGCCACCCTGGCCGAAGCCGAACCCTTTGTGAATCCTTAACGCCGCGAAATCCCGCAGGCCTCAGAAATACGGATCGTCCGCCGCGACCAGTCGACCGTGGTCGATGGCGGCGCGGAACCGCTCGAAATCGGCCTCGTTCCGCGCGCCGTAGGCATGGGCCCAGTCCGCCAGGGCCTCGCGCAGGTCCGCGTGGCCGTCCCGGCCGCAATAGCCCGCGATCGCGGCGGCGTCCCCGGTGCGGGCATGGGCCCGGGCCAGCAGCGCGCCGTAGGCCCAGCAGAAGTAGCGCAGGGGCTCGCCGCGCAGGCGGGCGACCGGGATGTCGCCCTTCATGTTCTTCATCTGGCGCACGTAGAAGGGCCGGCCGTCGATCGTGGTCCAGCCGAGCAGGGGGTCGCCCACCGCCTGGAGCAGGCGCTGCCCGTAGATCACCCGCTCGCCCTCGTGGCTGGCATAGGGCTCGGGCATGCCGGGGAGGTAGGGGGCGTGGGCCGGGCGCACCGCCTCCTTCACCTGCAGGAAGAGCGCGTCCTGATCGGAATTGCCGCACAGGAGCGCCACGTAGGCCCGGGTGCCGACGCTGCCGACCCCGACGACCCGGTGGGCCACGTCGATCACATGATAGCGGTTCAGCATGAAGCGCCGCTCCCGCGGCAGGGTCTCAGCATAGTGCTCGAGCCCGGTGATCACCGCCTCGCGCACCGCGTCGTCCACCGGCGTCAGGATGGGCGGCTCGTCGCGGAAGCGCCAGCCGCCGTCGACCCGGCGCTCGCCGATCCGGTCGAGGAGGCTGCGGTTGTGGCGCTTGCGCGCCTTGGCGACCGCCTTGTGCACCACCTCCTGGGAATGCGCGTCGATGTCGATGCCCGAGACCGCGAGCTGGTCGGCACGGGTCACCTGATACCAGACGTCGAGGGAGCCCTGGGGCGCGAGTTCCGTCATCGTGTGCTGGTAGCCGCTCACCGCCGCGGTCACCGCCTCGCGCCGCGCCTCCGCCGACACGTCGTCGTCGCGGGCCGCCACCTCGATGCTCGCCACGAGGCGCTTGAGGTCCCATTCCCACGGGCCCACCGTGACCTCGTCGAAGTCGTTGAGGTCGAGCACCACATCGCGCTGAGGCGTGCCGAACAGGCCGAAATTGGCGATGTGGGCGTCCCCGTTCATCACCACCATGATGTCGCTGCGCGGCGACTGCGCGAGATCCCAGGCCATGACGTGGGCGGCGCCGCGCAGGAAGGCGAAGGGCGAGGAGGCCATCCGCGCCACCCGCAGGGGGATCAGGCGCTCCTGCCGGCCGAGATGGGCGCCCTCGATCAGGGAGACCGGGTCGGGCCGGTCCTCCGGCAGGTCGAGGACGGCATGGGCGGCGTGCGGCACGCTCTCGCGCAGGCGCTTGCCCACGGCACGCCGCTTCTCCCAGGGTTCGCCGCTGCCGCGCAGGTCGATACGCGGGTAGTCGGCGAGCGGTTCGAGCACGACCTCTTCGGCGGCGACCTCGTTCTCCGTCGCGTCGAAGTCCTGATCGCGCTCCATGGCACCCGTGTTCTCGCTGCGGCCGCGCAGCTTAGCCGCGGCCGAGCTCCCCGCCTACGGGGATGAAGTCGCAGCCTGGAACGTGTTCACACGAATGACGCCCCGGGCACGGGGTGCCCGGGGCGCGACGCGACGGAGGCCCGGCCTCAGTACGGATAGCCGTAATAGGGCTGGCGGGGCGGCAGGCGCCGGTAGCGGGGGCCCTCGTACTCATAGCCGTAGGTCTGCACGTAGGGGTCGATCTGCGGGCTGCGGTAATTGCCGTTGTTGACGCCCGCCGAGCGGTCGTTCCCGTTCAGGGCCGCGTAGGGCGAGAGCCCGCTGCCGGAATCGCTGTTGCCCCGGGCGAGCGCCGCGCCGGAGGCGCCCGCCAGGAGACCGGCGGCCAGGGCTGCAACGAAGATCTGTCTCATGGCTCACTCCCGAGATGTGGGCATATTCGCACGAACGGGCGGCGGGCGGCGGATGTTCCGGGAATGCGGCGTTGGGTACGCTACATCGCCCCGGGGATGCCCGGGCCGTGCCCTCCCGGCGAACGGGCGCCGGCACCGCAGGAGACGACGCAGGCGATGTTCGACGCGACGATGGTCCTCACCGATGCCCTCGGGGCGCATCTGGCGCAGACCTACCTGCGGACCTTCGGGCGCCGGGCGCCGCGCTACGCCGAGGTGATCGAGGAGGCCGCCCGCCTCACCATCGAGCGCATCGTCGGCAGCGACGCGCTCTACCACGACGCCTATCACACGGCGCTGGTGGCGCTGGTCTCGCAGGACATCCTGCGCGGCCGCTTCATCCGCGAGGGGCTGGCGCCGGAGGATTGGCTGCACATGATCGTGGCCGCCCTCTACCACGACATCGGCTTCGTGCGCGGGATCTGCTCGGGGGACCGCGACGGCCGCTTCGTGGTCGACGCCGCCGGCAACACGGCGGCCCTGCGCCGGGGCGCCTCGGACGCCGCGCTCGGGCCCTACCACGTGGAGCGCTCGAAGATCGCCGTGCGCGAGCGCTTCGGCGGCCACGACATCCTCGACGCGGAGCGGCTCGCCCGCGCCATCGAGCTGACGCGCTTCCCCGTGCCGGCCGATGCCGACCACGCGGAGACGGCCACCGAGGCCGGCCTGATGCGGGCGGCCGACCTCATCGGCCAGCTCGGCGACCCGCTCTACCCGCGCAAGCTCAACGCCCTGTTCCAGGAATTCGCCGAGGTGGGGCTCAACGAGACCCTGGGCTACGCCACCCCCGCCGACGTGGCGGAATGCTACCCCGCCTTCTTCTGGTCGAAGGTCGAGCCGGTGATCGGCGACGGCATCCGGGCCCTCGACCTCACGGTCGAGGGCCGGCGCTGGGTCGCCAACCTCTACGCCCACGTCTTCGCCGTCGAGCACGACCGGCGCCGCATGGGCCCCCATCCGGGCTGAAGCGCCTCAGAGGGGCGGGGCGGCGTCGTGCTCCCGGGCGAGCCGCAGGAGATTCTGGCCGTAGGCGGTCTTGGAGAAGAGTTCGCCCCGGGCCACGAGCTGGGCCTTGTCGATGAAGCCCTGGAGGTAGGCGATCTCCTCGAGACAGGCCACCTGCAGGCCCTGCCGGTGCTGGATCGTGCGCACGAACTCGCTGGCTTCCAGGAGGCTGTCGTGGGTGCCGGTATCGAGCCAGGCATAGCCGCGGCTCATCTTCTCCACGTAGAGCTGGCCCCGCTCCAGATAGGCCTCGTTCACGCTGGTGATCTCGAGTTCGCCCCGCGCCGAGGGCTTCACCGCGGCGGCGATGTCGAGCACTTGGTTGTCGTAGAAGTACAGGCCCGTCACTGCCCAGGTCGATTCGGGCTCCTTCGGCTTCTCGACGAGGCGGACCGGCCGGCCCGAGGCATCGAGGGTCACCACGCCGTAGGCCTGCGGATTCTCCACGTGGTAGGCGAACACCGTCGCCCCCTGCCGGCGCGCGCTCGCCCGCTCCAGCAACTCGCTCATGCCGGCGCCGAAGAACAGGTTGTCGCCGAGGATCAGGGCTACGTCGTCGTCGCCGACGAAGTCGCGCCCGATGACGAAGGCCTGCGCGAGGCCCTCGGGGCGCGGCTGCACGGCGTAGCTGAACGACAGACCGAACTGCTCGCCGGTGCCGAACAGGCGCTGGTAGTTGCCGAGGTGCTCGGGGCTGGAGATGATCAGTATCTCGCGGATGCCGGCCAGCATCAGCACCGAGACCGGATAGTAGATCATCGGCTTGTCGTAGACCGGCAGAAGCTGCTTGTTGATCGACAGCGTCGCCGGATGCAGCCGGGTGCCGGATCCGCCGGCGAGCACAATGCCCTTCATCGTGTCGTCTCCGCTGCGGCCGGCCCCACCAGCCGGTCGAGGATGTCGTCGAGGGCCGCCTCCCAGGGCCGGGGCACGATCCCGAAGGTCGCGCTCAGGCTCTCGGTGGACAGCACGGAATTGGCGGGCCGCCGGGCCGGCGTCGGATAGGCGCTGGTGGGGATACCTTCGACCGGCACGCTGCGCCCGCCCCGACGGGCACCGCCGGCCACGATGGCCCTGGCGAAGCCGCACCACGTGGTGGCGCCCGCGTTCACGCAGTGGAAGGTGCCGCCCGGTGCGGCCGCGTCCCCGGCGAGGCGGAGGGCGATGGTCATCAGGGCGGCGGCGAGGTCGGCGGCCGAGGTCGGGCAGCCGTGCTGGTCGTCCACCACGGTGAGCTTGTCGCGCTCGGCCGCGAGCCGCAGCATCGTCTTCACGAAGTTGCCCCGGTGCGGGCTCACCACCCAGGCGGTCCGCACGATCGCGTGGCGCGGATTGGCGGTGCGCACGGCGAGTTCGCCAGCCGCCTTGCTGGCCCCGTACACGCCCGTCGGCCCGATCGGATCGTCCGGCGCGTAGGCGCCCGCCGCGGTGCCCGCGAAGACGTAGTCGGTGGAGACGTGCACCAGGGGGATGCCCCGGCGCGCCGTCTCGGCGGCCAGGATGGCGGGGGCGAGCGCGTTGAGGCGCCAGGCCTCCACCACGTCCGCCTCGGCCCTGTCGACGGCGGTGTAGGCCGCCGTGTTGATCACCGCCCCGTAATCGCAGGCGGCGAAGGCCGCCGCCACCGCGGCGGGATCGGCGATGTCGAGCTCGGCGCGGCCCGGGGCGTGGATGCGGACGTCGCCGGGCCAGGCCAGGGCCTGGAGCTCGGTGCCGACCTGGCCGGCACCGCCGAGGATGAGCAGGTCCATCGTCTCAGCCCGCCCTGCCGAGGCCGAGGCGCTCGCCGGAATAGCGGCCCTCGCGGATCGGGCGCCACCACGCCTCGTTGTCGAGGTACCAGCGGATGGTGGCCTCCAGGGCCTCCTCGAAGGTCGCGGAGGGGGCCCAGCCCAGCTCGGTCTCGGCCTTGGTCGGGTCGATGGCGTAGCGGCGGTCGTGGCCCGGCCGGTCGGTGACGTAGGTGATCAGCCGATCGTGGGGGGCGCTGTCCGGGCGCAGGCGGTCGAAGGTCGCGCAGAGCGCCTTCACCACGGCGAGGTTGTTGCGCACGGAGCGGCCGCCGAGAAGGTAGGTCTCACCGAGGCGCCCCCGCTCCAGCACGGCCACGAGACCGCGGGCGTGGTCCTCCACGTGGATCCAGTCGCGCTCGTTCATGCCGTCGCCGTAGACGGGCAGATTCTTCCCCTCCAGGGCGTTGAGGATCATCAGCGGGATGAGCTTCTCGGGGAAGTGGCGCGGCCCGTAATTGTTGGAGCAGTTCGTCACCAGCACCGGCAGGCCGTAGGTCTCGTGCCAAGCCCGCGCGAGGTGGTCCGAGGCGGCCTTGGAGGCGGAATAGGGCGAGCGCGGGTCGTAGCGGCTCTCCTCGGTGAAGAAGCCGTCCGGCGGCAGGGAGCCGTAGACCTCGTCGGTGGAGACGTGGAGGAAGCGGAAGGCGTCCCGCTCAGGCCCCGACAGGCTCTCCCAATGGCCGCGCGCGGCGTCGAGCATCACCTGGGTGCCGATGACGTTGGTGCGGATGAAGGCGCCGGGATCGGTGATCGAGCGGTCGACATGGCTCTCGGCGGCCAGATGCATCACCGCCTCGGGGCGGAACTCCGCGAAGGCGGCCCGGATCGCCGGAGCGTCGCAGATGTCCGCCTCGATCAGCCGGTGGCGCGAATCGCCCCGCAGGCTGTCCAGCGACACCGGGTTGGCGGCGTAGGTCATCGCGTCGACGGTAGCCACCTCGTGGCCGAGATCGTGCACGAGGTGGAGGACGAGCGCCGAGCCGATGAAGCCGCAGCCGCCGGTCACGAGTATACGCATCGCGCGATGTCTCCTTGAGGATTGACTAGAGCCGTTCCCGATCGCGTTGCAATCGTTCACGGCTCCATGTTGTTGTCTTTGCGCGCTCTCTTACGCCGAACCGGCGTCCACTTCGGCGGAGAGCGCCCTAGAGCATGCTGCTCTTTCACGGAAACAGCAGCATGCTCCATCTCTTTGTGGTCGCACGATGATTTCGGAAAACCGAATTCCACTTTTCCGCATCGTGCTCCAGCGGGCCGGCCGATGCCGGCCGTCTGCGTCAGAATTGCGGTCCGATCTCGGCGAGGCGGGGCGCGCGTTGGTCCTTGTCGGACAGGATCGCCTCCGCCTCGGCCAGGGGCCAGGCGACGGCGATGTCGGGGTCGTTCCAGGCCACCGCCCGGTCGTGCGCCGGGCTGTAGTAGGCATCGACCTTATAGGCGACCATCGTGTCCGATGTCAGCGTGCAGAAACCGTGGGCGAAGCCGTGCGGAATCAGCAACTGCTCGCCGGCCTCGGCGTCGAGCGTCACGGCCACGTGCTGTGCGAAGGTGGGAGAATCGCGACGCAAGTCCACGGCCACGTCGAGGATCGCGCCGGACAGGACACGGACGAGTTTCGTCTGCGCCTGCGGCGCGAGCTGGAAGTGAAGACCGCGGATCGTGCCCTTCGGCGCCGAGAAGGACTGGTTGTCCTGCACGAACGGGATATCCAGGCCGGCCCGCGCCAGCACGTCGGCCCGGTAGACCTCCGAGAACCAGCCGCGCGCGTCGCCGTGGCGCTTCGGCCGTATCAGCTTGACCGCCGGGATCCGCGTCTCGATCACGTCCATGGAAGCCCCCTCTCCGTGTCGTCCGCGCGGCGGCGGCGACGAACCCTGTGCGCTGCAGCGCTCGGGGCCCGGCGGGGCTTCGGGAGATTGTTCCGCGTTGTCAAGGGCCGAGCCGGCCCGCGCCCCTCAGCGCTGGCCGGCCTCGATGGCGGGGAGCTCGTTCGGCGGCAGCCCGGCCGCGGCCTGCGGCTGCGCGCCCTCGACGCCGCGGGCGCGGTTGGCCAGGGCCACGGTCAGGCGCTCGGCCGCCTCCGGCTGCATCACGGCCAGGATCTCGGCCATCTTGCGCGGGTTCATGGCGAGGACGAGGGGCACGAGCACCGGGTGGCCGAGCCGGTCGAAGACGCGGGCGGCGTCCTTCGGCTTCATCGTCTCGTACATGGTGACGATGTTCCGCAGGGCCTGCTTCTCGGTGTCCTCGCCCTTGCCGCCGGTCTCGGTCTTCTCCTCGGCCTTCTTCAGGTCGCCGACGCCGGCCTCGAGCTTGCGCTCCGCCTCACCGAGCACCCGCTCGCGCAGTTCCAGCTCCTCGGTCTTCTGTTTCAGGGCGTCGCGGCGCGCCGAGAGCTTCTCCAGGAGCGCCCGCTCCGTGGGGGAGACCGAATCGGGCACGGACGGCTGGGCGCGCGGCGGCGGCTCGGGCTCCTTCGGCTTCTCGCTCGGCTTCGCCGCGACCGAGCCCGTGGTGGCCGGGTCGGCCGGCTGGTAGCCGCTCCGGGCCTCGGCCAGGACGCGGGCGAATTCCGGCAGTTCCGGGCCCGGCGGCGGGCTCGACAGGGCGAGGGCGGCGAGCTTCAGGATCAGGAGGCCGCTCGCCGCGAGGGTGACCGCATCGATCAGGCGCAGGCGGAGCGGCCGCGGCGCCTTGAGGCGCGAGCGGCGCAGGGCCGAGGCCGCCGCGCGGGCGGTCCTCGACCCTGCCGCCGGCCGCGCGCGCTCTGGGTTCTGTCCCGTCATGCGGCCCGGTTCCGCACGCGCTGGAGCGCGCGCTCGGTCATGGCGAGCGTGGCGGCGGCGGCGACCCCGAGGCGCTCCCCGTGCAGGCCCTGCACCGGGGCGGCCGGGCGGATGGGGGCCGGCGCCGCGGCGGCGGCGCTACGCGCCTCCCCGACGATGGCGCCGATCCGGGCCAGCACCCCCTCGCCCGCCTGGACCTGGGTGGCGATCTCGGCGGCGCAGGTGCCCGCGGCCTCCATGCGTTCCGTCAGCGTGCGGTCGCACTCGCCGATGGCCGCGCGCAGGCCCGCGATCGCCCGCTCGGCGGAGGCCGTGGCCACCATCAGGTCGCCGATGGTCTGGCGCAGGGCCGCCTCGTCGCCCTTGAGCTGGGCGATGCGCCGGGACAGCCGGATCGAGGTGGCGATGGTGGCGACCAGGAGGATGGCCACGAGCGCGTCGGCGAACAGGGTGATCATCAGGCTCATGGCACCCCTACCCGTCGTTCCGGTTCTGCATGGAGGCCTCGTAGGCCTGGAGCGTGGTGCGGGAGCGCCGGAGCGGGCGCGTCACCTGCACGGCGATGTTGTCGTCGATCCGGCCGATCCGCCCCTGCGTCAGGGGCCAGTCGCCGCAGCGCACGGTGATGAGGTCGGAGGGCTTGGCGTCGAACATCAGGGTGTCGCCGACCTTGAGCGCCATGACCCGCTTCAGGGGCAGCATCATCTCGTGCAGGACCGCCTCCATGGTGAGGTCGGCCTGCCAGATCTCGGTGGCGAGATGCCCCTCCCAGATGTGGTCGCGGCCGAGCTTCTCGCCCATGAAGCTCTGCATGAGCAGTTCACGGATCGGCTCGATCGTCGCGTAGGGAAACAGGATCTGGAGGAGGCCGCCGCGCCCGTCCATGTCGAGGCGCAGGCCGATCAGGATCGCCGCGTTGCCGGGCCGGGTGATGGTGGCGAAGCGCGGGTTCGTCTCGATCCGGTCGATGCCGAAGCGCACCGGCGAGAGCGGCTGGAACGAGAGTTCCAGATCGCCGAGGATGATCTCGATGAGCCGGCGCACGAGCTGCATCTCGATGCCGGTGAACGGCCGGCCGTCGAGGCGGCTCGACGAGCCGCCGCGCTTGCCCCCGAGCAAGAGGTCGAGGGTCGAGTAGGCGAGGTTCGATTCGACGGTGACGAGGCCGGAATTCTCCCAGGCATCCGCCTTGAACACACCGAGCAGGGTCGGCAGCGGGATGGCGTTGACGTAGTCGCCGAAGCGCTCCGAGGTGATGTTGTCGAGGGTGACCTCGACGTTGTCCTGGAAGAAGTTGCGCAGCGAAGTCGACAGCAACCGGATCATCCGGTCGAAGACGATCTCCAGCATCGGCAGGCGTTCGTACTGGACGACGCCCGAATCGACGATGGCGCGCACACCCCCGGCCCCGGAGGCCGAGAGCTCGCGCATGGAGAAGCCGAGGACGCCGTCGATCTCGTCCTGGCTGAGGACGCGGTCGTTGCCGGCGAGTTCGGGGAGATTGTCGCTCTCCCCGTCCTCGATCATCGTCGCCCATTCGGCGGCGACGTCGCTGGCGGCGCGCGTGGTGCCCTGCTCGGCGAGCGCCGCGCCCCATTCCTCGGCGAGCGAGGCGTCGCCGCCGCCGCCGCCCTGCTCCAGCAGGGCGGCCGCCCAGTCGTCCTCCTCGATCTGGTCCTCCGGTTCCATCCTCACGCCCCGGTCACTGGACGATCACGTCCTTGAAGAGGACCGCCTCGACCTTGGCGGGGAAGGTCGCGATGTTGACGCGCCGCAGCAGTTCCTCGCGCAGGCGGTAGAGGCTCGCCGAGCCCGACAGGTCGCTCGCGCGCAATTCACGCATGTAGATCTGGAGGGTGTCCTCGATGCGCGGCATCAGGGGCCGCACCTCGCCCTCGACCTTGGCGTCCTTCAGTTCGAGGGCGATCCGGATCTTGGCGAACTTCGCCTTGTCCTGGGCGCCGTCGGGGCTGAGGTTGAGCACGAGTTCGCGCAGGTCGAGGAAGACGATGGGCTTCTTCTCCTCGACCTGGGCATGGTCGGCATCCGCGTGGGCGGCCGCGCGCTTCTTCATCACGAAGGCGCCGCCGCCGCCGAGAGCCAAGAGCGCGACCGCGCCGATGACGACGAGCTTCTTCTTGCTCTTCGGGGCTTCCGCCTCGCCGGCCTCGCCCTCCGCGGCGGGGGCCTTCTTCGGCTTCTTGGCCATGTGCGTCGCGTCCGGCGCGGGTGAGGGAGGCGGATCCGGAATGCGGAGCCGTGGCTCCGGTATCGGTGGAACAGGGTTAACGCGCCGTTAAGCAGGCAAATCCTGCCGGGCCGCCTTTGCCGCCGGGCTTCCGCGGCACGGCGGCCGCCCGGCGGCCGCATCCGACAAGCCTTTGACCGAACTGGATAAAGTTTCGCGCCGGCGGCTGGCACGGCCCGTGCGCCTGTTCCCCCGCCGCCTCCGCGGCACGGTCCGGGTCCCAAGCGATGCAGAACGCCCTCTTCGTCGGTGTGTCGAGCCAGGTCGCGCTCCAGCGCGAACTCGACGTGATCGCCAACAACATGGCCAACGTCGCCACCACCGGCTTCAAGGGCCGCGCCATCCGCTTCCAGGAATACCTGATGCCGGTGGCGAGCGCGGATTCCTTCCAAGGTGCGGACCGGCGCCTGTCCTACGTCATCGACCAGGGCACCGTGCTCGACCTCGCGCAGGGCCCGATCGAGCGCACGGGCAACCCCCTCCACGTCGCCCTGCGCGGCCCGGCCTACCTCGCGGTGCAGACCGCCCAGGGGGAGCGCTACACCCGCAACGGCGCCCTGGAGACCGACGCGCAGGGCACCCTCGTCACCAGCGACGGCAACGCCGTCCAGGGCGAGGGCGGCCCGATCCAGATCAACCCGCAGGAGACCGGCCTCACCATCGGCGCGGACGGCACGGTCTCGACCAACCTGGGCGTGCGCGGGCGCCTGCGGCTCGTCACCTTCGCCGACCCGCAGCGGCTCACCAGCGACGGGGGGAACCTCTACGCTTCCCCCGATCCCGCCCAGCCCGCGGGCCTGCAGGGGCGCCTCGAATCCGGGGCGCTGGAGCGCTCCAACGTGCGCCCGGTCATCGAGATGACCCGGCTGATGGACGTGAACCGCAGCTACGCAATGGTCTCCAGCATGATCTCCCGCCTCGACGACATCCGGGGCACGGCGATCCGCCGCCTCGCCGACGTCGCCTGATCCCGGACCCGAGGATAGCCTTCCGATGCGCGCTCTCTACGCCGCCGCCACGGGCATGGCGGCCCAGGAACTCAACGTCCAGGTCATCTCGAACAACATCGCGAACCTGCGCACCACCGGCTACAAGCGCCAGCAGAGCCATTTCCAGGACCTGCTCTACCAGAACCTGCGCCGGGCCGGCTCCTCGACCTCCGAGCAGAACACCCAGCTGCCGGCGGGCCTCGCCATCGGCTCGGGCGTGAAGACCACCTCGACGGCGCGGGTGATGTCGCAAGGCACCCTCACCTCGACGGAGAAGGACTACGACGTCGCCATCCGCGGCGAGGGCTTCTTCCGGGTGACGCTGCCGGACGGGCGCACCGCCTACAGCCGCGACGGCTCCTTCGACCTCTCGGCGCAGGGCCAGCTCGTCACCCGCGACGGCTACCTCGTGGACCCGGGCGTCACGGTCCCCAACACCGCGACCTCGGTGCAGATCAGCGCCACCGGCGCCGTGCAGGCGACCCTGCCCGGCCAGACCGCGCCCCAGGCGCTCGGCCAGTTCCAGCTCTCGCGCTTCGTCAACAAGGTCGGCCTCGAATCGATCGGCGACAACCTCTTCATCGAGACCGCGGCCTCGGGGCCGGCGATCAGCGGGCTGCCGGGCTCCGAGGGCTTCGGCAACCTGCAGCAGGCCTATCTCGAGGAGGCGAACGTGAACGCCGTCACCGAGATCTCCTCCCTGATCGCCGCGCAGCGCGCCTACGAGATGAACTCGAAGGTCGTCACCGCCGCCGACCAGATGCTCTCCACCACCTCGCAGATGTTCCGCAGCTGAGGCCGACGCGACCATGAGCGCCTTCCTCGACGACCGCGACCTCGCCGACCTGACGCCGATCGTGCGGCGCCCCCCCGCCCGCGCCATGCCGATGCGGCTCGTCATCGTGCTGCGGGCCGGCCTCGCCCTGCTGACCCTCGCCGCGCTCGGCGCCGTCGCCCTGCCCGCCCGCGCCGAGGCGCCGATGCGGCTGCGCGGCGACATCACCGCCCGCGGCGACGTGCTGACCCTCGGCGACCTCGTGGAGAACGCCCCCGAGGCAGCCAAGGCGAGGCCGCTCTTCCGCGCGCCCGCCCTCGGCGCCGCGGGCACCATCCAGGCCCGGCGCATCGCCGAGGCGGTGGCCGGCGCCGGGCTCGGCCCGGTCGAGACCGGCGGCCGCAGCCAGATCAACGTGCAGCGCGCCGCCCGCCGGGTCGCCGGCCCCGAGATCGAGGCCGCCCTGAAGCGGGCTCTCGAATCGGTCTACGGCCTCGATCCGAAGCTCGTGGCCCTGCGCCTCGACGGCGACGCCCCGGTCCTCCTCGCCCCCCTCGACCTCGACGGGCAGGCGGTCGCCCTCGATCTCGCCTACGACGCCCGCACGCGCCGGGTCTCCGCCCTCGTCAGCCTCGGCGAGCGCCAGGCCAGCCTGCGCGTGGCCGGCCTCGTGGTCGAGCTGCGCGAGGTCGCCGTCCTCACCCGCGCGGTGGGGCGCGGGGAGCGCGTGGCCGAGGCCGACCTGAGCGTGGATCGCCGCCCGCGCGAGGCGGTGCCCGCCGACGCCGTGGCCGCCCCGGCCGCGGGCGAGGTGGCCCAGCGCGCCCTCGCCGTCGGCGCGATCCTGAAGGCCGGCGACACGGCCCCGCCGGAACTCGTGGCGCGGGGCGAGATGGTGACCCTCGTCTACGAGGCGCCCGGCATCAGCCTGTCCATGCGCGGCACCAGCAACGAGGCCGGCCGCCTCGGCGCCACGGTCAGCGTCGTCAACGCGGCCTCGAAGAAGGTCGTCCAGGGCACGGTCATCGGGCCGGCCCGCGTCGCGGTCGGCCCCGCCGGCCCGCAGCGGCAGGCGAGCGCCGCCGCACCCACCCTTCGCTGACATCGCCGAGAAGCCCGGTCCCCATGTCCCAGCACCGCCCGCCTCGGCGTCCCGTCTCCCGTCGCGTCCTGCGCCTCGCCGTCCTCGCCGCCGCCTGCGGCGGCCTCGGCGCCTGCAACACCGTCGACCGGCTCTCGCAGATCGGCGCCCGCCCGGCGCTCTCGGCCATCGAGGATCCCACCGCCCAGCCCGGCTACAAGCCCGTGCGCATGCCGATGCCGGACGTGCAGCCGGTCTCCTACGCCCCGAACTCCCTGTGGCGCACGGGCTCCCGGGCCTTCTTCAAGGACCAGCGCGCGGCCCGCATCGGCGACCTCGTCACCGTGAAGGTGAACGTCACCGACAAGGCGAACCTCAACAACGAGACGAAGCGCTCGCGCTCCAACAGCGAGGGGCTCGGCCTGCCCAACGCCTTCGGCCTGGAGAGCAGCGCCGCGGTGAAGGCCGCCGGCATCTCCCCCGACAAGCTGATCACGGCGAGCTCGAACTCCTCCACCGACGGGGCGGGCTCCGTGCAGCGGGCCGAGACCGTGACCACCAACATCGCGGCGGTCGTCACGCAGGTGCTGCCGAACGGCAACCTCGTGGTCGAGGGCAAGCAGGAGATCCGCGTCAACTTCGAGGTGCGCGAGCTGATCGTGGCCGGCGTCGTCCGGCCCGAGGACATCGAGTCCGACAACACCATCGATTCGGCCAAGATCGCACAGGCCCGCATCGCCTATGGCGGCCGCGGCCAGATCACCGACGTGCAGCAGCCCCGCTACGGCCAGCAGGTGATCGACGTGCTGCTGCCGTTCTGACGGCGGCCCTGCCGGCGATGAAGATACATTCTCGATGTATCTTCATCCGGTCGGAGCCGTGCCCGATCGCGTCGCGGTCCTCCACGGCTCTATCTTGCGTCTCGACGCGCGCTGTCCCGCCGAACCGGCATCCACCTCGGTGGAGAGCGCTCCGGGCATTCGAGGCGATCATGGGCAATCCGCGCGCGGCGTTCTGCGAGGCCTTCGGCCTCGACCATCCGGTGGTCCAGGCCCCGATGATCGGCCCGAAGCCGGCGCTCGCCGCGGCGGTGAGTGCGGCCGGCGGGCTGGGCTCCATCGCCTGCGCCGCCATGAGCCCGGAGGGCGTCCGCGCCGAGGTGGAGGCCCTGCGGGCGCGAACCGACCGCCCCTTCGCCCTGAACTTCTTCGCCCATACCCGCCCCGCGGCCGATGCGGACCGCGAGACGGCCTGGGCGCGCCGGCTCGGACCCTACTACGCCGAGTTCGGGATCGATCCGGGATCGGCGGCGCCCGGCCCCGAGCGCCTGCCCTTCGATGCCGCCATGGCCGAGGTCGTCTCCGCGCTGCGGCCGCCGGTGGTGAGCTTCCATTTCGGCCTGCCCGATCCGGACCTACTGGCCGGCGTGCGGGCGAGCGGCTGCCTCGTCCTCGGCTGCGCGACCACGGTGGCGGAGGCGCGCTGGCTCGCGGAGCGCGGCGTCGACGGCATCGTGGCGCAGGGCTACGAGGCCGGCGGCCACCGGGGGATGTTCCTCGATCGCGACCTCGCCCGACAGGTCGGCACGATGGCCCTGGTGCCGCAGGTGGTCGACGCCGTCGAGCTGCCGGTGATCGCGGCGGGGGGCATCGCCGATGCGCGGGGCGCCGCCGCCGCCTTCGCGCTGGGCGCCGCCGCCGTGCAGGTCGGCACCGCCTATCTCCTCTGCGCGGAGGCCGGCCTCTCGGCGGCGCATCGCCGGGCCCTCGAAACGTCGGGGGATGCTGACACCGCCGTGACCACGGTGTTCACGGGCCGGCCCGCCCGCGGCATCCTCAACCGGGCGATGCGGGAGCTCGGGCCGATCAGCCCGGACGCGCCCGCCTTCCCCCGCGCCGCGGCGGCGCTCCAGCCCCTGCGCGCGGCGGCGGAGGCCGCGGGCTCCGGCGACTTCTCCCCGCTCTGGTCGGGGCAGGCCGGCGCCCTCGCGCGGACGGGCACCGCCGCGGACCTGACCCGGAGCCTCGCCGCCGGCGCCGACCGGCTCCGGTAATCCCGGCGCGATCCGAAAATAAACCCTTCGCGGAGCGCGGCTTCTGTCGCCCCGGCGCGCCGGCCCCGGTTGATCTCGGGCCGCGGCTTCGGAGAGAGTCGCGGGCAGCGCCGCGGGAGCCGGCGCCGGGAGGGCGTGAATGGGCGAGATCGGCCGGCAGGACGGAGGCGACCGGCCCGGCGGGACGGATGCGGTGCGGCTCGAGGACGTCGCCATCGCCTTCACCCTGAAGGGGGCCAAGACCTACACCGCCGTGGAGGCCATCGACCTCGCGATCCGGCCCGGCGAGTTCGTGGCCGTGGTCGGCCCCACCGGCTCGGGCAAGTCGACGATCCTGAACGCCGCCGCCGGCCTGCTGAAGCCCGCGCGCGGCCGGGTGCGCATCTTCGGCGCGCCGCTCACCGGCCTCAACGCGCGCGCCGGCTACCTCTTCCAGGCCGACGCCCTGATGCCGTGGAAGACCGCCCTCGACAACGTCGCCGTGGCCCTGGAGCCGAAGGGCGTCGCCCGCGCCGCCGCGCGCGACCAGGCCCGCGCCTGGCTCGGCAAGGTCGGCCTCGCGAACTTCACGGACCGCTACCCGCACATGCTCTCGGGGGGCCAGCGCAAGCGCGTGGCGCTCGCCCAGATGCTGATCCGCGACCCCGAGATCCTGCTGATGGACGAGCCCTTCGGGCCGCTGGACGCGCAGACCCGGCAGATCATGGGCAACCTGCTCCTCGACCTCTGGGCGGCCGACCGCAAGGCGGTGATCTTCGTGACCCACGACCTGGAGGAGGCGATCGCGCTGGCCGACCGCGTGGTGGTGCTCTCGGCCGGCCCCGCGGCGCGGGTGGTGGGCGACTTCCCCGTGCCCCTCGCCCGGCCCCGCGACATCAGCGAGATCCGCCTGGAGCCGCGATTCCACGATCTCTACAAGGAGATCTGGGGATGTTTGCGGGTCGAGGTCACCCGCGCCTACGCCGCCGGACCGGCCTGAGGAGCCTCCCGCATGAACCGCCTCATCCTCCTCGGCCTGCAGATCCTCGTCGGGCTCGCCGGCCTCGCGCTCTGGCACGTGCTGACCGTCTATCCGATCCTCGGCGCCCCCAAGCAGATCCAGTTCTTCTTCTCCACCCCCGGCGCCGTCCTGGCCCGGACCTGGGCGGAGATGATGACCCCCGAGATCTGGGGCCATCTCTGGATCACGCTTCAGGAGACGGTGCTCGCCTTCGTGTTCGGCGCGGCCGGGGGCATCGCCTTCGGCTTCCTGTTCGCGCGAAACGCCCTGCTCGCCGCGGTGTTCGACCCCTACATCAAGGCCGCCAACGCCCTGCCCCGCGTTGTGCTGGCGCCGATCTTCGCGCTCTGGTTCGGCCTCGGCATCTGGTCGAAGGTGGCGCTCGGCTTCACGCTGGTCTTCTTCATCGTGTTCTTCAACGTCTACCAGGGCGTGCGCGAGGTGAGCCCGGTGGTGCTGAACAACGCTCGCATGCTCGGCCTGAGCGAGCGCGGCCTCCTGCGCCACGTCTACTGGCCGTCCGCGCTCACCTGGATGTTCTCCTCCCTCCACACGGCGGTGGGCTTCGCGCTGGTGGGCGCGGTGGTGGGCGAGTATCTCGGCTCCTCGGCCGGCCTCGGCTACAAGATCCACGAGGCCGAGAGCGTGTTCGACGTGACCGGCGTCTTCGCCGGCATGCTGATCCTCACCGTCTTCGTGATCGTCATCGACGCGGTCGTCACGGTGATCGAGAACCGGCTGCTGGTCTGGCGCCCGCAGGCCGGCAACCAGCGCTGACATTGTTCGAAGCGACGACCGCCGGAACGGCGGCGACAGGGAGGAGATCACGATGGAACGCCGCAGCTTCCTCGTCGGCGCCGCCGCGGCGCTGGCCGCCGGCAGCGCCGCCCGCGCCGACACGGTGAAGGTCCGCATCGGGGTCGGCGGCAAGCCGCTGCTCTACTACCTGCCGCTGACGGTGGCCGAGAAGAAGGGCTACTTCAAGGAGGAGGGCATCGAGGCCGAGATCAACGATTTCGGCGGCGGCGCCCGCTCCCTCCAGGCCCTCATCGGCGGCTCGGTGGACGTGGTGACGGGGGCCTACGAGCACACCCTGCGCATGCAGGCCAAGGGGCAGGACGTGCGCGCCGTGTGCGAACTCGGGCGGCTCCCGGCCATCGTCATCGGCGTGCGCAAGGACCTCGCCGGCACGGTGAAGTCGGTGGCCGACCTCAAGGGCCGCAAGATCGGCGTGACCGCGCCGGGCTCCTCGACGGCGCTGGCCGCGCAGTTCGCGATGATCAAGGCCGGGCTCAAGGCCACGGACGCCGCCCTCATCGGTATCGGCGGCGGTGCCGGCGCCATCGCGGCCATGAAGAAGGGCGAGATCGACGCGGTCTCCCATCTCGATCCGGTGGTGGCCAAGCTGGAGGCGGACGGCGACATCCAGGTCCTGGTCGACACCCGCACCGACGAGGGCACCCGCCTCCTCTTCGGCGGCCCGAACCCGGCGGCCGTGGTCTACACCAAGCAGGACTGGATCGAGCACCACGCCGCCGCCATGCAGAAGGTGGTCAACGCCTTCGCCAAGTCCCTGAAATGGCTCGCCACGGCCAAGCCCGAGGAGATCGCCGACCTCGTGCCGCCGGCCTACCATTTCGGCGACCGCGCCCTCTACGTGCAGGCGGTGCGGAACTCGATGCCGACCTATTCCCGCACCGGCATCCCGAGCCGGGACGGCATGGCGAGCGTGCTCGAACTCGTGCGCACCCTCGACCCCGAACTCCAGGGCGCCAAGATCGACCTCGCCACCACCTTCGAGGACCGCTTCGTGAAGCGCGCGATGGGGTGAGTGCCGGTCAGGCCGCGTTCCAGAGCCAGGCGGCGCCGCGCACGCCCGAGGCGTCGCCGTGCAGGCTCGCGCGCACCGGCGTGTCGAAGGCGTCCGAGAAGATGTGGGGGGCGACGCTCGCGGGAAGCCCCGCGATGAGTTCCGGCAGGCGCGAGAGGCCGCCGCCGATGACGATCACGTCCGGGTCGATGAGGTTCACCACGTGGGCGACGCCGCGCCCGAGCCGGTCGAGATAGGCGGCAAAGCTCGCCTGCGCCGCTGGGTCGCCGGCCCGCATCCGCGCGACGACCGCCTCGCCCGTGAGGTCATCGCCGCTGCGGCGGCGGTGGTCGGCCGCGAGCCCCGGCCCCGAGACCCAGGATTCGATGCAGCCGGAGCGGCCGCAATAGCAGGGCGGCCCCGGCCGCTCCGCGTCGGTGGGGCGGGGCAGCGGGTTGTGGCCCCATTCCCCGGCGATCCGGTCGCGGCCGGACAGGGCCCGCCCGCGGATCGCGATGCCGGAGCCGACCCCCGTGCCGAGGATCACCCCCCAGACGATCCCGGCGCCCGCCGCGGCACCGTCCACCGCCTCCGACACGGCGAGGCAGTTGGCATCGTTCTCCACCCGCACCGGCCGGTCGAGGACCGCCTCCAGGTCGGCGTGGAACGGCCGGCCGTTGAGCCAGGTGGAGTTGGCGTTCTTCACGAGGCCGCTGCGCGGGGAGATCGCCCCCGGCATGCCGATGCCGACGCTGCACGGGGCGCCGGCCTCGCCTTCGAGACGGGCGACGAGGCCGGCGATGGCCTGGAGCGTCCCGGCATAATCGCCCCGCGGCGTGGCCGCCCGCGCCTCGGCCCGGGTGGCGCCGTCGGGCCCCAGCACGATCCCGGCGATCTTGGTGCCGCCGAGATCGATGCCGAGGCGAAGTCCCCGCGCGCTCACTCGGCGGCGGCGACCTTGCGGGGCACGCTGCCGTCGGTGGCCATCGGCTCGGGGCTCTCGTCGCTGATATGGGTGCCGATCGAGACCGGATGCGACATCACCTCGTTGAGCTTGGCCACGTCGAGTTCGCCCTCCCAGCGGCTCACCACCACGCAGGCGACGCCGTTGCCGACGAGGTTGGTCAGCGCGCGGCACTCGGACATGAACTTGTCGATGCCGAGCACCAGGGTCATCGCGGCCACCGGAACCGGGTTGTTCGGGATGGCGGCGAGCGTCGCGGCCAGGGTGATGAAGCCCGCGCCGGTGACGCCCGAGGCGCCCTTCGAGGTCAGCATCGCCACGACGATGATGGTGGCGTACTGCCCGATCGAGAGGTCGGCGCCCACCGCCTGCGCCAGGAACAGCGTGGCGAGCGTCATGTAGATGTTGGTGCCGTCGAGGTTGAACGAGTAGCCGGTGGGAATGACGAGGCCGACCACGGAATCGGAGGCGCCCAGCCGGCGCATCTTCGTCATCATGTGCGGCAGCACGGTCTCGGACGACGACGTGCCGAGCACGATGAGCAGCTCGTCCTTGATGTAGGCCAGGAAGCGGAAGATCGAGAACCCGGCGAAGCGCGCGATGCCGCCGAGCACGATCACGATGAACAGGAAGGCGGTGACGTAGAAGGTGCCGACCAGCCAGGCGAGGTCGACGACCTTACCGATGCCGTACTCGCCGATGGTGAAGGCCATCGCGCCGAAGGCGCCGAGGGGGGCGAGCTTCACGATCATGCCGATGATGCGGAAGAAGATCTGCCCGGCGGTGTCGATGGCGTGGGCGATGCCCTCGGCCTTGGCGCCCATGCCGGTGACGACGACGCCGGTGAGGATCGAGATCAGCAGCACCTGCAGGAGGTCGCCGGTGGCGAAGGCGTCGAAGAAGCTCTTCGGGATGATGGCCATGAGGTGGGCGACCGTGGAGTCGTTCGCCGCCTTCTGCGCGTAGCCCGCGACCTTGCTGGCATCGAGCTTCGAGACGTCGGCGTGGAAGCCCGCGCCCGGCTGCACGACCTCGCCGACGATGACGCCGATGAGCAGCGCGATCGTGGAGACCACCTCGAAGTAGATCAGCGCCTTGAGGCCGACGCGGCCGACCTTCTTCAGGTCGCCGATCGAGGCGATGCCGTGCACGATGGTGCAGAAGATGATCGGCGCGATCATCATCTTGATGAGCGCCACGAAGGCGTCGCCCATCCATTTCAGCGACTTGCCGAATTCGGGGGCGATGTAGCCCACCGCCACGCCGAGGACGATGGCGATCAGCACCTGGATATAGAGAACCTTGTACCAGGGTTCCGAGGTCGACGCCGGAGCGGTCCCCTGCGGCACGGCGGCTTGGGGCATCTGAGCCATTGAGGTCACCCGTGCGCGGACGCGCATCCTCCGGATCCGTGCCGTCTCGCGCGGCTGGATCGCTGATTTAATCTGACTGTGTCGGATTAACCCGACGCCTGCCGGTCTAGCGGCTTTGCGAGGGTGCCTCAACGGCGGCCGCGGGGCCGTGCGCGCCGTTCAGGTGACAAAATCCTGTCGATGGGCGTCGTTGCCGCTACCGCGGGGCCTTGGAGTGGCTCACGCAAGTAAGCGCGGCCGTTTGCCGGCGAATCGTGCCCGCATCCGTGGCCGCCCTCGATGCATTATAGCGCTGGAGACACAGGATGACCCGGCCTGGACCCGCACTCGGTCTCCTGCTCGGCGCGCTTCTCTGCATTGCCGCGGTCACGCCGGCGCGATCGGGCGTCGTCGCGCGGATCGACCAGTCGAGCCAGCGCATGCAGGTTTTCGTGAACGGCGGACTGGCCCATGTCTGGCCGGTCTCGACGGCGCGGCGCGGCTATTTCACCCCGAACGGCAATTTCCGGGTGGGGCTGATGGCGCCGATGTGGCGCTCGCGCAAGTATCACGGCTCGCCGATGCCGCACGCGATGTTCTTCCGCGGCGGCTACGCCATCCACGGGACCTATGCGGTGGGCGAGCTGGGCCGGCGGGCGAGCCACGGCTGCATCCGCCTCAGCCCGGGCCATGCCCGCGCGCTGTTCGGGCTGACCCGCCGGTTCGGCGGAGCCAAGGTCGTGATCCGCGACTAGAGCACTCTCCGCCGAAGTGGACGCCGGTTCGGTGCAAGAGATCGTGCAAAAAAGCGAGCAAGAACAGTAGCTTAGGGCCGTGGACGATCGCAACGCGATCGGGAACGGCTCCAAGCGGGGCAGGCCCGGCGGCGGGACGTCCCGCCGCCGGATCCCCGGGGACGGATCTTCAGTTCTGCGGCTGCGTCCGGCGCGGGCGCACGGTCCAGCGCTCGAAGGCGGCGGCCGGGTCGGAGGCGGAGGGCTCGTGCGGCTGCTGGATGGCAGCGCCGAGCGCCTGCGACAGGCTCTCGATCACGTCGTCGATGCGCGCATCCGTCACCGGCTTCTCCTCGGCCGGCGGCTCGGGCTGGGCCTGGGCCTCCGGCTGGGGGACGGGTTCCGGGGCGGGCTCGGGCGCCGGAGCCGGCGGCTCCTCGTGGGCCGGGGCCTCGGGCGGGGGCGGCTCGACGGCGGCGACGGGCTCGGCGGCGGCGGCAGCCGCGGCCGGTGCCGCCACGGCGCCCCCGCCCGCGATGCGGCGCAGGGTGTTGACCACGCCGTCATCCGCCTCGCCGCGGGGCTCGGAGCGAGCGGCGTTGCCGAAGCGGCCGAAGCCGAAGCGCGGCTCGATGAGGTCGAGCACCGCGTCGAGGGCGGCGTTGCTCAGCGGGATGTCGCCGGTCTGAGGGGCGCCCTGGAGCGCCACGGTCTGGCGCTCGAAGGCGGTCTCGTCGGTGACCTCGCGCCCGAACCAGGCGGGCACGGGGAAGCCGCCGGCCTCCTCCGCGCTGTCGAAGGCGACGCTGACGAGGTCGAGGCTGGCGGGGCTGACGTAGCGGTCGATCAGGACCTCGCGGCCCGAGACGGTGAGCGCCGTGCGGTCGTAGGCGGCCTTGCCGGGGCAGACGTCGAGCAGGGCGTCCCCGTGGGCGCGGGGCACCTCGGTGCGCTCCTCCAGGGCGGTGCCGTCCGCCTTGCCGACGAGGACGAGATGGCACTGCTGCCCGTCCACGCGCACGAAGGAGACGCGACCGCCCTGCGGGGCAAAGTAGCCTTCCGTGATGCGCGAGCCGCCGCGCTCCTTGCGGATCAGGCGCACCAGAGAGGGCGCGACGAGGAATCGCCTGACAACGCTCATACCCATTCCCTCCGCTCTCAGGTCGTCCAGTGCACAGCGACCGGCCGAACCTGTCGGCTCGGAGTCAGGGCAGAGCCCGCGCACCGATCGACAGACCTAGAACAACCTCTTGTCCTTCAGGGACTAAGCACAACGGCACCGAAATCAAGAGGAGCATCGAGCTCCACGGGCGATCCGCGGAGATCATCCCCATCCAACGTCCCGAAACCGAGGCTGACCGGGACGCGATCCGTCGGAGTCGGATCGCGCCGCTCAGGCCGGCTCGAAGGTGAGCGCGGCGCCGTTCATGCAGTAGCGCAGCCCGCTCGGGGCCGGGCCGTCCTCGAAGACGTGGCCGAGATGGCCCTTGCAGCGGGCGCAGTGCACCTCGGTGCGGACCATCCAGTGGCTGCGGTCGACCGTGGTCTCCACCGCCTCGGGCAGCGGCTGGAAGAAGCTCGGCCAGCCGGTGCCGGACTCGTACTTGGTGCCGGAGGCGAAGAGCGGGGTGCCGCAGCCGGCGCAGGAGAAGGTGCCGTCCCGCTTCTCGGCCAGCAGGCAGCTCGTGCCCGCCCGCTCGGTGCCGTGCTCGCGCAGGACCCGGTACTGCTCGGGCGTGAGCGCGGCGCGCCACTCGGCGTCGCTGCGGGCCTCCGGCGCGGTGGCGGTCTCGTCGTGCATCCTGTCCTCCCTGCGGCGTCAGCCCCGGTACGGGCCCCGATATGGGGATCGGCCGCGCCGCCGGGGAGCCGTCACGCCGCCGCACCGAGGCTGTCGGCCATCCGCGCCTCCCGGCTCCCCATCGGCAGGGCCGGGCCCGTGGTGGTGTCGCGGGCGGTCTGGTGCTCCATCTCGGCGTTGATCTCGCCGCCGAGCAGCACGATCGTGGAGGAGATCCAGATCCAGGTCATGAAGCCGATCACGGCGCCGAGCGAGCCGTAGGTCTCGTTGTAGGTGCCGAAATTGGCGACGTACCACGAGAACAGCAGCGAGGCGGCGAGCCAGAGCACGCCGGCCACGACGCTGCCGGTGCCGACCCAGCGCCAGCGGGCGTGCTCGCGGCTCGGCCCGTAGCGGTAGAGCACGGCGAGGCCCCCGAGGAGCACCACGAGGAGCGTCGGCCAGCGCAGGGCCGCGATCAGCCACGCGGAATCGCTGAGACCGATGAAGTTGAACACCACCGGCAGCACGACGATCGAGGTCAGCGCCAGGATGATGAACACGAGGGCGCCGCCCGTGAAGGTGAGCGAGCGGAGGTTCAGCATGACGAAGCTGCGCTTCTCCTCCTCCTCGTAGACGACGTTCAGGGCGTCGAACATCGCCTTCATGGCGGCGTTGGCGCTCCAGAGCGAGAGGACGAGGCTGGTGAAGAAGGTGACCCCGAGGGTGCCGCTGCCCTTGGCGGCGATGCGCTTGACCTGCTCGCCGATGATCTGGATCGCGCTGTCGGGGAGCACGCCCTGCATGGCGGCGAGGTGCTCGTTGATGACGCCGACATCGGCGAACAGGCCGTAGCAGGAGACCAGCGCCGCGATCGCCGGGAACAGGGAGAGCAGGGTGTAGAAGGTCACGCCCGCCGCCACCGAGAGCACGCGGTCCTTCAGGAATTCGAGGTAGACCCGGACGGCGATGTCCTTCCAGCCCCGCGCCGTGATCTCGTCGGGGCGCCCGGCGTCCCGGCCGCGGTCGGCCTGGGTCCGGGCCACGAGGTGGGCGGCGCGGCCGGTATGGGAGCGGGCACCCCCGTCCACCTGCTTGCGGGGGGGATCCTCCGGGGCCTCGTCCAGCCCCTTCCGCCGCGGGGCGGCGGCGAGGGCGATCAGGGCGACGCCGGCGAACAGCGTCCACAAGAGGGAGGCTGCGCCGTCGCTGGAGGGCGCGGATTGCGGGGGATGACGCAGGGACATGGAGGCACCGGCATGCGCGCTCCGCGCACCCCGGCCAAACGCCGCACCGGCCCTGCCGTTCCGCGGCAAGCGTCGCCGTTTCGCGGTCCCGGGGCCTGTCGGACGAGGCCGGGCCCTGAAAACGCCGACGGGAGGGCGCTCTCAGCTCCCGTAGAGCGCCGCGTGGGTCTCGCGCAGGAGGTTCTTCTGGACCTTGCCCATGGTGTTGCGCGGCAGCTCCGCGGTGAAGAGCACCCGCTTCGGGCATTTGAACTTGGCGAGCCGGCCTTCGAGATGGGCGAGGACGGCGGCCTCGTCGGGCGCGTCGGCGCCCGGCACCACCACGGCGGTGACGCCCTCGCCGAAATCGGCGTGGGGCAGGCCGATCACCGCCGACTCGACGATGCCCGGCATGGCGTCGATCTCGGTCTCGACCTCCTTCGGGTAGACGTTGAAGCCGCCGGTGATGATGAGGTCCTTGCCGCGCCCGACGATGTGGACGTAGCCGCGGGGATCGACCTTGCCGAGATCGCCGGTGATGAAGAACCCGTCCGCCTTGAACTCGGCCGCCGTCTTCTCCGGCATGCGCCAGTAGCCCCGGAAGACGTTCGGACCCTTCACCTCGATCATGCCGACCGTGTCGACGGGAAGCTCCGCGCCGCTCTCGGGATCGACCACCCGCAGCGCCACCCCCGGCAGGGGCATGCCCACCGTGCCCGCCACCCGATCCCCCGCATAGGGGTTCGAGGTGCTCATGTTGGTCTCGGTCATGCCGTAGCGCTCGAGGATGGCGTGGCCGGTGCGGGCCTGCCAGTCCCGATGGGTCTCGGCCAGAAGCGGCGCCGAGCCGGACACGAACAGGCGCATTCCCGCGGTCGCGCTCCGGTCGAGGCCGGGCTCCTTCAGGAGCCGGGTGTAGAAGGTTGGCACGCCCATCATCGCGGTGGCGCGCGGCATCAGGTCGAGGATCCGCTTCGGATCGAGGCGGGGCAGGAAGAGCAGGGTGCCGCCGCTCGCGAGCACGGTGTTGGTCGCCACGAACAGGCCGTGGGTGTGGAAGACCGGCAGGGCGTGGATCAGCACGTCCTCGGGGGTGAAGCGCCAGGTCTCGACCAGGGTGCGGGCGTTCGAGGCGAGGTTCTCGTGGCTCAGCATGGCGCCCTTGGAGCGCCCGGTGGTGCCCGAGGTGTAGAGGATCGCCGCGAGGTCGTCGGGCCCGCGCTCCACGTCGGCGAAGGCCTCGCGCTGGCGGTCGGCGGCCTCCGCCGCGCTGCCCTGCCCCGCCGCGTCGAGGGTGAGCACCTGGGCGACGCCCGCGCTCGCCTCGGCCAGGGCCTCGCGCCGGGCGGGGTCGCAGACGAAGACGGCGGGCTCGGCATCCCCGAGGAAGTAGCCGATCTCGGCCGGGGTGTAGGCGGTGTTGAGCGGCAGGAAGACCGCGCCGGCCCGGACGGCGCCGAGATAGAGGAAGATCACCTCGGCGCTCTTCTCGACCTGCACCGCGACCCGGTCGCCGGGCTTCACGCCGAGTTCGGTCAGCGCGGCGGCGTAGGCGCCCGAGCGCAGGAGGAGGTCGCCGTAGCTGTAGCGTCGGCCCTCTTGGGTCTCGATGAAGGTCTTGTCCGGATCGGCGGGCAGGTTCTCCCGCACGAGGGCGAAAAGATGATTCGTCATGGTTCGCACCCGTAGAGCATGACGCGGCAAACGAAAACTCGCCCCGCCCGCCGCGCCCGGGCCCGCGCGGCTACTTCGCCTCGGTGCCCGGCTGGCGGCCCGGCAGCTCGCCCGGCTTGATCACCGGCATCGAGCCCGTGCTCGAGTCCGGCGGCTTCACCACCATGCCTTCCGCCGCGTTGCCCGGCGGCTTGATGACCCCGTCGCTCTTCTTCAGCGTATCGCTGAGGTTCGAGTCCTTCGGCGGCGCGTCCGCCTCGGGCCGGATCCGGTCCGGCGGGGTCTGGCTCTGCGGGGGCAGGACCGGGTCGGTGTCGCGGTTCTTCAGGGGAGCGTCCGGGTTCTGCGCGAGCGCCGCCGCCGCGCTCAGCCCGAAGGCCGCCGCGGCCAGGCCGGTGAGGATCTTCCGCATCGTGAGGCCTCCCTGTGGATGCACGGGCGCCGAAGCGCCGCGAGCCAGGGGAACACGGGGATGTGGAATCCGTTCCTGCGGCCTCAGCCGGCGCGGGCCATGTCGATGTAGAGTTCGCGCAGGCGGCGGGCGAGCGGGCCGGGCCGCCCCTCGCCGATCACCGCGTCGTCGATGGCGACGACCGGCATCACGAAGGCGGAGGCGCTGGTGTAGAAGGCTTCCGCGGCCCCGCGCGCCTCCTCCACCGAGAACAGGCGCTCCTCGACGCGGAGGTCGGCCTCGGCGGCGAGCCGGAGCACCGCCGCGCGGGTGATGCCCGGCAGCAGCGCCGTGGAGAGCGGCCGTGTGACGAGGACGCGCTCCTTCGTCACGATGAAGGCCGTGGACGAGGAGCCCTCGGTCACCGCGCCGTCCTCGACCATCCAGGCCTCGGCGACGCCGGCCTTCACCGCCTCCTGCTTGGCGAGCACCTGGGCGAGCAGCGCCACCGACTTGATGTCCCGCCGCTTCCAGCGGATGTCCTCGACGGTGACGACCTTGGCGCCGGTCTCGGCGAGCGGGTTGCCGGCGACCTTCTTTCCTTGCGTGAACATCACCACGGTGGGGGGCACGTCCGCGGGCGGGAAGCCGAAGTCGCGCTCGTACACGCCGCGGGTCACCTGCATGTAGACGAGGCCCTCGTCGAGCGCGTTGCGCGCCACGAGCTCGGTCTCCAGCCCCTCCCACTCGGCCAGCGTGTGCGGGTTGCGGATGCCGATCTCGCCCAGCGAGCGGTCGAGCCGGGCGAGATGCGCGGCATTGTCCACGAGCTTGCCGTCGAGCACGGCCGAGACCTCGTAGATCCCGTCCGCGAACAGGAAGCCCCGGTCCATGATCGAGACGTGGGCCTCCGCGAAGGGCAGGAAGGCGCCGTTGAGGTAGACGGTGCGGGGGCTGGTCACGGCGGGTCTGGCCTCTGGCTGCGGATGCTGAGGGGTTTGCGTATCAGGATTCGGGTGCGCGCGCTGTTCTCTCTCTAACCCTTGAGACTGCCATATTCACATGTCTCGGGCGGTCCTTCCGGCGCCCTCCCTCCCCCCACCGATCTCGGGCCTGCCCGAGATCGGCTTACCTCTGCCCAAGTCGGGCAAGCCTGACTTGGGTCGGGAGAGGGGAGCAACGGTCCAGAAGCTCGCTCGGCATCGACGCAGGGCCTCCGCCGGAAGCCGGGTTCCCCTCTCCCGCCTCACTGCGTTCGGCACCCTCCCCCGCAGAGGGGGGAGGGAGGGCGTGCGGCCGGATGCGCCGTGAGAATCCCGTCGCTTTGGAGGAGAGAGGAAAGCCGCTTCAAGCCTGACCGAACACCCGGGCGAAGATCGTGTCCACGTGCTTCAGGTGATAGCCCAGATCGAAGCATTCCTCGATCTGCTCGGGCTTCAGCGCCGCGGTCACCTCGGGGTCGGCCTTGAGCAGGGTGAGGAAGTCGCCCTCCCCGCGCCAGACCGGCATCGCGTTGCGCTGGACGAGGCGGTAGGCGTCCTCGCGGGAGGTGCCGGCCTGGGTGAGCGCCAGCAGCACGCGCTGCGAGTGGACGAGGCCGCCGAGGCGGTCGAGGTTCTTCTGCATGTTGGCCGGGTAGATCAGCAGCTTGTCGATCACCCCGGTCATGCGGGCCAGCGCGAAGTCGAGGGTCACGGTGGCGTCGGGCCCGATCATGCGCTCCACCGAGGAGTGCGAGATGTCGCGCTCGTGCCAGAGGGCCACGTTCTCCATGGCCGGGGTCACGTAGCCGCGCACCATGCGGGCGAGGCCGGTGATGTTCTCGGTGAGCACGGGGTTGCGCTTGTGCGGCATCGCCGAGGAGCCCTTCTGGCCCTCGGAGAAGAATTCCTCGGCCTCCAGAACCTCGGTGCGCTGCAGGTGGCGCACCTCGATGGCGAGGCGCTCCAGCGAGGAGGCGACGACGCCGAGGACCGCGAAGAACATAGCGTGCCGGTCGCGCGGGATCACCTGCGTGGAGACGGGCTCCGGCGTCAGGCCCATCGCCTTCGCGACGTATTCCTCCACGCGCGGATCGATGTTGGCGAAGGTGCCGACCGCGCCCGAGATGGCGCAGGTGGCGATCTCCTCCCGCGCGGCCACGAGCCGGGCGCGGTTGCGGCCGAACTCGGCATAGGCCTGGGCGAGCTTGAGGCCGAAGGTCACCGGCTCGGCGTGGATGCCGTGCGAGCGCCCGATGGTCGGCGTCATCCTGTGCTCGAAGGCGCGGCGCTTCAGCGCCTCGAGCAGGGCGTCCACGTCCGCGATCAGGATATCGGCGGCACGCACGAGCTGCACGTTGAGGCAGGTGTCGAGCACGTCGGACGAGGTCATGCCCTGGTGCACGAAGCGGGCGTCGGGCCCGACGATCTCGGCCAGATGCGTGAGGAAGGCGATGACGTCGTGCTTCGTCACGGCCTCGATGGCGTCGATGCGGGCGACGTCGAAGACCGCGTCGCGGCCCTTCGCCCAGACCGTCTCGGCGGCCTCCCGCGGCACCACCCCGATCTCGGCGAGCGCCGAGGTCGCGTGCGCCTCGATCTCGAACCAGATCCGGAAGCGCGTCTCCGGCGACCAGATCGCGCTCATCGCGGGACGGCTGTAGCGGGGGATCATCGGCGCTCTCGAATCCGGTGCGTGCGGGGCGGCCGCCCCTCGGCGCCGCCCGATCGGGGGCGCCTAGCACGCACGGGGATCGCGCTCAACGCGGTGGCCGCACAGGGCGGCCCCGCGCGGGAACCGGATGTCATACCGGATCCGATCGATCCCTTCGGGATGGCGGATCCGGGCTTCGCTCAGACGCCGCGCGGGCTCGGTCGATACGACCCCCGCTTCGATCAAGCGGGGATCGGATCAGAGCCCGATATAGAGGGCGGCCACGGCCCGGTCGATCGAGAGATAGAACAGGCCGAAGGCGACGAAGGCCGCGGCGGCGAACTCCACGGCGACGCTGCTCAGGGTCTGCGAGCGGCGCAGAACCTCGCGGCCGAAGAACACGCTGAGCCACGCCACCGTGAGCACGGCGGGCATCACGAAGAGGAAGGACCACGTGCTCTCGACGCGGTCGAAGCCGGCGGCGGGGTCGAGCAGCGGGCGGATGTTGCGCACCCAGGGGGCGTAGAGCGCGGCGTAGAGCGCGGTCATCCACGACAGGCCGACCGCCACGCCGAGATGGAAGCTGAACAGGCGATGCAGGCGCGAGAAGTCGTCGCTGGCGTCGTCGATGGTCATCGGGCCCCCGAGAACGTGAGTTCCGTCCGCCGATGATCGTCTCGCGTCATCGTTAACGGACCGTTGTCCTCGGAAATGCCCCGCGATTCGGCATTTTCTGTGACGCCTTCGCGGGGCGCCCTGCCCTATTTCCCCGCGATCTCCGGCTCGGGCTTGCCCGCCCGCATCAGGGTCACGAAGCGCTCGAACAGGTAGTGGCTGTCGCGGGGGCCGGGCGATGCTTCCGGGTGGTGCTGCACCGAGAAGGCCGGGCGATCGGTGAGCGTCAGGCCGCAATTCGAGCCGTCGAACAGGGAGACGTGGGTCTCGACCGCGGTGTCGGGCAGGCTCGCCGGATCGACCGCGAAGCCGTGGTTCATCGAGACGATCTCGACCTTGCCGGTGGTCTTGTCCTTCACCGGGTGGTTCGCACCGTGGTGGCCCTGCGCCATCTTTACGGTGCGACCGCCGAGCGCGAGGCCCATGAGCTGGTGGCCGAGGCAGATGCCGAAGGTCGGCACCTTCTCCTCCAGGAGCTTGCGGATCACCGGCACGGCGTACTCGCCGGTCGCGGCCGGGTCGCCCGGGCCGTTCGACAGGAAGACGCCGTCCGGCTTCAGGGCCAGGATCTCCTCGGCCTCGGTGGTGGCGGGCACCACCGTCACGTCGCAGCCGGCCTCGGCCAGCAGGCGCAGGATGTTGCGCTTCACCCCGTAATCGATGGCCACGACCTTGAAGCCCTGGCCCGCCGCGCGCCGGCCGTAGCCGCCCGAGACCGCCCAGGTCGTCTCGGACCAGTCGGACCGCTCCCGGCTCGTCACCGGCGGTACGAGGTCGAGCCCCTCCATCGGCGCGAGGGCGGCGGCGCGCGCCTTCAGGGCCTCCCGGTCGAAATTGCCTTCGGGATCGTTGGCGATCACCGCGTTCGGCATGCCGCGGTCGCGGATCAGCGCTGTCAGCGCGCGGGTATCGACCCCGGTGATGCCGACGATGCCCCGCGCGTTCAGCCAGGCGTCGAGATGGCTCGACGAGCGCCAGCTCGACGGGTTGGTGACGGCCGAGGCGATCACCGCGCCGCGCACGCCGGAGGCCGGGGCGGCGTCGAGGCTCTCCAGATCCTCGTCGTTGGTGCCGACATTGCCGATATGCGGGAAGGTGAAGGTCACGATCTGCCCGGCATAGGAGGGATCGGTGAGGATCTCCTGATAGCCCGTCATGGCGGTGTTGAAGCAGACCTCGCCGTCTGCAACGCCGGTGCGGCCGATGCCGAAGCCTTCGAGCACCGTCCCGTCGGCCAGCACCAGGAGCGCGGTGGCGAGCGGCTCGCTCCAGGGTTCGGGCGTGGAGCGGGGTTGCGCGGAGGCGCCCTCGTCTTGCAGCATCGGCGTGATCTCGCTTATGTCCGGGCCGGACCCGGCGCCGCGTGCGGCGCGACGGGCGGCTCTCCTCATGCGGCGCTCTTAGCGAGCGGCCCGCACCGGGGTCAATGTGGCGCGCCGGCGTCTCCCGCTCAACATTCGCGGCGTGCAGGGCCGGTCCCCGTTTCGTGGCCGGCACGTTCTTGGCTGGCAGGTCTGCCCAAGCAGACCTCGCCGGTCGTTGCTTTTGGTGCATTAGGCGCGCGCTCCGTCGAACCGGGCGGGCCGGCGACCGATGCTTGTGAGACAGACCAGACAGGAGACTTCGATGCTGCGCGCGCGCCTCACCGCCGAGATGAAGGACGCCATGAAGGCCGGCGAGAAGGAGAAGCTCGCCACCATCCGGATGATCCAGGCCGCCCTGAAGGACCGGGACATCGAGGCCCGCGGCCTCGGCAAGGAGCCCCTCTCCGACGAGGAGGTGCTCGCCCTCCTCCAGAAGATGGTCAAGCAGCGCAACGAATCGGCCGGCGTCTACGAGCAGGGCGGCCGCCCGGAACTCGCCGCGAACGAGCGCGCCGAGATCGCCATCATCCAGGGCTTCATGCCGGAGGCGATGAGCGAGGCCGAGACCAGGGCCGCCATCGAGGCCGCCATCGCCGAGACGGGGGCGGCGGGCCCGAAGGACATGGGCAAGGTCATCGGCGCCCTGAGGGGCAAGTATGCCGGCCGGATGGATTTCGGCGCGGCGAGCCCCCTGGTGAAGGAAGCTCTGGCCGCCAGGGCCTGATAGGCTCCGGCCGATTCGAGGGCGGGCGCGCGCGATGACCGAGATCATTCCCTATCTCTTCTATCGCGACGTCCCCGCCGCACTCGATTGGCTCGGACGCGCCTTCGGCTTCCGGGAGGCGATGCGGCACCCCGCTGCCTCCGGAATGCATGCCGAGATGTCCCTGGACGGCCGGCGCATCATGATGGGCCAGGGCGCGGGGGATGCGCGCCTGCGTCCGCCCGGCGCCGACGGCACCGCGAGCCAGGGCGTCTTCGTCTACGTGACGGATGTGGCGGCCCACTGCGCCCGGGCGAGGGCGGCGGGCGCCCCGATCGAGCAGGATCTGGCCGACCACGGCTACGGCCTCACCTACACCGCGCGCGACCTCGACGGGCATCCCTGGTACTTCACGCAATCCCCAGCCGATGCCCCAGCCGACGCGGGCGCATAGCTCGCGCGGGGACTCGGGGGCGGCACCTGCGCTATAGATCGCGGTCCCGCCGTCCGGATCCGCAGGACCCGCTTGTGCGCTACCCGCCCCACATCCTCGAAGAGATCCGCGCCCGCCTGCCGGCCTCCGACGTGGTCGGCCGGCGGGTGAAGCTGAAGAAGGCGGGCCGCGAGTGGCGGGGCCTGTCGCCCTTCAACGCCGAGAAGACGCCGTCCTTCTACGTGAACGACCAGAAGCAGTTCTACCACTGCTTCTCGAGCGGCAAGCACGGCGACGTCTTCACCTTCCTGATGGAGACGGAAGGGCTGAGCTTCCCGGAGGCGGTGGAGCGCCTCGCGGGCGAGGCCGGGGTCTCCCTGCCCGCCCCCAGCGCCGACACCGCCGCCCTCGAATCGAAGCGGCGGGGCGCCGTCGAGGTCATGGAGATGGCCGCCCGCTGGTTCGAGGACCAGCTCCGCGGCGCGAACGGCGCCAACGCGCGCGCCTATCTCGACCGGCGCGGCCTCGCGGGCGAGATCGCGACGCGCTTCCGCCTCGGCTACGCGCCGGGGGAGCGCTACGCCCTGCGCGACTTCCTCGCCTCGAAGGACGTCGCCAAGGACCTGATGGCCGAGCTCGGCCTCCTCGTCACCGGCGAGGACATCGCGGTGCCCTACGACCGCTTCCGCGACCGGATCATGTTCCCGATCTGCGACGTGCGCGGGCGGGTCATCGCCTTCGGCGGCCGGGCCATGCAGGCGGACGTGAAGGCCAAGTACCTGAACTCGCCGGAGACGCCGCTCTTCCACAAGGGCCAGGGTCTTTACAACCTGCACCAGGCCCGCAAGCCCGCCCACGAGCGCGGCACCATCATCGCCGTCGAGGGCTATGTCGACGCCATCGCGATGACGCTCGCGGGCCATCCGAACACGGTGGCGCAGCTCGGCACGGCGCTCACCGAGGAGCAGATCGCCCTGCTCTGGCGCCATGCGGACGAGCCGGTGCTCTGCTTCGACGGGGACGGCGCCGGCCAGCGCGCGGCCCACCGCACCCTCGACGTGGCCCTGCCGCTGCTGACGCCGGGCAAGTCCCTGCGCTTCGCCGTTCTGCCCGAGGGGCAGGATCCCGACGACCTCCTGCGCGCCGAGGGGCCCGGCGCCATCGATCGGGTGCTCGGGGCCGCCAAGCCGCTGGTGGAGGTGCTGTGGTCGCGCGCCCTGGAAACGGGCTCCGTGGAGACGCCCGAGCGCCGGGCGGGCCTCGCCGCCGCCCTGCGCGAGACCGTGCACGGCATCCGCGACGAGACTGTGCGCCGCTACTACCGCGACGAGATCGAGGAGCGCCTGCGCGGGCTGTCGCCGCGGGCCGCGGGCCGGCCGGCCGGTGCGGGCCCGGCCGGCCGGCCGGGCTTCCAGCGCCGCCCGCGTCCGGGCGAGCCGCCCCCGTCGCCGCGCATCCGCTCGGCGCCGAGCGCCTCCGTCGCCGCCTCGGCGGGGTTCGCCGGCGCGGCGCCCGTGCGCGAGGCGGTGATCACCGGCCTGCTCCTCGTGCATCCGGGCCTGATCAACGATTTCGCCGACGAGCTGATGCTGCTCGAGTTCGAGCATCCGGACGCGCGGGCGGTGTTCTCGGCCCTCCTCGACTGCGCGGCGGAGACGGGCGAGCCCGATCAGGCGGTGCTGGAGGCGCGCCTCGCCCGCGCCGGGCTGTCGGAGGCGGCCGCGCGGCTCCTCGGCATGGCCCGCTCCCGGGACCGCAAGACCTTGGAGCCGCACGCCGATCCGGCCCTGCGGGAGGATGCGCTCCGGCAGGCGATGATCTTGCACCGCAAGGCGGGCGCGCTACATAGCGAACTCCGTCAGGCGGAACGGGCCTTCGCCGAAGAACCAACCGAGGCGAACTGGACCTGGCTCTGTCAGGCCAAGGAGGGGCTGGCCACCGTCATCGCGGCGGAAGCGGAGGCGGAGCTGCCGGAGACGGGCCACTCGACGGCGGCCTGATGCTCGTGCAATGGCACGGAAGCGCCGCGTCCGCGCGGCTTGGTTAACAATCGGTCAAGCGTCACGCTTGCATACAGGACTTCGAGAAGAGGCGCTGCCGGAGGGTCCGGACGCGCGACATGCAGTGCGACGTCGACGCGCAGCGGCCACGAGGCCCCCGTCGGCCCGCCGCCCGACAAACAATAGGCTGATCATGGCGACGAAGGCAACGGAACGGGACGAGGCGGACACCGCTCCGGAGCAGCAGACGGACGGACCGCTCCTCGACCTGACCGACGCGTCGGTCAAGCGGATGGTGAAGCTCGCCAAGAAGCGCGGCTACATCACCTACGAGGAGGTCAACGAGGTTCTGCCCGACGGCCAGTCCGATCCGGACCAGATCGAGGACGTGCTCTCCCAGCTCTCGGAGATGGGCATCAACGTCGTCGAGGCCGAGGAGACCGACGAGGCGGCGGGGGACAAGCCGGCCGCGGGCGAGGCCGCCGACGACGAGGAGGCCGCCGAGGGCACGGAGGTCGCCGAGATCGCCCCCGCGCGCGCGGTCGCGGTCACCACCACCACCCGCGAGCCCACCGACCGCACGGACGATCCCGTGCGCATGTACCTGCGCGAGATGGGCTCGGTGGAGCTTCTCTCCCGCGAGGGCGAGATCGCCATCGCCAAGCGCATCGAGGCCGGCCGCGAGGCGATGATCGCGGGCCTCTGCGAGAGCCCGCTGACCTTCCAGGCGATCATCATCTGGCGCGACGAGCTCGTCGACGGCAAGGTGCTCCTGCGCGACATCATCGACCTCGAAGCCACCTATGCCGGCCCCGACGGCAAGAACGGCCCGCAGATCGCCGAGGGCGAGGAAGCCGAGGACGGCGACGGCGAGACGCAGGCCCCCGAGGGCGGCGACGACGAAGACGACATGGAGAACAACGTCTCGCTCGCCGCCATGGAAGCGGAGATCAAGCCCCGCGTCCTTGAGACCTTCGACGCCATCGCCAACAACTACCGCAAGCTGCGCCGCCTGCAGAACGAGCAGGCCACGCGCCGCGCCGCCGGCGAATCGAACACCGGCGCGCAGGACAAGCAGCAGGCCGAATTCAAGGACACCGTCGTCGCCGACGTGAAGTCCCTGTCGCTGAACAACAACCGCATCGAGGCGCTGGTCGAGCAGCTCTACGGCATCAACAAGCAGCTCATCAGCCACGAGGGCCGGCTGATGCGCTACGCCGAGAGCCACGGCGTGCCGCGCGACGAGTTCCTGCGCCACTACCAGGGCTACGAGCTCGATCCGAACTGGATGGAGCGCGTGGGCAAGCTCGGCGGCAAGGGCTGGAAGAACCTCGTCGAGAAGGGCCAGCGGCAGGTCACCGACCTGCGCGAGCAGATCGTGAACCTCGCCTCCGAGACGGGCCTGGAGATCGGCGAGTACCGCCGCATCGTCAACATGGTCCAGAAGGGCGAGCGCGAGGCCCGGCAGGCCAAGAAGGAGATGATCGAGGCCAACCTCCGCCTCGTGATCTCCATCGCCAAGAAATACACCAACCGCGGCCTGCAGTTCCTGGACCTGATCCAGGAGGGCAATATCGGCCTGATGAAGGCGGTGGACAAGTTTGAGTACCGCCGCGGCTACAAGTTCTCGACCTACGCCACGTGGTGGATCCGGCAGGCGATCACCCGCTCGATCGCCGATCAGGCCCGCACCATCCGCATCCCGGTGCACATGATCGAGACGATCAACAAGATCGTCCGCACCTCGCGCCAGATGCTGCACGAGATCGGTCGTGAACCGACGCCCGAGGAGCTGGCCGAGAAATTGGCCATGCCGCTGGAGAAGGTGCGCAAGGTCCTCAAGATCGCCAAGGAGCCGATCTCGCTCGAGACGCCCATCGGCGACGAGGAGGATTCGCATCTCGGCGACTTCATCGAGGACAAGAACGTCGTCCTGCCCATCGACGCGGCGATCCAGTCGAACCTGCGCGAGACCACGACCCGCGTGCTCGCCTCGCTCACGCCCCGCGAGGAGCGCGTGCTGCGCATGCGCTTCGGCATCGGCATGAATACCGACCACACCCTTGAGGAGGTCGGCCAGCAATTCTCGGTGACCCGCGAGCGCATCCGCCAGATCGAGGCCAAGGCCCTGCGCAAGCTCAAGCACCCGAGCCGGTCCAGGAAGCTCCGGAGCTTCTTGGACAACTGATCGACCGCTGGCACACGAACGGCCCGTCCGCATCCCGGAAGGCGGACGGGCCGGACATTATCTACACCGTTTAGGATCAGACGAAGGGTGCCTGACCCCACTTGAAGTTGTCGAGCCGATTCTCGCTCTTGAGCTTCTTTATGGCCGCCTTCACCGTTCGGATCCGCTCCTTCCAGCGGTCGCTATCCGCACCGATCGATTCCAGCGCTACCTCCGGATCCGATGACGCGAAGGCCTTCTGCAGCGTCTTGTACGATCCTCGGCCGTGATGAAGGATATCGGCAACCCAGATCACTCGATAGATCGGCTGCTTGCCCAACGGTGTATGGTAAGCATCTTCGAGGCGGTTTACTCGGCTCTGGAATCGCTCGATCGCGAGCTCAATCTGCGTATTGCGAAACACCTCCGATTCCGCGCACCAAGCAATCAGCTTCGCGGCGTTGATCACTTCGCCTTTATTGACAGCCTTAGCATCGGGGTTGAGATACTCCATGAACTCTACCAGACGCCCGCCGACGACGCCGTCTTCAAGCGACGCGAGCTGACCAGATGCAGTCCGCTCGTGAACCTTGCCATTCTTGAGGGTGAGGTTCGGAAACCACGCCTGCGCCTCCGGCAGAGCGAGCAAGCGGCGGAACAGCAGAATGAGATTGTCGTTGGGCGTATGAGATGCGAACTGTAATGGACCAAACGTCAGGCCCGCGCCGTCATAAGTGTTGATGCGTCCCCAATGACCCTGACTTTCCCCGATAATGGTCGGCAAAAGGAACCATGCCCAGGCTCCGCGGCTTCCGAGCGCCTTCTCGTAGGTGGCGGCGTCGTAGAGACCGCCGGGTAGTGTGGCCAGTTTGTCCCCTGGCTGATGGACACCCCGATAGGACAGATATTTGACCGTGCTCCCAACATAGAAGCCCGGTGCACCGTCAATCTGAGCCGTCCAGCGACCTTTGGCATCCTCCTCCACGACAACCTTCCTCGGCGCGGACCCTGGCGTGCCCTGGTCATCCAGCAGATGGAGAGAAGGGCGCGGCTCGATGCTGTCCATGCCCGGAAGATCACTCTCGTCCTCCGTCTCCGCCCGGTCACCTCTCGGGGTTTCCGCCGCAAGGGGCGGCAGTGCTGCGGGCTGGGCAGTGGACAGAGCGGGCATGGCGAGGCCGAGGGCCGCGGCCGTGTTCAGCCCGACAATGCCATCCGAGCGTCCGAATTCCTTGTCCTGAAAACTCATCAGTGCTTCGAGCGTATTGCGGCCGAAATCACCATCAGCCTCGCCGATATCATAGTCGGCTCCGAGGAGCTTGCCCTGCAATGCCTTTACCAGATCGCCGGATGATCCGAAGCGCACGGACTGGCTGATCTCCGAGTCCTTCTTGCTGGCGGTCGCCGCAACTTCTGTGGAGGCAAAGAGAGCGTAGTGGAATACATCCTGCCCACCGGCATGATCGTAGGCATTCTCGATGAACCGCTTCCAAGGGCCGGTCTCCGGCTTGTTGCCGCGGGCCGGAGAGCGCGGATGGCCCGCGACGACCTGACAGCCGGCACTCGAATAGCCTGGTTGATCGAGGCTGTCGTGATAGGCGCAGTGCAGATTGTCCCAGAAATAGTCTCTCACATTCCGGCCCAGATCGATGCGATCGTCGGCGTCGTAATCGAGATCATCCCGTGTCCGCCAGCCCGGAAAGAAGCGGTTCTGCCGGAAGGCGCGATGTCCGCTCGGTTTGCCGAGCTTGTGCTGTCCCTTCTTGTACTCGTAAAAGCCGAGAACGAGCAGATTCGAGCCGGTGCCGTCGTGCTGGAGAGCTCGTTTTACATTAGGCCGCGACGGTGCGGTGGATCCGGGAAAAACCGCGATCGTATCGTCCTTCGGTTTCCACTGTCCCAGCGTACATCGCATGTGCAGGTAGTTGACTTCGGCAAAGCGTAGCTTGTGCATTTGCGAAAAGGCCGTGCCGTCCGGGTCGATCGGAAGCATACCGCGAATGCCGAAAAATACCATGTGTTCGTCCGGAAACGGAAAATTGTTTTTCAGAAACAATTTTCTCAGTAGTCCTGCATTGAATTCAATTTCACTCATGGCCCATCTCCTCGACGGAATATCGCGGGTCTGCTCAAAATTGAAAACATCACGACATCATCCGCGACTCGCCCATCATAGCGCGACGATGTCAGATTTCGCTCATCGCGATCATTTCATCGACGGATTTTTGTGACGATGCCATTTCCCTGTGTTAACGTTTCTACGCGAAAGAGTTCGTGCCGGGATTTATGAATATTTTTCCTCGATATGCGGAGGATAAAAATTCTATATTTCAAATATAAGGTAAATCACGCCTATTTATTACGGTTTTTGATGAAAGCTTCGGCGTTCTGTCTTCAGGGTGGAGCACCGACAGGCTTGTGAAAGGCTGGCGACAGGACCATCTTGGCCTTATGGTCGACGAGGAAAAAGTTGTGCCGTTGCCCACAGCCTTCGCTGACGGGTCGGAGACGAAGGACGTGCCCCTCGGCGCGCTGCAACCCTGCGTGGCCATCCGCGACTGGCTTCTCTCCGAGGGCGCCCGGCTGGAGCGGGCCGACGACCTGCTCGCAGGGCTCGCCGCCCGGCTCAACGGCATCGGCGTGCCCGTCGACCGCGCCTCGACGGCGATCGACACCCTGCACTCGGAATATTCCGGCGTCGGCCGGGTCTGGACGCCAGAGGCGGGCTCGACGGTGCGCCTGTTCCCCCACGGGGAGGCCTCGGAGAAGGCCTACCGGGCAAGCCCGTTCTTCACGGTGCACGAGAGCGGGGAATGGCTCGTCCTCGACCTCGCCGGGACGCCGGAGGAGGCCTACGCGGTGATCCCCGAGTTGAAGGCGGAGGGCTACACCCACTACATCGTGGCGCCGCTCTTCTTCACCAACGGGACGCGCAACGGCATCACCTTCGCCACCCGGGCGCCCGAGGGCTTCCGCGACGAGGACGTCGCCATCCTGCGCTTCATGATGCCGGCGCTCGCCGCCGTGATGGAGATGCGCCTCGTCAACAAGCAGCTCGACCACGTGCTGCGGATCTACGTGGGCGACGAGCCCCACCGGGCGATCCTCTCGGGGGATATCCGGCGGGGGCAGGTGAAGCGCATCCGCTCGGCGATCCTGTTCGCGGACATGCGCGACTACACCCGCATCTCCGCCGACATGACGCCGGAGGAGGCGGTGGACCTCCTCAACGTGTTCTTCGACTGCCTCGTGCCGCCCATCGAGCGGGAGGGCGGCGAGGTGCTGAAATATCTCGGCGACGGCCTGCTCGCGATCTTCCGCGAGCCCGGCGACGATCTCGGCGGGGCGGCCAAGGGCGCGCTCACCGCCGCCGAGGCGGCGCTCGCGGCCCTCGACGAGGCCAACGCCCTGCATCAGTTCACGGTGCCGGTGGCGGCGGGCATCGCCCTCCACCACGGGGAGGCCGCCTACGGCAACGTGGGCTCGGGCGCGCGCCTCGACTTCACGGTGATCGGCCGCGACGTGAACCTCGCGAGCCGCCTGTCGCGCCTCAACCGGATGCTCGGCGAGCCCCTGCTCATGTCGAAGCCCTTCGTGGACTTCCTCTGGGGCGATCCTGAGCTCGTCGGCGTGCATCCCCTCGACGGGTTCCCGGAGCCGATGGCGGTCTACCGCCCGAAGGCGAAGCCCGCGCGGCCCGCCCGCCCGGCCCTCCACCTGCTGCGGGCCTGAACCCGTCAGCCGGTTCAGGTTGGGGGCATCGTCCCGAACGGCGGCCGCCGGCTCTCGGGACGACGCGGCGACGATGGCCCGGAGCCGCGTCATCCCGGGTCCGCGCAGCGGAGCCGGGACCCTGGCACACCGAAGCGGGCATGCCGGAAACAGCGGCGTTCCCGGGTCGCATGCTCAAGCCCGCACCGCGGATCCGGGCTCCCTCGGCGAGCGATCCGAAGTGGCGGCGATGACGGGGCGCCGAGCCGATCGAGCGGGACGATGCGACCGCTTCCCTCCGGCACGAAAAAAGCCCCCGCGGCGACGCGGGGGCTTCCTCATGTCCGGCGCGGTGGGCCCGTTCAGGCCACCGCTTCCTTCGAGCGCTCGGCGCGCTTGCGGTCGTTCGGGTCGAGCACGGCCTTGCGCAGGCGGATCGACTTCGGGGTGACCTCCACGAGCTCGTCGTCCTGGATCCAGGCGAGCGAGCGCTCCAGCGTCATACGGATCGGCGGGGTGAGGCGCACGGCCTCGTCCTTCGAGGTGGTGCGGATGTTGGTGAGCTTCTTGCCCTTGAGGACGTTCACCTCGAGGTCGTTGTCGCGGTTGTGCTCGCCCACGATCATGCCCTGGTAGACCTTCCAGCCGGGCTCGATCATCATCGGGCCGCGGTCCTCGAGGTTCCACATGGCGTAGGCCACGGCCTCGCCCTTGTCGTTCGAGATGAGCACGCCGTTGCGCCGGCCCGGCATCTCGCCCTTGTAGGGCTCGTAGGCCTTGAACAGGCGGTTCATGATCGCGGTGCCGCGGGTGTCGGTGAGCAGCTCGCCCTGGTAGCCGATCAGGCCGCGGGTGGGGGCGTGGAAGACGAGGCGCAGGCGGTCGCCGCCCGAGGGCCGCATCTCCAGCATCTCGGCCTTCCGCTCGGACATCTTCTGCACGACGACGCCGGAATGCTCCTCGTCGACGTCGATGACGACCTCCTCGACGGGCTCCAGGGTCTGGCCGCTCTCGTCCTTCTCGAACACCACGCGCGGACGCGACACGGCGATCTCGAAGCCCTCGCGGCGCATGGTCTCGATCAGGATCGAGAGCTGCAGCTCGCCGCGGCCGGAGACGTAGAACGAGTCCTTGTCGGCGGCCTCCTCGATCTTGAGCGTGACGTTGCCCTCGGCCTCCTTGAACAGCCGGTCGCGGATCATGCGGCTCGTGACCTTGTCGCCCTCGGTGCCCGCGAGCGGGCTGTCGTTGACGATGAAGGACATCGTCACGGTCGGCGGGTCGATGGGCTGGGCCTGGATCGGGGTGTCCACCTGCGGGTCGCAGAAGGTGTCGGCCACGGTGCCCTTCACGAGGCCCGCGATGGAGACGATGTCGCCCGCCTCGCCGATCTCGATCGGGGCGCGCTCCAGGCCGCGGAAGGCGAGGATCTTGGAGACACGACCGGTCTCGACCACCTTGCCCTCGCGGTCGAGCACCTTGATCGACTGGTTCGGCTTCACCGTGCCGGACGCGATGCGGCCGGTGATGATGCGCCCGAGGAAGGGGTTGGCCTCCAGGAGCGTGCCGAGCATGCGGAACGGGCCCTCCTCGGTCCGGGCCTGGGGCACGTGCTCCAGAACGAGGTCGAACAGGGGCGCGAGACCCGCGGACTGGTCGGCGTCGGGGGAGTTCCCCATCCAGCCGGAGCGGCCCGAGCCGTAGAGGATCGGGAAGTCGAGCTGCTCGTCGGTGGCGTCCAGCGCCGCGAACAGGTCGAAGACCTCGTTGACCACCTCGTTGATGCGCGCGTCCGGCCGGTCGACCTTGTTGATCGCCACGATGGGGCGCAGGCCGATCTTCAGCGCCTTGCCGACCACGAACTTGGTCTGCGGCATCGGGCCCTCGGCGGCGTCGACCAGCACGATCACGCCGTCCACCATCGAGAGGATGCGCTCGACCTCGCCGCCGAAATCGGCGTGGCCGGGGGTGTCGACGATGTTGACGCGGGTGTCCTTCCAGACGACCGAGGTCGCCTTGGCGAGGATGGTGATGCCGCGCTCCTTCTCGAGGTCGTTCGAATCCATCGCCCGCTCCTCGACCCGCTGGTTCTCGCGGAAGGTGCCGGACTGCTGGAGCAGCTTGTCGACGAGCGTCGTCTTGCCGTGGTCGACGTGGGCGATGATGGCGATGTTGCGCAGCTTCATGGGGTATCCGAAGCGAGAAGAACCCGCCACGGGGCCGGTCGCGTTCCGCGACTGCCCCGCCGGGTAGGGTGGCGGATTCGTGCTGTTGCGTCGCAATAGGGGGTGCGGATCGATCCGGCAAGAGCGGCCGCCGATCGTTCCCCCGTCAGCCGGCGAGCACGACCGGCAGGAGCAGGATGCCGAGGGGCAGCGCGGAGAGGGCGGCCGGCCGCAGCCAAGCCGGCCGGTAGCTCGCCAAGCCCACCACGAGGAGGGCCGCGCCGGTGAGCGCGCCGATCCACTGCACCGGGCCGAAATTCGCGCCCTCGAAGGCGATGGCCACGGCGAGGGAGGCCAGGATCAGGCACCAGCCGGCGAGCCGCAGGGGCAGGACCCGACCGGCCGGCACGCGGCTGCCGAGGGCGTCGCGATGGTGCCGGTCGAGGCTGAGGGCCAGGGCGCCGAAGCCCGCGAAGCAGAGCACGAGGTTGAGCAGGGTGACGGCGGGGTTCATGCCTGGAACGCTTCCTCGGCGGGCGTGCGGGCCGCCCGGCGCCGGGCGGTGTCGAGGACGCCGCGGCCGGCCTTGCGGGCGGCGAAGGCGAAGCCCGCGGCGAGCGCCAGCATCGCCAGATCGAACCCGACGAAGCGCGCGCCGGCCGCGAAGGGATGCGCGCCGGTGGTGGCGGCGCTGACCAGGGGCACGGCGCAGAACAGGAGGGCCGCGGCGGCGAAGGCCTCCGGCCACGCGCGCGCCTCGGCCCGCGCGGCGCCGAACAAAGCCACGAGGAGCCAGGCCGCGAAGAAGGCGCCGACCTCCCATTCCGCCCGGGCGGCGAGATCGACGGGCAGCAGGCGGTTCGCCAGGAAATAGGCCGCGACCGCCACCGGCAGGCCGGCGATGGTGCCGAGGTTGAGGATCCGCACGAGGCGCAGGCCGAGCCCCGCCTCCCGCGCGCCCTTCGGCGTCCGGGCCACGGTCCAGAGGACGAGGCCGGTGGCCACCGTCGCCGCGCCGAGCACGCCGCAGAGGAAGAACAGGACCCGCAGGGCCGGCCCCGCGAAATGCGCCTCGTGGATGCCGACCATCACCGCGGAGGTCGTGGCCGCGGCGCGCACGCCGCCATTGGTGGCGAGGACGGCGCCGGTCGCCCCGTCGAAGGCGATCTGGGGGTGGAGATGGGCGAGGCCGTGCGGCTCCTCGAAGGTCGCCACCACGCTCGCCTGCGCGTCGCCCGGATTGTAGATGCCGATGCCCTCCGGCGCCTCGCCCTGGCGGGCGGTCGCCGTCGCCACCATCGCGCCGACGGAGGCGAGTTCGCCCGGCCGGCCGGCCGGCGCGCGCATCTCCGGCATCATGCCGGATTCCACGAAGAAGCGGATCTCGTCGCCCTTGTAGGCCGTCTGCACGCCCCAGGGCATGTACATCGGCGCCAGGGTGACGAGGCCGGTATAGGCGATCATCAGGTGGAAGGGCAGCGCCAGCACGCCGGTGACGTTGTGGGCGTCGAGCCAGTTGCGCTGGGACGCCTTGCCCCGCCGGAAGGTGAAGAAGTCGGCGAAGATGCGCCGGTGCGTGACGATGCCGGAGACGAGCGCCACCAGCATCACCAGGGCGCAGGCCCCGACGATGTAGCGCCCGAGCATCGGCGGCATGCTCAGCTCGAAGTGGAAGCGGTAGAGGAAGTCGCCGCCCTTCGTGGCGCGGGCCTTCGTCGGCGCGCCGGTCTCGGGATCGAGCAGGGCCTGGTGGAACGGCCCTTCGAGGCTCTTCCACCAGTGCACCGTGATCAGCGGCTCCTCGGGTTTGGGCAGCTCGATGTACCAGCCGGCCGCATCCGGCATCTTGCCCTTCAGGAAGGCCGCGGCGAGGTCGGCGGAGCGGACCGGATCGGCCTGGACCGCGCCGAGTTCCGGCCGCATCCACTGGGAGATCTCGGCCTTGTAGTAGCTCGCGGTGCCGGTGACGAAGACGGCGAACAGCACCCAGCCGACCACGAGGCCGGACCAGGCGTGCAGCCATGCCATCGACTGGCGCAATCCCTGGCGCATCGCCCGCTCCTCAGGCCGCGCCGGCGAAGGCGCCGGCGAGCCACAATCCGAGACCGAGGGGAAGGGCGAGACCCGCGACCACGAGCGCCGCCCGGCCGAGGCTGCGCACCGCGAACACCGCCACCACCACGGCCACCATCAGGGCGAAGCTGAGGAGCGTGGCCGTCACCACCGCCTCCGAGCGCGGCATCGGCAGGACGAGGGAGAGGAGGCCGGTGGCGAGCGCGGCCACCGCGTACCCGCCGAGCGCGGCGAGCAGCACGCGTCCCAGCACCGCCGCGCGGTAGCGGAGACCGATGATGGGCCGGGCGCTCACGAGGCGCGGCCCCGGCCCGCCCCGGGACGTCCGCCGGCTCGCGGCGGCGCGCAGGAACGGGACTCTGCGATCTGGTAGGGCATGGCGCGAGGTAGCCGCGCCGGACCTCGGCGCGCAACCGTTATGTTTCGGAATCGTTCCAGTCTGAGCAAGGGCTTAAGCCCTGCCGAGCCGGGATTAGCGGGCGGGTTTCCGACGTGCGGCAGCGCTGTCCGGCAGGGCCGCGGGACCGACGGCTATGCTGAGCGACAACCTGTGGTTTGAGAAACATATTTCGACTATAGTAATCCTATGCAGCATAATGGGCCAATAATTTAACTTTCTGCGACGACTCTGACCACCCGAACGGTCTACACGAAGGTTGTGCAATGCTCGGCATCCGCTCGCGCCTCTATGCGGGCTTCGCAGGCCTGGTGATCGTCTCCGCGCTCCTCGGAGGATCCGCCTCGTGGCAACTCGGCACGAGCGTGGAGCGCTTCGAGCGCCTCGGCGTCTACCAGGAGGCCAGCCGGAACATCGCCCAGATCACCGCCCTGTCGGAGATCATCAAGGGGCAGATCAACGAGTTCAGGGCCTCGCTCAACGAGGACAGCATCTGGAGCGCGGATGCGCGGCGCCAGGAGATCGTCGAGCTGGCCCAGCGCCAGATCGAGATCGCCCAGGACGACGAGCGCCGGACGCTCTACGAGACGATCCGCACCAAGGCCGAGGCCCTCAAGACCCCCCTCGACGACCTCTCGAGCGCGGGCCAGACCGCCTCGCAGCAGCGCGGGCGCCTCTTCATCTCGGGCGATGCCCTGTCCCAAGCGACCGCCGACCTGCTCACGCAGGTGCGCGCGACCGGCCAGGAGAACCTGTCGGCCCCGGCCGCCGCGGTCGAGAGCGCGGCGCTCACCTTGCGCGTGGTGAACTGGCGCTACCTCGCCACCCGGGATGCCGGCGGCCCGAAGGCCTTCGCCGACCAGCACGCGCGGGCCGAGACGGCGCTGAAGCGCCTGCGCGAGGCGGACGGCCGCGGCCAGTTCGCCAAGGAGACAGCCAAGCTCCAGGCCGCCGTCGCCGCCTATGCGGACACCTTCACGTCCGTCACCGCCGCCCTCGCCGAGACCACCTCGATCTACGACAAGGATATCCTGCCGCTGGCCCGGGAGATCGAGCGGACCTCCGTCGAGGCCGGGCGCAAGCTCGAGACGGCCACCACCGCGTTCGCCGAGGCGACGGCGCACAGCACCAAGACCGCGCGGACGGCGCTGCTCGGACTGATCGCCCTCGCCTTCGTAGCGGGCAGCGCGCTCGCCGTGCTCATCGGCCGCAGCATCACCCGCCCGATCAGCAGCATGTCCGCGGCGATGCGCCGCCTCGCCGGCGGCGACACCGCCGTCGTGATCCCCGCGCAGGGGGCGCGCGACGAGATGGGCGAGATGGCCAAGGCGGTGGAGGTGTTCCGCGCCAACGCCGTCGCCCGGATGGAGCTGGAGGCCCAGCAGGCGCAGGAGCAGACCGCCCGCCAGCGCCGGGCGGACCGGGTGGACCAGCTGGTCCGCGGGTTCCAGGGCCGGGTCGCGGCTTCCCTCGGCGTCGTCACCTCGGCCGCGACCGAGCTCGACGCCACCGCCCGCTCGATGACGGGGGTCGCCGACAGCACCAGCAGCCAGGCGGTGGCCTCCAGCGCCGCGGCCGAGGAGACCTCGGCCAACGTGCAGACCGTGGCGGCAGCCGCCGAGGAGATGGTGTCGTCGCTCTCCGAGATCGAGCGCCAGGTCCGCCGCTCCCACGCGGTGGCCGGCGAGGCCGCCCGCGAGGCGGGCGCCTCCAACGCCGCCATGGCCCGCCTCGGCTCCGCCGCCGAGCAGATCGGCAACGCGGTGACCACCATCGCGGGCATCGCGGGGCAGACCAACCTGCTCGCCCTCAACGCCACCATCGAGGCGGCGCGGGCGGGGGATGCCGGGAAGGGCTTCGCCGTCGTCGCCTCCGAGGTGAAGGCGCTGGCCCAGCAGACCGCCCGGGCCACCGAGGAGGTCGGCGGCCACATCGCCGCGATCCAGGCCGCCACCGCCGAGGCCATCACGGCGATCCGGCAGATCGACGAGACGATCGGCGCGATGAACGAGATCTCCGGCACGATCACCGAGACGATCGAGCAGCAGGCGGCGGCGACCCAGGAGATCTCGCGCAACGCCAGCGAGGCCGCGCGGGGCACGCAGGACGTCTCGGCCAACATCGCGCAGGTCCTCACCTCCGCGGGCGAGACGGGCGGCGCGGCGGCGCAGGTCCTCTCGGCGGCCGAGGAACTCGCGACCCAGTCCCTCCACGTCAAGCAGGAGGTCGACGACTTCCTGCGCGCCATCCAGGCGGCCTGACCGCTCAAGCCGTTCCTGATCGCGTTGCGATCGGGAACGGCCCAAGGCACTGTTTTCTCGCCCTCTCTTGCGCCGAATTGGTGTCCACTTCGGCGGAGAGCGCTCCAGCGGGCGGGAGGCCGTCCCGCCCGACCCGCCGGCGGTTCCGGCGCGTTCCCGCGCGCCGGCGGGGCAGCCGGTTCGGCTTGACAACGCTGCGAGATCCGGCCCGCGAGGATTGCCCTCGCGCCCGGCGGAGCGCATGGACGGTGCATCCGTTCCCTCGATGCCCGACGCCACGTGACCCAGACCAGCGCCCGCCCGGCCCGGCCCCCGATCCGCTTCCGCGGCCGCTCCTTCATGGCGACGGTGCTCGCCCCCCTGCCGCCGGTGGCCGAGTGGCTCGCCGAGCTCGACGCCCTCAGCACCCGCGCGCCGTCCTTCTTCGCGGGCCGGCCGGTCACCCTCGATCTCACCGGCCTCAGCCTGACCCGCGCGGATCTGGAGGAGCTGCTCGCCGATCTCGGGCGCCGCGACATCGCGGTGCTCGGCGTCGAGGGCGCGCCGCCCGGCGTGCTCGGCCCCGGCCTGCCGCCGTCCCTGTCGGGCGGGCGGCCCGCGGGCGAGGTCGCCGCGCCGAGCGAGGCCGAGGCCGCCCCGGAATCGGAACCGGAGGCCGCCGCGCCGTCGGTGCCCGCCCGGTCGCTGATCCTCGACGCGCCGGTCCGCTCGGGCCAGACCATCCTGCATCTCGACGGGGACGTGACCGTGATGGGCGCGGTGGCCTCGGGCGCCGAGGTCATCGCGGGCGGCTCGATCCACGTCTACGGCCCCCTGCGCGGTCGCGCGGTCGCCGGGGTGGCGGGCAATCCGCAGGCGCGGATCTACTGCCGCCGCTTCGAGCCCGAACTCGTTGCCATCGACGGCCTCTACAAGGCGGCCGACGACCTCGACGCGGCCTACCAGGGCCAGGCGGTGGAGGTGCGGCTGGTCGACGACGCGATCCGGCTGACGCGCCTCGACCGTCCCTGACGGGGCCCACGGGCCTGCGGCCTTCCACCGAGACGTGAGCCGCACAAGACCGCAGGATCCCTGGATCCCGGCAAGAAATGCCTACCGGATCCTAAAACTTAACCCTTCGGTAACCATAAGGACGGTCAATGATCCGGTAAGGAATTGTTGAGCCGTGACCAGCACCACCTCGCCGGACACTCCCACTCCCCGCCCCCCCGCCTTCCGCGGGCGCGCCTTCAAGGCGCTGGCGCTGACGCCCGAGATGCCGCTCGCCGATTGGTTCGCGGGGCTCGACGCGGCGCTCAAGCGGTCGCCGACCCTGTTCGACGGCCGCGCCATCGTCCTCGACGTCGCCGCGCTCAAGCCCGAGCCGGAGGCTTTGCGCACGATCCTCGCCGATCTCCGCCAGCGCCGCATCCGCATCCTCGGCCTCGAGGGGGTGGAAGCGGGCGAGGACGGCCTGCCGCCCCTGCTTCGCAACGGCCGGCCCACGGAGAACCTCGACCTGCCGGTGATCCCGAGCGAGCCCGAGACCACCTCGCTCACCATCGAGGGCTCGGTGCGCTCCGGCCAGTCGATCGTCCACCGCACCGGGGACGTCACGGTGATGGGCTCGGTCTCCTCGGGAGCCGAGATCCTGGCCGGCGGCTCCATCCACATCTACGGCGCCCTGCGGGGCCGCGCCATCGCCGGCGCCGCCCGCAACCCCCGCGCCCGCATCTGTTGCCGCAAGTTCGAGCCCGAACTGCTCGGGATCGATCGCCTCGTCCGCACGGCCGAGGACATGGGGACGCATCTGCGGGGTCGCCCCGCGCAGATCTGGCTCGATGGCGGCGCTATCCGAATGGCAAGCTTGGATTAGGAGGACGCCTTCATGGCAAAGGTTCTCGTTGTGACATCGGGCAAGGGCGGCGTCGGCAAGACGACCACCACGGCGGCCCTCGGTGCGGCCCTCGCCCAGGGCGGCTCCAGCGTCTGCGTCGTCGACTTCGACGTCGGCCTGCGCAATCTCGACCTCATCATGGGCGCCGAGCGGCGCGTGGTCTACGACCTCATCAACGTGGTCAACGGCGACGCCAAGCTTCCCCAGGCGCTCATCAAGGACAAGCGTCTCGACACGCTCCACCTGCTGCCGGCCTCGCAGACCCGCGACAAGGACGCGCTCACCGACGACGGCGTGACCCGCGTCATGGAGGAGCTGCGCGCCAAGTTCGACTGGGTGATCTGCGACTCCCCCGCGGGCATCGAGCGCGGCGCCCAGCTCGCCATGCGGCACGCCGACGTCGCCGTGGTCGTCACCAACCCCGAGGTCTCCTCGGTGCGCGACTCCGACCGGATCATCGGCCTGCTCGACTCGAAGACGGTGCGCGCGGAGAAGGGCGAGTCCATCGACAAGCACCTGATCCTCACCCGCTACGACCCGGCCCGCGCCGACCGCGGCGACATGCTGAAGACCGAGGACGTGCTCGAGATCCTCTCGATCCCCCTGCTCGCCATCATCCCGGAGAGCCAGGAGGTCCTGAAGGCCTCGAACGTCGGCTGCCCGGTGACGCTCAACAACCCCCTCTGCGCCCCCGCCCGCGCCTACGCCGACGCCGCCCGCCGGCTGAAGGGCGAGACCGTGGCGATGGTGATGCCCACCGAGCGCAAGTCCTTCCTGGACAAGATCTTCATGCGGAGGGCGGCATGACGCTGCGCGGATTGTTCAACAAGCGCTCGTCGAGCGCGGTGGCCCGGGAGCGGCTGCAACTCATCCTCGCCCACGAGCGCTCGGAGAACGGGCGCCCGGACCTCGTCATCACCCTGCGCGAGGAGATCCTCGGGGTGATCGCCAAGCACGTCACGGTGGAGCGGGACAAGGTGAAGATCACCCTCGACCGTGGCGAGGGCGTCTCGACGCTCGGCGTCGACATCGAACTGCCGATCACCTCCGCCGCGAAGCTCGCGGCGGAAGGGGAGAAGAAGGCCGCCTGAATGGCCCTCCAGCAAACGGCCTGACGCCCGCGGATCGCCCCGATCCGCGGGTTTTTCGCGTGGTTCGCGGAATTCAGTCGTCCCGCCGTGTGATCCGGAAGGGCGGCGCGTGCTCGGGCTGGGTCGTCACCACGGCAAGCGGCAGCACCGGCGCGGGGTCGGCCAGGGCGATGCGGTAGCGCCCGACGATGCGCGCGAGCGCCAGCACCGCCTCGGTGAGGGCGAACTGCGCGCCGATGCAGACGCGGGGTCCGACGCCGAAGGGCAGGTAGGCGTAGCGCGGGATCGCGGGGGCACCCGGCAGGAAGCGGGCGGGATCGAAGGCGTCGGGCTCCGGCCAGTGCAGGCGGTGCCGGTGGAGCACCCAGGGCGAGATCATCACGATGTCGCCCTTCTCCACCGCGTGGTCGCCGATCCGGTCGGGGGCGAGCGCCCGCCGCACGATGAGGAAGGCGGGCGGGTAGAGCCGCATGGTCTCGTCCACCACCGCCCGGGTGAAGGGCAGGCGCCCGTCGCCGGCGCAGCCCGCGGGCGAGCTGAGGTCGGCGCCCCGCGCCTCGGCGGCTACCCGGTCCTGACTCTCGGGATCGAGCGCCAGCAGGTAGAGCGCCCAGAACAGGGCCACCGCCGTGGTCTCGTGCCCGGCCAGGATCATGGTCGCGACCTGATCGCGCAACTCGCGGTAGCTGAAGGGCGCTCCGGTCTCCGGATTGCGCACCGCGATCAGGAGGTCGAGCAGGTCGCGCGCCTCGCGCGGGGCGGCCTCGGCGGCGCGGGCCTCGATGATGCGGTCGAGGAAGGGCGTCCAGCGCCGTCGGAAGCGGGCGCGCGGCAGGTCGAGGGGCGCCATCCAGGGCAGCGGGATCAGCATGTCGAGGAGATGCGGGCGCCCGAGGCGCTCCGAATACGCGGCGATGAAGCGGCGCAGTTCCGGCCCGTGCCGCTCCATCGCCACCGAGAACATGCTGCGCCCGGCGATCTCCAGGGCCAGGCGGTGCAGGAAGGCGAAGAGTTCCACCGGCCCGGCCGCCGCCTCGGCGTCGAGATCGGCGAGACCGTCCTCGACGGCGGAGGCGATGTGGCCGGCCAGCCCGTCGATCGCCTTCGGGGTGAAGGCCGGGGCGAGCGCCCGGCGCTGGTGGCGCCAGGCCGCGCCCTCGCTGATGAGGAGCCCCTCGCCGAGGATGGGGCGCAGGATGCGCACGGAGCCGGAGGTGCGCGCGTAGTTCGCCTGATTGTCCACGAGGATCCGGCGGATCGCCTCCGGATCGCTCACGGTGAAGCTCGTGCGGCCGAGCATCCGCCGCCGGGTGATCGCCTCCGCGTAGGCGGCGCGCGGCCAGCCCAGCAGCGCGTTGTCGCGGATCGAGCGGAGATAGGCGGCGAGGCCCGGCGCCTGCTCGGGGGGCTCGCGGCGCGGCGGCACCAGCCGCGGCGCCGTGCGAGAAGCTTCGATCGCGTCCATCGCCGGCTCCAGACGCCCCCATCTGCGGGCGCTTGATGCCGGAGCGGCGGGCGGGTGTAAACACGCGCGGGCCGGGGATCAGGCCTGAGGAGGCTGCACCCGATGGCGCGGGCACCCGCAGGGGATGGGGCGCGGCCCTACACGGTCGATGCCGAGGGCCTGCGCCTCGCGGTGCGGGTGACGCCCCGGGGCGGGCGCGAGGCGGTCGCCGGTCTGGTGGTCGATGCCGAGGGGCGCCCGGCGCTCGCGGTGCGCCTCGCGGCGGCACCCTTGGACGGCGCGGCCAACGCGGCGCTCATCCGCTTCCTCGCCGCCACCTTCGCCCTGCGCAAGGCCGAGGTCGCGATCCTGTCCGGGACGAGCGCCCGGCAGAAGACGGTGCGCCTGTCGGGCGACGGCCCGGCGCTCGCGGCGCGGCTCGACGCCCTCATCGGCGCGGGCCCGTGAGAGCGCGAAACGGGACGGCGTACCGTCCCGTTCGTGGAAGTCGAAAGGATCGCTCCGGTCCGCACACCGGCCGGGGGCCGGCATGCGGGATCCGGATCAGCGCGCCGCGAGCTTCTTCGGCAGCTTGAAGGCCCAGAAGCTGCCGCCCTGGTTGATGCCGGCGGTGGATTTGGCGACCTCGCCGCCCCAGAGCGGGACCGCGCCGCCCCAGCCGGCGGCGACGCCGACCCACTGCTCGCCGTCCTGCTCCCAGGTGATCGGCGAGGCGACGATGCCGGTGCCGACCTGGAACTTCCAGACCTCCTCGCCGGTCTTGGCGTCGAACGCCTTCAGGAAACCCTCCGGCGTGCCCGTGAAGACGAGGTTGCCGCCGGTGGTGAGCATGCCGCCCCAGAGCGGCGCCTTGTTCTTGTACTCCCAGACCACCTTCTTCGTGGCCGGATCGATCGCCTTGAGCGAGCCGATATGCGTGTCGAAGGTCGGCTTGATGGTGAAGCCGGCGCCGAGATAGGCGGCGCCCTTCTTGTAGCTCACCGGCTCGTTCCAGATGTCCATGCCCCACTCGTTCGAGGGGACGTAGAACAGCTTGCTGTCCGGGCTGTAGGCGATCGGATTCCAGTTCTTGCCGCCGAGGAAGCCCGGCGTCGCGTAGACCGCCTTGCCCTTCTTGCCGTCCTCGGACTTCGCCGGGTCGCCGGGGCGGTTGGCGTCGTCGTAGATCGGGCGGCCGTTGTCGTCGATGCCCTTGGCCCAGTTGATGTTGGCCACGAACGGCATGGCCGAGATGAACTTCCCGTTCGTGCGGTCGAGGACGTAGAAGAAGCCGTTGCGGTCGGCGGTGGCGCCGGCCTTCACGGTCTTGCCGTCCCGCTGCATGTCGAAGGGCACGAACTCGTTCACGCCGTCGAAGTCCCAGCCGTCATGGGGCGTGGTCTGGAAGCCCCAGACGATCTCGCCGTTGTCGGGGTTGATGGCGAGGCGCGAGGCCGACCACTTGTTGTCGCCCGGGCGCAGCGCCGAGTTCCAGGGGCCCGGATTGCCCGTGCCGAAATAGATCAGGTTCAGTTCCGGATCGTAGGTGCCCCCGAGCCAGGTGGCGCCGCCGCCGGTCTTCCACATGTCGCCGGGCCAGGTCTCGTTGACCGTGCCGGTCACGGTCGAGGGCTTGCCGTTCAGTTCGCCCACATGGCCCTCGATGACCGGGCGCTTCCAGACGACCTCGCCGGTCTCCGCGTCGCGGGCCTCCACGCGGCCGACGACGCCGAACTCGCCGCCCGACACGCCGGTGATGATCTTGCCCTTCACGATCATCGGCGCGGCGGTGTAGCTGTAGCCGGCCTTGAAGTCGTCGATGTCCTTGCGCCACACCACCTTGCCGGTCTTCGCGTCGAGCGCGACGAGCTTGGCGTCGAGGGTGCCGAAATAGACCTTGTCCTTGTAGAGGGCGGCGCCGCGGTTCACCACGTCGCAGCAGGGCAGGATGCCCTCCGGCAGGCGGGCGTTGTATTCCCAGATCTTCTCGCCGGTGCGCGAATTGATCGCGTAGATGCGTGAATACGAGCCGGTGACGTAGAGGACGCCGTCCTTGACGAGCGGCTGGCTCTCCTGGCCGCGCTGCTTCTCGCCGCCGAAGGAGAAGGAATAGGCCGGTACGAGGCCGCCGATCGTCTCCTTGTTGATCGCCTTGAGGGGGCTGTAGCGCTGCGCCTGCGGGCCGAGGCCGTAGGTGACCACGTCGTCGGTGGTCTTGGCGTCGTTCAGGATGTCCTGCTCGCTCACGCCGCCGCCGGCCGTCTTCTCGGCCTTCGCCTCGGGCGCCGCGAAGGCGTTGGACGCGCCGAGCAGGAGCGCGCCCGCTCCCACCGCCGCGAGGAACCGGTTCCGCACCGTCATGGCTTCTCCTCCTCGATTCTCCGGGACGCCGGCGCACTTCATGGCGCGTTTCGTCTGGCGGCATGCCCCGAAAGTCAGATTATCCACCCGGCCGCCGGCGGGTTATTGGCCATAAGTCCAAGATAAGGATTGCTGCATTGCAGCGAGAGCACGCAATCCTTCCGCCACCTGTGGAAGAACGGTCTTCCCGGCACGCGAGAACGCCCCCGCCGCGGCGGGAACCGGTCGAGGGCGATCCCGATGCGGGCGGCTCAGAAGCCGGACGGGGCAGTGTAGGTCACGCCGTAGCGGGCGCAGATCGCCTTGAGCTCGCCGGTCTCGACCATCGCGCCCAGCGCCTCGCCGACGGCGTAGCCGAGATCGCGCGAATCGGAGCGCACCGCGCCGCCGAGATCCCAGCGCGACCGGATCGGCCCGGTCAGCGCCAGCTCGACGACGGGCACGTCCGCGAGGTTCGCCTTGGACCCGTGCAGCGCCGCCTCGATCGCGGCCCGTGTCCCGGCGAGGATCTGCGTCTCGCCCGCGAGGAAGGCGCGGGCCGCCTCCTGGACGTTGCGGAAATGCTTCAGATTCTGCCGGTAGCGTCCGCTCTCGGCGAGAAGCAGCTGCATGTCCGAGGTGCTGGCGCTCTCCACCGCGACCGTGTGGCCCTCGATGTCCTGGAAGCTCTCGAGCCCCTCCATCGTGCCGCGGCGCCAGGCGAAGGCGAGGCGTTGCTCGAGATAGGGCCGCACGAGGAAGACCTGCTCGTTGCGCGTGCCGAGGATCTTGTCGTTGGGCACGTGCAGCATGAGGTCGGCGAGCGGCGTCCCGGCGAGGTCGCCCCGCCAGAGGTTCAGCCGGAAATCCCCGTCGACGTTCTCGCCCGAATCGACGAGGCGCAGGTCGAGCTTCAGCTTGAGCGCCTCGGCGAGCGCCTCGGCCACCGCCACGTCGATGCCCGCGGGCTTGCCGTCCACGAGGTCCGAGAACGGGGCGTTGTCGGCGTAGAGCGCCACGCGCAGCACCCCGGAGGCGCTGACCTCGTCGAAGGGCCGGGCCGTGGCGGGCAGGGCCGCCAGCGCGCCGAGGCCCGCGAGCAGAGCGCGGCGCGTGCAGACGGGCATCAACGCTACTCTTCGTGATGGGCTTCGATATAGGCGCGGATCGCCCACAGGGCCTCCTGGGAGAGGATGCCCTCGAAGGCCGGCATCTTGGTCATGCCGTTGATGATCGCCCCGTGGCGGACGCGTTCGAGGAAGTACTCGTCGCCCTCCTTGCCGGTGGGCAGGTAGCGCAGGTCCGGCGCGAGGCCGCCGGAGACCATCTGCAGGCCGTGGCAGCGGGCGCAGTTCTGGTTGTAGCCCGAATCCCCGATGGCGACGGCCTTGGCGTTGCCGCGATAGGGATTCTCGCTCCTCCACTCGGCGCCGAGCGCATCGAGCCCGGTCGTGTCGACCGGCTGGGGCTGCACGTCGCCGTGGGCGAGCGCGCCGCCCGCCAGAGCCAGACCGAGCAGCACGCCGCCCGCCAGCCGGAGCCTCATCCGCATCGTCGCTTCCTTCCCTCAGAGCGCTCGAGCGCCGCGCCGGCCCGTGCGCGGCACGGCCTGCCGGGTCCGGCCCGTCTCGTTGGTCAGAACGGTAGCGACCCCTGCGCGATCGACCCATTGTGCTTTGGTACGGTTCGGGCGCCGGGCTCTCGGACCTTGGTCCAATATCGGGCCGCGCACCCCGCCTCCTATGCTCCCCGACAACGCGGCCCGGGTCTCAGGCGCCGCACAGGGTGGAAGCGAGAGCAGGGGCAGGATGCGCGCGCGCGCCGACCTCGCGGCACGGGATGGAACGGTCCGCGCCCTCGGCCGGCTCGGGGCCGCCCGGCTCCGCGCGCCGGCTCTCGCCTGTCTCGCCCTCGGCCTCGCGCTGCCGGCCCGTTCCCAGGCGCCGGCGGCGGGCCCCGCCCCCCTCGTCGTCCACTACGTCGAGCGGCGCATCGAGCGCCCGACGCCTCTCAACAACGAGCCGCCCGTGCCCGCGGACGAGGGCCTGCGCGGGGCCGATCTCGGCCTGCGCGACGGCAACGCCACCGGCCGCTTCCTCGGTCTCGCCTTCACCCTCAAGCCCGTGGTGGTCGAGCCCGGGGCCGACATCCGCGCGGCGCTCGCAGCGGCCTCCGCCGAAGCGGCGCGGGAGCGGCACGGCTCCGGCGCGCCGCGCTTCCTCGTGGTCAACGCCCCGGCCGAGGACGTGCTGGCCCTGGCCGACGCGCCGGAACTCGCCGAGAGCGTGTTCCTCAACATCGGGGCGCCGGATGTGCGCCTGCGCGACCGGGACTGCCGGGCCCGCCTCCTGCACGTCCTGCCCTCCCGCGACATGCTGGCCGACGCCCTGGTCCAGCTCCTCGCCTTCAAGCGCTGGACCCGGATCCTCCTCGTGGCCGGCCCGAAGCCCGAGGACGCCCTCTACGCCGAGGCCCTGCGCCGAAGCGCGAGAAAATTCGGCGCCCGGATCGTGGCCGAATCGACCTTCGACGCGCACGGGGCGGACCTGCGCGACTCGGCCCTGCGCGAGTTCGCCCTCGTCACCCGCGGGCCCGAGCACGACGTGGTGGCGGTGGCCGACGAGGCCGGCGAGTTCGGCGCGAACCTCGTCCACAACACCGCCTCGCCGCGGCCGGTGGTGGGCACGCAGGGCCTCAGCCCCGCAGCCTGGGGCCGCCCGGTGGAGGCCTGGGCCGCCGTGCAGCTCCAGGGCCGCTTCGCCAAGCTCGCGGGCCGCCCCATGGGCCCGGTGGACTGGGCGGGCTGGATGGCCGTGCACGCGGTGACCGAGGCCGCCGCGCAGTTGAGATCGACCGATGCCGAGGCCGTGCGCCGCCTCCTGCTCTCGGACAAGTTCGAGGTCGGCGGCTTCAAGGGCCGCGCCCTCAGCTTCCGCCCCTGGAACGGGCAGCTGCGCCAGCCGGTCTTCGTGCTCTGGCCCGGCGCCGTGGTCGCCGCCGCGCCGGTGGAGGGCTTCCTGCACCGGCGCACCGAACTCGACACGATCGGGCTCGACCAGCCCGAGAGCGCCTGCCGCGCCTTCGGAGGCCCCCGATGATCCGTCCCGCCCTCGTCCTCGCCGCCCTGCTCTGCGCGGGCGGCGCGCAGGCCCACGAGATCTACGTCTCGAACGAGCGCGACAACACGGTCTCGGTGATCGACAGCGCGCGCTGGGAGGTGACGCGCACCTTCGGCGTGGGACGCCGCCCCCGCGGCCTGACCTTCTCGCGGGACGGGCGACGCCTCTTCGTCTGCGCCAGCGATTCGGACGCCGTGCAGGTGGTCGATCCCGACAGCGGCAAGCTCCTGCACGACCTGCCCTCCGGCGAGGATCCCGAGCAGTTTGCCCTCGCCCCCGACGGTCGCACCCTGTTCATCGCCAACGAGAACAACGCCACCACCACGGTGGTCGATGCCGAGACGCGCAAGGTGCTCGCCCAAGTGGATGTCGGCATCGAGCCGGAGGGCATGGCGGTGAGCCCGGACGGGCGGATCGCGGTGACGACCTCCGAGACCACTAACATGGTCCACTGGATCGACGCCGTCACGCTCCAGGCCATCGACGCCACCCCGGTCGGCCAGCGCCCGCGCCACGCGGAGTTCACCCGCGACGGGAAGACGCTCTGGGTCTCCTCGGAGATCGGCGGCACGGTGGCGGTGGTCGATGTCGCCAGCCGCAGGGTGGTCGAGACCATCGAATTCGAGATCAAGGGCATCTCGCCGGACCGGATCCAGCCCGTGGGCATCGCCCTCGCGGAGGACGGACGCACGGCCTTCGTGGCGCTCGGCCCCTCCGACCGGGTCGCCGCGATCGACACCGCCACCCGCAAGGTCACCGCCTACATCCTCGTGGGGCGCCGGGTCTGGCACCTCGCCATGCTGCCCGGCGGCGGCCAGCTCGTCACCACCAACGGCGTCTCGGGGGACGTCACGGTGATCGACACGGCAAGCCTCAAGGCCATCCGCAGCGTGAAGGTGGGCCGCTACCCCTGGGGCGCGGCGGTGCGTCCGGCCGGGGATGCCGCCACGGCGGAGGGCGCCGCCCCCGCGGGGGGCCGCTCCGCCGGGAGACGGGAGTGAGAGGGGCCTGGGCGCTCCTCGCGGCGCTCACGCTCCTCCTCTCCGTCGCGGGCGCGCGGGGCGGCACCCTCGACCGGGCCGGGATGGAGCGGCTGTTTCCCGCTCCCCTGGTGGTCGGCGAGCGCGACGAGCGCCTGCCCGTCTGGCCGATCCTGAAACAGGAGGCCGGCGCCTACGAGGTCTTCGCCTACGCCTTCGAATCCATCGACTTCGCCCGTATTCCGGGCTTCGGCGGCACGCCGCCGAACCTGCTGATCGCGCTCGCCCCCGACGGCACCTTCCGCGACGCCCGGGTGCTCTCCCACCACGAGCCCGTCTTCCTGGAGGGCCTCGGCTCGGAGCCCCTCTTCGCCTTCGTGGAGCAGTATGTCGGCCTCTCGGCCAAGCGCCCGGTCCGGGTCGGGCGCCCCGGCGCGCGGGCGAACGGGGCCGCGCCGCTGACCACCGTCGACGGCATCGCCATGGCGACCGCCTCCACGCGGGTGGTCAACGAGACGATGCTCGCCGCCTCGCTCGCCGTCGCCCGGGCCAAGCTCGGCTTCGGCGCGGGCCAAGTCGGCCTGCGCGTGGAGGCCAAGCCCGATTTCGAAGCGCTGTCGGTGGCGGAACTCGAACGGCGCGGCTGGATCCTCCGCTTCGCCCCGAGCCAAGCGCAGGTCGACGCGGCCTTCGCTGACAGCGGCGTCGCCGACCCAGATCCCGCACCCGAAGGAGAGCCCTTCACGGATCTCAGGATCGCCTACCTCAACGCGCCGCGCATCGGCCGCAACATCCTCGGCGAGGCGGCCCATGCCCGGCTGATGCGCGAGCTCGGCCCCGGCGACCACGCGGTCCTGGTGGTGGGCGGCGGCCACTGGACCCCCCTGCCCGAGGATTTCGTGCTGGGCTCGGTGCCGGAACGCCTCGGCATCCAGCAGGGCGGTCTCACCGTGAACGCGCGCGACGCCGCCTGGGAGCGGCGCGACCTCGGCCCCGGCCTGCCGCCGGGCCCCTGGACCATCCTGAGGATCACGGAAGCCGCGGGCTTCGACCCCTCCGCGCCCTGGACGCTCGCGGCGCGGATCACCCGCGCCCGCGGCCAGATCTTCCCGGAGAAGGTCTCGCGCGAGTTGAGCGCGGCCTACGCCCTGCCCGCCGACCTCTTCCTGCGCCAGGCCGCGGAGGCCGGGCCGGACTGGACCGAGTCGTGGCGCGCACGCGGCTGGGAACTCGGCACGATCGCCGCGGCGCTCGGCCTCCTCGTGCCCGTCCTCGTGCGCCAGCGCAGCCTCGTCGCCCGGCAGCGCGCCTTCTCCGCCTTCCGCCTCGGCTTCCTCGCCTTCACGCTGGGCTTCGTCGGCTGGTACGCGCAGGCGCAGCTCTCGATCGTCACGGTGATCGGCGTGGTGCGCGCGGCAACGCAGACGGGCGATCTCGGCTTCCTGCTCTACGATCCGCCCTCGCTCCTGCTCTGGGCCTTCGCGCTGGCGAGCCTCGTGGTCTGGGGGCGGGGCACCTTCTGCGGCTGGCTCTGCCCCTTCGGGGCGCTCCAGGAATTCGCAGCCCTCCTCGCCCGCCCCTTGCGCATCCGGCAGATCAGCGTGCCGCCCCGCCTCGACCGGATCCTGCGGCAGGCGAAATACGTGCTGCTCGCCGCGATCCTCGCGGCGGCGGCCCTGGCCTCGCCGCTCGCCGACAGCCTCGCCGAGGCCGAGCCCTTCAAGACCGCGATCACCCTCTACTTCGCGCGCAGCCTGCCCTTCCTCGCCTACGCGCTCGGGCTCATCGTCCTCAACCTGTTCGTCTACAAGGGCTTCTGCCGCTACCTCTGTCCCCTGGGTGCGAGCCTCGCCGTGCTCGGGCGCCTGCGCCTCCTCGACTGGATCCCGCGCCGGAAGGAGTGCGGCACGCCCTGCCAGCTCTGCCGGGTGCGCTGCCGCTACGGCGCCATCCGGGCCTCGGGCGCGGTCGATTACCCTGAGTGCTTCCAGTGCATGGATTGCGTGACCATCGTGCACGATCCGAACCAGTGCGTGCCGGAGATCCTGGCGCGGCGAAGGCAGAGATCCCTTCCCCAGAGCGTGGCCGCCGCATGAGCCGCCCGACCAAGCCGTGTCCCCAGGCACTCCGCCCGCGCCTGCGGGCACCGGCCGAGCGGCGGCGCGTGCTGCTCGGCGGGCTCGGCGCCCTCGCGGCGCTGGCGGCGACGCCCCGCGCCCTGCACGCCCTGGCGGCGGCCCAGGGCCGGCGCACGCTCGGGCGGGCCGGCCTCGCCTTCGGCACCACCGTGTCGCTGACCCTCGTCGGCTCCGATCCGGACCTGCTGGAGGCCGCGATGCGCGACGGCTTCCGTGCGATCCGGGCGGTCGAGGCGGCGGCGAGCCTCTACCGGCCGGATTCCGCCCTGGCGCGGCTCAACCGGGACGGGCATCTCCCCGATCCGGACCCGCTCCTCCTCGAGCAGCTCCGCTTCGCCCTCGACCTGGCAGGGGCGAGCGGCGGCGCCTTCGACCCCACGGTGCAGCCCCTCTGGACCCTGTGGGCAGCCTCGGCGGCGCGCGGCGAGCGCCCGGCCCCGGCCGCGCTGGCGGCCGCCCTCGCCCATGTCGGCTGGCGGGACGTCGCGGTCTCGGGCCGGGCGATCCGCCTCGCCCGGCCCGGCATGGGGCTGACCCTCAACGGCCTCGTCCAGGGCTACGCCGCCGACCGCGCGATGGCGGCCGTGTGGGCCCACGGCATCGCCGACGCCTTCATCGATACCGGCGAGTTCGGCGCCGGGGGCCGCAACGCGGTAGGCGCCGGCTGGCGCCTGGGCCTTGCCGCGCCGCGCCGGGGCGACGGGATCGCGGAGGTGATCGCGCCCTTCATGGGCTTCGCCGCCACCTCCGGCGACGACGCCACGTCCTTCTCGGCCGACCACCGCGACCACCACATCTTCGATCCGGCGACCGGAACCTCCCCGCGGGCGCTCTCCGCCGTCACCGTGACCGCGCCGAGCGGGCTCCTCGCCGACGGCCTCTCGACGGCGGCCTTCGTGCTGGGCCCGGAAGCGGGGGCCGCCCTCGTCGCCCGCTATCCCGGCTGCACGGCCCGCTTCACCGCCAAGGTCTGACCGGCATCGCGTGGGAGCCGGCAACCGAAGCGGTCCTGCCGCGTCTCCCCATCGACAGCACGGGAGCGCGCGATGGAACCGATGAAGCCCATGGAACCCATGAAGCCCATAGAGCCGATGAAACCGATGGAGACGCCCACTCCCTGGTGGCCGGACGATCTGGGCACGCCCGCCAGCCAGGGCAGCCAGAACGGGCTGCGCTACGCCTTCTTTCCCGAGAAACGCCGGCTCCTGATCGAGCGGGACGGCACGCGCACCGCCTACGACAGCGGCGACCACCGGATCGGCGGCGTCTCGCAGGACGGCGACGGCCGCCTCGTCTTCACCGGCCCGGACGGCGCGGTCGACCTCGACAGCCTGAAGCGGCTGGACTGAGCGCAGCGCCGGTCAGGCGACCTGCCGGACGCCCGCGGGGAGCACGAGCCCCCCGTGGATGAAGCTGCGCTCGAACTGGTCGGCGGGCATCGGCCGGCCGAACAGGTAGCCCTGGCCCTCGGAGCAGCCCTTCTTGCGCAGGCGGCGGAGCTGGTCCTCGGTCTCGATGCCCTCGGCGACCACGTGGAGGCCGAAGCCCTTGGCGAGTTGCAGGATCGCCCGGATCACCGGAACGTCCGGCGCGTCGTTCATCTTGCGGACGAAGGAACGATCGATCTTCAGGCGGGTGAGCGGGAACTCCTCCAGGAGGCTCAGGGAGGCGTAGCCCGTCCCGAAATCGTCGAAGGCGATGCCCACCCCCTGCGCCCGCAGCTCGGCCAGGCCCGCCACGCAGTCGCCGTCATGGGCGAGCACCACGGTCTCGGTGATCTCGAGCTCCAGGTTCTGCGGCGGCAGGCCGGTGGCGGCGAGGGTGTCCATGGTGCGGGCCGAGATCTCGCCCGAATGCAGGCGCACCGCGCAGGCGTTGACGCCCATGCGGAAGTTCCGGTCCGTGAGCCCGAGCCAGGCGACGGCTTGGCTGCAGGCCGTGTGCAGCACCCAGTCGTTCACCGCGACCGCGTGCCGGCTGGCCAGGAGCGGCCCGAGGAAGGCGCCCGGCTGGAGGAGGCCGAGCTCCGGGTGCTGCCAGCGGATCAGCGCCTCGGCCCCGACCAGGGCGCCGTCCTTCAGGCGCACCTGCGGCTGGTAGTGCAGCACGAATTCCCGGCGCTCGAGGGCGCGGTGGAACTCGTGGACGAAGCGCTGCCGCTCGGAGACCGCGGCCCGCAGGGACGGGGTGTAGAGCCGGTGCCGGTGCCGGCCTTCCGCCTTCGCCTTAAAGACGGCGAGATCGGCGCAGAGCAGGAGTTCGTCGATCGCCTCGGCCTGCATCGGGGCGATGGCGATGCCCACGCTGGCGCCGATCCGGATGGTCCGGTCCTGGATCAGGATCGGCTCCTCCATGGCCGCGACGATCCGGTCGGCGACCTCCGCCGCCTTCGAGGGATCGCCGCAGCCCGGCAGGATCACCACGAACTCGTCGCCGCCGATGCGCGCGACCGTATCCTGCGTCCGCACGCTGGCGACGAGACGGGCGGCGGCCTCCCGCAGCACCTCGTCGCCGGCGGCGTGGCCGATGGTGTCGTTCACGTCCTTGAAGCCGTCGAGGTCCACCAGGAGCACCGACACCCCGTCGGCCTGCAGGGCCGCCTCCAGCCGCACGCGCATGGCCGCGCGGTTGGGCAGCCCGGTGAGCCCGTCGCGGTGGGCGAGCCGGTGCAGCGCCGCCTCCTTCTCCCGGCGCCCGGACACGTCGCGCATCACGGCGCCGTGGAAGACGCTCCCGTCCTCGTGCCAGCGGGAGACGGAGACCTCCATGGGCCGCACCATGCCGGCCCGGTCCACGCTGTCGATCTCCCGGGTCTGCCCGAGCATCCCGTCGATCCAGGCGTCGAACGCGGCCGGCTCCCGGTCCTCTCCCGCCACGAGGTCGGCCATGCGCAGGTATCGGACCTCCTCGGGCGCGTAGCCGAACAGGCGCTCCGCGCCCGCGTTCCAGTAGAGGAGGTGACCGTCGCCGTCGGCGATCATCATGGCGTCCGGGCTGGACTCGGCCATGCGCTTGAAGCGGAAGCGCTCCCGGTCCCCCTGCGCGCGCAGGCTGCGCAGTTCCAGCATCTCCTCGGCGATGGCGGCGTAGCGCTGGAGCAGTTGGCGCTGGGCCTCGGTGAAGGCCGCATGGGGCACGCGGTCGATGATGCAGAAGGTGCCGATGGGCTGGCCCTCGATGCGCAGAGGTATCCCGGCATAGAAGCGGATATGGGGCTCGCCGCACACGAGGGGATTGTCGCGCCAGAGGGGATCCCGGCTCGCGTCGAGGACGACCACGGGCGCGTTGCAGGCCACGGTGATGGAGCAGAACGAGATGTTCCGCTCCGTGGCCGCGGCATCGATGCCGATCGTGGAGAAGTAGATCTGGCTGTCCGCGTCGATCAGGGAGATCGTCGCGATCGGCATGCCGAACGCGTCCGCGGCAACGCCCACGAGGCTCTGGAAGGTCTCGTCCGCCCGCGCGGCGCGGAGGCCGGTCCTGGCCAGGGCAGCCAGCCGTCGTGCCTCGTTGTCCTCCGACGACATATCTTCCCCCGATGAGACCGCAGATCCCGCGACTTGAAGTTGCGCTCCATCCCTTCGGATGCACGCAGCTCCAGCCGGCTTTTCGATCTGTCCTTGGCTGCCCCTCGAAGACGTGCTCGCAGCACCATCGTTCGAGTTGTCTTCAGGCCGACGCGGAATTTTCTAACTTACGTTGTCTTCTACAAGACCTGGCCATCGCCGCGCGGGATGCCGGCTCGAATTCAGCCGGCTCTCCTCCGACATAGGACGGTCTATTTCTGTCGACCCATGCTATGCAATAGGATAGAATTGTAAATGATCTTTTGCAGGCGGCAATCCATCGCGACGGGGCTTGCGACAATTCGCCAATAGAGATCGACACCTTCGACGTGCGCAACTCACGATTGCTGCGCAACTTCTTCTGCAACCGATCGTGATGTGCGGCTTCGGTTCCAGGCGGCAGCGGGGCCGGCGGCGCCGGATCGCTCCCGACATCGCGGTGCAGGACGGCGCCGACACGGAAACCGCCCGGCCCTCGCCGTTGTCCGGACGGGCTCCGATCGGCTACAGGCAGGCCATGCGGTCCGGCACCCCTCTCGCCTATCCGATCCTGGCGGCGATCTTCGCGGTCCTCGCCTGCCTCGCGCCGTCCGCCGCGTCGGCCCATGCGGGATACCCGTGGATCGACCCGGCCCATCACGGTGCGCAGGCCGCGTCCCGGCACGGGGACCGGCACGCGTTCGGGATGCCGGCAGCGGTGCGGCCCGCCGCCCTCGCGCCGGACGGGCGGCGGGAGCCCCCTTGCCCGGATGCCGGCGCGTGCCGATGCGGCGGAGCATGGGCCTGCTGCGCGGCGGCCCTCGCCGCCGATCCGGCGCCGGCCCCGCCGCGCCCCTCGTCACGCGCCACGCTCCGCCCCACCGACGCCGCCGGCCATGCGGGCATCGGTCCCGAGACGCCCTCCGAACCCCCTCGAACCCTGGCCTGAGAGCCTGTTCGAGGCGCCCGGCGTTCAGGCGCGCGATCCGACCTGTCTCATCCGCGGCCTCATCCCGAGACGCCGGAGCGAAGCGAAGGCCTCGGAGATCTCCGGGGATCGCCACGCCGTCCGGAGAACGCCTTCGAGGCCGCCGACGCGGCACGCGAGGATGCTGGGAGAAGACCCCGGACGGGCCCCGAGCGGAGCGGGACGGCCGCTCCGCGAACAACGACGACCGCTTCCCTGGCAGCGGCATCGCCGCCGCGCGCCCGGGACCGTTACGCCCCCTTCGAGAGGACCGTTCATGACCAGGATTCCGATGCGGCTCGCCGCTCTCCTCTGCGCCGGCCTCGCCGGCCCGGCCCTGGCCGGCGGGATGCACGGCCACGGCGCCGGGCATCACGCCGCCCAGGCCGCCGACGCGGCCTCCACGCGCGACTTCAAGGCGGCCGACGCCGCGATGATGCAGGCCATGCAGGTGCCCTACACGGGCGATGCCGATGTCGACTTCCGCACGCACATGATCCCGCACCACCAGGGCGCCATCGACATGGCCCGGGTCGCGCTGCAACACGCCCGGGACCCGCAGACCAAGGCGATGGCGCAGAAGATCATCGACGATCAGGAGCGCGAGATCGCCGAGATGCGGGACTGGCTGAAGCAGCGCGGGCGCTGATCCCCGCGCTGCCTATCGCTCTACGGCGCCGGCTGCACTACGTGGCCGCCGTCGAGGGTCGCGTCCGCGGGGGCCTGCGCCTGCGCAACGGCCTCGGCGCGGCGGATGTCCGGCGAGGTCGCCTCGGCGACGAAGGCGGCCACCGCCTCGGCGAGGGGTAGCCCTTGCGTCTTCTGGCTGCCCAGGCGCCGGATCGAGACGGTGCGCTCCTCCGCCTCGCGGCGGCCCAGCGCCAGGAGCACCGGCACCTTGGCGAGGGAGTGCTCGCGGACCTTGTAGTTGATCTTCTCGTTGCGCAGGTCCGCCTCCACCCGAAGACCCGCGCGCCGCAGGGCGGAGACGACCTCGGCGGCGTAGGCGTCGGCCTCCCCGGTGATGGTGGCGACCACCACCTGCACGGGGGCGAGCCAGAGCGGGAAATGCCCGGCGAAATGCTCGATCAGGATGCCGGTGAAGCGCTCCATCGAGCCGCAGATGGCGCGGTGGACCATCACCGGCGGCTTCTTCTGGCTGTCGGCATCGACGTAGAAGGCGCCGAAGCGCTCGGGCAGGTTGAAATCCACCTGCGTCGTGCCGCACTGCCAGTCGCGGCCGATGGCGTCGCGCAGGACGTACTCGAATTTCGGCCCGTAGAAGGCGCCCTCCCCCGGATTCACGGCCGTCTTGATCCGTCCGCCCGACTGCTCCTCGATCTGAGCCAGCACGCGCGTCATCACCGCCTCGGCATGGTCCCAGAGCGCGTCCGAGCCGACGCGCTTCTCGGGACGCGTCGAGAGCTTCACCAGGATCTGGTCGAAGCCGAAATCGGCGTAGGTCGAGAGGATCAGGTCGTTGATCTTCAGGCACTCGGCGGCGAGCTGGTCCTCGGTGCAGAAGATGTGCGCGTCGTCCTGCGTGAAGCCGCGCACGCGCATCAGCCCGTGCATGGCGCCGGAGGGCTCGTAGCGGTGCACGACGCCGAACTCGGCCATGCGCAGGGGCAGGTCGCGGTACGACTTCAGCCCGTGCTTGAAGATCTGCACGTGGCCGGGGCAGTTCATCGGCTTGAGGGCGAACCAGCGCTTGTCCTCGGCCTCCTCGCCCGCGGATTGGGCCGCGAACATGTTCTCCCGGTACCAGCCCCAGTGGCCCGAGGTCTCCCAGAGTGCCTTGTCGAGGATCTGCGGCGCGTTCACCTCGGCGTAGTCGCCCTTCAGGCGGCGGCGCATGTAGGCGATCAGTTCCTGGAAGATCGTCCAGCCCTTGGCGTGCCAGAAGACGACGCCCGGCCCCTCCTCCTGGAAGTGGAACAGGTCCATCTCGCGGCCCAGGCGCCGGTGGTCGCGGCGCTCGGCCTCCTCCAGGCGGTGGAGATAGGCGTCCAGATCGGCCTGGCTCGCCCAGGCGGTGCCGTAGATGCGCGTGAGCATCGGATTGTTGGCGTCGCCCCGCCAGTAGGCGCCCGCGACCTTCATCAGCTTGAAGGCGGTGCCGACCTTGCCCGTCGAGGTCATGTGCGGGCCGCGGCAGAGGTCGAACCACTGACCCTGCCGGTAGATCTTCAGGTCCTCGCCGGCTGCGATCGCGTCGACCAGCTCGACCTTGTAGCCCTCGCCCTTGTCCGCGAAGAGCCGGCGCACGTCCTCGCGCTTCCAGACCTCCTTGGTGAAGGGCGCGTCGCGCGCGATGATCTCGCGCATCCTGGCCTCGATCTTCGGGAAGTCCTCCGGCGTGAAGGGCTCGGGCCGGGCGAAGTCGTAGTAGAACCCGTTCTCGATCACCGGGCCGATCGTCACCTGCGTGCCGGGCCAGAGCTCCTGCACGGCCTCGGCCAGGACGTGCGCGCAATCGTGGCGGATGAGTTCGAGGGCGCGCGGGTCCGTGCGGTCGAGGAACTCGATCCGGGCATCCCCCGCGATCGTGTCGTCGAGGTCGGCCACCACGCCGTCCAGCGCCATGGCGACGGTGCGCTTGGCGAGCGACTTGGCGATGCCCTCGACCACGGCACGGCCGGTCACCGCGCCGTCGTAGCTGCGCGTGTTGCCGTCGGGGAATGTCAGGACGGGCATCGCTTCGGTCTCCTCTGGCTCACTCCTGCGAACGCGGCAGGTAAGCGGTGTCGGCTGCGCTCCCGCGGCTCGGGCGGGAGCGGCCGTGTAGACCGATTCTCGTTACGAAGAAACGTCGCCCCGCAGCCTCACGCCCGCCGGCGCAGGCGGCTGGCGAAGAAGCCGTCGAGGCCGCCGCGGGCGCCCTCCCCGCCCCCGAGATGGCAGGGCAGCGTGCGCAGGTCGCCGTGCCCGTCGACGAGTTCGCCGAGGCCGCCGACCGCGTCCGCCGTCACCGGCACCCGCTCGAACTGCGGATAGGCCGACAGGAAGTCGGCGACTTGGCGCTCGCCCTCCTCCGGCTCCAGGGAGCAGGTGCAGTAGACGAGGCGCCCACCCGGCCGGACGAGCTTGGCCGCCTTGTCGAGGAGCCTGGCCTGGAGGATCGCGAGCCGGGTGATGTCGGCGGGCGTCTTGGTCCAGGCCACGTCCGGATGGCGGCGCAGCGTGCCGGTCGCCGAGCAGGGGGCGTCGAGCAGCACGGCGTCGAAGGCCTCCGGCCGGTCGAAGGCGAGCGCATCGCCCACCACGATCTCGGCGGAGAGCCCCACCCGGTCGAGGTTCTGCCGCAGGCGCGCCAGCCGGGGCTCGGACCGGTCGAGGGCCGTCACCGCGGCGCCCGCGGCGGCGAGTTGCAGGGTCTTGCCGCCGGGCGCGGCGCAGAGATCGGCGACCTGCTCGCCGGGCCGCGCGGCCAGGAGCCGGGCGGGCAGCGCCGCGGCGGCGTCCTGCACCCACCACGCGCCCTCCGCGAAGCCCGCGAGTTCCGTGACGGGACCGCTCTCGGCGGGCAGGCGGAGGGATCCCGTCGGCAGCAGGGTCGCGCCGAGGCGCTCCGCCCAGATCTCGGGTTCGCCGCGCACGGTGAGGTCGACGGTGGCGCCGGCCAGGTGCGCGCGGGCGATCGCGGCGGCCCGCTCGGCCCCGTAGGCGGCCCGCCAGCCCTCCGCGAGCCAGTCCGGCGTGCCGTCCGCCAGGGGGTCCGCGGCGGGGCGGATATCCGCGCGCTCGCGGGCCACGCGCCGCAGCACCGCGTTGACGAGCCCGGCGAGGTGCTGGGTGCGCCGGTCGGCCTTGGCGAGGCGCACGGCGAGATCGACCGCGGCGTGGTCGGGCACCGCGAGGTCGAGGATCTGAGCCGCGCCCGTGGCGAGGAGCGCCAGCAGCATCGGCTGATCGTCCGGCAGCCCCTCGCTCATCCGCTCGGCGAGGGCGCGGCGGATCAGGCCGAACCGGCGGAAGGTGGCGGTGGCGATGGCGCGGGCGAGGGCCGCCTCGGCGGGTTCGAGACCGCGCGCGTGCTGACCGAGCGCGTCCTCCAGGGCGAGCGCCCGGTTCTGGCCGACCAGCTCGGCGACGGCGCGCGCCGCGGCGGCGCGGGCGGGCAGCCCCGCCGCATCGGGCAGAGGACTCTCCTCGACGGGCCGTGGGCCTTGTCCGTTGCGGAGCGTGCGTCGCGGTGCCAAATCCCGGTTCATCCCGATCGTGTCCGGCGCCGTGCCGGCCTGGCCCAGCCCTTTCACCGGAGCGCGCCCGATGCAAGACGAAACGACAAGAGACGAGACCGAGGCGGCCCCGCGCAGCCTGAGCCCCGCGGCGGAGCGTGCGCTGGCCGAGGCGGCCGAGCGCCGCGCCGCGATCGACGCCCGCGCGGCGGAGATCGCCGCCGAGCCCGAGCGTCTGGGGCGGGGCGGCCTGGAGCCGGTGCGCTACGCGGACTGGGAGGTGAAGGGGCTCGCCGTCGACTTCTGAGGCGATCCGCGTGATCGCCGCCGCGCCGGGCGCGACGGCGGTGGCGAATCAGTCCTTGGCGCGCTCGACGTAGGAGCCGTCGGCCGTCATCACCACCACGCGGGTGCCCGCGGCGATGTGCGGCGGCACGGTGGTGCGCACGCCGTTGGAGAGCGTGGCCGGCTTGTAGGAGGACGAGGCGGTCTGGCCCTTGAGCACCGGCTCGGTCTCGGCGATCTCCAGGACGACGCGCTGCGGCAGCTCGATCGTCAGGGGTGTGCTGTTGTGGATCGAGAGCATCACGGCCATGCCCTCCTGCAGGTAGGGGGCGGCGTCGCCCACCACGTCCTCGGGCACGGCGACCTGCTCGTAGTTCTCGGGGTTCATGAAGTGGAACCCCTCGCCGTCCTGGTACAGGAAGGTGTGCTCCCGGTCCTCCACGAAGGCGCGCTCCACCTGCTCGGTGGTGCGGTAGCGCTCCGACACCTTCACGCCGTCGGTGATGCGGCGCATGTCGAGCTGCGTCACCGGAGTGCCCTTGCCGGGGTGGATGTTCTCCGCGAAGAGGATGACGTAGAGCTTGCCGTCCTTCTCGACGACGTTGCCCTTGCGGAGCGTTGAGGCGATCACCTTCACGGGATGAAGTCCTGAATTTGACAAGGCGGGGCGGGCGCGCCAAGCGCGGTCGAGCCCCGCGGGAGCCACGACTGGCCCCCGCACCTATCCTATCCGCGGTCCCGTTGCCAGCCGCCGGCCTGAAACCCGTGCCAGACCCGATCCGATCCCCGTGGTGGGCGCCCCTGCGCCACGCCGACCGGCGCCCGCTGCTGCTCCTGCGCAACCGGGTGAGCGCGGCCGTGCGGGCGCATTTCGCAGGGCACGATTTCGTCGAGGTGGAGGCGGCCTGCCTGCAGGTCTCGCCGGGCAACGAGGCGCATCTCTCGGCCTTCGCCACCGAGGCGGTGGGGCCGGACGGGGAGCGCACGCCGCTCTACCTGCACACCTCCCCGGAATTCGCCTGCAAGAAGCTGCTGGCGGCGGGCGAGCCCCGCCTGTTCAGCCTCGCCCGCGTGTTCCGCAACCGCGAGCGCGGGCCCCTGCACCATCCCGAGTTCACGATGCTCGAATGGTATCGGCCGGGCGAGCCCTACACCGCGCTGATGGCGGATTGCGCGGACCTGCTGCGGCTCGCCGCGGAGACGGCGGGCACGCGGCGCTTCGCCTGGCGCGGCCGTGACTGCGACCCCTTCGCCGAGCCCGAGCGCCTCTCCGTGGCCGAGGCCTTCGCCCGCCATGCCGGCATCGACCTGCTGGCCTCGATCGGCCGGGACGGCACGACCGACCGCGACGGGCTCGCGGCGGCCGTCTCGCGGGCCGGCCTGCGCGTGGCCGGCGACGACAGCTGGGCCGACCTGTTCAGCCGCGTCCTCGTCGCCCGGGTCGAGCCGGACCTCGGCCTCGGGCGCCCGACGATCCTGTGCGAATACCCGGTGAGCGAGGCGGCGCTCGCCCGCCCGAGCCCGGCCGATCCGCGCGTGGCCGAGCGCTTCGAGCTCTATGCCTGCGGGGTCGAGCTCGCCAACGCCTTCGGGGAACTCACCGATCCGGTGGAGCAGGAGCGCCGTTTCGAGAGGGAGATGGCGGTCAAGCTCGCGGTCTACGGGGAGACCTACCCCATCGACGCGGATTTTCTCGCGGCCCTCGCGGTGATGCCGGAGGCCTCGGGCAGCGCGCTGGGCTTCGACCGGCTGGTGATGCTGGCCGCTGGCGCCCGCCGCATCGAGGACGTGCTCTGGACCCCGGTGGCCGGGTGAGCGGGCCGATCCGCAGCCTCGCCGACCTCGCCGCCGCGGGCCTCGTCGGCCCGGACGAGGCGGCCGGCCTCGCGTCCGTGGCCGCCCGCTACGCCGTGGCCATCACCCCCGACATGGCCGAGCTAATCGACGCCGCCGATCCGGCCGACCCCATCGCCCGCCAGTTCGTGCCGCGCGCCGAGGAGATCCGCACCGCGCCGGAGGAGCGGGCCGACCCGATCGGCGACGGGGCCCACGCGCCCGTGCCCGGCATCGTGCACCGCTATCCCGACCGGGTCCTGCTGAAGCCCCTCCACGTCTGCCCGGTCTATTGCCGCTTCTGCTTCCGCCGCGAGATGGTGGGGCCGGACGGGCTCGGCACGCTCAGCGCGGCCGAACTCGATCGCGCCCTCGCCTACATCGCCGGCGACCCTGAGATCTGGGAGGTGGTGCTGACGGGGGGCGATCCCTTCGCGCTCTCGCCCCGGCGGCTCGGCGCCATCGCGGAGCGCCTCGGCGCCATCGCCCACGTGAAGGTGCTGCGGATCCACACCCGCGTGCCGGTGGTGAGCCCCGGATCCGTCGGCGACGACCTCGTGGCCGCCCTGAAGCGCTTCGGGCGCGCGGTCTTCGTGGCGCTCCATGCCAACCACGCCCGCGAGTTCACGCCGGCCGCCCGCGAGGCCGTGGCCCGGCTCGTGGATGCGGGCATCCCGCTGGTGAGCCAGTCGGTTCTGCTCGCGGGCGTGAACGACGATGCCGCGAGCCTCGAGGCGCTGATGCGCTGCTTCGTGGAGAACCGCGTCAAGCCCTACTACCTCCACCACGGCGACCTCGCCCCCGGCACCGGGCACCTGCGCACGGATCTGCGCAGCGGGCAGGCCCTGATGCGCGACCTGCGCGGGCGCCTCTCCGGCCTCGCGCAGCCGACCTACGTGCTCGACATTCCGGGCGGGCACGGCAAGGTGCCGGTCGGGCCGGGCTACCTTCGCGCGGCCCCCGGGGGCTTGCGGGTCACGGACCCGGCGGGGTGCGAGCATCCCTACCCACCTACCTGCGAGGAATAGGGACGACGCCATGCGCAGGCTCTGGGGGCGCCTGACCTCGATCAACGTGCAGAAGGCGGTCTGGGCGCTGGACGAGGCCGGCCTGCCCTACGAGCGCCGGGAGGCGGGCGGCGCCCACGGGGTCGTCGACGAGCCGGCCTACCGGGCGCTCAACCCGAACGGCCTCGTGCCGGTGCTGGAGGAGGACGGCTTCGTCCTCTGGGAGTCGAACGCCATCCTGCGGCATCTCGCCCGTGCCGGCGGGCCCCTCGCCCTGCCGCCGGATCCGCGCGAGCAGGCGCGCGTCGACCAGTGGCTCGACTGGCAGGCGACGGGCTTCGCGCCCGCCATGCGCGACGCCTTCTGGCAGCTCTACCGGGTGCCGGATGGTGCCCGCGACGCCGCCCTGCTCCGCGCTTCCCTTGCCCGGTCGGAGGGGTTCGCGGCCATCCTCGACGCGCATCTGCGGGGCCGCAGCCACGCGGTGGGCGACGCCTTCTCCATCGCCGACATCGCGCTCGGCTGCGCCGCCCATCGCTGGCTGAACCTGCCCGCGGAGCGGGCCGAGCGGCCGGAGATGGCGCGCTGGCTCGCGGCCCTGGCCGGGCGTCCCGGCGCGGCCCGGGCGCTCGGCGAACCCATCGGCTGAGGGCGCCCGCGGCGAGGCGGTGATTTGACAACGCCCCCCGTGTGAACCACTTCTCGCCCCGCGCAGCAGCGCCAGCCCGACGGTTCAAGCCCGACGGCCCCGGCCGGCGCGACCCGATCCCATCCGCCGAACCGACCCGCCGCGGTGGACTCCGTCGAGAGGCTGATCCCGTCCATGAAAGTCGTCGTCGTCGAGTCGCCGGCCAAAGCCAAGACGATCAACAAGTATCTCGGCCGCGACTACGAGGTTCTGGCCTCCTTCGGCCATATCCGCGACCTGCCGGCCAAGGATGGCTCCGTCGATCCGGAAGCCGATTTCCAGATGGTCTGGGAGCTGGAGGATCGCGGCTCGAAGCGGGTCTCGGAGATCGCCAAGGCGGTCAAGGGCGCCGAGAAACTGATTCTGGCGACCGACCCCGACCGCGAGGGCGAGGCGATCTCCTGGCACGTGCTGGAGGCGCTCACCGCCCGCAAGGCGCTGAAGGGCATCCCCGTCGAGCGCGTGACCTTCAACGCCATCACCAAGGCCTCGGTGGAGGCGGCGATGCGCAAGCCCCGCGAGATCGATCAGGCGCTGGTCGACGCCTATCTCGCCCGCCGCGCCCTCGACTACCTCGTGGGCTTCAACCTCTCGCCGGTGCTGTGGCGCAAGCTCCCGGGCGCCCGCTCGGCGGGCCGCGTGCAGTCGGTGGCGCTCCGCCTCGTCACCGAGCGCGAGTACGAGATCGAGAGCTTCAAGCCCCGCGAGTACTGGTCGATCGTGGCGACGCTGGCCACGCAGGCAGGCGCCGTGTTCGACGCCCGGCTCGTCGGTGCGGACGGCCGGCGCATCCAGCGCCTCGACGTCGGCACGGGCGACGAGGCCGCCGCCTTCAAGCGCGATCTCGAACTCGCGACCTTCCGGGTCAAGAGCGTCGAGGCCAAGCCCGCCAAGCGCCACCCACAGCCGCCCTTCACCACCTCCACCCTGCAGCAGGAGGCCTCGCGCAAGCTCGGCATGGCGCCGGCCCAGACCATGCGCGTCGCCCAGCGCCTCTACGAGGGGGTGGACATCGGCGGCGAGACGGTGGGCATCATCACCTACATGCGGACCGACGGCGTCGACATGGCCCCCGAGGCCGTCCGCGACGCCCGCTCGGTGATCGGCCGCGAGTTCGGCGACGCCTACGTGCCCGAGGTGCCCCGCAAGTACTCGGCCAAGGCGAAGAACGCGCAGGAGGCCCACGAGGCCGTGCGCCCCACCGATATGGGCCGGCTCCCCAAGCACATCGCCCGCCACCTCGAATCCGACCAGGCCCGGCTCTACGACCTGATCTGGACGCGCACCGTGGCGAGCCAGATGGAATCGGCGGAGCTGGAGCGCACCACCGTGGACGTGGAGGCCGCGGTCGGCCCCCGCCGGCTCGATCTGCGCGCCACCGGTCAGGTCGTGAAGTTCGACGGCTTCCTGACCCTCTACCAGGAGGGCAAGGACGACGAGGAGGACGAGGAGGGCAAGCGCCTGCCGCCGATGAAGGCCGGCGATCCCCTCACCCGCGAGCGCATCGCGGCGACCCAGCACTTCACCGAGCCGCCGCCGCGCTACTCCGAGGCGAGCCTCGTCAAGCGCATGGAGGAGCTCGGCATCGGCCGGCCCTCGACCTACGCCGCCGTGCTCCAGACCCTGCGCGACCGCGAATACGTGCGCATCGAGAAGAAGCGCCTGATGCCCGAGGACAAGGGCCGCCTCGTCACCGGCTTCCTCGAGAGCTTCTTCAAGCGCTACGTGGAGTACGATTTCACCGCCGACCTCGAGGAGCAGCTCGACCGGGTCTCGAACGCCGAGATCGACTGGCGCGCGGTGCTGCGCGACTTCTGGCGTGATTTCTCCGCGGCCATCGGCTCGACCAAGGAACTGCGCGTCACCGACGTGCTGGAGGCCCTGAACGGGCTCCTCGGGGGGCACATCTTCCCCGACAAGGGCGACGGCTCGAACCCCCGCACCTGCCCGACCTGCGGCTCGGGCCAGCTCTCGCTGAAGCTCGGCAAGTTCGGCGCCTTCGTCGGCTGCTCGAACTATCCCGAGTGCAAGTACACCCGCCAGCTCTCCGCCTCCGGCATCGAGGGCGAGGGCGACGGCTCCTCCGCGGAGGGCGGGCAGCCGGGCGTCCGGGTGCTCGGCACCGATCCCGCCACGGGCCAGGCGGTGACCCTGCGCGACGGGCGCTTCGGACCCTTCGTCCAGCTCGGCGAGGCCTCCGCGGAGAAGGGCGCGGAGAAGCCGAAGCGCTCCTCCCTGCCCAAGGGGCTGGCGCCCGGCGCGGTCGATCTCGAGAAGGCATTGCGGCTGCTGGCGCTTCCCCGCGAGGTCGCCCGCCACCCCGAGACCGGCGAGCCGATCCTGGCGAGCCTCGGCCGGTTCGGTCCCTACGTGCAGCACGGCAAGACCTACGCGAATCTCGGGCGTGACGACGACGTCCTGGAGATCGGCGCCAACCGCGCCATCGACCTCATCGTCGCCAAGGAGCAGGGCGGCGGGCGTCGCGGCCCGGCCTCGGATCCCGGCCGCAGCCTCGGCAAGGACGAGGCGAGCGGGCGCGAGCTGGTGGTCAAGGCGGGCCGCTACGGCCCCTACGTCACCGACGGCGAGGTCAACGCCACCCTGCCGAAGACGACGGCGGCCGAGGCGCTGACCCTCGCCGAGGCGATCACCCTCGTGAATGCGCGGCGCGAGGCCGGCGGCGGCAAGAAGCCCGCCCGCCGCGCGGCCCCCGGCGGCGCAACCAAGACCGCCCGCAAGGCGCCCGCGAAGAAGACCGCGGCCGACAAACCCGCGACCGCGAAGAAGGCACCGGCCGCCGCGAAGAAGCCCGCCGCCAAGAAGCCCGCCGCCAAGAGCGGCTGAACGGCTTCATACGCGATCGGGTCTGATCGCTTCATTGCCTCGAACGGACGGCAGTCCCCTCCCCCTTGCGGGGAGGGGTTCGGGGTGGGGGTGTTTCAGGATCGAGCGCCCCGGTGCCTTCTGCGCCGCCCTCACCTCCGGCTCCTCTCCGCAAGGGGCAGGAGAGACGCGCGCGGCCCCGAGGCGATCGACCGGCGACGGCCTCAGATGAAGTAGCTCAGCGTCGCGGCGACGGTGACGACCGCCGTGGCTGCGGCGAGCGCGGCCGGGGTGTGGAGGGGGTTGCGGATGGCAGCCGCCGCCTCGGGCCAGCCGAAGGCTTCGCCCGCCGCGCGCTCGGCACGGAGAAGGTCGGCGTGGCGGATCTCGGCGTCCGGATGCGTCATGGCGTCTGGCTCCCTCCGTCCTTGGCCCCGGCGATGGCGCGCGTTCCGATCCTGCGGGTACGGCGAAGCTTGGGCCCTTGAGAAACGCCCGTTTCCGGGTGCGGGTTCCGCTGGGTTCGCCATCGCTGCGTCATCGCACTGCCATCGGGCGTGTGTAGCCGCCTTCCACAACAGTCAGGAGACAGTCCGGATGACCGCGCTCAACCGCTCGCAGGCCGCCGAAGCCGCCGAGGACGACGGCAGCAACGGCAGCGATAACCCGACGCTCGCCGCCGTGGTGGCGGCGCGCTTCAACAGGCGCGATCTGCTGCGCGGCACCCTGGCGGTGGGCGCGATCAGCGCCGTGGTCGGGCCGCGCGCCCTGGCGGCGGCCGAGCCCGCGGCCAATCCGTTCCCCTTCGTGGAACTGCCCGCGGGCTCGGACGAGCGCCACCACGTCGCCGCGGGCCACGACGCCGAGGTGCTGATTCGCTGGGGCGATCCGGTCCTGCCGGGGGCGCCGGCCTTCGACCCGCGGCGCCAGACCCCCGAGGCGCAGAGCAAGCAGTTCGGCTACAACAACGACTTCATCGGCTACTTCCCGATGCCGGGCGCCGCCGATCCGGCCCAGCACGGCCTGCTCGCGGTCAACCACGAGTACACCAACGAGGAATTGATGTTCCCCGGCCTCGGCCGGCAGGACGGCAAGACCGCCTTCGCGGGCATGTCCAGGGACCTCGTCGACATCGAGATGGCCGCCCACGGCGGCTCGGTGATCGAGGTGCGGCGCGTCGACGGCCGCTGGCAGGTGGTGCCCGATTCGCGATACGCCCGCCGCATCACCGCGACGACGCCCATGGAGATCACCGGCCCGGCGGCGGGCTCGGAGCGCCTGCGCACCAAGGCCGATCCGGACGGGCGCCGGGTGCACGGGATGATCAACAACTGCGCCGGCGGGACCACGCCCTGGGGCACGTGGCTCACCTGCGAGGAGAACATCAACTACTACTTCCAGGGCAAGCTGCCCGAGGGCCACGGGGAGGCGCGCAACCACAAGCGCCTCGGCATCCCGGGCAACCTCTATGCCTGGGGCCGCTTCCACGACCGCTTCGACCTCGGCGCCGAGCCCAACGAGCCGAACCGCTTCGGCTGGGTCGTGGAGATCGACCCGTTCGACCCGAACGCGGTCCCGAAGAAGCGCACCGCCATGGGCCGCTTCAAGCACGAGGGCGCCGCGGGCATCGTGGCCAAGGACGGCCGCTACGTGGTCTTCCAGGGCGACGACGAGCGCTTCGACTACGTCTACCGCTTCGTGACCGAGGCGAAGGTCGATACCGCCGACCGGCAGGCCAACCGCGACATCCTCGACCGCGGCACCCTCTCCGTCGCCCGCTTCGACGCGGACGGGCGCGGCACCTGGCTGCCCCTGGTCTTCGGCCAGGGCCCCCTCACCCCGGAGAACGGCTTCCGCGATCAGGCCGACGTCCTCGTCGAGACGCGCCGGGCGGCCGACCTCGTCGGCGCCACCAAGATGGACCGGCCCGAGGACGTGGAGGCCAACCCGAAGACCGGCAAGGTCTACGTGATGCTCACCAACAACGTGCGCCGCAAGGCCGATCAGGTCGACGCCGCCAACCCGCGGCCGGACAACCGCTTCGGCCACATCGTCGAGATCACGCCGGATTCGGGCGAGCACACCGCGCCGGGCTTCGCCTGGGAGGTCCTCGTCCGCTGCGGCGATCCCGCCATCGCCGCGGTCGGGGCGACCTTCTCCTCGGCCACCACGAAGGACGGCTGGTTCGGCATGCCCGACAACTGCGCCGTCGACGGGCTCGGCCGGCTCTGGATCTCCACCGACGGCAACTCGGCCGGCCGCACCGGCCGCACCGACGGCATCTGGGCGATGGAGACGGAGGGGCCGGGCCGCGGCACCGGCAAGCACTTCTTCCAGGTGCCCACCGGCGCCGAGATGTGCGGCCCCTACTTCACCCCCGACGACACCACCTTCTTCGTGGCCGTGCAGCATCCGGGCGAGGCCGACGAGGAGGATCCGAAGGCCGAGCCCGCCACCTTCGAGAAGCCCGCGACCCGCTGGCCGGACTTCGACCCGAACCTGCCGCCCCGCCCCGCCGTGGTGACGATCACCAAGCGCGGCGGCGGGCGCGTGGGGACCTGACGGCGCGACAGCCGGCCCTGTGATGGACCCGCGCGGCCCCGGGGCCGCGCGGGTCGCGTCATGGGAAACATCGCGGAGGCGCCGACCGGATGCGTCGGCGGCGCCGACGCGTCGACCGGAAAGGCTCCTGGCGTATGGCCGTGCGCCGGAGATCCGCCATCTCGCCGGCCGGGATCGCGTCCCGCCGGGCGCGGACGCCGATGCCCATCACCGCCGGCTACTCGCCTTCCGAGCCGGATGCCCGCCCACCGAAGCGCTTGAGCCGGAGCGGATCGCTGCCGGTCCGGCGCGAGCGCGCGCGTCGCGGAGGCGTGCGGGAACGCGGTCGAGCGCCCCCCACCTGCGCCATCAGCCCTTCTTAACCAACCCCGTCCCATGTCATGGGGAGGTGTGCGCTGCGGCGGCGCCGGCCCGGCCGGTCGCCCTGCGCCGCGATAGCCCCTTTCTGTTTCCGGTTTGTTCCGGTACGGTCAGAGGATGAAGGCGAATGGTGCTCGTTCCCCCGCCGCGGCCGCTGCCGCGAAACCCGCTCCGCGGAGCCGTCGCGTGAGCGACCCCGCGCGCGATCTCTTCGCCGGCGGCCAGGTCCCCGGCAAGGCAGCGGGCAAGGCTTCGCTGCCGGCCCCGGCCGAGCGGCGCAAGCTCGAAGCTTCGGCCGCCGTCCCCCCCCTCGCCGCCGCGCAGGCGGCCGAGGGCGGCTACGACGCGTCGGCGATCGAGGTGCTGGAGGGGCTGGAGCCGGTCCGGCGCCGGCCCGGCATGTATATCGGCGGCACCGACGAGCGAGCGCTCCACCACCTCTTCGCCGAGGTGATCGACAATTCGATGGACGAGGCGGTGGCGGGCCACGCCACCTTCATCGAGGTCGAGCTCGAGGAATCGGGGGCGCTCGCCGTCACCGACAACGGCCGCGGCATCCCGGTCGACCCCCATCCGAAATTCCCGGGCAAGTCGGCGCTCGAGGTCATCATGACCACGCTGCACGCGGGCGGAAAGTTCGACTCGAAGGTCTACGAGACCTCCGGCGGCCTGCACGGCGTCGGCATCTCCGTGGTCAACGCCCTGTCTGACCTCCTCGAGGTCGAGGTCGCCCGCAACCAGACCCTCTACCGCCAGACCTTCTCCCGCGGGTTGCCGACGAGCGCGCTGGCGCCGGTGGGCCGGGTGCAGAACCGGCGCGGCACCAAGGTGCGCTTCCACCCCGACGCCCAGATCTTCGGCTCGCTGCGGTTCGACCCGCGCCGCCTGTTCAAGATGGCCCGTTCCAAGGCCTACCTGTTCGGCGGCGTCGAGATCCGCTGGCGCTGCGCGCCCACCCTCCTCGAAGGCCTGGAGGACGTGCCGGCCGAGGCGGTGCACCGCTTCCCCGGCGGCCTGCGCGACTACCTCGCCCGTGACATCGAGGGGAAGGACCTCGTCACGGAGGGCATCTTCTCCGGCAAGGTGACGAAGCCCGGCAGCCACGGCTCCCTCGAATGGGCGGTGGCCTGGACCGTCGCCGATGACGGCGTCTCCCACTCCTACTGCAACACGATCCCGACGCCGGAGGGGGGCACCCACGAGGCGGGCCTGCGCGTCGCCCTGCTGCGGGCGCTGCGCGAGCATGCCGAGCGCGTGAACCAGGCCAAGCGCATGACGGCCGTGACCACCGACGACGTGATGGCGACCTGCGCCTCCATGCTCTCGGTCTTCATCCGCGAGCCGGAATTCCAGGGCCAGACCAAGGACAAGCTCGCCACGGTGGAGGCCTCGCGCATCGTCGAGACCGCGATCCGCGACGCCTTCGACCACTGGCTCGCCGCCTCCCCGGCCCAGGCCAACAAGCTCCTCGACTGGGTGATCGACCGGGCCGAGGAGCGCCTGCGCCGCCGCCAGGAGAAGGAGGTCGCGCGCAAGAGCGCCACGCGCAAGCTGCGCCTGCCCGGCAAGCTCGCCGATTGCTCCACGGCGGGCGCGGCGGGCTCCGAGATCTTCATCGTCGAGGGCGACTCGGCCGGCGGCTCGGCCAAGCAGGCGCGCGACCGGGCGACCCAGGCGATCCTGCCCCTGCGCGGCAAGATCCTGAACGTGGCCTCGGCGAGCCGGGACAAGCTCGGTGCCAACCAACTCATCTCGGACCTGACGCTGGCGCTGGGCTGCGGCACGGGCGCCAACTTCCGCGAGGCGGATCTGCGCTACGACAAGGTGATCATCATGACGGACGCCGATGTCGACGGCGCCCACATCGCCTCGCTCCTGATCACCTTCTTCTACCGGCAGATGCCCCGGCTCATCGACCGCGGGCATCTCTACCTCGCCGTGCCGCCCCTCTACCGCCTGCAGCAGGGCACCAAGATCGCCTATGCCCGCGACGACGCCCACAAGGCGCAGCTGATCAAGACGACGTTCAAGAACGGCAAGGTCGAGATCGGGCGCTTCAAGGGCCTTGGCGAGATGATGCCCGGCCAACTCAAGGAGACCACCATGGACCCGAAGAAGCGCACGCTTCTGCGGGTGGCGGTTCTCGACGAGGCGCGGGAATCGACCGGCGACACCGTCGACCGCCTGATGGGCAACAAGCCGGAGGCCCGCTTCGCCTTCATCACCGAGCGGGCCGCCTTCGCGGAAGGGGCCGATCTCGACATCTGAGCGGGCAAGACCGCGCATCGCGGGGAGGCCCGGCGTCGCACGCCGGGCCTTTTTCGTATTCCGGCCGAGAAGGGGCACGGCGCGATTCCCGCCGACGCGAACACCTTGGCGACACGATCGAACGAAGAAAGCCCGGCCTTGCGGGCCGGGCTTTCAGGGTTGGAAGCCGCCGGATCCCGAGGGATCCGGCGATGTCCGGTCTCAGTACGAGCCGAACTTGTAATTGATACCGGCGCGGACGACGGCGAACTCGGTGTCGCGGCGGTTGATGCCGCCGGAGACGACGCCGACGGTGGTGGAGGTGAGGCCGACGGGGATGCCGGTGGCGCCGACGGCGAACAGGCCGTT